>JBFXAM010000193.1:0-2629 GCA_050184295.1 Phycisphaerae bacterium | reverse complement strand
CCAACTCGATGTCCGCCGGGGCGCGAGCGACGCCCAACGACACCCACCACTTCCGCGCCGCAGCGATGCGTTGCGCGTGCGCCTGCTCGGCGACCCTCAGCTCGCGCGACGCCTGGTACACGCGGCCACGAACCCGCTCACAATCCTTCGCCGCCGCATCGTGTTCGCGAATGGCAGACTGAAGACGCGCCGCGGCATCGGCGTCCGCCTGTTTGGCAGCGAGCCGCGCCGCCTGACGATCCGCGATGGTCGACGCCTCCAGGGCGTCCGCCTCGATCTGCGCGAGCGTCGCAACGTCGCGTTCCACGTCCGCGACCGATCGCCCCAGCAACGCCGCCGCGCGCTTCAGACGCTCGGCGTCGCCCGGCGCCGGCGAATCCCTGTTCAGCAGCAGCCGCGAATACTCCGCGGCCGCGCGCTCGCGCTCCTGCGCCGCGAGCCGCGACAACTCGCCCAGCAAACCCGCACGCTCTGACATATCGCAACCGCCTTCCATGGTCCGCCGGGTGCGTCCCCCGGCATCTTGCCCGTATTCGCCGAACGCCGTCCGTGGCGATCGGTCTGCGTGTCTGTACTGGTCCGTCGCCGCCCCGGCCGATCGGTCCGGCCGGCTCACCGGAGCCGCGGCGCCGCGGCGGGCGTCAGCCGGCGGGCGCCGTTCCGGGCGCTCGACAGCCCACGCCGCCGAGCGCCCTATTGCAGGCGGTGAATGCCGCCTCAGTTATTGAACACCGTGCGGACGCTGCATTGGTAGTAACCGTATCCCAATGCATAACGAGACCGCACCCCGAAGCGAACCTGATCGACCACGAAGACGACTTCGTCGGAATCGCCGCTCGACGAAAACTCCATCGGCGATCGCTCCTGGAAGAAGAACGGCCGGCGCTGCCCCGTCGTCTTCATGGTGTAGAACGTCGTGCCGAGCGTGAGCTGCGGAAGCGTCAGAACACCGATTCCGTTCGGGCCGCCGAGTCCCGCGACAATCAACGCGTTCGCGGCCTGTCGCATCGCGCAGAGCATCGACGCCGGCACGACCGCGACGATCCCCGCGTCGTCGTCATGGACGGCGCCGCCGTGATCGTCGCGCAGGCTCAGCAGCCCCGAAATCGAAGCGTCGAGTGCGGTCAGGCACTCCGCGACCGTCTTCTTCGCGGCCGCGGCCGTCGCCGTCAAATCATTGTCCTGCACCTGTGCGGCGCCCGAGAAGTCCGTGTAGGGATGCGCATCCGAAAAGTACGACGCGCCGTCATACGCCAACGCATTAGCGGCCGCGCCCGTTTCGAGCAAGCTCGCGAGCAGGATCTGCGGATGCCGCCGCGCCGCGTACCCCAACGCCCGGAGCTTGAACATCGCGTGTCCGGCGCGATCGTCTTCGACTTCCTCGCGCGACAGCGAGAACGTCGCTTCGTATTTCTCGTTTTCGATGTCGTAGGATTCACTCTTCAGCCCTTGCGCCAGCCGGCCCGTGCCGAACTCCCGCATGGCCGGCGGCGCGCCCAAACCGCGATACGTTTCCCGCTTCGCCGTGCTCGGCACGCGCAGGGCGAAGCGATCCCATGGGAACACCTCAGCATTTGTGTATTCCCGGAAGAACTCGTCGCGGGCGCCCGCGACGGTAAAGCCTTGCACGACGGTGGACACTGGTCAGCCTCCTTGCCGCGGCGCGCACGCCGCCGGCCGCCGGGTTGGCGGGTTTAGTTGTGGGTTTCGATGTCGCGCAGCACTGGATTGCGCACGTTCGCCGCCGCGGAAGGATCGACACGCAGCGCCTCCCATAGACGCGTCAGATAAAGCCGATGATCATTGCGCGCTCGTTTTGTGTCGGTCAACAGGGACTGTGAATGCTGGCGCTCCACTTCGGCTTGCTGGTACTCCACGCGCGCCGTTTCGAGCGCGATCTGTGCGGCGCGTACCTCGCGCTCCAGGGCGTGGCACCGGCTGATCGCGGCTTCGAGCACCGTCCGCACCTGCTCCGCCGTCCAGGCGCTCGCGTGCAACCGGCGGAGCTGCTCGACCCGCTCCGCATCTTCCGCGAGCTCGTCGAGCGAGCGGCCCAGCTGCTGTGACAGCCGCAGAATCTCGTCCGCGTCGACCGCGCCCGCATCGGTCGCGATCGCTTCGACATAGCGGACCGCGACGGCGGACCGTTCCCGCGCCGCGAGACTGGCAACCCGTTGAATCAAATCCGACACCGCAGACTCCTTTAGTTGTCGTGGGAACCCGCGGCCGGCGTCCCTGCCGACCGCTCCATCTTCGGCGCCTGCCCGCCTACAGCACGCGGCAGGCGCCCGTCCGCACGCCCGTCAAGTAATGCTCGAACGCAGAACGGCGGTTGCGGAATTCGCCGCGCAACGCCGCGCTGCGATTCCAGTCTTCGGCCCGCGCCGGCACACGGCCGCGCCGCGCCTCGACGATGACCGTTTGGCCCGCGTCGTAGTGGTCGCGCGCGCGCTCTTCCAGGTATTCGCGCACCGCGTCGCGCACCTGCTCCAGTGTCACACCGTGCGACAACCCCAGCCGGAACGCAATCTCGCCCGCGTTGTCCAGTGTGATTGCGGCGACGACTTCGTTGATCGTTGGCTCTCGGTACCGCGGCCGGCCGTACTCATCGCGTTCGCCGGCGAGATGG
>JBFXAM010000192.1:0-3599 GCA_050184295.1 Phycisphaerae bacterium | reverse complement strand
CAGCGTCGGATGGGCAAGCGGGCAGCAGGTAGGGCAGGACGATCCGCGCGGGGAATGCGTCGATCGCGCGGGCATGTCACGCGGAACGACCAGCCCCACATATCACAACCGCACCCCAACGGCAGGTCGCAAACGGCCGCGACCTGCCCTACCTGGTTCGCCGTACGCGGCTCACGCGTGAATCGCCCGGCGATCCACCGCGAGTGCGGCCTCTTTCAGCGCTTCCGCCAGCGTCGGAGGGCATGCGAGCAGCAGGTAGGGCAGGTCGATCCGCGCGGGGAATGCGTCGATCGCGCGGGCATGTCACGCGGATCGACCTGCCCCTGATCTCACAAACGGACCCAATCGGCAGGTCGCAAACGGCCGCGACCTGCCCTACCTGGTTCGCCGCACGCGGCTCACGCGTGAATCGCCCGGCGATCGACCGCAAGCGCGGCCTCTTTCAGCGCTTCGGCCAGCGTCGGATGGGCATGCGAGCAGCGCGCCAGGTCTTCGCTGCTGGCGCCGAACTCGATCGCGACGGCGGCCTCGGCGATCAGGTCGCCGGCCCGCGGGCCGATGATGTGCACGCCGAGAATGCGATCGGTCTGCGCGTGCGCGAGCACCTTGATGCGCCCCTCGACATGACCGAGCGCGCGGGCCCGCGCGTTGCCGCGGAAGTGATACACCCCGCTACGATATTCGACGCCGGCCTCCTTCAGCTCGTCTTCGGTCTTGCCGACGGCGGCGATCTCGGGATTCGTGTACACGACGCCTGGAATCGCGTCGTAATTCACGTGGCCGAACCCCGTGACGAGGTATTCGGCGCACGCGATACCCTCGTCCTCGGCCTTGTGCGCGAGCATCGGCCCGCGGATCACGTCGCCGATCGCGAACACGCCGGGCGCCGCGGTAGCGAAGTGCTCGTCCACGGGGATGCGACCCTTGGCGTCGACCTGCACGCCGATCGTGTCCAGCGCCAGCCCGTCGGTGTTGGGCACGCGTCCGACGGCGAGCAGGACGCGGTCGCAGCGGGTCGGCTCCGCACCCTCAACCTCCACCACGCACGTCGCTGCGCGGCCCCCCGCGCGCTCCGACTTGCCGCCGCGCGCGCCGGCGTCGGCGCGGGCGCGGCTGGCATTCGCGTCGCCTTCCACGCGCGCGCCGGTGACGCGGCAATTCAGACGGAATTCCAGGCCCTGTTTCTTGAAGACCTTTAGCGCGTCGGCGGCGAGTTCAGAGTCCATTCCCGGCAGGATTCGCGGGAGGTATTCGAGCACCGTGACTTTCGCGCCCAGGCGCTGCCAGACGGAGCCGAGTTCGAGCCCGATGTATCCGGCGCCGATGACAACGAGGTGCCCGGGGACTTCCGGATAGCTGAGCGCTTCGGTGCTCGTGCCGATGCGGTCGCCGTCGAGCGTGACGCCGGCGAGCGCGGCGGATTTGCTGCCGGTCGCGATGATCACGCGCGGCGCGTGGAGGGTCGTGGTCTCGCCGCCGCTCGCCGGGTCGACCGCCACCGCGTAGGTCGCGTCGGCGTCATTGGAACTCGGGGCCGCGAAGCGCGCGCTGCCGTGCAGGCGCGTGATCCTGTTCTTTTGCACGAGCATGGCGACGCCGTCGGTGAGTCCGGCGACCGTATCGTCCTTGCGTTTCAGCATGGTCGCGAGATCGAGGCCGATGGCTCCGGTCTTCACGCCGTGTCGGGCGAGTTCGTGCCGGGCTTCGTGAAAGCGATCACTGGATTCGAGCAGGGCCTTGCTGGGGATGCAGCCGACGCGCAGGCAGGTTCCGCCGAGGGCTTTTTCCTTTTCGATCAGCGCGACCCGGAGCCCGAGTTGAGCGGCGCGGATGGCGGCGACGTATCCGCCGGGACCGGCGCCGATAACGATCAAATCGTGCTGCGTCATCTGCATCTCCGGAGGCCGAATCGACGCATTATAAGCACCGCTCGCTCGTTGGGGACTTGGGAGACTGCGCTGGTTTCGCTACGATTCGAAGGCCGTTGGGATGGGAGGCGCTTGAATGCGCGTGAGCGACCTGCAGTATGAACTGCCCCGCCATTTCATCGCCCAGCAACCCATCGAGCCGCGCGACGCTTCGCGGCTGCTGGTGCTGCACCGCGCGAGCGGCGAGATCGAGCATCGCGTGTTTCGCGACGTGCTGGACTATCTGAAACCCGACGACTGCCTCGTCCTGAACAACGCGCGCGTCCTGCCGGCGCGCTTCTACTGCCGGCGCGCGACCGGCGGGCGCGTCGAGGGTCTCTTCCTGCGCGTCGATGGCGACGGCTGGCGCGTTCTGCTGAAGCCGTCGAATCGCCTGCGCGTCGGCGAAGTGCTCACGCCTTTCCGGTATCACGGCGCCCCGGACACCAACGGTTCGCCGGCCCCGCCGCGCCTGAAGGTCGTCGCGCAGCACCCGCGCGGCGAGTGGATCGTCCGCCCGCAGACGCCGACCGAGCCCACGGCGATGCTGTACACGTACGGCGAGGTTCCGTTGCCGCCTTATGTCGAGCGCCCGAACGGTCCCGACTCGCACGATCCACTGCGCTACCAGACGGTTTACGCGAGCAGTGACGGCGCGGTCGCCGCCCCCACGGCCGGACTGCACTTCACACCCGAGCTGCTCGCCCGCGCCCACGAGCGCGGCGTGCGGCGGGCGGAGGTGACGCTGCATGTGGGGATCGGGACATTTGCGCCGATCGACGCGGCCGATCTGCGCGAGCACAAACTTCACGCCGAATGGTACCGGGTCGGCGCCGACGCGCTGGAGACGGTCCGCGCCAGTCGCGCCAATGGCGGCCGCGTCATTGCTGTGGGGACGACGTCGGCGCGGGCGCTCGAATCGCTGACGAGCGCAACGCTCACGCCCGCGGAGGGCTGGACCGATCTCTTCGTTTACCCGCCTTATGCCTTCAAGAACGTCGACGTGCTGCTGACCAACTTTCATCTGCCCGGCAGCACGCTGATCGCGCTGGTGATGGCGTTCGCCGGGCGCGAGCCTGTGCTCCGCGCTTATCGCGAGGCGATCGAGCGCGGATACCGCTTCTACAGCTATGGCGACGCCATGCTCGTGCTCTGACTCGCGCCCGCGGCGCCTCGGTCAGGGGCGCGGATCCGTCGCAGGGCGTGTGCCCTTCGCATCGCCGGCGTCGGCGCGCTGATCGCGAATCTCCCGCAGCAGCCGCGCGATCTCCGCCAGCTTCTCGTTCGTCACACGCGCCTGCATGACCAGCTCGGCCCGCTGCGCCGCCGCATCGGGCAACTGCCCATATGCGGCGGGCGGATTCGTCGCGGGCCAAGTTGCGAACGCCAACACGAGCACCATGAACGCACCGCCCGCGATGGCGGCGGCGAGCGACGGCATGCGTCCGAGCTTCATCGCGATCTCCTTCGCAGACGGGGTTGCGGCGCGAGGCCAACGCCGCGCGCGTCGGCACAATTACTGTCATCGGCAAAACAGGGGATGCGTCCGAGCGGTCGGCGTGGAAGCCGCCGACGGGTCTGAAACGGTTCGCCGGGCGGCAGGTATCGGGTCTGGCGCGGCTCACAGAGGCCCGAGGCGTCCGCCGCGCGCCGCGTCAGGCCCGGAGCGTCGCCCGTCGCGCCGGGTGCCGA
>JBFXAM010000191.1:0-3731 GCA_050184295.1 Phycisphaerae bacterium | reverse complement strand
GCGTGCACGTCACGTTGCGCAGACACTCGACCCGGCTGCCGAGCGCGTCGGTCACGACCAGGTCGGCGTCCTGGTCGCGGTCGAACTCGGCGCTAGTCAGTCCGGTCGCGCTTTGACCGCAGGGGACAATCCACGGTCCAGTGGGCAGCGCCGCGGGCTGACCGATGAAGATCGCGATGAACCCGGCGGTCAGGTCGCTGCTCGCCGCCACCAGGTCGAACTGTCCGTCGCAATTCAGATCGATGACCCCGAGCGCATCCGCCTGCGCACCCAGCGGCAACGGCAGCGTTCCGGCCAGCAAGAACGCGCCCGCGCCGACGTTTCGCAGCACGGTGAGCGCACCATTGTCGTGACTCGCGGCCGCCAGCTCGGGCCGCCCATCGCCGTCGAGATCGCCGGCGGTGAGCGTCCGCGGATCCGGACCGACGTTGTAGTTCACGGCGGCGAAGAAAGTGCCGTCGCCGCGGTTGAGCACGACGGCCACGTCGTTCGAGCGCCGATTGGCGGTTGCGAGGTCGATGTCGCCGTCGCCGTCGAGATCGCGCGCCACGACCCCCTGCGGGCGGTTTCCCACGACCAGCGACGCGCCCGGCGCAAAGCTGCCGCTGCCGTTGTTGGTCAGCAGGCGCACCGTGCTTCCGTCGCCGTCCGCGACCGCGAGGTCGAGGTCGCCATCGCGGTCAAAGTCCGCCGCCGCAATCGACGTCGGCTCGACGCCCGCGGCCAGGCTCGGGCCGGTCGCAAGCACGCCGCCGCCGCTATTCCAGAGAATCGTGACGACGCCGGTCGGCACATTGGCCACGACGACGTCCGCATCGCCATCGCGATCCCAGTCGCCGACCGCGACACCCTCCGGACCCGCGCCCGCGGGATACGTCCCCTGCAATGTAAATCCGCCGCCGAGCTGCCCCAGCAGCACCGCGACGGAGCCCGCGGTCGTGTTGGCGACCACCGCGTCGAGCCGGCCGTCGCCGTTGAAATCCGCGGCTCCCACCGCACGCGGACCGGCGCCCGTCGCATACGAACCCGCCGCCTCGAGCAGCACCGGCGTGCGCAGCGCCGCAGCGGCGTCAAGCCGGCCGCGGCCGAGTCGACCGGCATATTGCGGATCATTCAGCGCGTCGACGTTGTCCGCGGTCTGGGCCAGAAACGACGTCGCCTGAAGCACGCGCAGCTCGTTGGCCGGCCAGTCGCTCCGCCGCGCCAGCACCAGCGCCGCGGCGCCGGCGACCATCGGCGTCGCCATGCTCGTGCCGCTCCACTGCGCGTATTCGCCGCCTGGAATCGCACTGAAGATCTCACTCCCCGGCGCGGAAATCGTGATGTCTGGGTGGTAATTGCTGAACGGGCAGCGCACGTCGCTCGCGTCGACCGCCGTCACGCGCACCACGCCGTCAAAGAACGCCGGGTATTCGACGGGATCCTGGAGGTTGTTGTTGCCGACCGCGGCCACGACGACGATCCCGCGGCGGAACGCCTCGTCGACGGCGTCCTCGATCATGTCCGAACGATAGGTCGAACCGAGGCTGGCGTTGATCACGTCCACGCCCGCGTCGATCGCAAAGAAAATCGCCCGCGCCACGTCGAAGATGTCGCTGTTGCCGTCGCTGTCCAGCACGCGAACCGGCAGGATGAGCGCGTCGGGCGCGACATGCGCCGCGATCGCCGCCACGTGCGTCCCGTGTCCGGTCAACTCATCGATGAACGTGTCGTGGTCGTTGTCGACGCCGTCGCCGACGTCGTCCGTGTCGGCGTTCTCGTCGACGAAGTTCCAGCCGTCCGGCAACACGCGCCCCGCAAGCGCCGCGTGCGTCGCGTCCACGCCCGTGTCCAGGACCGCGATCGTCACGCCGGCTCCGGTGCTGAGCGGCGTCGCATTCGCGAGGTCAATCTGGTTCCACGCCGGCTGGATCAGAAACGCCGCCGCATCCGGAACCGTGTTGAAGAAGAATTGGCGCGCCGTGCCTTCCGGCCCATCCGCCAGGTAGTTCCGCTCGACGTACCGAACGGCGGGGTCGCCGGGGTTGTTGCGCAACACATCGACAAACGCGTCCTCGGTCATGCCGGGCGGCGTGGTCACGCGGAAAATGTTGCGGTTCGGTAGCGCGTCCAGGGTGGCGGTCTGATAGCGTTGATGGAATTCGAGAATACTCGCCCCGGGGATGAGCCGGACGATCACGTCGCCTGAAGTCGGCGGGTCGATGATCTGCGCGGTCGCGGTGCGCGACAGCCCGCCCGCGGTCAGCGCCGCGAGCGCCATGAGACTGAGCATGCAGTTTGAGCGGTTCATACATCACCCAGCAGCAGGAATGGAGCCCAGTGATAAGGGTGCGGCCGCCGCGCGAGCATCGACAACTGCGCCGCTCGAAGCGCTGCCGCTGCCCCTCCGTCCCGATCATAGCGCGCGGCAGCGTAAAACTCCTCCATCAATTCCGCCGCGCTCTCGTCGTTGACCATCCAGAGGCTGACGAGCAGTCCGGAAGTACCGGCGGCAAAAAAACCACGCACCAGGCCCAGCAGCTCGTCGCCGCGGCCGATCACGCTTCGACCCGTCTCGCAGCCGCTCAACACGACCAGCCGACTGCGAAGCCGCAGCCGATAAATGTCGCGCACCGTGAGCCAGCGATCCCCCAGACGCACGCCTGACGCCATTGGGTTTTGTGCCGAAAAGTGCCCGTGCGCGGCGAGATGGATCACGTCCGCGTCGCGTGCTGCCGCGGACACCGCGTCGACGTTGGCGGCGGCGCCAATCAGCGGCTCCGTCGCGCCCAATACACCGGCGACCCGGCGCGCTTCGGCTTCGATGTGCGGTGCGTGTTCGTCGGAGACGCCGACCACCAGCGCGCGCGCCGTGCCGCCGGCGCCGAGCCCGCTCGCACCGCTCGCCGCACCCGTCCGGCGTGTCGGACTCGCGAGCAGGCTGGCGCTCGGCGCATAGACGCACTCGAACCGCTCCAGCAGCGAACGTTCGCCATCCCAGAGCGCGTGCAGCGGTGCGGCGTGGAGCGCCGCGTGCGGCACGAAGACCAGTCGCCGCGCGCCGGCCACCGCCTCGCGGAGCGGCGCGAAGACGCGCTCGTGCAGCACCGCCAGGGCGCGCCGCGCGTCGCTCAGGAGCCGCGCGCCGCGCACGCCGTCGAGCGCGCCGGGGCGCATCGCGCGGCGGATCTGAAAGTGCGCCTGCTGCACGTGTTCGTGGAGCGCCGCGGCGGTGCCCAAGCGCCGGTGCACGGTCGCGTCGTGGCGGCCCACGACGAACGCGAGCAGCTCTTCGCCGGCGACGAAGTACTCCACCAGGCGCGCGTCCGCCGCCAGACGCGCCTGAACCGCACGCAGGTCGAGCGGTCTCGCATAGAGTCCCGCGACGCCGCGCGTGCTCGCCAGCCGCGATTCCAGCGCCGCGAGCGCTGCCTCGCGCTGCCGGATGTCCGCGCTGCGCTGGGCCTCCGCGGCCGGTTCGGCGTCGAGGCGATCGGCCATGCGGCTGTAGAGCGCGTTCAGCTCGCTCCGCAGCCGCTCGAATTCGTCGAGCAAGGCCGCGTCGTCGCCGTCGCCGGCGGGCGCGTGTTCGTCGGGCGAATCGAGCGCGCCCTGCACCAGGTCGAGCAGCGAGCGGCTCTTGGCGCGTTCGACAACGCCGAACGCCTCCGCGACGCGCGCGTCGCCGGCGCCGTCCAGCAAGACCGCCACGAGTTCATCGAACGCGCCGAGCCGGTCGCCGAGAAAGGCGG
>JBFXAM010000190.1:0-3993 GCA_050184295.1 Phycisphaerae bacterium | reverse complement strand
TACTGGGTCGGCTATGAACCCGAGATGCTGACCACGTTTCGCATGTGCGCGATCGTCGCCGAGTGCATCCTGGGGTACCTGACGTTCACGGGCAGTCTGATGGCGGCCGGCAAGCTCCAGGAAATCAAGTGGATTCCGCAGCGCCCGGTCACGTACAAGAACCAGAACGTCATCAACCTGGGTCTGCTGGGCATCGCGGTCGTCAGCGGGCTGCTGCTCATCATCTTTCCCAACCTCTCGTTCCTGTTTCCGGTGATCATCATCCTGTCGCTGGCCTTCGGCGTGCTGCTGATCATCCCGATCGGCGGCGCGGACATGCCGACGGTGATCTCGCTGCTGAATTCGTACGCGGGTCTGTCGGCGGTGGCGATGGGCTTCGTGCTGGACAACAAGCTGCTCATCACGGCGGGGGCGCTCGACGGTTCGTCGGGCTTCATCCTGTCGGTCATCATGTGCAAAGCGATGAATCGCTCGTTCGCGAACGTGCTCTTCGGGGCGTTCGGGCAGGTGCAGGCCGCCAGCGCTCAGGCCGTGCAGAAGTCGGTCAAGAGCGCCACGGCGACCGACGCGGCCCAACTGCTCGAAAACGCAAGCCTGGTGGTGGTCGTGCCGGGCTACGGCATGGCGGTCGCGCAGGCGCAGCACCGCGTGCGCGAGATCTACGATCACCTGAGCAAAAAGGGCGTGGACGTGCGCTTTGCGATTCACCCGGTCGCGGGGCGCATGCCCGGGCACATGAACGTGCTCCTCGCGGAGGCCGAGATTCCCTATGACAAACTCATCGAGATGGACGAGATCAACCCCGAGATGCCGCAGTGCGACGTCTGCCTCGTGATCGGCGCGAACGACGTCGTGAACCCGGCGGCGCGGCACGACAAGACCAGCCCGATCTACGGCATGCCGATCATCGACGCGGACAAGGCTCGCACGATCATGGCGATCAAGCGGAGCATGAACCCCGGATTCGCCGGGATCGAGAACGAGCTGTATTACAACGAAAAGACGCTGATGCTCTTCGGCGACGCCAAGGCGATGCTGGGGTCGATCGTAAACGAGTTGAAGGGCAACACGGGCATCCATTGACGTTCGGCCGCCGAGTTCGCCCGGTTGCTGCCGCATGGGGCACCGTGGGCACAGCGAGAGCGCGACAGAGAGCATGAGCGCGAACGGGGCCGCGTGGACGGCGTTCTGCCCCGCGCGCACGCTCGTGCCCAACGCGCGAGCGCGGAGCGAACGCAGCGGCGTCGCGACGACAGGCCGGGTCGCGCAGCGCATTCGGACGGACCGGCGCACGGCGCAGCTCAGATCAGCGACCGGAACCCGAACCACAATTCGTAGAGCTGGTTGAGCATGACGTTGAGCAGGAAGTCCAGCGCGAGAATCACAATGAAGCTGGCGACGAAAGCTTCGGTGCACGCCTGCCCGACGCCTTCGGCGCCCGGCTTGCAGTGAAAGCCCTTATAGCAACTGATGCATCCGATCGCGCCGCCGAAGAACAGCGCCTTGAACAGCCCGGTGGAGATGTCCCAGATTTCGACGACCTCGCTGGTGCGGGCCCAATAGGCTTCGGATTCCCCGCCGAAGTAGCCCACGTAGACCGCCCACGACCCGAGCGTGCCCATGATGTTCGCATAACAGGTGAGCAGCGGGCTGAGCAAGAGGCACGCGAGGAAGCGCGGCGTGACGAGGAAGCGGACGGGGTCGGCCCCCATCGAACGGAGCGCGAGCAACTGCTCGGTGACGTTCATCGTGCCCAGTTCGGCGGTCAGTGCTCCGCCGACGCGACCCGCGAGCATCACACCGGCGAGCACCGGGCCGAGCTCCGCGACCACGGAGATGTTGACGATCGCACCGAGCCGGTCCACGAACCCGGTCGCGTCGAACTGCGGATAGCCCTGCACGACGAGCACCATGCCGACGAACGTCCCGGTGAGCATCACGACCGGCACCGAGCGCGTGCCGATCGCGAAGCACTGCGGCAGCAGGCGCCGCCAACCGCGCAGCGACATGATCTCGAGCGGAATAAAGGCGATCGCGTTGACCGCGAAGAGGCAGAAGCGGCCGAGGTCGGCAATCGCCTGGATGAGGCGCTCGCCGACGTTGGCAACGAAGCGTTCGATGCGGCCGGCGTCGGTGTTGGACATAGGTGCGTTCGCGGGGGAAATCGTACCGCGGAGGCGCGCGGCGTGCGAACGCCGGGCGCCGCGGCTCGTTCTGGTTTGCGTCGGTGACGGTCAAAGCCTGTCGCGCGAGGCGGCGGGCACGGAGCGCGTGGACCGCGCGCCGCGATTGACCCTCTGTTGACGCATGGGGTGCTGATTCGCAGATGCGCTCCGGACGCATTTGCGCGCAAGATGCACCCCCCTCCGGCGGGCGCCGACAATGTGTGTGGATTCGCGCGCGGCGTGGGCCGCGGTATGCTATTTGTCGCCGCGAGAGCCCGCGTTAGGATGCGCGGGGAGACCTACTCAGGGATGAGACCCGCATGCCCCGTTCTGCCCAGCGGCAGTCGGCGTTTCGCTTCTGCGTGGCCACGCTCGCGTGGCTGGCGTGCACGTTCGTCTGGATCGCGCTGCTGAGCTACGACCCCGCCGACCCGCCGAACACGGCGCTCTGGCTGCCCGGCGAGCGCGGCGTTCAGAACCTGTGCGGACCCACCGGCGCGTGGCTCGCGTATCACGCCTTCTACTTTCTGGGCATCGGCATCTACGCGGTCTGGATCGTCGTCACGCTCGCGATTCTCGGCTGGAGCAAGGGGGTTCCGCTCAGCGACCATTGGTTGCGGCTGGTCGGGCTCGGGTTCATCTGCACGGCGGTCAGCACCGCGGGCGCGATGTTCCTGTCGCTCGGCGAACGCGACCTGATAACCGGTCCCGGCGGGGCGCTGGGGGCGGCGGCGGCGGACTTTTTTGTTACGCGGCTCGACCGGCTCGGCACCGTCATCGTGCTGCTGAGCGCGTTCGTCGTCGGGCTCATTCTCACGGCCGACGAGCTCGCCACCGCGCTGGGGCGCTGGCTGCTCACCGCGGGCAAGAGCGGCGGGCCGATCGTCGTGCGCGGCGCCAGCGCCGTCGCGAGCGCGGGGTCGGCGCTCGTCTCGGGCGCGGCGGGCGCGACCGCCCGGCTCGCCACCGCGACCGCGGCCGCGACGCGCGGGTCGGCGGTCGAGAGCGACGCAACACTGCGGTCGAACGCCGAACAGCCGGAGCGGGCAAGCGTCGCGATTCGGGGGCGCGGGCTGGCACGCGACCACGGAGCTTCGTCCAAGGAGGCGCCCGCGCCTGGCGCGGAAATCGAGAGCGCCAACGCCGCTGCGGTGCGATCGGCCGGCGCGGGCGCCGCGCGCGGCGCGGGCGTCGACTCTGTCGGCGCGGAGGTCGACGGCGCGCTGGCCGGCGCGGCGGCCGCGGCTGGCACGCGCGGCCGGCGTGTGGCGAGCGCGGATGAACGACCCGACAGCGCGGAACACGACGCGGACGAAGCCGCAGCGCAACGCGCCGGCGGCAACGGCATTGCGACGCACGGTGGGGAGCGCCCTGCCGTGGTGCCCGCGGCTCCAGTCGTGCGGACGATCGGTGCGAAGCCCAAACCCGAGCAGGAGTTCTTTCATTTCCGCTCGGCGGATGACAACTACAAGCTGCCGCCGCTCGATCTGCTCGATGAGCTCACGCCGATCGACCGCGAGTCGATCGAAATTCTGTGCCGCGAGAAGGCGTATGTGCTGGAGCAAACGCTGAAGGAGTTCCGGCTCGAGGTTCAGGTGGTCGCGGTCGAGACCGGCCCGGTGATCACGGTGTTCGAGTTGCGACTGTCGCCGGGGATCAAGGTCAGCCAGATCACGTCGCTTCAAAACGACCTCGCGCGGGCGATGCAGGCGCCCAGCGTTCGCGTGGTCGCGCCCCTGCCCGGCAAGAACACGATCGGCATCGAGGTGCCGAACATCGACAAGGAGAAGGTGCGGCTGCGCGAGCTGATTCACGCGGCTGCGAGCCG
>JBFXAM010000189.1:0-4188 GCA_050184295.1 Phycisphaerae bacterium | reverse complement strand
CCCACCGCGACGAAGTCCGCGCAGCGGTCCGCGCAGCCTGCGAGGCGCTCGAGCGCGCGCTTCAGACCGAGATTCAGGCCGCGGCGCGCGAGCTTTACGAACTACTATGTCAGCGGCCCGCGCTCCTGAACACGCTCCGGGCCGCACGCGCCACCGCCGACGTCGCCAGCGTCGCGCTGGCGATCAAGACCGGCGGCGTCGGCGCCCACGACCTGCTGTACGCCCCGGCGATGCTGGCGTTCTCCACGCTGCTCACCGAGGGCGCGCTCGGCTCGTACATGGGGCAGGTCGCCGAGAACCTGAAGAAGCGCCAACTCGCCGCCGCGCGCCGCACGCTCATCGATGAGCAGTGGCGTCCGCGGCTGGCGCGACTGAAGGACGCGCTCGACGCACCGGGTGTGTTCGGGATCGATGCCCCGTCGCTCGCGGATGCAGCGGCCGCGCTCGCTGACTTCGAACGCGTGATCCGGGACGAGCCGCGACAGGTTTCCGCCGATCCCCCGCAAGGAGGCCCGCGATGAGCGACGATCACGCCGCGCTCATCCAGCGCGTCGATGCGTGGGCGGCCGACGCCGCTGCGGCGGGCTGGCTGAACGAGGCCGACCTCGCTGCGATCGCGCAGATCGAGCGCGCGACGCCCGCCGATCTGTTTGCGGGCGCAGACCCCGCGCGCCCGCTCGTCGTCGCATTCTTCGGCGGCACCGGCGTCGGCAAGAGCAGTTTGCTGAACCGGCTGGCCGGCGCGGCGATCGCGCGCGTGGGCGTCGAGCGGCCCACCTCGCACGAACTCACGCTCTACCTGCATGCCGACGCGCCGCTCGCCGCCCTGCCGCCCGCGCTCGTCGACAGCCCGCTTCGCGTGCATCGCCACCACGCCGATCGTTTTCGCGACGTGCTGTGGATCGACGCGCCGGACATCGACAGCACCCACGAACGCAACCGCGAACTTGTCTTTGCCTGGCTCCCCCACATCGACCTGCTCATCTACGTCGTCAGCCCCGAACGCTATCGCGACGACGTCGGTTGGCGCGTGCTGCGCAGACGCGGCGAGCGGCACGGCTGGTTCTTCGTCGTCAACCGCTGGGACGAAGGCGATCCGGCCCAGCGGGCGCAGTTCGAGCAGATGCTCCGGGATGCCGGCTTCGAGACGCCCCTGCTGTTCACGACGTGTTGCGCCGGCGCCTCGCCGCCGTCCGACGAGTTCGACGCGCTCGTCCGTGCGATCGACGCGCTCGCCGCGTCGCACGCCGTCGCGGAGTTCGAACGCCTCGGCCATCGGGCGCGCTGGCGCGACCTGGCGACGGCGCTGCGCGCCGCGCTGGAGAAACTACCCGACGAGGCGCACTGGTCGCGCGTCCGCGACGACGCCGCGAAGCGATGGCAGGAGACGCGCGCCGCGCTCCGCACCGGCACTGACTTCGCGATGCGCACCGCCGCCGCCCGGCTCGCGCAACGATCCGCGTCTGCGTGGACGCGGTGGTGGCCGCCGAACTCGCTGTCCGCGGCCGCGGCCCACGTCGCCGCACACGGCGCGCCGAACGGCGTCGTCCCCGCGCATGAGTGCCGGGGGGCTCCGACGAACGCGCCCGAGCCGCTCGACGACGCGATCAGGAGCCTCTGGGACGACTGGTCACACGACCGCGTGCGCCGCTTCGTCGACGCTGTGGAGATCGAGGCCCGCCGCGGCGGCGGAGCGTGCGGTCGACTCCGGCCCGCGCTCGATGAATCCTCCGCGACGCTCGAAAACGCGATCATCCACACGATGCAGGACGGCGTGCGGCGGGCGCTCAGCGCCCCCGGGACACGGCTGCAACGTTCGCTCCGGCGCGCCACGGGCTTCCTGACCGCGTTCATGCCTGCCGCTGCCCTGGCGTGGGTCGCGTACGAACTCGTGCACGGCTACTACCGGGCGTCCATCGGCGCCGCCCCCTATCACGGTACGCCGTTCGCGATTCATAGCGCCCTGCTGGTGCTGGTGGCGTGGGCGCTGCCGTTCGCGGCGGACCGCCTGCTGCGGCCCGCGCTGGACGCCACGGCGCTGCGCGCCCTGCGGGCGTCGTTCGACGACGCACTCGGCGCCGCCGGGGCGCGCTGGACAACCGCGCTCGACAGCGCGCGCCGAGAGGCGGAGAGGCTTCGCGCCGCGGCCGCGGCGCTGCTGCACGAGCTTGACTCCGCGGCGGCGCGTCGGATCCCTGTCGCGCCCGGCGCACCTGGCGCGTCGGACACGCTCCGTCGGTCCGTCGTCAACACGGTGCGATAACCCGGCTGGCGAATTGCGCCGGGCGTCATGCTGCGCGCGAGCGCCGGCAAGGCGAGCAGTCAGCGCACCGGAAGGAGCATGGCCGCTTCGTCCTCCGAAGCGGTCGCGAGCCTGATCGCGCGGGCCGGGACGCCGACCACGGTCGACAGCGGCGCGACGTCTTCGACGACGACCGCGCCCGCGCCGATGATCGCCTCGCAGCCCAGCGTCACGCGCGGCACCACGGTCGCGCCGACGCCGACAAACGCACCGGACTCAACCTTGACGCGCCCCGCGATCCGCACGCCGGGACAGATGTGCGTCCCTTCGCCGATCATCGTCTGGTGATCGATGATGCAACCCGTGTTGAGAATCACGGAGTCGCCGATCTGACAGTGCGCACAGACGACCACACCCGCCGCGACGACCACGTTGCGGCCCAGCGTCGCGTTCTTCGCGACGGCCGCCGTGGGATGGATCGCGTTGACGAGCTCGACGCCGACCACATCGAGCTCGCGCGCGATGCCGCGCCGCACGCCGTTGTCGCCGATCGCAACGATCGCGGCGCCCGCGTCGTGACGCCGCCGAAGCCCCGCAAGGTCGCCCACGGCGCCGAGCACTGGAAAGCCGTCCACGCGCCGGCCGTGAATGTCCGCGTTGTTGTCGACGAATCCGACGACGGTGTGCACACGCGACTGAACGAGGATGTCCAGCACCACGCGCCCGTGTCCGCCGGCGCCGATGATCAGAACGCGCTGCGGCGTCGACGATGAGGCGTGCATGCGCTCCCTATCGGTGCGCAGGCGGCCGCTGAATCACCCGGTGGCTGCCTGCGCACGGGAGGGCGAGTCCGCGATAGTCGGTCCGCGGCCGCGGCGCACCGCGGGTCCGCGCTGCGGCCGTCGGGCCCGGTTTCGGCGGTCCACACAAGCCGCCGCCGGCAAAGAACCGATAATGTTTCAGAATGGCCGTGTCGAACCGTCCGTACTCCTTGATCGTACGAGGCTTATTGTTGGTTGCGCCTCGGGTCAGCAACGGGGAGGCCGCGGTTTGACAGCCGTCCGGGACGCGGTTTAGATAGCACCGGGTGTCAGGAAACGGTGTCGAACCTACGCTCGGGCGTCTCGCCGGGTCGGCGACGTTCCGCGGCGGTTTTCTCACCCGTTCGGCCGGGTCGATGCGGTCCCGAGGAGACTGAAATGGAGTTCGGTCGGACACTGGCTGGCGCGCTTACCCGTGGCGTGCTTGTCGCGGTGCTTTTCTGCGCGACGCCGGGCTGCGCGATGTTGAACAGCTTTCTTGATCCCACCACCGTCGGCGCTTTTCCGTCGGACTACCGCGAGCGCGGCATCCGCCGGGTTCTGACGCCGCGCGAGAGCCCGCCAGGGCTCGCCAACGCGACCGAGCCGATGCCCGAAGACCTCACCGTCAAATACGAGGACTACCGCATCGGCCCGGGGGATCAGCTCGCGATCGTCATCGAGGATCTGCTGGCCCAGGGCGCGCAGGAGGGATTCCAGATCGAGGTGAGCCCGACCGGGTACGTCCGCGTGCCGCAGCTCGGGTCGATCAAGGCCGGCGGACAGACCGAAACCGAGCTCGAACAGGAGATCAAGACGCAGCTCAAGGCGGCCGGTCTGCTGCCCAACGCGATTGTCCGCGTTTTTGCACAAGTGAAGCGGCAGCGGTTTTTTACGATCATCGGCGACGTGACAGCCGCGGGCCCCTACGCAATTACGGATCCCGACACGCGGCTGCTCGACGCGATCGGCGTGGCGCGGGATATCGGTCCGGCGGTGAAGAAGCTGTATGTCATTCGGCGCGAGCAGCCGGGCGCGCACGACGCGCGGAACCATGAAAGTGCGGCGCCCGCGGGCGACGGACTCGTGATTCCCCCGCCGACCGAGGACGAAAACGCGTCGCCGGCGGCGTTTTTCTCCGCGGTC
>JBFXAM010000188.1:0-4240 GCA_050184295.1 Phycisphaerae bacterium | reverse complement strand
TCCGGGCCGCTGGCACGCTGCTTGCTAGGAGATTCTCGGGGACGCGTGGTCCCCGGTGCTCGGGCCGCTGCGAAAGGAGTCGGTCATGAGCGGGTCTGCTTTGGGGCGGAACGCCTTGGGGGGGGGATGTGCCTGACGAGTCTGTCGACGGCGGCGTTATTGGCCGCGCTGGCCACGCCGGCGCCGGCGGTTGAGCGGTTTGTGCCGGCGCAGTACGCGACGATCCAGGCCGCGATCGACGCGTGCGCGGACGGCGACGTGGTCACGGTCGCGGACGGCGTCTACCAGGGGGACGGGAACACGAACCTGGATTTCGGCGGGCGGGCGATCACGGTGCGATCGCAGAATGGAGCGAGCAGTTGCACGATTGATTTGAATTTTGAGGACCGCCGGGCGTTTCGGTTTCACTCCGGCGAGACGAGCGCGTCGAGCGTGGAGGGATTCACCATCCGCCACGGATTGGCGTGGTCGCCGAATCCAACCACGATTCTGTGTGTGGGAAGTTCGCCGCGGATTGCCGGATGTCTGTTCGCGTCGAACTTTGTGAACGCATCCTTCTTCGCCGTTCAAGGGGGGGCAATCCTGTGCCTGCAACGAAGCAACCCGATCATCGTCGGCTGCGAGTTTCGCGAGAATAGGGCACATGAGGCGTTCAACAGTCGGGGGCTGGGCGGAGCGATCGCGTGTTTCGACGCATCGAGCCCGCTCATCTCAGCTTGCTTGTTCTACAAGAACTCCGCTGACGACGGCGGCGGAGCAGTGTATCTCGAATCGTCGCGGGCCGTCATCGCGCATTGTCGCTTTTGGGAGAATAAGACGGTCGTGACCGGATT
This sequence comes from Phycisphaerae bacterium, assembly GCA_050184295.1. Lineage (GTDB taxonomy): Bacteria > Planctomycetota > Phycisphaerae > UBA1845 > Fen-1342 > JBFXAM01. The sequence continues at coordinate 3,407 of JBFXAM010000188.1, read as the reverse complement.
TCCGGAGTCGGTAGACAGCGGCGGCGGCGCGATACTCGCAGTCAATTCATCCCCCGCGATCACGAGTTGTGAATTCGGAAAGCAGATTCTGGACAGAGATCTACAAGGTAATCCGAGATTCACGCTCCCCAACGAGTCCTGGCGCGGGGCGGCGATTCTCGCCACCGGCGCCAGCACGCTGAGTATCACCAACTGCACCTTCGCCGACAATTCGCAGAGCGCCGCGGTGCGCTTCGTCGGCGATGACGCGAAGGGCATGCTCACCAACTGCATCCTGTGGGGCAATGGCGTCGCGCAGATTCAGAGCGATTCCGCCGCGACCACGCTGCGCTACTGCGATGTGCAGGGCGGCTGGGCCGGCGCCGGCGCGAACAACCTGAACGTCGACCCGCTCTTCAAGGAGCGCTTCACCCAACCGGGCGACCCGTTCAACGGCGTCTATTTTCTGAGCCACGCCGGGCTTCCGGGTCAGCCGGTCGACAGCCCGTGCAAGGACGCTGGCAGCGCCACGGCGATCGACCTCGGCCTGCACGCGTACACGACGCGCACCGATCTGCAAGCCGACGAGGATGCCGTCGATCTCGGTTATCACATCTCGCGCGACTGCAATGGCAACGGGCAATGGGATCGGCGCGATATCGGATTAGGGGTCTCCGCCGACTGTAACTACAACGGCATTCCCGACTCGTGCGACATCGCCGAGAGCCGCAGCCCGGATGCGAACGAGGACGGCGTGCCGGACGACTGCCAGTGCCGCCCGGCGCGGGGCGACTTCAGCAGCGACGCCGATTTCGAACTCGGGTGGCTTGTGAACCTGCGACACACGCTGGCCGGTGACGCGCTGGAGCGCAATCAGGACGCGATTCCGCTGCCGTATCTCTGGGCGCCGCTCTCGGGGTTGTCGCGGGTGATCCGCGTGAATACGCTGACCGGCGACGTGCAGGGCGACTACGCAACGGCGCCCGCGAACCAACTGGGCGACCCGTCGCGCACCGCGGTCGACCTGGACGGCAATCTCTGGATCGCCAACCGCAACGACCTGGCCTTCCCCGGAACCGGTTCGGTCGTCAAGGTCGGCTATGTCGTCGGCGGCACGCGCTGTGACGGCGCGGGGTTTCCCGATCCGCTGGGCGATTATCTGAAGCCGCCTTTTGTCTACAGCTCGTGCGTCGATCGCAATCGTGACGGGCTGATCGCAACCTCGCGCGGCCTCGGCGACGTACGCGCCTGGTATGATCTCTCACCCGAGAACGCGACCGCCGACGACGCCGACGACGAATGCATCTGCCGCTACGTCGCGGTGCGCGGCACCGGCGTCCGCCACTTGTCGGTGGACAAATCGAACAACCTATGGACCGGCGGGCGCGACAACCATCTCTTCGACGTGGTGGATGGCTTCACCGGCGCCGCGCAGCCCGTATCGTTCTCGGTGATGGGCGGCGGCTACGGCGGATTGATCGACTACGCGGGCTATCTCTGGTCCGCGGAGCGCCTGGGCGTCGATTCGGGGCGCCTGCTGCGCGTCGACACGACCAGCGCGCAGAATCCGCTGCCGGCCATCGTCTGCTCTGGAAGCGCGGATACCTACACCGTCACAACCGGCCGGCTCGGGCAAGTGTGGACAACCGAGTTTGCCGCAAACGAAATCCGACAGATTGCCGCCGACGGCACGCTGCTGACCTCGATCGGGACCGGCGATCCGGACGGCGACCGCGGCATCGCGATGACGGTGAGCGATGACGGCCTGCTGGCGCTGGTGGCCAGCTCGGGCGGCGCGACCGTCTCGCGGATCCTCTTGCAGCCGGATCCGCCGGACCCACTTTCGATCGCGCTCGGCGAAGACGGTCTCGAACCCACGGGACTCGCCGTGGATCCTGCCGGGATGGTCTGGGCTACGTGCCGGACTGGAAACACGCTCAAGCGCATCAATCCGGCGACTCAGCCGTCCGGGCCGCACGTCGATCTGACGATCACGCTGCCGGCGAACGCAGCGCCCTATTCCTACACCGACCAGACCGGCCAGCTCACGCTGCACAATACCGGGATCGGCACGTGGACGGTCGTTCACGACGGCGGGACGTTCAACGCCGAGTGGCACCTGTTGCGTTGGAACCGCGAGGGCGTTTGCGATGACCCGCTGCCCGGCGACCTGGAGGTGAGCGTACGCGCCGCCGACCAGCGAACCGAACTGACCGCGCGCGCGTTCGCGGCGGTTGAGGAAGGCCGGCGATTCGATGACGTGCGCGGGCGCTACCTGGAGATCCGCGTGCGGTTCTGCGGCGCGGGACCGGACGTGCTGCCGCATTCGCCGGTGCTGTGCGACCTGAGCGCGTCGCACGGGCTGGGCGATCTGAATTGCGACGGAGTGGTCAACAACTTCGACGTGGGTCATTTCAGCCAGGCGGTGATCGACCCGGCGGGATATGTGGCGGACCACGACGGCGACCCCTACGCGCCGTGTGACGCCATGCTGGCGGACCTGAATGGCGACGGGCTGGTGAACAACTTCGACATCGACATCCTGGTGGAGTTGATTCTCGGATGTTGACGGTTGGACGCGGGAGTTCCGGGCGCGCCGCGCTCGCGGCGCGCCCGCTTGCGAAGGGGATTCAAATGCGAACGAAAACCGAGCCGGGCGTGCGAATCGCCACCGCGCTACTGCTTTTCGGCCTGGCGGCCGGCGGCGGCCGCGCGCAGCCGTGCGAGATGGGTTGGACATCGGGCTTCGGCGTCCCGGGCGTGGACGGATATTCGTCCTTTGTCGGTGTCGGCGACGTAGCGGAGTTTGATGACGGCTATGGACCGGCGCTCTACTTCGTCGGCAACTTCGATATCGCCGGAAGTGTGCCCGCCGTGGACGTGGCGCGCTGGGACGGGCGCTCGTGGACTTCTACTGGCGCTGACTTCTTTTTTAATGTCTGGACGGCGCGCGCCTTTGACCTGGGGAACGGACCGAACCTGTACGTATCGGGCGACTTTTATCGCGAGTACAGCGGGCGCGAGTTCTACTACGTCGCGCGCTGGGACGGCGCGGCGTGGCACCCGCTCGGCCCGGGCATCCGCACACCCTGCCTGGATGGTGTGGGCGCCCTGGCCGTCTTCGACGACGGGCACGGTCCCAAGCTCTACGCCGGTGCGAGCACGGACCTGGACGTAACGACCTGCGACCTGGTGTACCGCTTCGACGGCGACCGCTGGACGCCGATCGGGCGCTTTCGCGGGCCGCTCGGCGCGCCGCTCGTCGTCGGCAGCCTCGAAGTGTTCGACGACGGGAGCGGACCGGCGCTGTATGCCGGCGGGTTGTTCGCCGAGGTCGACGGCCTCTTCACGCGCGGCGGGCTGGCGCGCTGGGACGGTGAGCAATGGAGCGTGGTCGGCACGATCGGCGTCGACTTCGCGGTCACCGA
>JBFXAM010000187.1:0-4270 GCA_050184295.1 Phycisphaerae bacterium | reverse complement strand
CTGCCGCCGCTTTGGCCCGGCGCCGCCTGGGCGCGCGATTCTCGCGAGCCAAGCTTAGCGCCGATCCAGCCGATAATAATGATCGTCGCGAACCGCGAGGCTCGGGAGACTGACATGCTGAGTTCAGAACGAATGACGGCGGCGGCGATCGCAGCGCTGCTGGGATGGCTGGGCGGCTGCCTGCCGTCGGCGGAGACGCTGCCCGCGCCAATTCCCGCGGGTGAGGGGCTCGACGCCCAGTTCGTCGTGCAGAACGCGAACCGGCCGGCCGCGCTCGCGTTCGCGCCCGATGGACGGCTCTTCTACACCGAGCGCGCCAGCGGGCTGATTCACGTCGTGAGCGACACGACGCTGCGCAGCGAACCGTTCGCGTCGGTGCCGGTGAACAGCGCCGGCGACCGCGGACTGAACGGGATCGCGCTCCATCCCGACTTCGCCCGCAACGGGCGCGTCTATGTCTTCTACTCGCGGGCGGACATCGGCGTATCAACCAGCAGCGCCGGCAGCATCATCGACCATCGCATCGTCTATTTCGAGGCGCTCGGCGACGTGGCGTCGGGCGGCGAGGTCTTCGTGGCGTCGCTGCCGCTCGGCCCCGCGACGACACGCCTCGGCGGACGGATCGCGTTCGCGCGCGACGGCACGCTGTTGGTCGGCTTCGGCGACCAGACCGACACCGGGTCGCCGCAGACGCCGGGCGTGCTCGGCGGCAAGATTCTGCGCTACAACGACGACGGGTCGATCCCCGCCGACAATCCCAACCCCGCATCGCCGGTGTTCGCGACCGGCGTCGCCGACGTGCGCGGGCTGACCGTCGATCCGCTGACGGGGCTGCTCTTCATCGTCGATCGCACGGACGGCGCGAACGAAGAGGTGCATCGCGTCAACAGCGGCGCAAATCTCGGCTGGCCCGCCGTCGCCGGCGTCGCCGACACCACCGCCGAACTCGACTTCACCGCAGCCAACGCCGGCGTCGTCGATCCCCTGCTCGACACCCGCGGCGAACGCCTGCTGATCGTCGGCGGCGGGTTTAACCCGAGCACGCGCTATGGCGTCGCAACGCAGAATCACTTTTTCTATGGCGAGACGACGCGCAACCAAGTGACGCACGCGGCGATCGACGGCGATCGCGCCGCGATCGGAACACGCGAGAAGTTCGCCGGCGGGTTCCCCGGCCCGATCACCGACGTCGCTTTCTCGCCCGCGGGCACGCTTTACATCGCGTGCGAAAACGCGATCCTGCGGCTTGCGCCGCGCCGCTGAACACCCACGGTCCGCACGCCCCATGCGCCCGTGCGCCGCCGCGGCACGCACGGGGTGTGTTTCCGCAAGCAGCTACAATCCGCGCGTGCCCGTGCGATTCGTCGTCGGGTCTGGAAAGGCATCCCTCCATGCACCCTCTGCCGCGTTTCGCCGGCGTCGCGATCTTTGTGCTCGCGCTCGCCGCGCTCTGCCTCGAAATCACGCTGACCCGCGTGTTCTCGGTCATGACCGTTCACCACTCGGTGTATCTCATCATCGGGCTCGCGCTGCTCGGCTTTGGCGCCGCCGGCGCCGTGCTCACCGTGAATCCGCGCTTTCACGGCCCCGGCGTCCGCGGCGAACTGCTCGCCGACTGCATCTGGCTGTTCGGCGTGGCGATCATGGCGAGCTTCCTGGCGATCACCAAGACGATCTTCGACGCGGAGGCCATCTACACCCATCGCGATCCGTCGCAACTGTTCGGAATGCTGCTGCTGCTCGTTTACACCGCCGTGCCGTTCTTCTTCGCCGGGCTGTGCATCGGCTACCTGGTGAGCAAAAGCGGCGACGAAATCAACCGCATTTACTTCGCCGATCTGCTCGGCGCGGGATGCGGAGCGTTGGGGGCGGTGTTCGGGATCAACTACCTGGGCGCGACCAGCACCGTGTTCTGGATCGCGCTGGCGGTCTGTGTCGTGGCGATGCTCGTTGGCGGGCGCGCCGGCGGACGCGTCCGCTGGCGGTATCCGCTGACGGCGGTGATCGCGGCGGCGCTGGCGGTCGGCACGACGCTGCGCGACGCGCTCGTGCCGGTGCCGGTCCCGGCCTCGAAGATTCCCGATTATCACGCAACCGACTATCGCTGGAACGTCATCAACCGCGTCGACATCGTCGGCCCCGAAGGCGGCTATCCCAACTTCAGCGGCTCGCTCTCGCGCGTCTACGACAACACGCAGCCCGAGCTGACGCACATCAAGATTCACCAGGACGGCCAGGCGTTCACCGGGCTCGTCAAGCTCCAGGACACCGCGCCCAAAGACCTGGCGATCCTCGGCCACTATCTTCAGGGTGCCGGCTACGCGCTCGTGCCCAACGCGAAGGTGCTCGTGATCGGCCCCGGCGGCGGAATCGACGTCGCGATCGCACTCCACCATGGCGCCGCGCACGTGACCGCGGTGGAGATCAATCCGGCAACCGTCGAATACGTTCGCGACCGATACAACGATTTCGCCGGCGGGCTCTATCGCCGCCCGGACGTGGAGGTCGTCGTCGCGGAGGGCCGGCACTATCTCACCGCCACCGATCGCAAGTTCGACGTCATTCAGCTCAGCGGCGTCGACACCTTCACCGCGCTGGCGTCCGGCGCGACCGCACTCACCGAGGCGTATCTGTACACCACCGAGGCGCTCGGCGCCTTCCTCGACCATCTCACCGACGACGGCGTCGTGTCGTTCTCACGCTGGCTCTTCACGCCTGATCGCGAGACGCTCCGACTCGTCGTCACCGCCCGCGCCGCGCTCGAAGCCCGCGGCGTCGCCGACGCGCATGCGCACGTCGCGGTGATCGCGGCGCCGGCGTGGCACAACCGCTCGCCGTGGGCGGAAACGCTGGTCAAGCGCACGCCGTTCACGCGGGACGAGCTCGCGCGCCTGCGCGCCTGGGCCGACAAGCTGCAATTCGATGTGCTCTACGACCCGTTCGTCCCCTACCAGCCGGGCGGCGAATATGACCAGCTCGCCGGCACGCCGCAATACGGGCCCGCGGCCGCGGCCCGCGAGCTGAGCCGAGCGCTGCGCACGCCCAGCGACCGCCTCGATCAATACGTCCGCGACTATTTCTACAACATTCGCCCGGCCCCGGACGACGCGCCGTTTTTCTTCGACTACTACGGCTTCAAGAGCCTGGCGAATCCGTTCGCTCCCAGCGCGGGCGGATTTCCCGTGACGCGCCTGCCGTTGGCGCTGGTGGTGATGCCGGCAGCGGTGATCCAGATCGCGCTGCTCGCCGCGTTGTGCATCCTCTGGCCGCTGCGCACGCGGCTCTCCGGCCTGGCCGGGCTGCCGGGAAAATTCCGCATCCTGCTCTACTTCGCGGCGATCGGGCTCGCGTTCATTGCCGTCGAAGTCATGCTGCTTCAGAAGCTCATGGTCTTTCTCGGCGGCCCCGTCTACAGCATGGCCGTCACGCTCTTCAGCATCCTCGTCTTCTGCGGCGTCGGCGCGTATCTATCGAAGCTGTTCACGCGCGGCAGCGCGAAAATCGGCGGCGCGCTCGCGCTGGTGCTGCTGGCGGCGGCGATCTACGCGACCACGTGGTTCCTGAATTCCCAGCTGCCGCTGCTGATGCACCTCTCGCATCCGCTGCGCTGCGTCGCCGCGGTCGCGGTGTTGCTGCCGGTCGGACTGCTGATGGGCATGCCGTTCCCGACGGGCATCCGCCTCGCCGAGCAGCTGAACCCGAATCTGACGCCGTGGTGCTGGAGCGTGAACGCATTCGCGACGGTGCTGGGGTCGATCGGGTGCATCTTTGTGGCGCTGCTGAGCGATTTCACGACCGTGCTCTATGCGGGGTTGGGTGTGTATCTCATCGCGCTTCTGGCGCTGCTCGCGCTGCCAAGCGGCCGAGCGATCGCGCCCGCGAACGCCCCCTGAGTCGCGCGCCGGCACGACGCCGCCGCGCGCGGATGACCGGGTGCGCGCGATGCTACGCCGGCGGCTGCATGTCGAGCCGCGTGCCGTGGCGACGGCTTTTGCGTCGCCACGCGCGCTGGGTGCCGTGGCGACGGCTTTTGCGTCGCCACGCGCGCTGGGTGCCGTGGCGACGGCTTCTGCGTCGCCACGTTCTCCGGAACTCGATCGGCCCACTCCGGCGCGCGCCAGCCGGGTGCCGTGGCGACGGCTCTTGCGTCGCCACGTTCTCAGGAAATCGATCGGCCTCGCCACGCGTCCGCAAGCGCGGCCGCCCGTCCGCAAGCGGGGTGCCGTGGCGACGGCTCTTGCGTCGCCACGTTCTCAGGAACTCAATCGGC
>JBFXAM010000186.1:0-4291 GCA_050184295.1 Phycisphaerae bacterium | reverse complement strand
TTGGGGATCGCGGGTCGCCAGGTCCTATCGACGGCCTCGTCCCACATGTCCACAACGATGGCTCCGACGACGAGCAGCGCGGCATGGAGTGCGAACATCAGCAAGAGCGTCATCTTCGACGCATGGGCCACGCGGTCGACGGCGTAGCGCGGATTGAGAAGGCCCAGCCACACCGCGGCGAAAGCATGCGGAAGGCCGGTCTTCGGTCCCGCGCCGGCGACGGGCGGCGTGTGCTCGTTGCTCATGCCCGGAACTCCGGCCAGCGGATAGGTTCCTGCGACGGCGCGCCGCCGCCGACCTGGTTGGTTCGGCCCCCGCGGCGCATTGCTCGGCGCGCCCCGGCGGTTGCGCCGCGGGACATCGTCGCTACGGCGTACGCACGAACGTGCCGCGGGTTCGGTCCTTGGTGACTCCGGGGAAACGCAGCACCTGGTTGTGCATCGCGACATAGACACCCGGCGAGAGCAGCCGGCAGGCGAGCAAGGCCTCGGTGATGTTCTGGTGGGCGTCGGTGTCGCGGAACTGGTAGGGGCGCATCGCGCCCGTAAGGACGATGGGCTTGTCGAGTTCCGCCAGGTGGCGATCGAGATAGTCGCCGGTGACGGCGAGGGTGTCGGTGCCGTGGACGACGACCAGGGCGTCATCCGCGCGAAGTGCGGTGTGGACCGCGGCGAGAATGGCAGCGCGGTCGTCGTCGGTCATTTCGAGCGAGTCTTTGGACATGACCGGCACGTGCCGCGTGCGCAGCGTGGGGAGCCGCAGCGCGCTGATGATTTCGCTGAGCACGGAGCCGGCGTTGCGCAACGTGCCGTCGCGCTCGTCATACACCTTCTCGATCGTGCCGCCGGTGGTCAGAATCGCGATGCGGACGGGGCCGGCAGTGCCGAGCGAAGTGGTCATAGGTTGTTGGCCGGTTATGGGAAACGGCTGAAAGTCGATCGGGGACCACCGATCGTGACTGGACCGGGCGCGGCGTCGGAGCGCGGCCGCGCAGCGTGGTGTCTGCGACTCGGGGGTCAGAAATCCGGGCACCATGTCCATGAATGGCCAGCAGAGTATTATCGCTACTCAAGGCACGGCGTCCACGTGTCGATACCGGGTCGGACTCGCGGCGTCCTCCGCGACCGCACCGATACACCAGGAATGAGGAGCGATCATGCGTCGAGTGATCTTATCAGCCGTTGTCGTTGGCGCCATCACCGTCCTGTCTGGTTGCAGCGTCACCGGGGCGGCGATGCAGGGCGTGCGCATCGGCGGCAATCTCGCGAAGACGGACAGCCACATTCGCGTGACGCTGGACGGCCAGGCCGCCAAGCAGAACGCGATGAAGAAGGCGATGTCGGGCTACTCGGCATGGAAGATCAGCGCGCCGGTGAGCACCACGCCGACGCTGAAGTTTGATCTCGTCGATCCCGAGCGATTCGGGCGGATCACCATGGTGGCGGCGTCGTTGTATCAGCAGTACGAGGCGGACTACTCGCACCAGGCGGAGTTCACCGTCGTCTCGCGCGACATCAACAACCCGCAGGCGCAGATGAAGCCGGGTACGCCGTACAACCTCGGCAGCCCCGGCGGCGATTTCAACGTGCTGAACCTCACAAGCCAGAGCGTCGGCGGCATCGAGCTGAAGCCGGGGATGAAGTATAAACTGACGCTGACGGTGAAGGCGGACAAGAGCGAAACGGCGATCGTGGAGTTTGTGACGAAGTAGCCGCCGGCCGCGGGTTTTCGCACGCGGCATGGGGCCGATCGGTCGCCCGACCGGTTCCCCGACCGGGCTGCCGGTGCGACCACGGGATCGGCGCGTGCGACGGCGTTTGCCGTCGACGCGCCGGTCCCGCGTCGCGCGCGGCACCCCGCCCGTGCGCGCCGACAGCCGGCCGCGTCTGCGCGCCACGCTCCCGCGCGGTGCGTTCCGCGGGCAGCGCGCCGCGATGTCGCGACGCGGACTGGTCAAGCAGGGAGAATCGCGCCCGACAGGATTCGAACCTGTAACCTTCGGCTCCGTAGGCCGACGCTCTGTCCAGTTGAGCTACGGGCGCTCGAGCATCTGTTTCGACGACACACCATGCCGCGGTGAGCTGCGGCGCCGCCGCGCGTCTCCGTCGCATCGCACGGACGCACCGCCGCGGTCCGGCACGAAGGGCGACACGTTACCGCCGGCGTGGCGGGTGTCAACCATACGCGGCCGGCGTCAACCGTTGGTGTCGGTTGGGGACCGCGCGTGACGGATGCCCGGGACAGGATTCGAACCTGCACGTGGTTGCCCACGCCAGCCCCTCAAGCTGGTGCGTCTGCCAATTCCGCCACCCGGGCGCGGGGACCGCGTTTGGCTGAACGGATGAGCGTAGAACGCGGTTCGCAGCGCGTCAAGGGCGAGGAACCCCGCGGCAGTGGGTCAGTTTCGTGAAACAGTGAATTCGAAAGGGTGGTACGGGCGTCTCGCCCGTGTCTGCCGCGTGAACGGGCGAGACGCCCGTACCACCCGGAAGAACATGACCGGGCGAGATGCCCGTGCGCCCCGGATCAAACTGACCCACTACCAACCCCGCGTGACCGCGGAAGGTCGCATTCCGCGCAGTTGCGCACCAGAACGGCCTGCCCCAGAAGGAGCCATGCGCGGCGCGCGGCCCACGCACACCGGGCCCAACGCGGGACGCGGCGGGTTCTGACACGCGGCCGTTCGCGCGGGTAAGATGCGCCGATGCACCGTGTTCGAATCCACGGCACATTGGTCACGGCGGCGGCCGTTGCGCTGAGCGGATGCGGGGGACTACTGAGCCGGTGGGGCGCGCGGCCTTCACCGACGCCGGACACGCCGCCGCGCGCACAACTCGTAGCGCCGATCAACGGCGGCGCGCGCGAGGAATCGGCGGTTCGGCGCGACGCGACCGCGACGGCCGCAGCGGACTTCGATCCGCCGCCGAACGCGGTTCAGCCGGACATTCTGGTTGTGAACGCGACGGTGTTGACGTCGGCGGAGGTGCTCTACGGCCTCCGCGAGCAGATCGAGCAGGCGCGCGCGGCGGGTCGGGACGCGTGGCTTGAGGAGCAGTTGCCGCGCTGGGTGCTGCGCGAGACGCAGGAGCAGGTGGGGCGGATTCTGCTTTATCAACGGCTCGCGGGGACGCGCACCGACGAGCAGCGCGAGCCGCTGATCCGGGCCGCGGAGAAGGATCTCCACGAGCTCACCACGCGCGAGTTTGGCGGCAGCAAGGCGCGGCTGCTGGCCCATCTGGAACGGTTCGGGCTCACGTATGAGCAGCTCCGCGCGCAGGCCGAGCGGCGCATCCTGGTTCAGGCGGACATGTTCGAGACGATGCGGCCGAAGATCGTTGTGCGGCGCGACGAGCTGCTTCGGGAGTATGAACAAAACAAGGCGAAGTTTGTCACGCCGGAAACGCGCGAGCTGTGGATGATCGAGATTCCGTTTGACGAGCAGCCGCGGCGCCGGCGCGGATTGACGTTCGACACCGGCGGCGTGTCGGCGGAGTCGCGGGCGCGGGCGGAGGAGCGGGCGCGTGCGGCGTATGCCGCGCTCGCGAGCCGGCCTTTTGACGAGGTGGCGCGCGAGTATTCGCGCGGGCCGCACGCGAGCGACGGCGGCAACTGGGGGCCGCTGGGAGAACCGCTGCTGTCGCCTTATGACGCGGCGAGCCGGCGGATTTTTGCGATGAGCGAAGGACAATACACCGAGCCGATCGAGACCGCGACGGGGTGGGTCATCGCGCGCTGCGGAAAGGTGTCGCCGCGAGTGGAGCGGTCGTTCGCAGAGGCGCAGGACGACCTGCGCAAGGAACTGACGAACCGGAAATTTCAGGAGGTTGCGAACGCGGAGATTCAGAAGCTTGCCGCGGCGGCGACCTATTCGTCGTTCGACGGGTTTGTGCGTGAGACGATCCGGCGGGGGAGCGCGGCGGGATGGCCGGGGCGGTGAGGCGCGAAGGCCGAAGGCTCAGTCGGGTAGTCGGGTGGGGCAGGTCGGTCCGCGCGCGGCCGCGCGTGCGGGTGAAGGCGGATCGGGGACCGACCTGCCGTCGGGATCGCGCGCGGGCTCCAGACCTCGCGGCGCGCCCGTCACGCATCGCGTCTCGTCATTGGAGCGGCAGGTCGCACACAGCCGCGACCTGCCCTACTTGCTCGAAGCCAGCCGCGTGTATCACGGCGACTGCGAATGCGACACCGAATACACTCACGTCGACATCGACCCCTTCGTCGCCCGCGTGATCACCAACGAATGCGACGCACCCTGTGGCAACAGTCGGGAGGGGCAGGGCGGTCCGCGCGCGGC
>JBFXAM010000185.1:0-4366 GCA_050184295.1 Phycisphaerae bacterium | reverse complement strand
GGCGGGGGGCCGAGGTGGAACTCGAAGCGCTCGCTCGTCGCCTGCCCCGTCGCATCGAACAGTTGTGCCTGCACCGAAAAGCAGCACGGCCGAAACGTCAGTGCAAAGCGGCCATCGGGAGCGGCGGTTCCGTAGTAGTAATCGGATGCGATGGGCGTCGGCGAACCCAACATCTGTCCGAACTGGTCCACACGCGACATGGTTCCGACGGTGCCAAAGGGCTCTGTCTGATAGAAGTAGGTAAGTGAGCCGTCGCTGAGCTGGGATATGCGATAGTATCCGGTACCAAACGGAGCCAGCATGACCCGTTGACCGACCTCGCCGTCCGGCTCGACACGCCGGAAGTTGAGGCTGAATTCGGTCGCGGGAGCGGTCGACTCGAGCACATAGACGAGCAGGATCGCGCCGTCGTCCAGCACGAATGGAATCACCCACTGCACGATGCCCGGCTCGTCAAGCCTGCTTCGTGAGACCATTTGCCCGTCTTGTAGCGGGCTTCCGAGCAGGTCGAACACGCGCAAGAACATGCCGTGCCCGCCGGCGCTGTCGGCTTCCGCAGCAAATGCGACACGCCCGCCGCCGAGACCGCACGCGGGTGATACTTGTGACAAACCATTGAACACGTCGAATGCGGCTGCTCGCGGCACGCCGGACACCTCAAATAATTGCCCGCGAACGGGCGCCGCACCGGCTCCGTCCCGCCAGGTGACAACACTGACGCCATTGCGATGAGCCGCGTAGGGGAACCCGATCACGCGCGTTGCGGCGACGACGGGCGCCAGTTCGTGCGACGGCTCGCCCCAGCGCCCGTAGTGCTGCACGAGCATGCTGGGGAACTCCGGGCGGGAGCCAATGGACAGAACAAGCGTTGTGGCGCCGTCGGTCCACGGCGCGCTCACATACGGATATGGAAGATCGCGCTCGGCGACGAGGTAGTGATGTTCGCCGAGCAGGATCGTGCCGTAGCGGGGCTCGGCGCCCGCCGCGGCCGCCAATGCGATCGCACACGTCGTGATGCGCAGATGCAGATTCATGAGAATACTCCATCACCGGATCTGTGCCTTGTTCTAGCGATCCATATTGAAGTGGTCGCGCAGCATCGCGATCACCTCTTCGAAATGCGCGACATCGAACGCCGAGCCATCGGCCGCCGGCCCCGAGACCGACTCTTCCTCATAGCCGGCTGAACAGAATCCAACAGCGGGCGGAAATCTGTCGACCCAACAATCGACATCGAAGTTGTTGAGCAATCCGTCGTTGTTGCAATCCGACACGCCGAGCCGGTTGACGTTCCCGGGAATGCCGTAGAGCGCTTCCCATGCGGATGGATCGATCAAGGCCAGCGCAAACGCGTCGATGTCGAAGTTCCGCACACAGCCGTCCCCGTCCGTGTTAAAAGCAGCGGGCGCAGCGCGATGACGTATCCCCGATTCGTAATGATCAGTGTGCCGTCTTCGTCGATCGCCGGCGGCGATTCCGACTCGGTGCGAATGGGCACAGGCGGATAGAATACCTGCGACTTCCACGCCTGCACAATCCGCAAGCTGGGAAATGGCGGCTGATTGAATAGCTCCGCCTCATTCTCGAAGGCATATAGGGCGCCAGTATCAGGACCGCCGCCGGCCGTACTCACAAACGCTCGTCCACCGCGATCGACGCAGAGACTCCGCCATGTGACGTGCTTGCCGCCGAGACCCCAGTCGCCGAAATAACCCGCGAACAGCATGGCGCTTGATTGCGGACAGTGGATCGGATCATTGTAGCAATCGAAGAACCGCCAGAGGGCGTGATTCTCGTCGATCCAGAGCACGTGGCGCGTGGTCGTGAGCGCGCCGGCCCCCGAAAAGTAGTATGCTCGTGGGTGGCAGTGAAACGAGCGCCGCGTCAGCAGCAACGGGGGATCGGGCGGCTCCTCCGCGCGGTTCTCATAACTGTATACGCCGAAGTCGTCGCTCGCGAAGACAAGCGATGCCCGCGCCGCATCGTACGTCGCCCCATCCCAGCCATCGTGAAGCCCGACGGAGCCGAAGGTTCCCGCGGCGCCGCCGCAGGCCCGCACGTCTGCCGGCGGAACTTCGTGAAGCGCCGAGCCATCCGCGAAGGCGGCGAAGAGATAACCGCGAGAAACCGGCGGCTGCTCGGCCGTTGCGCGAAACGTCGTGCAGAAAACCATATGGCGCGGGTCGCTCCCTTGAATCGCGCCGATTGCGGGAGTCTGGTGCGCCTGGTTGCCGACATATACGGGCGGATCACCCACCGCGAATGCAACACTCCACACGTGCTGGCCCGTTGTCGGGACGAGCGCGTGGAAGTTCGTTGGTGCGCCGCCACCCGGCGCCATTGTTCCGAGCACAAACAAGTACATCGGCGCATGCTCGGAGGCGTCCACGTACCCGACCGCCACACTGCTGGCGGTAGACTCCAAGACCTCTCCCGGTGCAGGCCAAACCCAGAGGGGCGCCGTCAACTCCGGGCGGCGAGCCAGACAATCGCCGGCCAACTTGCTGGGCGCCGCGACGTCGAAACAGTACACGCGACGTGTGGTTTGGACGATGAGGAGCGTGCGCTCGATTCCGAGATGCGTAACGTGAAGAACCAGCGGAGTACTCAGCAGGAGTTCGGCCGGGGCTTCGGGTGGGGTCGGTTCCACTGTGACCACGAACTCACCAAGTGCCTCGACCGGGTTCGCAGGATCGTAAGCGGCATCGGAGGGATGGAATCGAAACACACGGACGACGGTGTTAGCCACCGCTTCTTCACCCGACGGGACGATAACGCCCGGTACGAAAACGCGCCGCTCACCGTCGACGCGCGCGATCGCCGCTCCGCCGCGCAAATCATAGGCGTCACCCGGATGACCGGTCCCCGCGCACGCCCACCAACGTAGCGTGGGCGTCGAATGGGGGCCGGGCACGGGCGCGCGACAGGAGTTCCGCTCATCATGTCCAAACTTCGGCCAGGGGTCGTTGGGGTCGAGTTGGGCAAATGCCCCAATCGGGTGGGTGAAAATCCCCAATGCCATGGCTGCCACCATACCGCGCCAAACCCACGCCGACGCCCGATTCTCCGCCGTGCGCTGCGCGACCGCGCCGCTCCGACCGGGCGCGTTCAACCGCCGCGGCCGCTGCCGTCCGCCACGCGCGACGCTTCTAAGTGCCCACCCCCTCAACCACTTGCAATGCAACGCCGTTCTTCTCTGTGTCCTCGTTCGGGTTCATGAATCGATCCTCTCGTTCACACCCGAACACCCCGCCCGTCGTCGCGACCGCGCCGCCCTCCTCCGACGCACGCGCGCCCGCACACGCGCCGCCCGCCGGCTGCGCGGCGCGGACTACTCTCTGACCTGCAAGCTGCGTGCCAGGCGCCGCCGAAAATAAGCGGAACAGCGACGGAGCAAGGCGACGGCGGAGCGAGGGAACGACGGACCATGGGGATGCCGGGACGAACGCAGGGCGAATAGAAGCCCGGATTTCCCGCGAGCTGCGCGACGGGCGGCGGCGCCTTCGCGGCGCATCGGCGATTCGCGGCGCCGCCATCGCTCGACACGGTCGGGCGACGCATCGCGACGCGGACCCAGTGTTGGGCCGAGCGGCCGGCGGCGCTGTTATGATGGTGCGGGTCGGAACCGTCTTGCACATTCGGAGTCGAGACATCCGCCACGCGTCCGGTCGCGTCGCGCCGCGGGTGCTGAGCGAATGAGGACTACATCATGCGCACCGTCGTCGCGTTCGCGTGCCTCCTGCGACTCGCAGTCGCCATCGGGCTGGCCCAGTCAACGCCGCCGAGCCGGACAAACGCAACCGTCGGGGCGCGTCCCCCCGCGACACGCGGCGCAGCGTTGAATGGCTCCGATCGCGCGCCGAATCGCGGGGACGACTCGATTCGTTCGCAGGTTGACGCCGCACCACCCGCCGCCGGGGTCGCGCGCTTTCCGCTCGACCGCCGCGACTACGAGCTGCTCGCTCCGCTCGATGCGCTCACGCTCGAGGCGGTTTCGCTCGGCGACGCCGTGCCTGCGCGGCTCGATCTGCTCCGCATCGACCCCTTCGCGCCCGACGCGCGACTTATCGCGTCGGGAAATGGCGCGGACCGCGCCCTGCCACGCCCCGCGCTCGCGATTTTCAGCGGCGGAATCGCCGGCGAAGCGGACTCGCGGGCGGTGATCGGAGTGTCGCCGTACGCCGTCGAAGGCATCATCCGCCGTGGCGATGATACGTTCATCATCTCGAGCGGCTCGTACGCGGCGCCGTGCGACGCGGTCGTCTACAACCCGCGGACGCTTCCCGAGGGCACGATCCAGTGTCGACCGTTCACCTGCGCCGCCGACGAGCTGTCGGCGCTGCCGTGGGGGGCGCGGCGCGGCACG
>JBFXAM010000184.1:0-4911 GCA_050184295.1 Phycisphaerae bacterium | reverse complement strand
CGTGCTGCCGACGACGCGGCCGGTTCGTGCGTCGAGGGTGGCGAACGCGAGTTGCGTTTCGTCGGTGGCGCTGCGGGTGTACGCTTCCGCGTCGGACACGCTCCGAAACGGCGCCCAGATCAGGTGCCTCCAGACCTCTTCGGCCGCGCCGGCGTCGAAAAGCTGTTCGGCGTGCGCCGCGACGAGCGGTTCGAGCCGCGCGTGCGTCCCGACCAGCACAACGGGGCGGACATCGATGGGGTTGCTCATATCGCAGTGATACGCAGGTCCCCCGCGCGGGGTGCGGCAGCGGCGGCCGACTTTCCCGTTCGGCGCGAAATCGCGACCGGCGGCGCCGACGGTCGGGCTGCAATGCCTGGGATGCCGAGCCTGGCGCGGCCAAGCCGTGCCGTGCGGGGGCGTGACGGCGGCCCGTCCGGAGCGACGCCGGCGTGCGAACTGACGCCGACCCGTCGGCGCACCCGATTTCGGCGACGGATCAGCCCCTTTGACACACCCGCCCCCCGCGCTATAATCCGCCTCCGTTCAGGCGCAGCGAGTGCTTCGGGAGCCCTGCCTTCGCCACCCCCCGCTTGGAGGTTGTTATGTCAAACGCCGTCGCCCGCTCCGGCCTTTCGCGTCCGTGGCTGGCGCTGTTGCTGTGTGTGGGCTGCGCGGGCTCCGTGGCGGCGCAGCCGGCGGACGATTTCGTGTCCGGGTCGGTGCAGGATCAGTGGGACAAGTGGCAGGGCGCGATGACGGTGTTGCTGTCGCGCGACGCGGCGGCGGCGGAGACGGCCTTTGAGGAGTTGCTGGCGCTGCGACCGAGCGAATTCCGCATCGCGCTGCTCGCAGAGCGCACGGTTCAGCGGACCCCCGAAGCGGGCGCCGTCCTGTTGTTCGAGCAGGACATCGCGGCGGACGCGCTGAAGGAGAGCGGCAAGAAGGTGGGGGAGCTGCTGCTCACCGGTCGCGAGCAGATGAACCAGGCCGACGACGTGTTCTACTTCTCGAGCATAGGCCGATTCGACGTGGCGCAGGCGAACTTTCGGGCGTTGCTCGCGAGCGCGCCCGACCCCGTCGCGCTGCTGGAATTCGTCGAGCGCGTGCCGCGGCGCAAGGAACTCCTCGTTACGACCAGCGACAACCCGATCACCGGCGACTCCGCCCGCGCCATGCTCCGATTGCTGAGCGAAGGCGAACGCCGCATCAAGGGCGATCCGCACCGCATCAAGGAGAACCTCGACCGGCTCGGCGGCCCGCCGCGCGCGTACGAGAACGCGCTGGATGCGCTGCGTGATTCGGGCGAATTCACTGTGCCGTTTGCGATCGAGTATCTGAAGAACCGACAAAAGTCCGACCTTGCCGAGGCGATCCTGCGGGCGCTGCCGCTGATCGATCGTCCCGCCCTGAACCCGCTCGTGATGTCGCTCCGCATGCCCGACCAGGCCGTGAAGGTGTACCTGATCCGCGTGCTGGCGCAGATCGGCTACCCACAGGCGGCGCCCTATCTCAAGCAGCTCGTCGAGGGCAAGGACACGCCGCCGGAGATCGCGACCGCAGCAAACGCGGCCCTGCAGGAGCTCGCGGCGAAGGGCGCGGACGTGAGCGGGCGCAGCGCCGCGGAGTCGTTCCTCGCGCTCGCGCAGGACTATTACGACAACAAGAAGGAACTCGCGGCGGACACGCGGCTGGAAACCGCGAACGTCTGGTATTGGCGGAACGGAATCCTCAACAACCAGGAGGTGCCGACCGCCATCTTCAACGAAGTGATGACAATGCGGTGCGCCGAGGAAGCGCTGCTCGCCAACCCCGACCTCAAGCCGGCGCTGGCGCTCTGGCTCGCGGCGAACTTTCGGCGCGAGGCGCAGCTCGCGCCCGGCGAGGTCGACCTGACGCGGCCCGCGAACTATCCCACCGCCGTGTACTTTGCCCAGTCGGCCGGCGCGGAATACTGCCTGATGGCGCTCGCCCGCGCCGTGGACGACAACGACCCCGTGGTGGCACTTGGCGCCATCGACGCCGTCCGCAACACCGGCGGCGCGGCGACCGTGACCGGCGGAGCCGAGGGACGCCAGCCGCTCGCCGAGGCCCTCGCGTTCCCCGATCGGCTGGTGCGAATCAAGGCCGGGCTGGCGCTCGGCGCGGCCCAGCCCGTGCAGGAATTCCGGAACTACCAGAATCTGATGCCGGTGCTTTCGGAAGCGTTGCGGCTGCATGGCGGCGTGCGAACGGCCGTCGTGGTCGATCCAAGCGCGGACGCCGCGAATCCGTTCATCGCGGCGCTTCGCGCCGACGGGTATGAGGTCGTTCACGACGCGCGCCTCTTCGGCGGACTTGAGAAGGTGCGAAAAGACCTGCCGGGCGTCGACGTGATTCTCCTCGCGTCCGATGTCGCGGTGCCGGATCTCGCGGACTCCCTGCGCGAACTGCGAAGCGACTTCCGCTACGCCTCGACGCCCGTCGTCATCGTCACCAAGCCCGGCGACCGCGACGCGGTGCGCGACCTCGTGCGCAACGACACGCGGCTCGCCGCGCTCGCGTTGGGCGACGGACCGGAGACGATCCAGGCCGCGATCGCGCGCGTGTCGAAGGCGGTCGGGGCTCATCCGATCACGCCGGAGCTCGGCCGCGCGCTCGCGCTCGACGCGGCGCGCGTCCTGCGCGGCCTGGGCCAGACGCGGAACCCGCTTTTCGACGTGGCCCACGCCGAGGGCGCGCTGCTGGAAGCGCTCGGCGATCCGGATGCGACGGTGCGGCTGACCGTCGCGGAGACGCTTGGCTACATCGGGTCGAGCGGCGCACAAGACGCGATCGCGAAGATCGCGCTGAGCGCGGACGAAGAAAAGGAGCTGCGGATCGCGATGTTCGCGGCGCTTGCCGAAGCCGCCAAGCGCCGCGGTGCGCACCTGAGCGACGAACTGACAAAACGCCTGATCGAAATGGTCGAGAATGAATCCGACACCGCGCTGCGCGAGGCTTCGTCGCAGGCGCTGGGGGCGCTCAGCCTACCGAGCAATCCCGCGAGCCAGATCGTGCGGAACTACTACGGTGGATAGGACGCAGACATGATCGTAACCGTCAGCGCATTGCTGCTCGTGCTCGCGATCCAGCCTCCGGAACCGGAGGTCGGGGTCGGTCCGCGTCCGGCGCCGCATTCGATCGCGTGGGAGCTGCGTTTCGAATTCGTCGAGCCACGACGGATCGAGTCCGGCGGGCAGGTGTACTGGTACATGGTGTACACCGCGACGAACACGAGCGATCGCACGCAGAGATTCTTCCCGATCTTTCAGCTGGTCACCGAAAACCTGGAAGTGCTGGACACGGACCAGGGCATCCCCGTTGCGGTGTTCGAATCGATCCGCGATCGCCACAAGCTGACTCATCCGTACCTGCAACACCCGGTGGCCGCGATCGGCAACCTGCGGACCGGCGACGACCACGCGATCGAGTCCGTCGCGATCTGGCGGGCAACGGATGTAAAGGTCAACAACTTCACGATTTATGTCGCCGGGCTGAGCGGCGAGACCACCCTCGTGCGGAACCCGGCGTACGACTCGCGCAAGCCCGAAACGCAGCCCGTCGAGCACGCGGCGCCCGAGGCGCCGAAGGTCAATCCGTCCTTTATCACCATGCCGGGTGAAGCGCCGCCGGGTGCGTCCGGCGCCGTCCCGACTGCGGCTCGCACTTCGCCGCCGGCCGCCAACACGCGCTACTTCGTGCTTCGCAAGACGCTGGAGCTTCGGTATACTCTCCCGGGGTCACCGGATGCCCGCAGCGCGGCGGAAGCCGAGCGGATCGGCACCCGCTGGGTGATGCGGTAGTTGTCGACAGGCAATGAATTTGGCGCGACGGGCCGCCCCGGGTCGAGGCGGCCGTCGGCGTCGATAGGACAGTGGCATGGCTCATAAAAAAGGTCAGGGTTCGACACGCAACGGCCGCGACAGCAATCCGCAGCACCGCGGCGTGAAGGTCTACGGCGGGCAGTTCGCCAAGGCCGGCGCGATCATCGTGCGTCAGTGTGGTACGCCCTTCAAGCCGGGTCTTAACGTCGGCCGTGGCCGCGACGATACCTTGTTCGCGCTATGTGAGGGCGTCGTGGCGTTCCGTGGACGCACCGTCACCGTGGTCCCCGAATCGGCATCGAATTAGCTTCGCGACCGCGCTCCGGATCGCACGCATGAACCTCCGACGCCGGCGGCGAGTGTCGTTCGTCCTCGACGCCGGCGGTTCTCTTCTGCGCCGCGTGCGGCGCGTTGCGCGAGCGGCATCCGCGCGCCCGAGTGGGCGCGGACTCGCCATGAGCATGAACCGCGCGGTGCTCGCGAGCGTGCTGGCATGTGCCGGCGTCATGTCGGCCGCGTCACAGATCGCGCCGGTCGCGGAGACGCAGCAAACCGGCGCGACCGCGATCCAGCCGCGCCTCGGTGCATTCCTCTTTGAAATCACCGGCCTCGCCGACCCGCGCGGGGCCGCGTACGACGCGGCGGGACGCCTCTTCGTGGCGGACAGCGGCCACGATCGTGTCGCCGTATTCGACGCGAACGGCAAACTCGAGCGCGCGATCGGGCGCCGCGGCTCCGGGCGCGGCGACCTGCTGCGGCCGCAGGGCGTCGCGCTCGCCGACGACGGCACCGTGTTCGTCGCCGACACAGGCAACGATCGGATACAGCAGTTCAACGCCGCGGGTGAGCCGATATCGGTCTGGGGCGCGCGCGGGTCGCGCGACGGAGAGTTCTGTGACCCGGTCGCACTGGCGCTGCACGGCGAGCGGGTGTACGTCGTGGACGCGGGCAACCACCGCGTTCAGGCGCTGGGCCGCGACGGCCGCTTCATTCGCACGATGGGCAGCGACACCAGCGACGTGGATCGTCGATTGAACCACCCCAGCGATGTCGCGATCGATTCGACCGGCGGCGTGTATGTCGCGGC
>JBFXAM010000183.1:0-4922 GCA_050184295.1 Phycisphaerae bacterium | reverse complement strand
GAGGTCGCGGCGGCACCAGCCGTAGTTCTGTTGATAGAACTCGGCGTCGACGAGTGCGGCGACGAAGGGGTCGATGTCGAAGTGATTGACGCGCTTGTCGCAGTTGAGATCGCCGGGCTTCGGCGGGATGTAGACGGCGATGCCGCGCCCGCCGCGGTGGCCGGTGGGGAAGCGGAAGACTTCTGTGCGGTCGCCGGTGTTGGGATCGACGGCGTAGACGCCGACCTGGTCGGTGACCCAGAGCGTGCGTTCGTCGTCGCTCAGTGCGTAGGCACGATTGCCGATCAGCGTCATCGGAAAAAGGCGGCGCGTGGTTGGGTCCATGCGATCATATCGCACGATGCCCGGCGCGCCCGACGAGAAGATGTTTCCCCGGCCGTCGATCGCAAGCGCGGTTGGCGGCTGGTTTTCCTCGGGGCCGAACTGCGTGACGTGGCCGGCCGGAGTCACCAGCGCAAGAGCGCCGGTATTCCCACCGACCTGTACACTTGCCATGATGCCGCCGGTCGGTGTCATTGCGAGTGGCGAAGTTCCTGTCGTCCGATTGGTGACGGGTTCCAGCTCCATGGTTTCATATCGAATCCTCATCATCCGCGAGCTTGAATCAGAGGTCACATAGGTGTTTCCCAGCGCATCCCAGACGGGACCCGAGTGAGCGTACGGATTCGCAATCCCTCCATAGCTGACCGTAACCGTTCCGGCGCTGTCGACCGCAAGAATCTCATTTCCGCCGTAGTTGAGTACGCATAGTTTTTCGCCGCCGGGCGAGAACGCCATTCCGTTGTTCGTGCACAGGCCGTCCTCGTAGCCCGCGACAATCCACGATTCGCCGGTCGCGGGGTCGATCTGCCGAATCCAATTCATCTCGCTGAAGCAACCCTCCATCGCGCGCTCGGCGACGTAGAGATGCCCCGGCGGAAATGCCGACGCCGGCACCGCAAGCGTCGATGCACAAAGGGCGATGCGCATGAGACGATCTGCGGGCATTACGAACACCTCCCGATTTCGCCGCCTGATTCTAGCACGAATCCCGGATGAGTGATAGCCTGTTTCGGCGTGGCGCGAGGCGGACACGGCCCGATCCGTCGAGCGCGATGGCGCGCGTTGTCGGTCGCCACTTCCGCGTCGCGCCGAACGCCCATTTCCCGGCTCGGGAGAACGTTCATGTGTCGTTGTCCCCTCATCGCTCTCGGCATTGCGTTTGCATGTGTTCCGGCGTCATTTGTTGCGGCGCAGTGTTCCGACCCGGCGGCTCAGGGTTGCTGGCCGGCGGAGCGCGTAGGGCAGGTCGCGGCTGTTTGCGACCTGCCGCTTCTGACCGGAGGCGGAGCGCCTTCCCTACACGCGTCCCGAATGGCTGCGCTACAGCATATAGGACGGTTGGGAGACAAGCTGGCAGCTTCTCGCGCCGATGCCCGAAGTGCGGATGTACCATTCCTCGACGCTACTGTTGCCCGATGGCCGCGTCTTCATTACGGGTGGGCAATGGACAAGTCCCGCACCGGCCACTGAACTCGAAACCGCCCAGATCTTTTCTCCGCCTTATCTCTTCGCCGCCGACGGCAGTCCGGCGTCGCGGCCGCAGGTCTATGGTGCGCCGACTCATATGTATTATGACACGGCCGCGACGGTGTGGATGACAAGCGAAGCCGACGCCGCCGGCATTGTCGACGCCAAGCTCATTCGTTTGGGTTGCTCCACGCACGCCTTCGACCAGAACACCCGCGGCGTCACGCTGAAGTTCACCGTGACCGGCCCGCTCGTGAAAGTCGCCGGTCCCGCCAACGCCCACGCCGCCCCGCCGGGTTACTACATGCTCTTCCTGCTCAAGGCCGGCGATCGGCCGTATGTGAACTTCCCGTCAAACGGGATGATCGTGAAGTTGCAGTAGGCTCGCGGAACCCATCAGAGCCGCGGGCGCAAGCCCGCGATTGCGGACGCGCGGCGGGCCGATTGAGTTCCTGAGAACGTAGCGACGCAAAAGCCGTCGCCACGGCACCCGGTTCTTCGTGCTCAAGGCCGGCGATCGGCCGTATGTGAACTTCCCGTCCAACGGGATGATTGTGAAGTTGCAGTAGGTTCGCGGAACGCATCAGAGCCGCGGGCGCAAGCCCGCGATTGCGGACGCGTGGCGGGGCCGATTGAGTTCCTGAGCACGTGGCGACGCAAAAGCCGTCGCCACGGCACCCGGCCGGGGCACTCGGCGCGTGGCCATGCTTGCGGACGCGCGGGTGCGCTTGTGGACGCGTGGCGGGGCTTGCGCGCGCGGGTTGTGGGCCGATTGAGTTCCTGAGCACGTGGCGACGCAAAAGCCGTCGCCACGGCACCCCGCTTGCGGACGGGCGGCCGCGATTGCGGACGCGCGGCGGGGCCGATTGAGTTCCTGAGCACGTGGCGACGCAAAAGCCGTCGCCACGGCACCCAGCGTGGCGGGGCTTGCGCGCGCGGGTTGTGGGCCGATCGACGTCCCGCGCGCGTGGCGACGAAAAAAGCCGTCGCCACGGCACCCGGCAGCCCGTCGCCACGGCACCCGGCAGCCCGTCGCCACGGCACGCGCAAGAGCCGACGCGAGCGCACCCTGGTGAACAGCGTGGGGTCGCGCCCGCATGATCCCCCATGTCGCGGCGCCCGCCCGCGCACCGTCGTCACGGCGCGTGTGGTGTCCGGAAGGCCCGTCGGGAGCGTGCTCTCAGCCGCGTTTCACGTCGGCGCGCCCGACGCCGGAGTGTTCGGAAGGCCCGTCGGAAGCGTGCGCTCAGCCGCGTGTCGCGTCGGCGCGCCCGACGCCGGAGTGTTCGGAAGGCCCGTCGGGAGCGTGCTCTCAGCCGCGTGTCGCGTCGGCGCGCCCGACGCCGGGGTGTTCGGAAGGCCCGTCGGAAGCGTGCGCTCAGCGGCCGATCTGCACCGCGACGACGGTCACGTCGTCGAGCGGGTGGCGGATGCGACGGAGCGTGTCGAACCGCGCGCTCAGCCGCTCCAGCGCCGCCGACACACCGCGCGTGCGCAGCTCGCCGAACCAAGGCGACTCGCGGACGCACTCATCGGGCGGCGCAAGGGTGGCAACCGCAACGCCCGCGGCGGCGCCGTCGTGAAAATCGGACTCCGCGGGCGTGACAAATGCCGTTGACGCCGCGAACACGCCGCTGCTCGGGAGCGGCTCGTCGTCGTGCGCATTCGATCCGCGGTGCGACCAGCCGGCCCGCGATCCGAGTCCGGCGCCGAGCCACTCCGACGCGTGCGGTGCGACGAGCTTCTCGACGCCATCGGTGAGCAGCAGCAGGCTATCGCCGGGCTCGAGTTGGACCGTCTCGCTGGCGAAAGTCGCATCGGGCAGTACCCCCACAACGCTGCCCTCGCTGCGAATCAGTTCCGCCGTCCCGTCCGCGCGGCGAACGATCGGATACGGCACGCCGCCGCGCGCGATGCGCGCCTCGTACGTGCGGATGTTCAGGACGGCATAAGCGGCGGCGACAAAGCGGCAGTTGGAAAGGTCGGCCTCGATCAGGTCTTCGTTCAGGCGCGTAAGCACCTCGTCGGGCCCGAGGATGCGATACGAGCCGTTGTAGATTTCCTTGCCGCGCATGGCGCGCTTGACGAAGACGGTGAGAAGGGCGGCGGGGATTCCGTGACCGGTTGCGTCCGCGACGGCGATGCCGACATGATCCTCGTCCAGCCGGCGAACGTCGTAGATGTCGCCCGACACGTAATCCGCGGGACGGAAGACGGTTGCGAATGAAACGCGGCCAAAGCGCGGCAGCGTTACCGGGAGAAACTCGCGCTGCACCTGGCTGGCGAGCTTGAGCTGATTCTGATAACGCCGGGCAGCCCGCTGCTCCATGCCGCGCCGCGCCGCCGCCCGTTCGTGGAGCGAGTGCAGGCAGTGTCGCATCGAGAGCATCGTGCTGAGCCGGGCGGCGAGCTCCGCCTCGGTAAGCGCGCCCTCGACACAGACCGGCAGCGTCGCCGGGTGCGCGATCGCCGCCGGAACATCCGTGCCGCTCAGCAGCACGAGCGTCGCGCGCGGCCGCTCGGTCAGTCGGTGAAACAGGATGCGCAGCCGCTGCGCCAGCTCGGGCGATTCGTCGGCGGTGACGATGACGACCGCGTCGGCCTGCGCCGCAAAACCCGTCCGAACCACGTCGGCGAGCGGCCGGAAGCTGGCGGTGGCGTTCGCTCTTTGAAGCGCGCCGTGGAGTTCGGCGGGGATGGATCGATTATCCAGCACGACTTCGATCAGGGCCTGCGACATTGCGACGCTCGAGCTGGGAGGTGATCGCTCGGTCGCCCCGCGAGCGGCTCGCCGGGCAGTGCTAGTCTGATCGGACGAGTTGCGCGAAGACTTGTCCGCGCGTTGCCGGTTCGGCGCGGTTTTCGAAAATGATCGCGGCGCAGCGCGATCGGCGGACGAAAAAGCGACACCTGGACGGGGCCGGCTGCTATTCGTGGGCTTCGTGGGCGACGATCGCGGCGTGGAGCTCTCCGGCCGATCCCGCGGCGGCGATCGCCTTGCGGAATTCCTCGATGTTCATCAGCCGGCTGATCTTCGCCAGCGCCTGGATGTGCGCCCCGGTCTGGTCCGGCGGGCTCACCAGCAGCACGATGAACGTCACCGGGCGGCGGTCCGCGCTTTGAAAGTCGATCCCTTCCGCCGGCTTGCCCGCCGCCATGACCAGCGACCGGCACCCGTCGCTCTTACCGTGCGGAATCGCCAGCCCGAACCCGATCCCGGTCGACCGCTCGTTTTCGCGACGGAGCACTGCCGCCAGAGCCGCGTCGCGGTCCAGCAGCCCGTCGGTCGCCGCCAAAACGTCGATCAGCGCGGTGATCGCATCGGTCTTGCTCGTGCTCGCGAGCGGAACGCGGATTCGCTCGGGCGTCAGGAGTTTGGAGATGTCCATTGCGTCTCGCACCCGGTCCCTGCC
>JBFXAM010000182.1:0-5122 GCA_050184295.1 Phycisphaerae bacterium | reverse complement strand
AGGCCGGGGAGGAAGAGGCGTATGCCGCCACATTCGGCAAGATGCACCCCGACCTCGCCGGCTTGATGCCGCTGGTGGGCGCCGTCGAGACGGTGCCGGTCATGATCTGGCTGAATGAAGACACGAACCTGCCGGCGGTCCAGCGTCCGGCGCCGGGGCAGGAGCGCGGATATGACCTGGAGGCGCTGGCGGCCGAGTCCGACGCCGCCCGCCGCGAGGCGATCGCCGCCACCGTTGCGCCGCTGTCCGAATTCCTGGCGACGCTGGGCTTTGAAGTGGCGCACAACGAGATCGCGCCAATCATCTACGCGCATCTCGACGCGAAGACCATCGAGGAAATCCAGTCGCTGCCCGAGGTGCACCGCGTGTACCTCGACCAGCAGAACGAGCCGACGCTCAACGTCGCCCGCGTCGTCGTCCGCGCCAACACCGTCAACAGCCGCGGCTTCAGCGGCACGGGCATCAAGGTCGCGGAGATCGAGGTCGGCGGCCGCATCAACACGAGCAATCCGTACCTCGCGGGCGTCGTACAGGACAACACCGACTCGTGTCTGCATGCCCACGCGACCGCGGTCGCGGGCATGATCCGCAGCACGCACGCCACCCACAAGGGCATCGCGCCCGCCGTCAGCCTGCGGGTCGGCGGCTCGTGCGGCGGGTGGTCGAGCGAGCTCCAGGGCCGCACCAACGCGGCGAAGGACTGGGGCGCGCGGGTGTTCAACAACAGCTGGGGCTCGACTTCCGGCAGCCGCGTTCCGGACGGCAACGCGCGCTTCTTTGACACCTTCGTGCTGACCCAGTGGCGCACGGTCGTGTTCGCGGCGGGCAACCGCGGCGGCGCGGGTTGCTCGCAGGGCACCGACGGCGTCGTGACCAACCCGGCGATCGCGTACAACGTGATCGCGGTCGGCAACCACGACGACAAGGGCACGACCACAACGACCGGCGACACGATGAACGCCTGCTCGAGCTGGCTCGACCCGATCTCCGGCCATAGCGACCGCGAGAAGCCGGAAATCTCCGCCCCGGGCACCAACATCAGCAGCACCACGAACGCTTCGCCTTGGGTCGCGAACACCGGCAGCGGCACCAGCTACGCCGCCCCGATGGTCAGCGGCGGCGCGGCCCTGCTGATCCAGCGCAACAGCAGCCTGAGCGTCTGGCCGGAAGCGGTCAAGGCGATCCTGATGGCCACCGCGCTTCAGAACGTCGAAGGCGCGGCGCGCCTGAGCGAGCGCGACGGCGCCGGCGGCATCAACCTCGACCGCGCCGACGACGTGGCGCGCGGCGTGAACGGCAACTGGAGCGCCCGCAGCTACGACTGCTCGGCCGCCGCCGACACCGACGTCATGAATATGGCGCTCGTCGCCGGCAAGCGCACCCGCGTGGTGATCGTGTGGGACACGGACCCGGCGTACGGCAGCTACGAGAGCCAGCCCAGCGCCGACCTCGATCTCAAGATCATCGCGCCGAACGGCACGACCGTCACCGGCTCGTACAGCTTCGACAACACGTACGAGATCGTCGACTTCACGCCGACCGTCAGCGGCACCTACCGGATCCGCGTGAACAAGTACCGCTGCAACCTCAGCCCGCGCTACCTGGGCTACGCCTGGTATCGCATGCCGTAAGAACGCCGCGAAACCGCGACCGGCGGCCGGCGGAGCGAACGGTCGGCAACGACCACGCCTGCCGGCCGACCGGGTTGGCGGTGCGGTGAATCGAGCTGTGTGACCTTCCACCGGCCAGACGCGAAAGGAGGCTGATATCGAAGGGATGAGCTTCCGAAAGTGATCCGACCGACCGCAGCCGGACGACGCGCAAGCGCCGTCCGGCTGTGTTTCTGCCTCGGTCCCCGAGCGCGTCGTTCGACACGACTCGCCTTGACGTTGCGGCACGCCGGGTGTCGAGACGCCAGGCGACCGTCGCGCGCCCTTCGGGCGAAACGCGCCGATCGCCCACACGAGGCGGCGCCGAGCCCGCCGACCGGTCGCCGCACGCGTCGCCAATCGCCGCCATCGGTCGTACACTGTCGCGTCATGGCCCCCGCCGACCCGGCCATCGCGCGCCCCGACGACGACCAGCGCACGGACCGCGTCCGGCCCGATGCCGAGCGCAAGCGCTGTCTGCGGCGGTTGGACACCCCGCCTCCCCCCGCGCGAATCCTCGTCGCGCTGCCCAACTGGGTCGGCGACGTCGTCCTCGCCACGCCGATGCTCGCCGCCCTCCGTGCGCACTTTCGCGACACGCGCATGACCTTCCTGCTGCGCGGCCCGTTGAAAGACGTCGTCGCCGGCGGCGGCTGGCATGACGAGCTGATTCCCTGGCCTGCGACGCGCGGCGTCGCCGGGGTCCGCGGCGTCTTTGCGCTCGCATCCCGGCTGCGGTCAGAGCGGTTCGACCTGGCGATCCTGTTCACGAATTCGTTCCGCTCCGCGCTGGTCACGTGGCTCGCGGGCATCCCCCGCCGCGTCGGATACGCCCGCGAAGCCCGCGGCTGGATGCTCACCGAGCGGCTGCGGCCCGTGAAGCGCCACGGCGAGTTTGTGCCGCGGCCGATGGCGGAGTACTACTCGCGGCTCTGCGAGCGTGTCGAGTGCCCGGTCGCGGACTTCAAGCTGCGGCTCGGCATCACGCCGGCCGACGAACAGGCCGGGCGGGCGCTTCAGGCTCACTACGGGCTCGCGCCGCGCGCACGCACCGCGCCGACGGCTGCGCAGATGGATGGGGCGGGCGGCGGCGCGCCGTACGCCGTCTTCAACGTCGGTGCGGCGTTCGGCGCCGCCAAGTGCTGGCTGCCGGAGCGCTTCGCCGAAACGTGCGACCGCGTGCAACGCGAGCGCGGCTGGCGGGGGGTGCTGGTCGGCGCGCCGAACGAGTTTCCGCTCATGCGGCGAATCGTCGCGCTCGCGGAGACGCCGGTCGTTTGCTGCGACAACCCCCCCACCACGCTCGGCTCGCTCAAGGTGCTGGTTCGCGACGCAGAGCTGCTCGTCTGCAACGACACCGGCCCGCGCCACTATGGCAACGCGTTCGACGTGCCCACCGTCACCATCTTCGGACCCACGCACCAGGAATGGACGGACACGGGCTACCGCGGCGAGATGAAGCTCCAGGCGCGCGTCGAATGCGGACCCTGCCAACTGCCGCGCTGCCCGCTCGATCATCGCTGCATGCAGCGTGTGTCGAGCGACATGGTGATGCACGCGGCCCGGCGACTGACGGCAATCGACGGCGAGCCGCAACCGCCCGACGCCGGCGCCGCCGAACGCCGCACCGGACCCGCGGAGCCCGCCGCATGCTCGTGACCGAACAGATGCGGATCGACCCGGCGTACGCCGACCGGCTGCGCGCCTGCGGGCTCGACTGCGTCACGCGCTGTCTGGCGCAGGTGGACGGCGTCGTCGCCGCGTGGAGCCGCACCACCGACACGCTCTATGTCGCGCCGGAGCGCGGTGCGACCGGTTTTTATCTCAAGCGGTACTACTATCCGCGCTGGCGCAACCGGCTGCGCGGGGCGTTTCGGGGCACGTTTTTCGGCTTTCACCGCGGACACGCCGAGTATCTCTCGCTCAGCAACCTGCGCCGCATGGGCGTGCCCGCGATACGCCCGGTCGCCTACGGCGTGCGGCGCGTCGGACACTTCGTAAGCGCGTGCTTCCTGATCACGGAGGAAGCGCCCGGCGCGCCAAACCTCACGACCTTCGCCCGGCGCGTTGTGCAAGGCGAACACGCGCTCACATTCGCGCAGCGCCGCGCGATGACCGACGTGCTCGCCCGCGAAGTCGCCGAGATGCACGCCGCCGGCTGCGAGCACGGACAGTTGTTCTGGCGCAACATCCTCGTCCGCACCGGACCGCAGCGCGAGCCGGAGTACTTCCTTCTGGACGCCGAGCCGCGCCCGCTGCGCCGCCTGGGCCGCGGCGCAGACTGGTGGGTGCGCGAGCTGGCACATTTGTGCGTGTCGGCGCTACCGCTCACGACGCGCGCGGATCGACTGCGTTTCCTGCTGCGCTACGCGAACACGCGCCGCCTGACACCCGCGCTGCGGCAATACGTATCGGAGATCGAGCGGCTCGCGCTGCGCTGGGCCCCGCACGAGCGCAAGCGCATCCGCATGAACGACCTGTTCGAGACCTGGCGCGCCCAGCTCGCGCTCGACCGCGGCGGAGCAATTCCGTGACGCGCGCCGCCGCGACCCACGCGGGCTGGACAGCGCGTCTCGCGCAGGCGGGGGTTCCGCCGGTCGAAGCGCTGCTCGACGCGCCGCCCCACGCGCTGCGCGGCGCCGAAACGCTCCACAAGCCCGGGCTGCGCGGGCGCGAACGCTGGCGCTGGAAGCTGGCGGCCGACCCGGACGGCGCCACCGTTTACGTCAAGCGTTACCGCGCGACGCCATGGCGCGATCAGCTCGACCGCATCCTCCGCCAACAAGCGCGCCACAGCCGCGCGTGGTGGGAGTTTCGCCAGTCCGAGCTGCTCCATGACGCTCACGTCTCCGTGACGCGCGCCGTCGCGTTCGCCGAGGAAATGCGCGGCGCGCTCGAACGCCGGAGCATTGTCCTGTTCGAATCCGCGCCCGGCGACGCGTTCGACCGCGCCTGGTCCGCCGCGCTCCGGCGCGACGAACCCGTCACCCGCGGCCGGGCGCGGTTTGACATCGCGCGGCGGCTGGGCCGATTCGTCGCGGCCTTTCACCAGACCGGGATCTGCCACCGCGATCTCTACCTTTGTCACGTGTTCGTCGTGCTGGACGCGGCGGCGCAATGTCCGCCGCAGTTCTGCCTGATCGACCTGGCGCGAACGCATCGCCCGCGGTTCTGGCGGCTGCGCTGGGTGCTCAAGGACCTGTCGCAGCTCGACGCGTCCGCGCGCCAGATCGGTGCGACGCGCGCGGACCGGCTGCGCGGCCTGCTGGCGTACCTGGGGCTCGAACCCGGCGCGCCGCGCGCCCGCGACTGGTCGCGACGCGTCGTCGCCCGCAGCGATCGCATCATCCGACGCGTCGCGCGCCGTGCCGCCGCGTCCCGCGCCTGAGTGCGGCGGCGCCGAATCGACCGAAGTGCGCCACGGGAGCGCGAATGCGCGTCGCGATCGTGCAGGAGCATCTCGACCCGGCCCG
>JBFXAM010000181.1:0-5234 GCA_050184295.1 Phycisphaerae bacterium | reverse complement strand
GGCAGTATCTGGAGTTGTTCGACGAAGTGCGGCCCATCGCGCGCGTCTATGACGCGCCGACGCCGCCGGCGAACTGGCAGCGCGTCGACGGGCCCGGCGTGCGCTTTGCGCCGCTGCGGCACTATCAGGGGCTCGGCGCCATGCTCCGCGCGCTGCCGCGGACACTGCTCGACATCGGACGCCATCTGCGCACCGGCGATGCGTTCGCGTTTCGCGGCAGCGGCGGTGTGTGCACGCTCGCATGGCTCTGGCTCGCGCTCCGCCGCGCGCCGTATGCGTGGCAGGTTGTGGGGCACACCGGCGAGGGTGTGCGGATGGGCGCGCCGCTTCCGGGCGAGCGCTGGCGCCGCGTCGTCGCCGACGCAAGCTGGCGGCTCACCCGTCGGCAGGTGGGTGGGGCTTGTACGGCAGCCTACGTTTCGGATCATCTCCGCCGGTTGTGTCCGCTGCGCACGCGCGGACCGACGTTTCTCTTTTCGGACGTGAACCTGGCGCCCGAGCTGATCACCGCACCGCGGGCGGCGGCGGCGTTCTGTGCCGATCCGCTGCGAGTCGTGTCCGTCGGGCGGATGAACTCGGAGAAGGGCTACGACGTATTGCTGGAAGCAGTCCGGCGACTGTCGGATCGCGGCGAGCGGCGGTGGGCGCTCGACGTGATCGGCTCCGGCCCCGAGCTGGATTCGCTTCGCCGGCGAACGGCCGAACTCGATCTGGCCGCCAACGTCTCCTTCTCCGGTTGGCTGGCTTGGGGTCCGGAGCTTTTTGCGCGGCTCGATCATGCCGATCTGTATGTGCTGCCCTCGCGGACCGAGGGTCTGCCGCGCGCGCTGCTGGAGGCGATGGCGCGCGGACTGCCGGCGCTCGGGACACGCGTGGGAGGTGTTCCCGACCTGCTCGCCGAGCGCGACTTGCTGACGCCCGGCGATGCCGAAGCGCTCGCGCGACGGATTGGCGCGCTGATCGGCGACCGTGCGACGCTCGCCGAGATGTCGCGCGCCGCTTTCGAGGCCGCCGAGCGGTTTCATCCCGCTAAGATGCGGGCGCAGAAGCTGGCCTATTGGTCGTATTTGCGCGCGCGAAGCGAGCGCCGCCGACCGCGGCGTTAGCGGTGCGTCGCCGTCGCGGGTCGCCGTTCGCGCCGGCTGAGGTCGAACATGTGCGGAATCGCCGGCATCTGGGGAGCTTTCGACGACGAGCGCCTCCGCCGCGCCACGCGCGCCTGCGCCCATCGCGGCCCCGACGCCGAGGGCTATTGGACCGACCGGGCCGCCGGTGTCGGACTGGGACATCGCCGGCTGTCGATCATCGACCTGTCCGGCGGCGGGCAGCCGATGGGCAACGAGGACGGCACGATCCAGGTCGTCTTCAACGGCGAAATCTACAACTACGTCGAGCTGCGCGAAGAACTCATCGCCAGGGGCCACCGGTTCGCGACGCACAGCGACACCGAGACCATCGTTCACCTGTACGAGGAGATGGGACTCGATTTCGCGGCGCGGCTGCGCGGCATGTTCGGGATCGCGCTGTGGGACGGCCCGCGCCAACAGCTTGTGCTCGCCCGCGACCGGCTCGGCAAGAAGCCCGTCTATTACACCCAGACGCCGACGCACTTCGTGTTCGGCTCCGAGATCAAAGTCGTCGCGGCGGGTCTCCAGCAGCCGCTGCACGTCGATGACCAGGCGCTGGTCGATTATCTCGGATGGGGCTTCGTGCCCGCGCCGGGGACGATTTATCGCGAAATTCGCACATTGCCGGCGGCGAGTCTGATGGTCGTTCGCGATCGTCGCGCCGCGGAGCCGAGGCCTTATTGGCAGCTCGCGGTCGAGCCGAAGTCGCGCGTGGCGTTCGATGAGGCGGTGGAACAGGTCGACGCGGCGCTGCGCGAATCGGTTCGCTTGCGCTTGCGGTCCGACGTGCCGGTGGGAGCGTTCCTGTCGGGCGGGATCGACAGCGGACTCATCACCGCGATGGCGGCACAGCAGCATCCCGGCAAGCTGCTGACGGTGTCGATCGGCTTCGAGGACGGCGAGTTTGACGAACGCCCGCTGGCTCGGCAGGTCGCCGAGCGCTACGGCACCGATCACCACGAGGTCATCGTTCGCTGCGAGGCGGGCGACATTCTGCCGGCGATCGCGCGGGCGTTCGACCAGCCGTTTGCGAACACGTCCGCAATTCCGAACTACTACGTCGCGCGCGAGGCGCGCAAACACCTGAAGGTCGTGCTAACCGGCGACGGCGGCGACGAAATCCTCGCCGGCTACCGCCGCCACCACGCGGCCCGGCTGAACGCGTGGCTGGGCTGGTCGGACAACGCGGCGCTGCGCGTCGGGTGGAAGGCCCTGCATGCGGTGTTGCCGCCGCCGCGCAGTTTTCGCACGCCTTACGCATTTGCCCATCGCATCGTCCGCGGTATGTCACACGACCCGGTGCAGCGCTACCTGATGTGGAGCCTGGACATGGTCGGGACGGCAGCGCTCGCGCCGCTGTGCGGTTCTCGGGAGTGGTTCCGGGCATGTCTCCCGGCGGAGCGCTTCGCGGCCGCGTCGCACGCCGCGTTTCGCGATGCGGGCTACGTCGATCGGATGATGGCGTCGGACGCGCGCACGGTGCTGATCGACTGTTTGAATCTGAAGCTCGACGTGTGCACGATGCAGCACAGCCTCGAGGCCCGGTCGCCTTTGCTCGATCACGTGCTGATCGACCTGGTGGCGCGGCTGCCTGAGCACGTCAAGCTGTTCGGGCGCGAGACCAAGCCGCTGCTTCGAAAGGTCGCGGAGCGCTACCTGCCCGGGGATGTGCGTGCGGCGCCGAAACGCGGATTCGAAATTCCGCTCGTCCGCTGGCTCGAGACCGACCTACGCGCCCTGCGGGATGACGTTATCCTGTCGCGTTCGGGCCTGCTCGCCGAGCGGTTCGAGCGCGGCGCCCTCGAGCGGCTTGTACGGCGTGAGAACGGGCTGGAGCCGGCGCGGTGGGCGCAGCAGGTGATCGTGCTTTTGATGCTGGGCGTTTGGGACCGATATGTAAGTCCGGGTGCGGGCATCGCCGCCGACGCCGAGAGCGCGCCCTTGCCGCCGGCCGCTGCGGCGCGCCCCGCCGTCGGCGCAAGGCCTTAGTGGAAGGATCGACACGCGAATGCCTCAGTATGTGATCGGAGTCCACGACGGCCACAACTCCGCGGCCGCGATTCTCCGCGACGGGCAGATTCTCTACGCCGTTCAGGAAGAGCGGCTCGTCGGTCAGAAGAACTTCTACGGCTGGCCGGCGGCGTCCGTGAAGGCGTGCCTGGCGTTCGCGGGCATTGAGCCGCGCGAGGTCGCACAGGTCGCGCTGGTGACGATGCGGCGAACGCCTTCGGGACTGCGCAGCACGAACCAGATGGTCGCGGCGGAGCGCGACGCAACGATGGCGGGGTTCGCGCGGCGGCTGCTGGCGTGGTATCCGTACTACAGCAACAATGCCGACATCGGCTGGAAGCAGCGGCTCTCCGAGGCGCGCGGCGGCGGCTTTTCCGAGTCGCAACTGGTGCGTTATCCGCATCACGTCGGCCACGCCGCGACTGCCTATTTCTGCATGCGCCAGGATCCGCGCAGCAAGCACCTGGTTGTCACCATGGACGGCATGGGCGATCTCGAATGCTGCACGGTCTGGCTGGCCGAGAACGGCAGGATGGAGCAGATCGCGAGCACGCCTTTCACCGATTCGGTCGGCTCGATCTACGGGTTCACGACGGGGCAGATGGGCTTTGTCACGCTGGAGCACGAATACAAGCTGATGGGCATGGCGCCCTACGCGTCGACGAAATACGCCCAGCAGTCGGCGGAGCGGTTTCACTCGCTGCTGGCGGTGGACACGCGCGAGCTGCGCCTGAAGCGCAAGACGTGGGAGCCGACATTCTGCTATCCGCGGCGGTTGCGGCGGCTCATCAGCGGGATGCGGTTCGACAACGTGTGTGCGGGCTTGCAGCTATTCTGCGAGGACGTCGTCGAGACGCTGGTGCGGGCGGCGATCGAGAAGACCGGCGTGCACAAGGTCTGCTGCGCCGGCGGCGTGTTCATGAACGTGAAGGCGAACAAGCGCCTGATGGAGTTGCCGGAGGTCGAGTATCTCGGCATCGCGCCGTCCGCCGGCGACGAGAGCATGTGCATGGGCATCGCCATGCACGCGTATGTGCAGCAGGGCGGCGAAGCGGCGAACGAGCGCACGGCGCCGCTGGGCGGCATCTACCTCGGTCCCGACGTCGAGGAAGCCGACGCCGCCGCGGTCGTGAAGGCCAGCTCGCACGAGTGGAAGCGCTACGACGACATCGAGGCGGAAGTCGCGAAGTTGCTGGCGGCGGGACAGCCCGCCGCACGCTGCAAGGGGCGGATGGAGTTCGGCGCGCGGGCGCTCGGCAACCGCTCGATCCTGGCGGACCCGAAGGACCAGGACATCGTGCGGATCATCAACCGCATGGTGAAGAAGCGCGACTTCTGGATGCCCTTCGCGCCGGTGGTGACGCGCGAGCGCATGCAGGATTACTTCATCAACCCGAAGAACCTGCCCAGTCCGCACATGATGCTGACCTTCGACACGCGGCCGAACTTCCGCGACCTGATTGCCGCAGTCCACAACGCCGACCTGACCGCTCGCGCGCAGGTGATCGAGGAACCCCACAACCCCGAGTATTACCGCATCCTGAAGCTGTTTGAGCAGCACACCGGGCGCGGGGTGCTGCTGAACACGTCGTTCAACCTGCACGGCCTGCCGATCGTGCTGGGGCCGAAGGAGGCGATGTATGTGTTCGACAACAGCGGGCTGACGTACCTGGCGGTCGGCCAATACCTGGTCCACAAGCGCGGCTGACGCGTCCGGCCGCGACGGTGCGCGGCGGCCGCGGGCGCGTCGCGTCGGATCCGAAGGAGTTTGTCATGCAGAATCTGGCGCCGGTGCTTTTGACGCTCGCATGGCTCGCGGCGGCGGCCGTGGCGCAGGAGACGGCGCCGACGCCGGCGGATACGCCGCCCGCGACGCAGCCGGCACAGGGCGAGTCAACGACGCTCACCGCGGAGCAGGCGCTCGCGCAGGCCCGGCTGCTGATCGAGCAGAAGAACTTCGCGGCGGCGCAGGCCCTGTTGAACGTGCTGCTGGCGCGCGATCCGAAGTACACCGACGCGAAGCTCGTTCAGGCCGAGCTGGCGGAGGCGCAGAACGACTCGGTCACGTCGCGCGACATCTACAAGGAAGTGCTGCGC
>JBFXAM010000180.1:0-5377 GCA_050184295.1 Phycisphaerae bacterium | reverse complement strand
ACTGCACGCTCATCTCGGAACCGTCGCCTTGCAGCGTGTTCTCCACGCGCAGCTTCAGCCCCGGCTTCATGTTGGCCAGCACCTGGTCAAAATTGTCCCGGTCGATCTGCACGAACTTCCGGTCGCGCAGCGGCGGCAGCTTCTCCGTCGGGTTACCCGAAAAGTCGCCCAGCACACCGACCACGAACGGCAGCTCGCGCTTTACCATCGCCCCGTTCGTTTCGACATCGTACGTAATGTGCACGCGCGGCTTGCGCACCCGGGTGATCTTGTGCGGCATCGAGCCTGACATGGTTCAGCCCTCGCTTTCTGCAAGTCGCGGCGGAGCGCAACGCCCCGCCGACAGATACCTCTAGTCCTTCGGGGACGGGATCCCGACGCGGCGGAACAGGTTCTCCCGCACGCTCGAGTCGCCGATCAGTTCCGTCAGCAGTTCGGGCAGACTCATCCGCCCGAAGCGCACACACTCCTCCAGGTGCCACGACAGCACGCTGTGCGGCTCGGTGTCGCGAAAGAACTGTGCCGCCGCCAGAATCGCCGCAAACGCGTCCTCACGGGTGCGGATCGGTCCGCTGCGGGTCGCAGGCGCCGCCGCGCCGATCTCGCCGCCGCCGTCCGCGACCGCCGACCCCTCGCGGGCGCGTTCGCCGAGCTTGTCCTTCGCGACCGTTCGAATGCAGCGTTCGCATGCGTCCAACGCGCCGGCGAGCGTGCTGAGCGACGGGCTGCGGTCGCCGCAGCGCTCGGTCATCACGTCGGCGAGGCGCTTCAACTCCTGTCGGGCCGCCTGGGCGTCGTCGAGCAGCCGGCCGTAGAACTCGCGCGACGACGCCGCCACCAGCTTCTCGAACTTGTCGAGCGGGACCAGCCCCTGCTCCAGCCGGCGGGCGCGGTCGTCGGGGTTGGTGTTCCGCTGGAGCGACTGTGCCTGCTCATACAGCGCGGTACCCAGTGGTCCGACGTCGCTCGACTCGACCAGCGAGATTGCGCGAATCGGGTCCACCAGCGTGTGCTCAAACGCCGCCACGCTCGCGACGCGCAGCGGAAACTCCTCGTCGTCGTCCGGTTCGTCCGCCGGCGCATTCGGATGCAGCCCATCCCAAAACGCGCTGCACAACTCGCGGCACGCCCGCAATCCGTCGCGTAAACCGGCGAAGCCGTGTACGCGCGTCAGCGCTTCCGCCAGCCAGCTCCCAACCTCCAGGTCCTTCGACACGTTCGCCAGCAGGGCCGGCGCCTCGCGCGCGATCGCGCCCCAGTCCGGCCGCTCAACCGCGCCCGAGTCGTCCCACGTGAGCTGCGACTCCAGTTGCCGGGCCGCGCGCCGCTGCTCCTTGAGCATGCGATAAGGAGCGGTCGGCGACGGATCGCGGCGCAGATCCGGACCACACGGGTGATCGCCCGCGATCGGTTGCGCCAAGGCCGCGAAGTCAAGAATAGGCGAAGTTGCCATGCGCCTCCGAGAGCTGCTCGCACCGGTCGCAACGAACGCCGCAACCCGAACCCGTGTGCGTTAGCATACCACACGCCGCGGCACGGAACAGGCCGTCGTCAAACTGGATTCGGCGTGTGGCTCAGCCCCGCCGCCAGTGCCT
This sequence comes from Phycisphaerae bacterium, assembly GCA_050184295.1. GTDB lineage: Bacteria > Planctomycetota > Phycisphaerae > UBA1845 > Fen-1342 > JBFXAM01. Next base: position 3,782 of record JBFXAM010000180.1, on the reverse strand, counting down.
GCAATGCCTCGCGGTGTCGCCGGCTCGCCTTGACCTTGCTCATGCCCAGTTGGGCGCCCGCATCGGTCAGGCTCAAACCGTCGAAGTACACCATTCGCAGCAGGCTGCGCAACTCGCGCGGCAGGCAATCCAGCAGTTCGCGCAACCGCGCCCGCTCCTCGACCAGAATCGCCGCTTCGTCGGGCGCGGGGGCCCGCGCATCGGACACGGCGGTCGGGTCGCTGTCCGCGCCGGTCAGCAGGTATACCGCCGACAGGCTCACGCTCGTATCCACCAGCCAACGCGCGCTCTCGCCCAGCGTCGCGCCATCGGCTCCGTCCACCTCCTGGTCCGCCACCATCTCGCGCGCCACACGCTGATAGCGGCCGGAGTGGAAGTCGGCGGCGTCGAACCAAGGCAGTTTCCGGAGACCGTCGTAGATTGCCCCGCGCACCCGCTGATACGCGAAGGTCGTAAAGCGCGTGCCCCACGCGGGATCGAACCGCCGCGCCGCCTCGACCAGGCCGACCTGCCCGAACCCGATCAACTCGTCCAGCTCCAGCCGTCGGCCCAGCTTCTGCTGAACCGTCCACGCCACGTTATAGACCAGCCCCTGGCAGCCGGTGATGAGCTCGGCTTGCTCGGCGGTGAGGGCGGGTCGTTGGATCGACATCGACTCTAGTCCTGTCCCTCGGGGCGCCGTTCAACCTGGGCGCAGAGCGCGTGCCACAACTGCTCCAACCGGGCCCGCGCCCGCGCGTCATCGAACAGCGTCTTCGCCACCGCTGCCGCCAGCGCCGGCGCGCCGGCCGCGGGCGACTCGCCGAGCCCCGTGCGCAGCGCCGCCTGCACCAACTCCACGCCGACCGGTTCGAGCCCAAACGGCTCCCCGCTGCGACGCTCCGCGACGGCGCGCAGCCGGCTCAGGTCGACTGGCGGGTGCGCCCCGGAGTCGGCATCCGCCGCGGCCAGAATCCCCATCAACGCGTCCAGGCTCGCCGCCGATGGACGCGCCGCGTGCGGCGTGTCGAATTGCGGCGTGGCGTCGTCGTGCTGAAACTGTCGATCACCCATGCTGTGTCCTGCGCTAGGCGGCGGCGCCGCACAGCGCGAGCCGCTGCACCTATTCCGCCCCGGGAAAACCCTCGAGGAACTGCCGCTGCTTCGTGGAGAACACCTGGTCGCCAGGCTGCATCTGAAGCTCAAACGCCGCAAACGGCGTAAACTGCACGCTGCTGGCGCCGAGCCATTGCGGCGCTCCCTCGCGGAAGGACTTCATGCCCCGATCCAGGCATAACAGCACATCCACACGATTCCGCGCGGGCATTTGCTGCTGCACCAACACTTGCAGACGCTGCTTCATGGCGACGTCCGGGCTCGTCGCCAGCCACTCGACGCGATAATACGACTCGCCGGCGCCCACCGCGCCCGTTCGAAGCAGCGCGACGCCTTCCACGGCGCCGTCCGCGAGACGCACGAGTTCGACCACGAGGTCATATTTCGCGTTCGTCGGCGACGACGACAACGCCGGAGACCCCACAAAATTGAACCGCTCACCATCCGCGTGCACCTGTACCGCGAGCGCTTTCAGCGGTTCGCCCTTGAACCGCTCGGCCTCCGATCGGACGCGGTTCGCCTTGTGTCGCGCCACCGCGTTCAGGTAGCCCGCCGCACCTCTCGCACCCTGATTCTGAAACGGTCCGATCGTCGGCAGGGGCACGGTCGGATCCGGCGAAAACAAGGGCGTGGTTCCCGCCGGAGCCCAATTCGCCGGGTCCGCCGGCGCGTTCGGCGACAACCCGAGGTACCACTCCACCGCCGCGCGCTCCGCCGGCCGGTCGAGCCCGCGCAGCAGGTTCGCCATCGACCAGCGCGACAGATTCTCGGTTCTCACCACCGGCACGACCGGCGCCGCGCCGCCGTTGTTCGCAACGGCGGGCGCAGTGATCGTCACCGCCGCCGTCACGGGCTCCGCCAGTTTCAGCAGCTCCGCCGAAGTGCCGGCCGGCCAAGCGGCGTCCGCGCTCGCGACGCTCACGCCGAGCTTCCACTCGCCTGGGGTGCGATTCGCGTCGGCCTCGAGATTCCAGACCAACTGTTCACCCGCGGCGCCGGCGAGCGCGACGCTCGGAAAATCGTGCGTCAGCGACGCCGCGCCCGCGACGGTCAGCGTCAGTTTCACCGCGACCGCCGAAATCGCCGGTTCCGCCTCGCGCGACCGGATCGCGAGCGCGATCTCGACCGGCTGGTCCGCGGCAAAACTCGATTTCGCTTCGCCGCCGGCGTCGCGAATCGTCACGTCGGCCACGACGTTCACCTCGTGCGCCGCGAGCAGGACGTCGCGAGCGCGTCGCGCATCTTGCGCCAGCGCTCGCCACTGCTCGCTCGTCATCAGCCGTGCATCGCGCGATGCCGGCACGGGCGCATCAGCCCCTGCGGCGTCCGCCAGCACGTCGCAACGCCCGCCGGCGGCGTCGAACCAAGCCAGCGCGCGGTCGAGCCCGTCGCGGCTCGTCGCCCGCGCGGCGCCGTGCTGCGCCAGCAACCCGCGCGACCACGCCGCGCGCCGCTCGCCCGTTGACAGCGCGCGGGTCAGCGCCACGCCGTCCTCGAACGCAAGCGCCCCGGCGTCAAGGCCCAGGTCGACCAGCGTTTGATCGAGCGCCGCGCGCTCCGCGTCCGGCGGCACGTCGACGACGGGCGGCACATCACCGACCGCCGGCGGCGCGGGCTGCGCGGCGCAGAGCGGTCCGGCGGACAGCAGCAGCCACACCGCTGCCGTCCTTACGACGCCGGCTCTGCACTCGACGGCTCTCACCCACTCACCGCCATCTAAAGCGACAACCCCGTTCGGCGCTCACAAAAAAAGGGGGGCATGCGCCACGCCCCGGCGCCGCCCGCCGCGCGGCGATCAACGGCGCGTGGCGCGCGGCTGGTCGACCGCACCCGCACCGCGCCGATAGTCCGGTCGCAACGCCGGGTCCGGCGCCGCCCGGCGGTTCTCCGCGTCGAGCAGGCGATGCAATCGCGCCGCGTCATCGTTGGCAAGCACACCGGCGCTGCCCGCGGCAGCTGGCGACGAGCTCGACGGGGGCGGCGACGGCGAACGCGACGGCGTGCGGCACCCGCCAATCGCCAGCGCGGCCGTGCACAAACTGAGAATTGCAACGCGCATCGACATGAATTCGCACACCCGCGGATCGAATCGCCACGCTGGCACGCGGTCGCGGTGGCCGCGCGGTCCCCCGCCGCACCGCGATTGTAGCCTCATCACCGGCGCGCCGCGGCCGATTTCGTGCCGCGACCGACGCGCGATTTGCGGACCCGCCGGCAATTCACAGACCGAGTCGAAGCACCCGTTGTGTCATGCGGGTCGCCGGCAACGCCGGGCGGCGTCGCGTCAGCGCCCGAGCGGCGTCACCAGCGCGCCAGGCCCAAGCCCGCCGCCGATCCCGCCGCCGCCGAGGAACCGGACGCCGAGAATCCCGAGACCACCGGTCCCAAGACCCTGTCCACGGTTGGTGCCGACCGCGGTCACGTCGGTATCCCGCCCCGCGCGGCCGGCCGCGAGCTGCGCCGGCGACAACGTGCCCGGGAAGCGCACGCTCCCCAGGAACTCGGACGCCGACGAAAGTCCCGCCGCCGCGTTGCTGGGCGGCAGCGGCTGGCTCAGCGTCGGGGCGGCACTCGGCGTCACGATGCGCAGCTCGCGCGTCGGGGCCGCGAGATTGGTGACAAACTCCTCCTGAAGCGTGGGTTCGACCCGCGCCAGGTTGATCACGAGCTGTTGTTGGAGGGATAGC
>JBFXAM010000179.1:0-5527 GCA_050184295.1 Phycisphaerae bacterium | reverse complement strand
CGGGCCAGCGCCATCGCCACCTGGCGCGGGCGGGCGATAGAGCGGCTGCGCCGCTTCGAGAGGAGGTCGGCGACGCGGATCTTGTAGTACTCCGCGACCGTCTTCTGGATGTTTTCGATCGTGACGAGCCGCTCCTGCGCCGCCAGCAGGTCGCGCAGCGCTTCGCGCGCGAGCTCGAGCGTGACCGCGCGGCCCGTGAAGCGCGAGGTCGCGAGCACGCGGCGTAGCGCGCCCTCGAGTTCGCGCACGTTCGAACGGATGCGCTTTGCGATGAAAAAGGCCACGTCCTCGGGCAATTCGCCACCCGCGGCCTGCGCCTTGGCCATCAGGATCGCCACGCAGGTTTCGAGTTCCGGCGGCTCGATCGCGACCGTCAGGCCCCAACCGAAGCGAGATTTCAGCCGCTCTTCGAGCCCGTCCACTTCTTTTGGATAGCGGTCGCAGGACAGGATCACCTGCTGCTGGCCCTCGAGCAGCGCGTTGAACGTATGGAAGAATTCTTCCTGCGAGCGGTCCTTGCCGGCGAAGAACTGGATGTCGTCGATCAGGAGCGCATCGAGCGTGCGGTAGGTCTGCTTGAACTCGGCAATGGTGTTGTGCTGCAGCGCCCGCACCATTTCGCTGACGAAGCGCTCGCTGTGCACGTAGGCGATGCGCGCCCCCGGGTGGCGCTGGCGCATCAGGTTCGCAACCGCGTGCATCAGGTGGGTCTTGCCGAGCCCGACGCCGCCATAGATGAAAAGCGGGTTATACGCGCGGCCGGGATTCTCGCCGACCTGGATCGCGGCGGCCCGGGCGAGCTGGTTGCTCTTGCCCTCCACGAAGGTCGCGAAGGTGAAATCCGGGTTGAAACGGCTGCCGATGTCCGGCGGCGGGCGCGGGCGCGCTGCGGAAAGTGCCGGAACCGCCGCCGCGGGGGCTTCGGGGCTGGGCGCGTCGGGTGGCCGCGAGCCGACCCCAAGCGTCAGGCGCGGCGCCGCGCCGTTGCCGGCGGCGCCAACCAGTTGCTCGATGCGGCCGTAAAGGTTGGTCTCGATCCAGGAGACGACAAAGCGGTTGGGGGCGAGCAGGTGCAGCGCGCCGTCGCGCTCCACGGCCTGCAACGGGCGGACCCAGGTGTTGAACTGCTGCTCCGGCACCTCGTTCTCGAGTTGACGCAGACAGTGGTGCCAAAGCGAGCCCTGCACGAGCCAATCCCCGCTGAAAAATTCATCCCTGGAATCGCTGATGAGTCTACGGCCGCAAACGCCACCACGCCAGAGTTATCCACAGCCCGCGCGGTTGACAGGAATGGCCCGGCTCCGTAACCTTGCCGCCCTTTGCCGACATCTGTAGCCCCTTTAATTTCAAAGGTTTGGGACCATGGCCACGAAGCGGACCTACCAGCCGAGCAAGATCAAGCGTAAGCGCACACACGGGTTCCGCGCGCGCATGGCGACCCGGAAGGGCCGGCAGGTCCTGAAGCGCCGCCGCGCCAAGGGCCGCAAGCGCCTGGCCGTCACCGAAAAACGCTGACGAGTGAACTTACGTCAGGGCGCCAGGGACTGCGGGCCGGCCAAAAGCTCCACACCGCCGCCGAGTTCGATCGCGCGCGCAAGGGGCGCGAGCGGCATGGCGATGCATTCTTCCTGGTGCAATGCGCACCGAACGACCGGGGCGAGGCCCGGCTCGGCATGGCGGTTAGCGTGCGCGCGATCGGCGGCGCCGTTCCCCGCAACCGCTTGCGCCGGCTGATCCGCGAGTCATTCCGCATGCATCGACAGGAACTGCCGGCGCTGGACGTGTTCGTGACCGCGCGCGCGGCGGCACGCGCCGCGGCGAACCGCGAAATCTTCGCGAGTCTCGGGCGCCTGTGGCAGGAAATCCGGGCCGCGCGATGAAGCAGCTGCTGCAGTGGCCGATCCACCTGTACCGGTGGCTGCTGAGCCCGCTGCTCGGCGGCAACTGCCGCTATCACCCGACCTGTTCCGCCTACGCGCTGGAGGCGATCGAAAATCACGGCGCCTGGCGCGGGGGCCTGCTGTCGCTGCGGCGCATCTGCCGCTGCCACCCCTGGGGCGGCGCAGGATACGACCCGGTGCCGCACGCATGAACAATCCGCGCGTCCTGTTATGGGCCGGGCTGCTGTTCGTCCTTTATCTCAACTTCATGGCGTGGACGAAGGACCATTCGGCGCGGCCGGCGCCCGCGCCGGCGAATGAGTCCGCGACGCCCGCGCCGGCAAACGGCACGAACAGCGCGAACGGGCTCGCGGGCGAGCTGCCGGCGGTTGCCGGTGAAGCGCGGCCATTGCCCGGGGCCGACGCGCCCCAGGTCCCGGAAGCCGCCGCGCCGGCCGGCGCCGGGGCGGGCCGCGTCCACGTCGTCACCGACGTGCTCGACATCGACCTGCGCCTTGCGGGCGGCGAACTCGTCCGCGCGGACCTGCTGCAATATCCGCGCCACAAGGACGATCCGGCGACGCCCATGCGTCTCTTCAACACGGATGCGGCGGAGACCCAGTTCCTGTTCCAGTCGGGACTCACCAGCGGTGAAGCGGGGCGTGCGGAGCCGAATCACCTGGCGCCATTCAGCGCCGGCGCCAGCGAATACCGCCTGGCCGACGGCGCCGCGACGCTCGCGGTGCCGCTGACCTGGACGGACGGCGCGGGGCTCTCGGTCACCAAGACCCTGACGTTCCGCCGCGGCTCTTATGCGGCGGACATCGCTTACCGCGTCGTCAACGCGCGCGCGGAACCGGTGCGGCTGGCGTCCTATGCGCAGTTCCTGCGGCACTCCCAGGGCACGGAACGCTCGATGTTCGACCCGGAAACGTATTCGTTCCGTGGTCCCGCGTACTATGACGGCGAGAGCTATCAGAAGCTGAAGCTCGATGATGAAGAGGATAGCGCGCTGTCGCGCACAATCACCGGCGGCTGGGTCGCCTCGATGCAGCACCATTTCGTCGCGGCAATCGTGCCGGCGGCGGGGCAGCCCTACCAGTACGAGCTGCGCGTCAAGGATCTCGATTACCTGCTGCGCGTGGTCGGGCCGGCGCACACGATTGCCCCGGGCGGCAGCCTCGAACTCGCGGAGAAGCTGTACGTCGGGCCGAAGTTGCAGGACCAGCTGAAGGCGACGGCGCCGAAACTCGAACTGACGGCGGACTACGGCCTGCTGACGATCCTCGCGCAGCCACTGTTCTGGCTGCTGTCGAAGATCTACGACTTCGTCGGCAACTGGGGGTTCACGATCATCATCGTGACCTTCCTGATCAAGCTCGTGTTCTACAAGCTGTCGGAAACGAGCGGCCGTTCGATGGCGAAGATGAAGACCGTGGCGCCGCGGCTCAAGGCGCTGCAGGAGCGCCACAAGGACGATCGCGAGGCGCAGGCGCGCGCGATGATGGAGCTCTACAAGCGCGAGAAGATCAACCCGGTCGCGGGCTGCCTGCCGGTGCTGGTGCAGATCCCGTTCTTCCTCGCCTTCTACTGGGTGCTGCTCGAGAGTGTCGAGATGCGCCAGGCGCCGTTCGTCGGCTGGATCCAGGACCTGTCGTCGCGCGACCCGTATTTCATCCTGCCGATCCTGATGGGCGGCGCGATGTTCCTGCAGTTCAAGCTGAACCCGACGCCGCCGGACCCGGTGCAGGCCAAGGTGTTCGCCTTCATGCCGGTCATCATGACCGTGATGTTCATGTGGTTCCCGTCGGGCCTCGTGCTGTACTGGCTCACGAACACCGCGCTGTCCATCGCCCAGCAGTGGAAGATCAACCGCGTGGTCGAGGCCGAGGCGAAGAAGCAGCGTACGGGCTGAGCGCGGCCGCCGCCGCTTCGTATACTCGCGGCCGATGGCCACCCGAGAGGACACGATCGTCGCCCCCGCCACGCCCCCGGGCCGCGGCGGCATCGGCATCGTCCGCGTCTCGGGCCCGGCAACCCGCACGATCGCCACCGCGATGCTGGAATCGGTCCCGGTACCGCGCCATGCGACCGTCGCAATCTTCGCCGACGCCGGGGGACGCGCCATCGACGCGGGCCTCGCGCTTTTCTTTCCCGCGCCGTACTCCTTCACCGGCGAAGACGTGCTCGAGCTGCACGGCCACGGCGGGCCCATGGTCATGGACCTCCTGGTCGCTCGCGCCATCGAGCTCGGCGCGCGCATGGCGCGGCCGGGGGAGTTCACCGAGCGCGCGTTCCACAACGACAAGCTCGACCTCGCGCAGGCAGAGGCGATTGCCGACCTGATCGATGCGGGATCCGCCGAGGCCGCGCGCGCCGCGCTGCGCTCGCTGGCCGGCGAATTCTCGCGTGAGGTCGGGGAGCTTGCGGGGCTCGTGATGGAGCTTCGCGTGTTTGTCGAGGCGGCGATCGACTTCCCCGACGAGGATGCCGAATTCCTCGCGAGCGACGAGGTCCGGGAGCGGCTTGCCGGGATCGCGGAGCGCTTTGCCGCCATCGGCGCATCGGCGCGGCAGGGCAGGGCGTTGCGCGACGGGCTTCAGGTGGTGATCGCCGGCCGGCCGAATGCCGGCAAGTCTTCCCTGCTGAACGCACTCGCGGGGTTCGACGCGGCAATCGTCACGGATGTTCCGGGCACGACCCGCGATGTGTTGCGCGAGCGCATCCACGTGGATGGGCTGCCGATCCACGTCGTGGACACGGCGGGGCTGCGCGACTCCGCGGACGTCGTGGAGATCGAGGGCGTGCGCCGCGCGCGCGCCGAGATCGGCCGCGCGGACCTGGTGCTGTACGTCGTGGACGCGACGCTCGGTCTTGGCGACGACGAGCAGGCACAATTGCCGGCGGGGACCGCGGCGCTGGTCGTGTGGAACAAGATCGATCTTCCCGGGGCGCACCCGGCGCCGCCGCTTGCGAATCTGCCGATCGTGGCTGTTTCAGCGACCGCTGGTGAGGGACTGCCAGTGCTGCGCGAGCAGCTGAAGTCCGCGGCGGGCTACCAGGCGGACGCGGGCGGCGTGTTCTCGGCGCGCCGCCGGCACCTCGATGCGCTCACCCGCGCGCAGAGCCTGTTCGAACTGGCCGCGGCGCGGCTCGCGGATCGCGCCGCGTTCGAACTCGTCGCCGAGGAACTGCGCCAGGCGCACGAGGCGCTCGGCGAGATCACGGGCGCCGTGTCGAGCGACGAATTGCTCGGGGCGATCTTCTCGGGTTTCTGCATCGGCAAGTGACGCGGCAGGGCGCGGCAGTCCAATATATTGGACTTTTTGCGAGCAGTCCAATATATTGGACGAGTGAATCTTTACACGATTGGACGACAGATCGGTGAGCGCCGGCGAAAGAAACGGCTGACGCTGCCGCAGCTGGCCACCGCCGCCGGGGTTTCCCGATCCACGCTCGCGGCACTCGAGTCCGGAAAGCTGAAGGAACTGGGGTTCAACCGCGTGGTGCGGCTTTGCGCGGCGGTTGATCTCGTGGTCGATGTGCGCGCACCGAGGTTGAAGTCGCCACTGATGAGTCATCGACACCTGACCGACCTTGCGGGGCGGGAGTTGACGGGGGCGGCAATCGATGACGTTGTCACACGA
>JBFXAM010000178.1:0-6306 GCA_050184295.1 Phycisphaerae bacterium | reverse complement strand
CGCCGCACGCCGGTGAAGATCACGCGCTCGCGCAAGCCGAGCGCCGCGGCCTGTTGCTCGATCTCGCCCCGCAGCGCGCCGTCGCCGACCAGGAGGAATCGCGCCGCAGGCTCCTGCGCCGCGATCCGCGCCGCCGCTTCGATCAGCGTGGCGTGGTTTTTCTGCCAGACAAAGCGTCCGACGTGGCCATACACCGGCGCATCCTGCGGCACGCCGAGCTCGCGCCGCACCGGGTCGCGCTCTCCCGCCGCGGCCGCGAACTCGGCCACGTCGATTCCGTAGCGGAGCACGCTCATCCGCGGATCGTGCTCGTGTTCTCGGGGAAACCAGTGCCGCAGGCCGGCCTGGGTGATCGCGGCGATGCCGGTCGCCTCGCGCAGCACCATCCGCCGCAGCCAGCGCTCCACCATCCGTCGCAGCCAATCGTTCGCGTGTCCGACGGCGAGGTTGTGATACTGCGCGATCCGCCGCGGCACACCCGCCTGCCGCGCCGCGCGCAGCACCGGTCCGCTGAAATTGCTCACGTGTGCATGCACGACGTCATACGCCGGCCGCGTACGCAGCGCGCGTCTGAAGCGGCGCATGTACCCGAACGGGTCGCGCCCCTGTCGACACGCCCAAACGCCGCAGCCCAGCGCTTCGAATTCATGATGCAACGTAGGCGCCGACGGCCCGGAGATGCAGAAGTCGATTTCGATCCCGTCGCGCGGCGCTGCGCGCAGGATGCGCAGCAGCGCCGTCTCGATCCCCCCGCCCAGCAGCAGCGACCCCACCACGTTCAGAACGCGCACGCGCAGGCCCTCTTGCGCCGCCCGGCCCGCTCGTCGCGGGCGCGCAGCGCCCGACGCGCGCCGCTCACTTCTCGTAGAAGCTCTTATTGATCTGCACGTACTTGCTCCACTGCTGGGGCAGGTCGTCCTCCGTGAAAATCGCCTTCACGGGACACTCGTCCACGCAGAGCCCGCAGTCGATGCACGTGTCCGGGTCAATGTAAAGCTGCTCGGCGCCGCCGAAGTTCGGCTCGTCCTTCCGCGGGTGAATGCAGTCCACCGGACAGACATCGACGCACGCCGTATCCTTGGTGCCGATGCACGGCTCGGCGATGATGTGCGACATATCGATCTCCTGGCCGCCGCATATCGCCCGACCGTGTCGACCGGATGCGACGCAACACGCTCCTCAAAGCAGGGCCGCCGATGATAGCCGCTGCGTACGCACTCGCCAACGCGGTCAGGGCCCCATCTGGCGCGCGATCAGCCGGGCTTGTCGGCGGGGGCCGCGTCAGTCGCGGGCGTCGCATCGGTGGGCTTCAGCGGCGTCACGTACGCCGGGCGCGCGTGCACCAGCACCTCGACGTCCTGCACGCCGGGTACGCGCCGCACGTCCGCCGCCAGCGCCTCCGCGGTCACCTCCGGCGGTACGAGCCCGTACACCAGCACGCGGCCGTCGTTGTAGTACACCTGCAAGAAGCGGCCGGCCTCGAAGCCGAAGACGGACGTGATCCGCGTACGCACGGCGAGGGCGATGCCCTCGTCCTTGACCGTGTCGCCGACGTGCCGTGCCGCGTCGAGCGCACGCTCTTTCGCGGCCCGCCCGGAGCCGTCGTTGAAGTAGAAGAACGCGAACAGTCCCAGCAGCCCGAGACAGGCCAGCGCAAAGAGCGACCGGATCATGCGCAAGTCTCCTTCATGATAGAAGCGCGACGCCGCGCGCCCCTCACGAATTCTAGCCCCACGCCGCTTCCTTCGCGCCGGGTTCCAATCCCCCGCGTTTGTTCGAACACGACCGTCACCCACCGGCGGGCCGCGCCGGCGAAACCCAGCGCCCGATCGATTCGCCCGCCTCGGCCGTGACGCGCGCCCGTGGCGCGCGTATGCTCTTTCGGGTGGCGGGTCGCGAATGCGGCGCGCGTGGTCGCGGCGGCGGGCCCTGGATCGGGAGTCACGTCATGTCGGGAGCGCTGAAGTGGACCGATTCGGAAGACCTGGCGATTCTGCTGCACGAGAAATTCCCCGAGCTCGATCCGCTCACCGTTCGCTTCACCGACCTGCACGATTGGGTGGTCGCGCTGCCGGGCTTTCGCGACGATCCTAAGTCAAGCAACGAAGCAAAGTTAGAAGCGATCCAGATGGCCTGGCTGGACGAGTACCGCGAAGCCCGTGCGGACGACGATGAGTGAACAACGCATCATAACTTATTATAGAACAAAATTTTACGGAAAGATCGGCGGTAGAGCGCTGGGTCGCGCGCCCCCGCCGGTGTCCAACCGCCCGGCTTCGCACGTCACTGACGCTCGTTCCCGGGTCCGTGTTCCCTTTTCGGGTCGTGGGTCAGTTTGATCCGGGTGGTACGGGCGCCTCGCCCGTTCATGCGGCACACACGGGCAAGACGCCCGTACCACCCTTTCAAACTCACTTTTTCACGAAGCTGACCCACTACCCCCTTTTCGCGAGGCGATTGAGCCCCACTCAGCACGCCGATAGGATATCTGCGCCGCGGAGCCGACGTACCGCTTCCGGCACGGCGATCCCGGAGCCGCCCGAATGTTACGTCTTACCCTGTTAACACTTGCAACTGCGACCTTGGCACAGACCTTGCCGCAGGGCTGCCCCCAGTTCCAGGCCGGAAACGCCACCGACGCTCCCCGACGCGGATCCATTGGCGTGCAGGCGACCGCGTCCGTCGCCAGCGCCGGTTTTGGCGAGGCTGTCACGCTTCAGGCGGTCGTGACGCTCGTGGCGGCCGACGGCGGCGTCGTCTCGTTCTCATGGATTCAGACCGCAGGACCCGGCGTGCGCGTCAACAACGGAACGGGCGCCACCGCCAGCTTCGCCGCCCCCTCCGTCGGACAGGCCACCACGCTCGCCTTTCGCGTCACCGCGTTCAACACCGCCGGCGACACCGGGTTCGCAGACGTCAGCGTCCAGATCAACGCCGACCCCGAGTTCCCGCGCGACTCGACGTTCGATTTCGGCACCGGCGGCGGAACCAGCGCAACCGTAATCGCTCGCGCCGGCGCAGACCGCTCCGTCCGCGAGTTCGCAGCCGTCACCCTCGACGGCTCCGCGAGCGCCGGAAGCAACCTCGCCTTCCGGTGGCGCCAAGCCAGCGGCGCGAGCGTCTTTTTGCGCAACGCCGACACCGCCCGCGCCAGCTTCGACGCTCCCGCGTTTTCCTCTGCGACCGGCGCCGTCAACACGATCGAATTCGAGCTCACTGTCACCGACCCCACCAACCGCAGCTCGCGCGACCGCGTCGTCATCACGATCACGCGGGACACGACCTCCGGCCCCAACGAACTGCCGCGCGTCCGCATCGACACGACGATGGGCAGCTTCACGATCGAGCTCGACAACCGCGCTTCGCCGAACACGGTCGCCAACTTCCTGCAATACATCGACGACAACTTCTATGACGGCACCATCATCCACCGCGTTGTACCGGGGTTCGTCGTCCAGGGCGGCGGCTATCTGCCCGGTCTCGTCGAAAAAGAGGTGCGCCCCGCGATCGAAGGCGAAGCCCCCAACGGGCTCAGCAACATCCGCGGCACCGTCGCCATGGCCCTCCGCGCCGGCAACGCCGACTCCGCCACGTCGCAGTTCTTCGTCAACCTCGTCGACAACACGTTCCTCGATGCGCAGAACTTCACCGTCTTCGGCCGCGTCATCGACATGACCGTCGTCGATCAGATCGGAACCGTGGAGACCACAACCAGCAACGGCTTCAACGACGTGCCGGTCACGGACATCATCGTTCGCGACGTCGTGCGCTTGTCGAACTGAAATTCGGCCGACGAACCGTCAGCGTCGGAGCCGGCGCGAGCGTGAGCTCCGACGCGGGTGCGCTCGGGGACGTGGGCAATCGTCGACCGGACGCGGTTCGTGCATGCCGGGTGGGACGCGATCGAACAGATTCTGGCCGCCAGCATCGACGTCATCGTCGCCGTCACGCCGCGGTACACGCGCGGGCTGGACCGGAGCTGCTTGAGCGCGCGCAGATCGTGTTGACACGTCTGGAGGCTCTTCAACTTCCGGAACTCGCCGATTGCCGCGAGTACCGCGGACGGCGCGAGCTCACTGATCCGCGTCGCGCCGAGCTCGTTGACGATGACTTCGACGCGCGTCTTCACTTGACCGACGCGCTTGGCGGTCACGCGTTTCGCCGTCAGACGCGACTCCCAGTCCGCGATGTGGTCGGCAACCCGAACACTCGCCACCCCCGGCAGACGCCGCGGCCCCTCACGCGCCGCTTGCCCCGATTCGCCGCCGCGTAGCAAAACGCCGATTCGTCAACAGGCGGGTAGCGTTGCCGCGTTGCCGGAACACGCGCAGCCGCCGCGCGCGGTCGACGCCGCGGATCGTCACCCGCGCGCGGGCACGTGCAACGCGGCGGCGAACGCGTTACGCTTTCCCGGGTGCACCCGCTCCCGCTCGCGCTCGGCGTGGTCACTCAAAGCGCGAGCGAGAGCCGAACGCCGCGTTCATGACGTGCTAACCCGTTGCGAGGCGCCCCCCATCATGTCGCGCTTGGGATACATTGGTTTTCTCATCGGTCCGGCACTCGCCGTTGCGCTCGTCGGTGTAGTTCCAGCGGCCGGGCAGTCGTCGCCCGCGAACGTCACCGCGACCCACGCCCCTGGCGCCGGCGGCACGGAGCCGAGCGCCACCGCGACAGCACCGAGCTCGCCAACCACCGACGCCGACGACGCGGCCGCAGCCGCGACCCAACCTGCCCCCGTCGCGACCGCACCCGCCCGACCGCCCGCGGCGCCGGGACCGGGCGCGCGCTTCCTCTCCCGAGCGTGGAACGGCGTGCCTCAACCTGAGCCGCCGGATTACGCCCGCCCGCTCAGTCGCAGCGGCATTCCCGGCACCGAGGAGCTCACCTGGCTGGATTTCGGCCTCGACCATCGCACGCGTTACGAGTACCGCGACGACGACTATCGCAAGCCGCGACTCGGCGTCGACGACCCGTTCCTCATGCGCAGTCGCGGATACATCGGCGTCCGCGAGGTCACGGACCCGCTGCGGCTCGGCTTTGAGTTCCGCGACTCGCGTATTCTGAACAGCGACTTCCCGGACACGACCGGCGTGGTCGACGAGCACGACATCCTCCAGGCGTATGGCGAGCTCTATTTCGCCGACGCGCTCGGCGACGGACAGCCGTTCCGCTTTCAATTCGGCCGCCTGTCGTTCTCGTGGCTCGACGATCGGCTCTTCGCGCGCGGGGGGTGGGCAAATAACAACACGGCGTTCGACGGGTTTCGTCTGCGCGCCGGCGACCCGAAGTCGAAGTGGGAGCTCGATTTTCTCGCCGCCGCCCCGGTCGAGGTGCGCTTCCGCCGGCCCGACGGGCCCGACGACGAGCGCTGGTTCTACGGGCTGGTGGGCTCGTGGCGTGGGTGGTCAGACGTGGTGACGCTCGAGCCGTTCTATTTCATTCTCGACGAGGATCGCAAGGGCCTGCCGACACGCCTCGATCGCGAGATTCACACCTTCGGCCTGCGCGCCTACGGACCCATCGGCGCGACCGGCTTCGACTATGACGTGACCGGCGTCTACCAGTTCGGCGAGGACGGCGACCGCGACCAACGCGCCTTCGCCGGGTGGGGCGAACTCGGCTATCGCATCCCCCACGAGTGGAAGCCCCGCATCAGCGCCAGTTGCCATTACGCCAGCGGCGATCGCGACCCGACCGACCTGATCAACGAACGCTTCGACAAGCTCTTCGGCTCCAGCAGCGTGCTCTCGCGACTCGAGATGTTCAACCTCTCGAATCTCATCATGCCGCGGGCCCGCTTCGAGTTTCAGCCGCACGAGAGAATTCGCTTCGACACGTCGTATGCGGCGTACTTTCTCGCGAGCGACAACGACGCCTGGACCGCGACCGGCCGGCGCGATCCGCTCGGCAACAGCACCGACTTCATCGGCCAGGAAATCGACTGCCGGCTGCGCTTCGCGCTCGACCGGCGGATGGACCTCGAGGTCGGCTATTCCTACTTCATGACCGGCGACTTCACGCAGAAGACCGGCCCCGCCGACGACTCCGATTTCTTCTATGTTGCGACGACGCTGCGGTTTTGAGCGGTCGCGGGCCTGCACCCGCGGGTCTGATGTGCGGCGCCGTCAGAACCCGCTGCGCCAAGCGGTGGGCCCGTGCGGGCCGCGCCATCAGACCCCGCCGCGCCAGCGGCGGGGCGGGGCGATCGGAGCCGCGGGCGCAAGCCCGCGCTTCCGGGCGGTGTGCGGCCGGGGGCGCCGGCGGCGCACGGGCGCCTCGGAAACGCGGGCGTGCGCCCCCCCCGCA
>JBFXAM010000177.1:0-6378 GCA_050184295.1 Phycisphaerae bacterium | reverse complement strand
CCCCCCGCGAATGTAAGCCACGTCCTCGTGCAGCGCGTCCGGCGGGTGCCCGGCCGACCGCGCGAAGCCGCCGAACCACACGTCGAGCGTGAGTATGAGCGGCGTGGACAGCACCGCCGAGCACGCGGAGATGTAGAGCGTCTGCCACGCGAATCCGCCGCAGCGCGTGGGCTCGTTGCGTCCTTCCGACTGGGCGACAAACGTCTGCACTGCTTGCGCAACGCCCATCCCGAGGCAGCCGAGCGCGAAGACGAACAGCGTGGCCGGGCTGATCGCGGCCTGGGCCGCGGTCCCCAGCTGCGACACCATGACGAAATCGACAAACCCCATCGCCATGCGCGAGAGCATCACGCCGATCATCGGCGTCGACAGGCGCAGCAGGGTCCGCGTGGGGTGCGGCTCATTCAGGATGTCAACGGCATGACTCGACAAGGTCACACACTCACGCACGTTAGACGGAGGCGCCGCGGGCGCGACCCACGCGCCCGCCGTCACTCGTGCGGGCGCCCAACGGACGAACCGCCCGCGACGATGTGCGTCGCTCTTGAATTCCGGCGCGATGGCGCCGACCGCGGGCCGCCACGCGCACACCGCGCGACCGGACACTTTCTTACGACGGGTCACGTCCCCCTTGCGAAGGGCGGGTAGGATACCGCACTCGTTCGTCGCTTGTCACGTATAATAGTCGCGAACTCGACGCCGTCGTGCGCCTGATGGGCTGTTGTCGCGGGAGGCCGGGTGTGCTGCGCTGCACGGTGCGGGTTGCCGGTTCGCGTCCGCGGGAACGCATGCCGCACTTCGAATGGTCCAACGACGCCGGGTCGCGCTCGCCGAGCAGACGCCGCGCCGCGGCCGGCGTGATGCTCGTCGCCGCCGCCTTGTGCGCGTTCACGAGCCCCGTGCTCGGCCAGTCGCTGCGCTCCGACATCGACGCGCGCATCGCCGCCTTCGGCTTCCGCGCCGGCGCCGCGACGCCCAATGTCGTGCGCGAGGGTCAGTGGATTCCCATTCTCACCGAACTCACGCTCACCAGCGGAACGCAGTTCCAAGGCGAGTTGCGCGTCGAATGCGTCGACCTGGATGGCGATCTCGTCACCTTCACAGAGAAACCCATTGTCCTGACCGCGGGGGTCGGACCCAAGCGCGTCTGGTGTTATGGCATCGCGCATGAAGACGTGCTGGCCGCGGGGGGCGCGCCGCGCCAGACGCCGCGCGTGACGCTCCACGACGAGGACGGCACGCTCGTCGCGCGGTTGCCGCTGCCCGCGGTCGACCTGCTCAGCAACGACCGCGTGCTGATTCTCGATCTCAGCGACCGGCCGGTCACGCGGCTGCGCACACTCGCCGGGACGGGGACGGAGCCGAACTCGCCGATCTTCGGCGAAGAGCGCGGGTATTACCGTCCGATCGTCGTCGGCAGCGCGCCCAGCGACGAGCTGCCAGAGCGCGGCTGGGCGCTCGAATCCGTCGACGTCATCGTCTGGGACGAGCCGAACCCCGACCGCGCATCGCCGGCCCAGCTCGACGCGCTGCGCGAATGGGTCCGCGCCGGCGGACAATTCGTGATCGGCCTCGGTTCGAGCTGGCAGCGCGTGCAAAAGAGCCCGCTGGCGGAGCTGCTGCCGTTCAAGCCCGCGACGCCCGCCCCAGCCCCGACCACGGCCGACACCGCCGGGACCATCGCCGTCACCACGCTTCCGCGCTTCTTTGAGCGCTTCGGCGATCGCAGCCTGACGAACCGTGCCTTTGATCCGCCGATCGCGGTCGTGTCGGCCCAGCCGGCACGCGGCACGGTGACCGTCTGGGAACGCGACGCGGACCGCCCGATGCTCAATCTCGTCACCATCGACTACTTCGGATCCGGGCGAGTCGTGACCGTGGCCGGAAGCATCCGCGAGCTGAGCGGCCCGACCGCCGGCGACCTCTTTCTCCGCGAGCTCTTCGACCTGCCGCGCATCAAACCCGAACTCGTCAAGAACGAGAGCGACCGGCCGCTGCCCCCGACAGCCCAGCGACTCTACGACCGGCTGACGCAAAAAATCGACTTCCGCCAGGTCGGCGGACTTTTCATCGTCGCGGCAACGGCGTTCGTCATTGGCTACATCGCGGTCGCGACGCTCGGCAGCTGGTGGTGGCTGCGCAAACACGCGCTGACCCACCTGTCGTGGTCCGTGTTCGCGGGCTTCGCGGTCGTCGCGAGCGTCCTCAGCGTGCTCACGGTGATGCTCGCCCAGGGGATTGCGTCGCGCGTCGACTCGGTGTGCCTCGTCGACGCCCAGGCCGGTGACGCGTCGGGCCGCGCCGACTGCTGGTTCGGACTGCGCACGGCGCGCCAGCCGCGCGCCGACCTCGCCCTGCCCGGCCCGACCAATTACGTCCGCGGGCTCACGCGCGCCGCGGTCGACGCCGCCGTCTACGCCACGCCGCAGCGCTACGAGGGTCTCGCCGCCCGCGCGACGCTGCTCGACGCACCGCTCCGCGCCACGCTCAAGCAGTTCGAAGGCCACTGGAGCGGCGAGCTCGGCGGCGCGATCCGCGCCCAGATTGCGGTCGACGCCCGCGGTCGCGTCGAACCCGCCAGTTGGATCAAGAACGACCTCACCGTGCGGCTTCTCCGCGGCTATCTTCTCTTCGTCGATCCGCGCGTCGCCCGCGACGGCTTTCGCCCGACCTTGCTCACGCGCGACTACCGCGGACGCGCGAACGTCGCGGCATCCAACAACGTCCTGGTTCTCGAACTCCCGGCGCTCGCGCCCGGCGAACGCATCGTCGACCTCGGCAAGAAGGAATACGAGAAGTTCGACACGAGCTGGGCGGCATGGAGCCGCAACCCGGAGGGCCAGAGCGAGCCCGCGCTGCCGACGCTGTTCAAGCTTCATCAGGACTGGGCCAGCATGCTCGGGATCTGGGTGACCGCGCTCGGCGCCGCGCGCGACTCGGCCGCCGACGCCGCCTTGCTGCTCTCCACGCGAAACCTCTATCTGCATTGCACGGAGAACGACGATGAGCAACTGGGGCTGGCGGTGACGACGACCGGGCTCGTCGACTGCGACGTCTCCCACTGGCTGACCACGACCCAGGGCGTCTTGCTGCTGCTCTCCGACGAGCCCGGGCCCGCGGCGCTCCACGTCGGCGAAGCACCGCTGCGCTCACGCGCCGGGCTCAGCCTCTTCCGCGTCCGCGTCCCGATCGAAGTCCGCGGCGCCGCGGCGGGGGTCGCTCCATGATCATTCAGACCATCAACCTCACCAAACGCTACGGCAAGCTGGTCGCGCTCAACAACCTCCATCTCAACATCGAGGAAGGCGAGTGCTTCGGCTACATCGGCCCCAACGGCGCCGGCAAGACCACGACCATTCGGATTCTCGCGACGCTGCTTCAGCCCACCTGGGGCGAGGCGCGCGTCTGCGGCTGCGTCGTGGGCTACGAGTCGCGGAAAATCCGCCCGCTGATCGGTTACGTGCCCGATTTCTTCGGCGCCTATGAAGACATGGTCGTGCAGGAATACCTGGAGTTCTTCGCCAGCGCCTACAACATCGTCGGCAAGAAACGCACGCAGATCGTCGGCGACGTGCTCGAACTCACCGACCTCAGCTACAAACGCGACGCGCTGGTCGACACGCTCTCGCGCGGCATGAAGCAGCGGCTCAGCATCGCGCGCGTGCTGCTGCACGACCCCAAGGTGCTCTTGCTCGACGAGCCGGCCAGCGGCCTCGACCCCCGCGCCCGCATCGAGATCCGCGCCCTGCTCAAAGAGCTCCACCGCATGGGTAAGACGATTCTCATCAGCTCGCACATCCTGCCCGAGCTCGCCGACCTCTGCACCAGCATCGGCATCCTCGAGCGCGGCGACCTCATCTTCCAGGGCTCCGTGACCGAAGCCGTCCGCCGCGCTCGCCTCGGCACCATCGTTCACGTGGCGACGCCGGACGACCAGGAGCGCACGCGGCAGGTGCTGAGCGTGTTGCCGGGAGTGCAGAGCGCGGAGATTCGCAACGGCGCGGTCGTGCTGAATCTGGAGGGCGAGGCCACGGATTTCAGCTTCATCGCCCGCGCGATGATCCAGCACGACTTGCGCATCCACGAGATCAAGCAGGAAGAGGTGAACCTGGAGACGGCGTTCATGCGGCTGACGAAGGGGATCGTGCAGTGACGCCGAGTGACGCGCGGTTGGAGGTGCGATTCCTGCCCAAGCATCGCGGATCGCGCCATCCGGATTGCGAACGCGGGGCGGGTCGTGTGGGCCCGTTGACCCTCGCTCAATACGACCGCGTTCCGGCGAGGTGAACCGATGGAGCTCCTCCGCGACATCAGCCTCTGGCTCTGGCGGCTCATCCCCGCCAATCCGATCCTCGTCCGCGTCGTCAGCGCCGCCGGAAAGCGCTGGCGCCACTTCCACGCCCGCTGGATCTATCTCGGCATCCTCTTCCTCGTCATCACGCTCCAGAGCACCGGGCTCGGCCGCACCAACGTCTCGCTCGCCGATCTCGCGAAGGAATCGACCCAGATCTTCAAGTGGGTCAGCCTCGTGCAGCTCTTTCTGATGGCGTTCATCGCACCGGTCTTCACGGCCGCCGCCATCACCCAGGAGAAGGACGCCAACACCTACAGCATCCTCCTCACGACGCCGCTCAGCAGCGGGCAGATCGTGCTCGGCTCGCTCCTCAGCCGCCTCTACTTCGTCTGGGTGCTCCTGCTCAGCGGCCTGCCGATCTTTGCGATCACGATGATCTACGGCGGCGTCACGCTCCGCGAGGTGTTCGAGAGCTTCGGCCTGGCCGCGGCCACCGGGCTCGTCACCGGGGCGATGGCGATCACCATCAGCGTGCTCGCCGTCGGCACGCGTAAGACGATCTTCGCGTTCTTCGTCGGCATCGCGGTTTATCTCATTGCAATCGGCGCCTACGGGCTCTCCGCGTGGGGGCCGCTCGCCGAATCGCCGCAAGGCGCGCTCGTCAGCGGCCGCGGCATGAGCTGGGTCGCGCCCCTCCACCCCTTTCTCGCGTTGCTCGTCGTCACCGGACAAACGCCCGCGCCCGCGTATTCCGACGTCGCGCACTACGGCTGGCCGTTTGCGTGGCTCTACGCCCGGCCGCAATACGGCTACATGGTGATCACGACGCTGGCCGCGGTGGCCATGATCCTGCTCAGTATGTTCTTCGTTCGAGCCGGGGCGCGCGAGGGCGAGGCCACGCTCCTCAATCGCATCAAGGCGTTTCTCGCTCCGCAGGCGCTCGGCGAGCGCCGCCGAAAGCCGCGCCGCGTCTGGAGTAACCCCATCGCATGGCGCGAGGCCACCACGCGCGCCTCCGCCGGCGGGCGCTCGATCATCCGCTACGTCTATCTCGTGGCGGGTGTCGCGCTCGCGGTTCTCATGCTGTACGCGGCGATGCACGGCTGGTGGGGTATTCAGCCGGCGAGCGTCGGCGAGTGGGTCGTCGCGCTCGTCTGGATCGAGCTCGCCGTCATCCTGCTGGTCGTCACCAACGCGGCTGCCTCGTCGCTCACGCGCGAGAAGGAATCGATGACGATGGAGATTCTGCTTTCGACGCCGCTCACCAGCCGCTACATCGTCGCCGGCATGCTTCAGGGGCTTGTGCGGTTCGCGCTGCCGCTCATCGCCGTGCCGACGATCACCATCGTCATCTTCGTCGTCGCAGGTTTTGCCAGGCCGGCCAGCGGCGCGAACGCGATCCTCATCGAATCGGCGCTGGTCGTGCCTCTGCAAATGATCGGCGTGTGCGCCGTCGCGGCCCTGGTCGGGCTTCAGTTCTCGCTGACCGCGCGCAAGACGGTGCAGGCGGTCATGTGGAGCACCGCGGTTGTCATGGGTGGCGCGTTGCTGCTATGGGGCTGCGCGCAGGCGCTCTTCACCGGCGGCGGCGCGACCGTTGCCGCGGTGACCTGGCCGTTCTCGCCGTTCGCCGCCGTCGCATCGCTGATCGATGTGCGTTCCATGTTTCCGCCCAGCACGACACCGCCCGGCGCGACCGAAGTCGCCACGGTCCGCATGGTGCGCGTGGTCATGAGCTTCGTCTCGCTCGCGGCGTACCTTGGGCTGGCTTACTACATCTACATCTCGCTCGTTCGCAATTATGACATGACAGTCCGGCGGCAGTCGGTTTGATCTGCGATGTCTGGCCGTGACCGCACGTCCGCTTCGGATGCCACCACGCCAGCCTGTGCGGTCGTGCGCCGCGGGCGACGCCGCGCCTCTTCACGCGACGGAGCCCCCGTGGTCACTCATCACTTCGCGCGCAGTGTACTCGCGTGATCTCGCCGAAAAAACAACCGGGGCGCAGCTCGCGCTGCGCCCCGGTGCGGTCGTGTTTGCAGCTCTCCCGCGCCGCCCTACCGCCGCGGCTTCACGCTCCCGCG
>JBFXAM010000176.1:0-6384 GCA_050184295.1 Phycisphaerae bacterium | reverse complement strand
CGCCCACTGCTGCAGGGTTTCGCGTTCCACTTCGGTCAACGTCAACGGTTTGATCGGTCGTCCACGTGCCATCGTCGGGCTCCGGTAGCGAATCCTACCAAGCCAAACGCCGTGGCAGCACACTTATGCAACGAATTTATAACTCGTGACACTAGTGGAGTACCGCGAAAGAAACAACCAGATCGCGGACCGAGCCGCGGTCTTCACGCCGCGCGGAACCGCCGCCCGACATGCAGGTCGCGGCTCCAATGCGTCGCGGCTTTCGTGAGGCACGACACTCGTCGCGATCGGACCGGGGTCGGCGGAGCCCGCAGCGGCGATCAGATTCCTGTGCGCCGAGCACAGCGCCCGGGCGCGCGCGACGCGCAGGACCGCGACCGGTGCGCGTGGTCGCGCGGTCGCCCCGCGCGACCACGCCGATCCAGCCGCCTGGCGCGGCAGGCTATGCACGGCAGCGCCGCGTCGCACATGCCGCGGCGGAAGTTTAATTCACACTTCGCGAGACGCGAATTCCGTGTGCCGGCAACTCACCGAAGTATGCCTCCGCCGGCGCCGCCACCTCCAGCGGCCGCGCCCCGGGTGTAATCACCTTGCGGGCCTGCATGTACGCCACCAGCGCCGCCGGAAACGCGGTCGTCCGTTCCATCGCGGTGAATCCCGTCGCGTCGTCGTGCCGGTCAACCAGATCGTACTGCACCGTCCGCGGCTGGCCGCCGTGCCGGCCGGCCACGGTGACGCGCAGGACCACGAGGTCGCGCACATCCGGATAATCGAGCCGTTCCTCGAACAGGCAGCGCATGACGCTGCGCGGCTCGACCATTCGTTGATCGCGCAGCACCACGCGCTCGTCGAAACATCCGAGCTCGAACATCGCCCGCACGAGCGCGAAGTGCCCCGAATAGCGCACGGTCTTGTAATCGAACGACTCGAGCCGCCCGTGATACGTGTCGGGACACGTGCTGGTGCCGCCGCTCGTCACCGCCGCCTCGCAGCGCCCCAGCGGCGCGGGGAATTCGATCTCCTCCACTTCCGTCAGCGTCGGAACCTGCACGCGCCGCCCGGCTCGCAGAAACTCACCGAAACCGCTGTACTCATTGATCAAGCCGTCGAAGTTGAACACCAGCTTGTAACCCAGCGGACCGACGCGCTCCTGCGGCAGCCCGCCGCAACGCACGTGCACGTGCCGCGGCTCGTCCATCGTCGCGATGCCGTGTGCCGCGAGCGAGTTTCCGAGTCCCGGCGCCAGCCCGCAATCCGGAACGATGGAAACGCCCGCGCCCGCCGCGCGCTCGTGTCGTGACAATTGCTCGCGCACGACGGCGGTGTTTCCACCGAGGTCGCAGAAGCTCGCACCGGCCGCCAACGCCGCGTCGGTGAGCGCGACGTTGAATCGGTAGGGGGCTGCCGAGATCACCACGTCCGCGCCACGCAGCACTTGTCGCACCTCGTCGGGCGCACGCACGTCGCAGCGCGCCGCCGTCCAGGCACAGCGCGTGTTTGGCAGCAGGGCGCGCAGCCGTTCAACGCCGCGCTCCGCGGCGCCGAGTTCGACATCGGCGAGCGTGATCCGCGCCGCCTCGCCATTCAGCGCCAGGTCGTACGCGAGCGCGACGCCCTGGCGTCCGGCGCCCAGCACCACGTATGGATAGCTCATGTCCGCGTCCTTCTGATTCGCGCGCGGGCCTCATCGTTCGGGTCGTTCACGCGGCGCGCGGCCGCGCGCCGCGCGCTCGTCGTGTTTCGCGGCGCCGACGCATTCGGTATCGCACCGCTCACGACAAGGTCCGCAGCACCGCCCGCACCGGGCTCGCGTCGAAACCGACCAGCGGAAGCGGCAGCGCGATGAGTTCATAGAAACCCGCCGGCACGCCACGCAACGCCAGTCCTTCGAGAATCGCCATGTCATGCTTCAGAAACCGCCCATGCGCCGGCAAGTCCGCTGCGTCCATCAGGTCGACGCTGGGTGTGTCGATGCCGATCAGCCGCACGCCGCCCGCGTGGCAGTG
This sequence comes from Phycisphaerae bacterium, assembly GCA_050184295.1. Lineage (GTDB taxonomy): Bacteria > Planctomycetota > Phycisphaerae > UBA1845 > Fen-1342 > JBFXAM01. The sequence continues at coordinate 4,378 of JBFXAM010000176.1, read as the reverse complement.
GTCGACGAACTCGGGCGCCAGCGCCGCGAAATCGTTGTTCCAGTTTTCGGGGTCGGGGAACGTATTCGTCGCGAGCAGCAGGCGTTCGGCCGCGATCTCTGCCGGGAGCATCGCGGCCGTGATCCGCGTGCCGCGCGCTGGCGCGACGTGCATCACCTGGCAGCGGCCGAGGTAGTAATCGAGCGCGCGCGCCTCGATCGAGGGCGCGTCGACGCCATAGTGATTCGGCGCGTCCGCATGGGCGCCCAGGTGCACGGTGGCATGCAGCGTCGAGAGCGTGACGTTGGCGCCGGCGCGCTGCTCGAGCAAGACCTCGCGCCGCGGCGCCGTGTCCGCGGGCCAAACGCACAGCCGCGGAGAGATCGCGGGCGTGATGTCGTAGAGCATCGCAAACTCGTGTGAAAGGAATCCAATCGGCGCCGCTGCGGTCGCTACTCCGCTTTCTCATCCGCAACCGGCGGGGCACGCAGCAGCGGCACATATTGACGTTGAAACTCGGCCTCGTCGACCTCGGCGACGCGCAGATCTTCGAACATCACCACCCGCACCGCGGGCAGATCCCGGTCGACCGGGTCGCCGGGTTCGCTCGTCGGCTCGCCTTTGTGGATCAGCGGACTCGCCAGCCGCTGGACCACCACCAGCCGCGGGCGATCCGCCGCGTCCGGATCGCGATACACGACCGCCTGAAACGGGCGCCGCTGGCGGCGCGTCACCCATCCCATGCGTTCCAGCGTGGCAAGCTCCGGCAGCGCGCCGAACTCCTGCTGATACACGGCAAAAACCTGTGCAATCGCGGCCAGTTCATTGCGGATCATCGCGCGCACCACCGTGGGCGGCACGAAGGTTGCCCAGCGGTACACGTGGTGAACGACCGCGAACACGACCACCACGCCGATGACGACCGTCCACCAGCCCAGCCGGCGACGTCGCCTTGTCACGACGCGCAACGGAATCGATGCGGGCGTCTTCACGCGCTGCGCTCCGTCACACAACAAGTCCGCCGCCGACCCGTCTGCACGGACCGGCGGCGGGGGGGGGAGCACGGAGAGGAGGAGATTCGAACTCCTGGTACGGTTACCCGTACACTGGTTTTCGAAACCAGCCCCTTCAGCCGCTCGGGCACCTCTCCACGATGCTTGGCTGTTCCCTCGCGCACCTTGCCTGTCGCGCCGCGAAGGAACAAGAGAGCGTACGTCACGTGCGGTCAGGTTGCAACGGCGTGCCGCCCGAACGCGCCGCGCAGGTGCGGCGCTGATTTCGTCGCGCACCGTCGCGCATCCAGATGTGCGGCGGCCCGCGTCTACAGGCCCGGCATCGTAGCAGTGTTCGGAATACGCACCGGCGCGAGCCCGGCGGCGGCAGTGGGTCAGTTTGATCCGGGCGGTACGGGCGTCGCGCCCGTTCATGCGGCAGACACGGGCGAGACGCCCGTACCACGCTTTCGAATCCACTTTTTCACTAAACTGACGCACCACGCGGGCGGCCGCGTCGGTTGACCGGCGCGCGGCGCCCGCGTACCATGACAGCCTTGGATCGAGCGCCGCCGGCGCGGCGATGACAAGGCGCTTGGCAGCGAGCGGACTCCGTGCAGTGCGGGGTTGCTGGCGAGGCAAGGGTCGGACCGGTGCTGGTTCGCCGGCGGACGGTGGTTTGAGCCTTGTGCGACCGCGCTTGTCTCCGTCGAGCTGGTGCCGGAAAGCACACGCGGCGCTCAACAGTGAAGGATTCTGCTTGTCGACCAAGGAAGATGCACTTCAACTCGACGCGGTGGTAGTCAAGGCGCTGCCGAACGCGATGTTCCTGCTGGAAGCCGAGATGGGTTCGGCCAAGCATGAGATTCTGGCGCACGTCTCCGGGAAAATGCGAAAGAACTTCATCCGGATTCTCCCCGGGGACCGCGTAACGGTGGAGATTTCTCCGTACGACCTGAAGCGTGGACGCATCGTGTACCGCCAGAAGTAGCCGATCGTCGGGTTCTCCTTAACTCGCTTAATTCAAACTACTTACCGTCGAATTCGCCGACCCGGTTGGTGCGCGCCACGCGACAAATGTCGCCAACCGGCGATATTCGGACGTGAACTGCGCCTCAGCCGCGGGCACCTTTTTTCGCGGATTCGCCGTGTACGGGAAAATTTCAGTTGACGGGCCCGAATCGGGCGTGCTATTATGCCGCTCGTCGAGTAACTCCGCAGGACAAGTGCGCGGCGGAAACGCCGTGCGCTAGCCTCGGTTTGTTCGGCAGTGTGTGGTGGAGGAGGAGGTTGCAGTAGGTGTCGCGGCGCGTGGAGGCGCAACGCGGCAGCCTTTCCTACCGCGGCTTCCAACGCTTTAGTTCCGCTCGGTACGACATGGAAGCAGTCGGGCGTTTGAGCTTCGTCTTCGAAGCTCGGGCGGGCCGACAAACGGTTCTGAAGGAGGAGGATTCGTGAAAGTACGTTTCGTTGCACTCGGTGCTGCGGCCGCATTCAGCGGCGCGGCAGCTTTCGCGGCTCCGCTGACGCCGACCATCTTTGATCACGATATCAATTTTGGCGGCTTCAACGCGGAACCGATTCCCGAGTATCGCACGAACGGCGCGGCCCCTGACACGCTGGTTTACACAGCCAGCCCGGCCAACGGCGAGGTGACGGGTTACTGGCCAGTTTGGCCGAGCCCGGCCGCCATCCCGGTGTTCGATCTCGCCGGCCTCTTCGGCGGCGACCTCGTCATGGGTGTGCAGTTCACGGGTCAGGATGCGCCGTACGTCGGCGCTCCTTCGACGTTGGATGTCAGCTTGACGGGTACCGGCTTGAACACCGCCCCCGGGGCGCCAGATCTCATGATCTTTGGCATCATCCCCGGCATCGGTGGTGGGGCACCGGGCCTGCTCTGGGCGCTCGATCTGGCCAACGTTTCGCTCTACGGCTACTCGAATTGGGATGCTTACGTCCTTGAAGGCGCCGGCACTGTCGTCGGCGGCCTCATCGCGGAGCAGTTCCAGCTCATTGGGCAGCCGGGCGTCATGCGCGGGCACCTCGACTTTGTCGATGCCCCGGCCGGTTGGATTCCGCCGCTCTACGACCCCCGCGCTCCGATCGATCTGGCGCTTGGCGCCGGGTACTCGGGCGAGACGGGCGTGGGCGTTGCGGTTCCCGAGCCGACCACCGCCGGTCTGATTCTTGCCGGCCTCGGAATGCTGATCCGCCGTCGCTAAAACGACTCGGCGATTCTCAAGACTCTCAAGCGAGCTCGCGGCCGTAATCCGCGAGCTCGCTTCTTTTTGCGCACTGCGCCGCCGCGCCCGCCGATCCGCCGCGTTCCAGCGGCGGCGTGTGGAGCGCGCGTGGCGATCCCAATCCGCGAACCACGCTCTGGTGGCCGAAACTGCGGCGAAGAACGGCCGCCACGCCCACACCCACGCCCCGCCGCGAGCGCCTCCCGATGCGGCGAAGTCCGTCCTGAACCGGCCACGGAATGCCACTCGGTGACCACGGCCGCAGACCCAGGCGCACCTCGTTCGCTGCCGCCGGAGTTTGCGTCAACCTCGATGCGACCGTTGGACCGGCATTCGCCTTCGTGATCTAGGCGTGTCGGCAGCGGCGACGCAGATACCGCGGACGGAATCCGCGGCACTGCCTGCCACGCTGCACACTCGCGCGCGATCATTTGCCGGACAGCACTCGTGGCGAGACGTGCGCCACGCGCGGGCGACTGTCACCCGTTCCCCCCTCGCCATCGCGCCGACGCGCCGGGTTGTCGTCGTGCCGGAGGTCGCCGCGGCCGACTCGTCTCATCGCAAATCGGCGCGGCCTGGGCTGTCGCGGATCGGCGCGCTCGGCCAAAATGTCTCGCTGATGCTCAACCGATTCGCCCAATTCGTGCGGGGGGGGGCGGGCGCACTGGGCGCCGCTTGCCGAACCGCGCGAAACCCGAGTGCGCGCCGTGCCTGCCTCGCGCGGCGCGCCGGATCGATCGTCACGCTGGCAACTCAGGCACTTAGGGGAACCACGATGAACCCGATGAAGTCCATCTCCGCTCTCGACCCGACCAAGCGCGCCTTCTCCCTTCTGGACGAATTCAAGGCGTTCGCGTTCAAGGGCAACGTCATCGACCTGGCCGTCGGCGTCATCATCGGCGCCGCCTTCGGCAAGATCGTCGAGTCGCTCGTGAAACACATCATCATGCCGTTGATCAGCGTGATCATGCCCGGCGAACAGAGCTACGTAGGGTGGAAACTCGTGCTCAACGGGAAGGAGGTTCCGTACGGGCTCTTTCTCGGTGAGATTCTGAACTTCCTCATCGTCGCGGCGGCGCTCTTCCTCTTCATCGTGAAATTCCTCGGGTGGATCATGAAGGCGAAGAAGCAGGAGGCGGCCGCACCCCCGCCTCCGCCTCCGCC
>JBFXAM010000175.1:0-6476 GCA_050184295.1 Phycisphaerae bacterium | reverse complement strand
CGCCACCCGCCGCGAATAGCGCCGCTTGCAGTGATCAAACCAGAAGCACGGGTCCGCGTAATAGAGATCCGGACGCTTGCGATCCTCGTCGGCGTAGCTCGTGAGCACATTGAACGCGAAGCCTCGGCGGCTGAGCGCGGCGAACTGTGCGATCGTCTGCTCGACGTACGCGCTCCAATTCGCGTTGTCGTGCGACAGCCGCACGTTGAACACCCCGCTGGCGACGGTGTAGTCCGCGGGCGCGAGCCCCGCGAGGGAACTCGTGAACGCGCAACCCGCCGCGTCCGCAAAGCGCCGCCGGGCCGCATCGATCATCGTTTCCGAGATGTCATAGCCGACATACCGCAGACGCATGTCGCCTTGCCGCAGCGTGTCGAATAGCGCCCCGTAGCCGCAGCCAAAGTCGAGCAGTGTGGCGCGCTCGGTCGCGGCCTGTGTCGCAGCGCTCTCGTCGACGATCCGCAAGAGCTGGGCAAACCGCAGTTCCTGCGACGCCTCGCCGTTCCAGTCGACGCCGCGCGCCGTCGGGCCGTGCGCGCGCAGCTTCGCCGAGTAATACGCGGCGACGTCGCTCTCGATCGCGCCGGCCGCGATTGCCGGGCCCACAGCGGGCCCGCTCGTGCTCAGCGGCGCGCGCCGGACCACTCCCCTGCTGCCCGCTCCCGCTTCCGTGTTCCCGGCTGCGCTCATCCCTGTCCGCCGCGGTAGAGCCGCTCCTCGGCCGGCCGGTAGTACTCGTCGAGACTGGTCGGCACACGGGTGTACCAGCCGAGCAGTTGCTGGGTGCGCGGCTTCTGCTGCTGGATGAGCTCTGGGCCGAGCGCCCGGCAGTAGTCCATTTGCTGCTTGAGATACGAGCGGGTGAACTGCTGGTTGATCCCGAGCCGGTCACGCCCCGACACGTTCGCCCCCGCCGCGTGCCAGCAGGTCGAGTCAAACACGAGCATCGAACCCGCGGGACACTCGACCGGCGTCGCGACGCGCTTCAGGAACTCCTCCGCGGGGCGCGGCGACTTCTGGTGCGTGCCGGGACACACGAGCGTGCCGCCGTTCTCGACGCTGAATGCGTCGATCGCAAAGAGCGTGTTGATCGAGAAGAGCGGCCCGGGCAACACGCGCGGAAAGTCCATGTGAAACTTATTCTGAAAAACAGCGGGAACCTGCCCCTTCGGAAAGGACGGCAGGATGAATCCGTTCTGGAGATGGAGCACCGCGGTCTCGGAGACGGTCGGGTCGACGACCGCGAGCACCTCGGGCACTTCGAGCAGCCGGAAGAAGTGCGGCTCGTACTTCAGCATCAGGCGCATCACACCGAGCTCGCCGGCACGTTCGAGCTTGTCGCGGCCGACCTCGGCGTGGATCCGGTCGCGGACGCGATACAGCGCGGCGCGGGTTTCCTCGACAAAACCGGCGTCGAGCACGCCTTCGACCACCGCACAGCCGACACTGCGAACGGCTTCGATCACGATCGCGAGCCAGTGTTCGTCGTTGCGATGGACCCGCACGAGCATGGGAGCACCTCCGCGCCGCGCGCCGACGGGCGCGCCACGGCGGCAATATATCCGACCCGCGTCGCGCGCGGCTATCGCGCCGGCGTGTAGAGCAGGGGCGAATCGGGCCCCAGCGGCGCGCCCAGCATGCCCCACCCCACGACGAACACCACCCAAACCAGAAAGAACACGACGGAGTACGGCACCATGCAGGCGATCAGCGTGCCCATGCCCGCCTTCGCATCGTAACGATGCATATACGCGATGAGGATCGGGAAGTAGACATTGAGCGGCGTGATCGTGTTCGTGACCGAGTCGCCGACGCGGTACAGCGCCTGCGTCACCTCGGGCGACTTGCCGAGCACCATGAGCATCGGCACAAAAATCGGCGCCAGGATCGCCCACTTCGCCGACGCGCTGGAGATCAGCAGGTTGATCAGCGCCGTCAGCGCGACGAAACCGACGAGCAGCGGGACGCCGGTGAGGTGAATCGACTGGAGGAACGCGGCGCCCTCGAGCGCGATGATCAGTCCGAGATTCGACTTCTTGAACCACTCGATGAACTGGGCGGCGAAGAATGCCATCACGATATAGCCGCCCATCGTGCCGATGGTCTGACCCATCATCCGCGACGCGTCCTTGTCGCTGCGGACGTGTCGCGTCACGATGCCGTACGCGACGCCGGGAACGAGGAACACGATCAGAATCAGCGGCACGAGGCTCTTGTAGAACGGGTCGATGCCGCCGGTCTTCAGATCGCGCAGCACGCCGTTCTGCGGCAGAACGAGCGCGAGAATGGCCGCGACCGTGACGGCCAGCGCGATCCCCGCCGCGATCAGCCCGCGGCGCTCCTCGGTCGAGAGGGGCGCCAGCTCCGCGCTGTCCGCATCGCCGGCGCCGCTCAGCTGCGGTCGCCACGGACCCAGGCGCGGCTCGACGAAACGCACCGACACCAGCCAGCCGGCGACGACCAGCAGTGCGACCGACGCCGCCATGAAGTAATAGTTACAAGCGGCGTTGACCGTGTATTTCGAGTCGTAGAGCCGCGCCGCGGTCTCCGTCAGCCCGGCCAGCATGGGATCGAGCGTGCTCAGCAGCAGGTTCGCCGAGAAGCCCCCCGCCACGCCCGCGAAGGCCGCCGCGATGCCCGCGATCGGGTGCCGCCCGAGCGACGCGTAGAGCATCGCCGCGAGCGGCGGCAGGATGACGTAGCCCGCGTCCGATGCGACATTGGACATGATGCCCGCGAAAACGATCGTCGGAGTCACCAGCTTTGCCGGCACCGATCGCACCAGCGCCTTGAGCAGCGCCGTGAAGAGCCCGGTCCGCTCCGCGACGCCGACGCCGATCATCGCGACCAGCACCGTGCCCAGCGGTGCGAAGCCGGTGAAGTTGGTGACGACCGAGCCGAAAACCCACTGAAGCCCTTCGCGCGTCAGCAGATTCGTGACGGTGATCATCTCCTTCGTGACGGGATGCTGAATCGAGAGCTGCGCCGCCGCCGCCCACCAGGATCCCATCAGCGTAAGCAGCGCGAGAATGACGAAGATCGTCGCCTGGTCCGGCAGGCGGTTGCCGACATGCTCGATCAGCGACAGAAACCGGTCGATCATGCCGTGCCGCGCCTGTCCGCCTCCGTCGGTCGCCGCAGCGCGGTCGCGATCCACGTCGCTCATCCCGTCGTCCTTTCGTCGCGAAGCCAGGGGGGCGCCGGTCCGCACCGGCCGCGGCGGAAATGCTAACCGCTGGCCGGATGACATTGAACGCACGGCAAAACGCCCGCCTCGCGCCGCGTGGGCACGAAGCGGGCGTTTCAAGCGCGTGCGACGGACGCAACGATACAGCCGCGCCGCCGAACGCTAGATCGCGATTCCGCGGTGCACCGCGTCACTCACATCCGCGCGGGCCGATGCCCGCGGCTCAACGGTGCGCTCCGCATTCGCGGATTACGGCTTAGGGGCTGATCGCGTCGCGGAAGTCGTCGGCGGCCGACCGGAAGGTCTCGGTCGCGCCGTCAATCGTCCGCAGGAATGCGAGCAGGTTGGTGCGATCGGTCGCGCTGAGCGTCGACTCGATCGTCCCCGCGCCGAGCGCGTGCTGGGCGAGCGCCTGCTCCAGCGTCTGCGCCGCGCCATGGTGGAAATACGGCGCGTGATACGCCACGCCCAGCAGCGACGGCACGTTGAAGCCGAGTCCGCCGAGCGCCGCCGTTCCGTCCGAGCGAATCTCCAGCGGATTCGCGGCGCTGAACGTGCCGACCGAGTCCATGAACGTGAGCGTCATCGCCGACACGGTGTACGAGCGAATCTGCGCCGCGGCGTTCAGGATGCCCGGGTCGCGGGCCACGCTGCCGGCCACCGGCGGTGCGTTGAACACCGGGTTGTCGAGGTAGAGCACCTGGCTCTTGGTCCACTTCGCGCCGCCGTGGCAGCTCGCGCAGTTGTTCTGGAACACGGTGCGGCCGGCGGTCGCGGCGTTCGCGTCGGCCGCCGCCGGCAGAATCGGCGCCCGGATCGTCTGAATCCACAGCGTCTGCGCGTCAAGCGCGTCGCTGGCGCCCTGCGTGATGCCGTGGTTGTAGATATTCGGGTTCGGCGGCGTGCCGGCAAAGCCCTTGCCGCCCTGCACGTTGATCGAGTTTTCGTTGAAGTCGTTCACACCGCCGCGCACCGCGCTCCAGTTGCTGATCTTTTGATCGTGCGGGTTGTCCTTGGCGAAGAACGCGTCGAGCGGAACGGTCTGGCGCGGTCCGGTCGCAAAGCTCCAGGTCACGCCGTCCGCCAGACCGTTGGGATGGCACGACGCGCACGAGCTCCAGCCGTTGTCCGACGCCTTGCCGCGCGATTCGAGCGGCACGATCGAGCGGATCGGCAGGCTGAAGACGCCGTCGTCGGGAATCCCGAGCGACGTGAAGAAACACAGCTTGCCGACGAGCACGCCGTGCTCGAACGTACCGGGCTCCGGCGGCGTGCAGACCGCGATGTCGCGCGCGAGAACCGTATTGTTCTCGAGGTTCAGCGCGGTGACGCTGTGCCCCACCTCGTTGTTCGTGTAGCACCGCTTGCCATCGGTGCTCACGACCAGGCCGGTCGGCAGATTGCCGGTCTGGAGCCGAATGACGTTCGGCGCGTTGATCGTCAGTCGACCCGTCCCGTCGAGATTGGCGCGCATGACGTAGTTGCCGCCGCGACTGAGGAAACAGAATGTCGCCGCATCCTTGTCGGCATCGGCCGCGATCATGTCGCCGCCGAAGAGCCGCGTCAGCACGGTGTTTGCGACGGCTTCCGCGGGCTGGGTCTCGTTCCGGATCTGGGCGTTGAGATTGAGCGTTTCGCCGGCCGCCTCGCGCAGATTCGGAATGTCGATCACGCTGACGAGGGCCTGCACGTTGACGTTGAAGCGGATCGGCGGCTCGGGCTGGGCGCCGATATTCGGCAGGAACACCCGGTTGTTGCGAACCAGCGCGCTGAAGAGCTGGTTGGGAAAGACGGCCTGCACATCCGCGTCAATGACGTCGTTCGTTGCGTCGACGATCGTGACGTCGGGGCAGAACGTGTTGTTCGCGGCGCCGGCGGTGATCTGCTGGCAGAACTTCCCGCGATCCGCGGTGAATCCGCTGTCCGTCAGCGGCGCGAGCGCGATGCGCGTAATCGTCCCCGGGCTGCCGACCGAGAATGCCTGCACGATTGCCTGCTTGCCGGTGTCAAAGGTCTCGCCGGGGCCGCCGGGAATCTGCTCGGCGAAGAACTGCGTGACAAAGACCGTCTCGTCGTTGTCATCGGCGTCGCCGTCATTGGTGATCGCAACGGCCTGCGGAAAGCCGCCGACCGTCAGCGTCTGTAGCACGCTCCGCGCCGCCGGATCGATGACCGACAGCGTGCCCGCCGTGTGGTTGGCGACAAAGAGCCGCGTGCCGTTGGGCGTGATGGCGCAGCCGCGCGGCTCGGCGCCGACGGCGATGTCGGCGACGCTCGTCCGCGCATTGTCGCCGGTCAGCGCGATCACGGTCACGGTGCCGCTCGCCGTGTTGGTGACAAAGGCCTCCTTGTTGTTCGGCGCGATCGCGACGCTGTGCGGCTCGTCGCCGACGCCGATCTCCGCGAGCAGCTTCTGCACGTCGGCGCCCGCGGCATTGCGCACTTCGACGACCGACGCGCTGTCGGAATCGCGGTTCGCGGTCACGAGAAAGCGATGATCCGAGGTCAACGCGATGTTGCTCGACCGACTGGCGGTTTCGAGGCGTGTCGGCCCCGGGTCCCCGTTGCCGTTGTCGTTGCCGTTGCTGTTGCCGTTGCCGTTATCCGGCGGCATCATCGGCGGGCAGCCGGCGTTCAGCCCGAACAGGATCGCGGACGCCAAGGCGCCGCCGATCCCCCACGACCTTCCCTGTCTGCATCGCATGGTGAGTCTTCTCCTTTGTAACGTGCAGTGCGGCATCGGACGACGAAACGCGTCCGGGCCCGAACGGCCGTAATGTTAGCAAGGCCTCCCAGGGTCCGCTAATCGATTCGCGTACCGGGCGCCTGGCCGCACGCCGTCCGGGATCCCGGGCGCCAGAAAGCATGCTCGGCGCGCCGCAAGACGCGCGCAGCCGTGGTGTCGCCGGGCTTGCGCAGCACGAGCTACTCCTTATTGGACCGGCGAACCGGGTTTTCTCAGCCAGGCTTCGGGATCGTTCGCTTTCGCTGTAAACTCCCCTCGATACGCGGCTTCGCGACCAGCGATTTTCCGGCGCGGCACCCGGCCCCACATGCCGCGCCATGGAACGCCATCGCCGGCGCGGCCGGCGGTTGATGCGCATAGCCGCTGCAAGCGCGCCCGTGGACGCGCGATACGGAATTCCGATTCGGCCCCGCGTCCACGTGAGGTTCGCGGGACGCTACTGACTGCACGATGGATTGGCTGACCACGACGACCGTGCTGCGTGATCTGCGCGACTTCGAGAATCGCGCGGCCTGGGAGCACTTTCACGGGCGCTTCCAGCGA
>JBFXAM010000174.1:0-6479 GCA_050184295.1 Phycisphaerae bacterium | reverse complement strand
CCCTGGGTAGTTCTGCGGCGACCATCGTACCCCGGCCGGGCGCGGACGCCACGTGCAGGACGCCGCCCAGGCTCTGCACGCGTTCGCGGATGCCCCGCATCCCGAGCCCGGGAGCACCATCGAGGCCGCCCTCCAGACCGACTCCGTCGTCGCGCACACCGAGGTGCAGTGCGTCGCCGACGCGCACGACCCGGACGTGCACGTGTGTCGCGCGGGCGTGGCGCGTCGCGTTCGTGAGCGCCTCCTGAACAATGCGATACACCGCGATCTCGACCTCGGGGGCAAGCCGCTCGTCCGGCAGCGCCAGCTCGCGCGTCACGGTCAGGCCGCTGGCGGCGGCCATGTCTTCGCACAGCCGCGCGACGGCGGTCTCAAGGCCCAGATCACGGAGCACGACCGGCGATAGCCCGCGCGCCAAGCGCCGAACGGCCTCCAAGCCGTCAGCCGCGCCGCGCCGGGCGGCCTGAAGACCAGCGCGGGCAGCGTGCAGCGACTCCGCGCTTTCCGCCGCCCGCAGCCCCAGCAGCACGGCGGTCAGTTGCTGACCGAGCTCGTCATGCAGATCGCGCGCGATTCGCTCGCGCTCCTCTTCCTGGGCGTCCAGCACGCGCAACAACAGCATGCCGCGCTCGCCGATCAGGGCGCGCAGCGGCCGCACGACCAGGAACCACAACGCTGGCGCCAACACCGCGGCCAGCACAATCGCGTCCGCCAGCGAGACTACGAGCGACTCGTCGGCGCGCGGCGACCCCCGCGTCAACACCAGCATGATCGCGGCCTCGACCGCGAACACCAGCGCCAGCACCAGCACCAGGACGCCGAGCGGACTCGCCGCCAGCGCCCGCCAGCGCGACACACGGCGGATCGCGTCCAACGATTCGGGCATGATGGAACTCTCCACGTGCGGCGCACCGCGCGACCGCTCCGGCAGCTCGTGCGAGCGCCGCGGACCCGCGCGATGCCGCGGACTAACCGTCGGCGCCGCCGGCGTGCGGCGGATCGGCGTCGGACTGCGCGCTCAGGTAGAGCTGCACAACCTCCGCCACCGACGCGACGCCCAGCTTCATCAGGATGTGTCCGCGATGCACGTCGACGGTCTTGCGGCTCAGCCCAAGCGCCGCGGCGGTTTCCTTCGGAGCGCTCCCGCGGACCAGGTGCGCGAGAACCTCATGCTCGCGCGGCGTGAGTCGGGCGAGTGCCGCGCAGGCAACGGAGCGGCGCGCGTCGCGGGTCCGCCGCTGCACGTCTCGCCCGAGCGCGTCACGCACGCGATCCAGCAACACCGCCGGATCGTACGGCTTCGGCAGAAAGTCGATCGCGCCGCCGCGCATCGCGCGAATGGCGCTCGCGACGTCGGCGTTCGCGGAAATGACGATAATGGGCGGCGGCGGATCGAGGCATACGAGCCGTTCCTGAAGTTCGAGCCCGTGCATTCCGGGCATGCGCAGATCGAGCACGACGCAAGCGGCGTGATCGCGCCGAAAACGATCGAGGAACGCCTCGGCGCTCGCGTACGCCTCTACGGCGAACCCCGCCGACTCGAGCAGGCGCAGCAACGCGCGGCGGACCGCGGCGTCATCGTCCACGACATGAACGATCTCCCCCGCGCTCATGACGCACCCGCGCTCGGAATCCAGAATCGCATGGTCAGTCCGCCATCCGCGTTCTCCGCGCCGGTCAGTTCGCCGTCGTGCGATTCGATGATCGTACGGCAGATCGCCAGGCCCAGCCCCAGCCCGTCCGGCCGCGACGTGTAGAACGGTTCGAAGAAGCGCTCCAGCGACGCGCCGTCCGCACCGACGCCGCGATCGCGGACTTCGCACACGACGCGCGGCGTGGGATCGCGCTGGCCGCAGGTGCGCACGGTCACCGTGCGACGAATCGAGGGCATCGGCTCAACGGCGTCAAACGCGTTGCGGATCAGATTCGTCAGCACCTGCTCGATCCCGATCCGCTCGAAGCGCGCCGCTGGAATCGCGCCGGGCTCGAAGTCCAGCACGATCCGACGACGGCGTGCCTCCGCGTCCAGGACGTCGATCACCTGCGCCACGACGTCGTTCAGGTCTTCGAAGCCCGGCGCCGCCGCCCGGCGCCGCACGAACCCGCGCAGGAACTCGACGATCCGCCCGGCGCGCCGGGCCTGCGCGCTGATCTCGTCGAGATCGGTGATCAGCTCTTCCGGAGTTTCACCGCCGCGCGCCAGCATGCGCCGCGACGCTTCCGCGTGCGTGGCAATCGCCGCGAGCGGCTGGGCGAGTTCATGCGCCAGCCCGGCGCCCAGTTCTCCCACGGTCACGAGCCGGGCGACCCGGGCCAGCTCGGCCTCTCGACAACGGTGACGCTCGGACTCCCGCCGGGCCGCGAGCAGCACCGGCGCGATTCGGAAGACCACACTCGCCGCGACGCCGAGCAACACGATCAGCGTCGGCGCGAGCCAACGCGCCCAAGGCGACGCCGCCGATCCGGCGCGTTCGTGCAGCACGAGCCGCCAGCCCGGCGCAGCCGCGGCGTTCAGCGGCAGGTGTCGAGCCGCGGGCTCGGCGGGGATCAGCCGGTCTGTGCCGCCGCGGCCGAAGCCGGCGATGGGGCGCCGGTCGGCGTCGATCAACGTGATCTCGCTCTGCAAGCCGCTGGTGGCGAGCTGCTGCGCGAGGATGTCAAGCGGGATCATCCCCGCGACGAGTCCGACGAACTCCGGGCCGTTGCGGATCGGGACGGAATAGATGACGCCTGGCCCGCCGACGCACAGCGAGAGCGGGGCGCTCAGCGCGTCGTCGTGCTTCGGATTCGCGGCAAAGCGCGCCAACTGCGTCTGGAGTTCGGCGTACTCGTGGGCCTCGCGCTCGGGCGAGTGAACCTCCTCGACGGACCGGCCGGCTTCCCCCATCTCAAAGGTCATCAGCGGCCGGCGGCGGCCGTCGAATCCGCGCTCGACGACGTATACCTCGGCGAGCTGGTGGAGTTGATAGTGGGACTCGAACACCGACCGCAGGTAGTCGCGGGCCGTGGTCCGTCCGGCGCGCACCTCGTCGTGCAGGCTGATCGTGCGAAGCGCCAGACCCACCTGCGCGAGATAGCTCGCGACGCGGTCCTGCGCCGCCGCCAGCTTCAGCTCGTTCTGCACGTCGACCTGGGCGCGTTCGGATGCGGCGGCGCGCGTGTTCTGCCAGGCGACCTCGGCGGCGGTCGCGAGCGCGACCAGCAAGCAAGCCCAACTGCCGATGCGGAAGACGGCGAGCGACCAGTCGCGATGAGAAGAGGCAGCCACGCGTGTCCCAGCCGGGTCGGCGGGACGAAGTACGCTCGGTGGCGCATCCTGCCCACCGTCAGCGTTCGACAAATCGCCGCTGTCGCGCCTCGCCGACGCGTGTCCATTGTAATCGGGCGTCGCGCCGCGACGCGACTCGCGCGGCACCGGGCCGGGTTCACCGGAATGACGCCGCCACGCGGGCGGCATTCCGGTGATCGGCGCCTGCAAACACCGTCGCGCGGCACCCCGCGGACGTCACCCGCCGGTCACGAGCGTGACAAACGGATCGATGTCAAAGTTGTTGATCTCGCCGTCCAGGTTGGTGTCGGCGTTCGCGATGTTGCAATCCGGATGGGACGCCTCGTATCCCATGCGATCCGTCAGCGCGAGCACGAACAGGTCGATGTCGAAGTTGTTGATTTCGAGATCGCAGTTCATGTCGCCGGGCGTCGGAAGAATCGTAAGATACGCGACGTGGCTGTAGACGCGGCCGCAGTCGTTGCGGACGACGAGCTCGTACGCGCCCGCGTCGGACATGCGTACCGGGTCGATCCCAAGAATCGGATTGTCTTCGCCGGGCATGTCCACGCCTTCGTGGCGCCACTGATAGAACAGCTCGCCGTACGCGTCCGGTCCCATCGCGTTGCCGGCGAAAAACGCGGCGCCATCGAGCGGCGCGGCGGTGTCCATCGGGTCATTGAGGATGACGGGCAGGTACTCGCTCGGACAGGACGAGCCCTCCGCGATCGACGCGACCATCATGGTCGAGAGCAGGGGGCCGGGCGCGTCGGTCCATTCGCCGCCGGCCCACACGCGGCGGTTGCCGAACACTTCGTACGCGACGACATAACTGGCGATTTCACCGTCGCCGGGGGCGTCGTCTTCGTGGATCATCGGCTCGCCGGGCAGCAGGCGCTCGGGCTCCAGGTCCATCGGGTCCGCGCCTTCGATGAGCGGGTCGTGGGTCATCAGCTCCTCGAGCTGGACCTCGCGATGGGCGCGCGTCTTGCGCCGCTGCACCCACACCACGCGTCCGTATTCATCGCGGTTCTCGGCCGTCTCGCGGATCATCACCCCGCCGGGCGTATAGAGAATCTCGGCCGAGATCAGCGGGAGCTCGAGCGGCGGCGGTGGTGTGCGCACGACCGTGTGCCATCGGAATCGCTGCGCCGTAACGGCCGATCGATCGCGCAACGACACCCCGAAGTGCTCGATCGTGCCGCGTTGGGTGAAGTGGCTTGGATGCGCGTAGTGCACGCGGATGCCGATGTTCCCGGGCAGCGCGGTGATGGTCGGCGAACCGTAGTTCGGGTTTCGGTACGTGTGATAGACGTCGTCGGGATGGACGCCTTCGAGCTCGATTTCGAACTCGTCGCACTCGTCCTCGGTCTCGTTCGGGACATCGAAATTACCAAGCCCACCGATGATCGTCGTGCCCCACGCGGGGCCCGCCAGCCACGCTGCCGCCAGCAGCATCGCCGCACCCTGTACCGCAAGGCGCCATCGCAACGTGTCCATCCCATTCCTTTCCGGATCGCGCTTGCGATCCACAAGAGTCTCTCGCGACGCGCCGTTGCGCCGCGTGGAACGCCCCGGGGGGCGCCGTGCAGGACATCGCCCGTGCCGGTCGCCGACCCGCTACGGCGCGCTCAAACGCGCGACGAACGGATCGATATCGAAGTTGTTCACGGCGGCGTCGCCGTTCATGTCGCCGTTCAGCGCATCGCACGCCGGGTAGGCCGCGGCATACGCCGCGGGGTCGGTGAGTGCGAGCACGAAGGGATCGATGTCGAAGTTGTTGACCAGCGCGTCGCAATTCAGGTCGCCACGCAGCCCGGCCGGGCGCCTCTCGTAGGCGCCCATGTCAACCACGGGCGGCGCTCCATCGCCGGTATCGACGACCTCCGCGATGTCGAGGAAGCGGCTGGCGCCGTCCAGGTCGGTGAGCACGCCCGCGGGCACCGCCGAGTTCTGACCGGCGTCGATGGCGGGCGAGTCGTTCGCCAGCCGGAAATCGCTCGGGCCCTTCAGCCGCGGATCCACGGCGATGCAGCCCGGGTAATTCTCCGGGTCAGGTGGGTCTTCGCCCGGCACAGGTGTCAGGAGGTCCTGCACGCAGGAATACTGCGCGCTGTAGTCGCCCCGAATGCCCGCATCGCGCGGGGCGACATCCTGCCCGGTTGCGACGTTGCCCCAGATGATCGTGTTGCGCACGATGAAGCCGGCGCTCCCCAGCGACTGCATACCGACGCCTTCGCCGCCGGTGTTGCTCACGACAGTGCAATTCACAACCGTCGCGATGTCGGGCTGGAACGAGTAGATGCAGATGCCGGCGCCGTAGCCGCCATCGCTCCCGCCGCCGAAATCGTGCGAGTACACGGTGTTGTGGTGAAACAGGCAATTCACGATGAGCGCGGGATCCCAGGTCTGAATGCCTGCGCCGGCGTTCGCAGAATTGTTCTTGAAGATGCAGTCGCGCACGCTGAGCGTCGCGCCGAAGTTGCTGATGCCGCCGCCGCGCGCAATCTCCACGCCCCCGGATGAATAAAACGTGCGCGCGACGTTGTACTCGAATACGCAGCGCTCAACCGTCATCGCCAGCGGAGCGGTCAGGAAGTTGATCGAGAGTCCCGACCCCTGCCCGCTGTTGCCGCGGTTTGCCACGGCGATGTTCCCGCGAAACGTGCAGTCCGCGATCGACGGGACCGCGTTCCCCACGACGGCGATCGCCGCGCCGTTCCCCAGGTGTACATAGTTGTCCACAAACGCGCAATGTGTGATGGTCGGCGACGCATCCTGGCAGTAGATCGCCCCACCGGAGCCGAACGCGGCGATGTTGTATTGAAACGTGCAGTTGCGCACAGTCGGGTCGCCATTCACAATGTAAATGCCGCCGCCGAACATCAGCGGATCGCCCGCGGGCGTACCGGCGGGCCCTGTGGCGCCCGCCAGAATGTGGAATCCGTCGATGACCGCGCTGCCGTCCGCACCGCTGGCATCGACAACGTGGCCGCTGTTGGCGGTATTGCGGTTCCAGCCGTTCGGCCACGGCGTCCCGTAGAAATCATCGTGGCCGACGTCGCCGGAAAGCGTCACTCGATTCGTCTCCCAGTCGCGTTGCGCGCGCGACGTCTCGTTGCCCGCGAAACCACCATACAGGCCGACGCCGCTGGGCAGCCCGTAGCTCGAAACGGCATCCCCGGGGGGGCCCGGCGTGTACGTGCCGGCC
>JBFXAM010000173.1:0-6676 GCA_050184295.1 Phycisphaerae bacterium | reverse complement strand
CGGCGCTGTATGCCGGCGGGTTGTTCGCCGAGGTCGACGGCCTCTTCACGCGCGGCGGGCTGGCGCGCTGGGACGGTGAGCAATGGAGCGTGGTCGGCACGATCGGCGTCGACTTCGCGGTCACCGATCTCGAGGTGTATGACGATGGGCGCGGCGAGGCGCTCTTTGTGGCGGGGAATTTCACCTACTGCGACGAGGTCGAGACCGGCCCCGTGGCGCGCTGGGACGGCGTCTCGTGGTCGAGCGTCGGCAACCTGCCCAGCAGCGACACCGCCCGCGCCTTTGCGTATCAGCTTGTCCCTTTCGACGAACCGACCGGCCGCGTGCTGTACGTCACGGGCGAGTTCAACACCATCGGCGGCGTGCCAAACGGAACGATGGGACGCTGGGACGGCACGGCGTGGCGCGGCTGGAGGTTCGACACGCCAGACGGATACTCCGTTCTGGTTCCGGGCCTGTTTGCGGGCGACGACGGCAGCGGGCCAGCCTTGTACATGAGTTTCATTGACTGGCACCCAATCGTATTCGGGCTCGCCAATTGGGGTGTCTACCGCTGGCGCAACGAGACCTTCGAGTTCCTCGGCGACGGCGCCGGCTTCAATCGCGAGCCGTTGGCGCTCGGCGTCGCCCCGGGCGGCGGTGTGCTCGCAGCGGGATTCCTGCGACGTGTCGGCGATCGTCCGGCCGCGCCCGTGGAGCACTCAACAGGCGGCGCTTGGAATTCACTGCCGCAATGGGCGCCGGGCGTACAGTACGGTCGTGCATTCGTCACCGAGGCGACCGCTGAAGGCCCTTTGGTCTACCTCGCTGGAACGCTCAGACACCCCAGCGTGGCCGCAAACGCAAACCCGGTCCTGACGTGGGACGGCCAACGCTGGGATCCTCTCGGTCCAGGTTTCACCGCCACGCCATCGTCGCTGCTCGACGGAACCGTGTACGCGCTTGTGCGAGTTCCCACCGGCCCCGCCGCCGGCCTTTACGCCGCCGGCGCCTTCACACACGCCGGCGACACGCTGGTGAACGGCGTCGCGCGCTGGGACGGCGAAGCCTGGCACGCGCTCGGCAGCGGCTTGAGCTCGACGAGTTCCTATGACCCGCCCGAGGCCATCGCGCTTGGCGTGTTCGACGACGGCTCCGGCCCGGCCCTGTACGTCGGCGGCTGGTTCACGCATGCCGGCGGTGTGCGCGTGAACAGCATCGCGAAGTGGGATGGAACCCAGTGGTCGGCGCTGGGCACGGGCATCATCACCGCCTGGCCCGGCTACCACGCGGTCACTGAAATGCTCGTGCATGACGACGGCGGCGGCCCGGCGCTGTATGTGAATGGCTATCTGGGAACGGTCGACGGCGTCGAGCGGCGCTACTTCAAACCCATCCGCTGGCGCAATCAGCGCTGGGAGGATGTGGGTGAGCCCATTCCGGCGCTGCTCGGCGCGATGGCGGTGTTCGACGACGGCTCCGGACCACAACTCTGGAGCAGTGGCGCCGGGCTCACCGCCGACCAGCCCAACGGCTGGCGCTGGGACGGACAGCAGTGGCACGGCGTCCCGCACGCGCCCGCGATTGCATTCAAGATGCTCGCCACGGAAGACGCGTATGGCCGGGCGCTCTGGTTCGCCGGGCGGGGCCTGACCGCCGGCGGCATGGCCAGCGCGCGGATCGCGCGTTATGGCTGTCTGCCGCCGCCGACCCGCGGCGACGCCAACTGCGACGGCGTCGTGAGCGTCTACGACATCGACGCGTTCGTGCTCGCGCTCACCGACCGCCCGCGCTACGAGCAACGATTCGGCTGCGACCGGCGCAACGCCGACGTGAACGGCGACGGCGCGGTCGACAACTTCGACATCGATCCGCTGGTCGAGCGGATCATGGCCGCGCCGTGATTCCGCCGCGCCGTGAGGCGCAATCGACCGGCAGCTGTTGGATGCAAATCGGAGAACGGCGCCAACGAAAGCGGGCCCGCGTGCGTCACCCACAAGACGCACCACGAGCCCGCCTGCCGCACGCCACGCCGCTTCGCGTGCCGTGTCTCCCCTTGTCGCGCTGCGCTGCGCGCTCTGTCGTCGACGGACTCCGTTACGGCGCCGGATGCCAGCCCGCATCGGCCCAGAGCTGCCGGCCGACTGTCGAGTTGCGAATCAGAAACACAACCGCGTGGGCGATCTCCTCGGGCCGGATGAGCCGGTGCAGCGTCGTGTGCGAGAGGATGTTCTCCTCGATGAACTCGTCGCCGAGCGTCCGCACCATCGCCGTGTCGGTGTAGCCCGGATGCACGAGCGTGCAGCGCACGCCGTGAAACGCGGCTTCGCTCGCGATCGTCGCCTCGGCGCCTTCGAGGCCGGCCTTGGCCGCCGCGTACGAGACCTGGCCCTTGTTCCCCTCGGACGAGACCGAGCCGATCAGCACGACGACGCCCTGCACGCCTTCCAGCGGCGTCCAGCGTTTCACACCGCGGCGGCGGCGGTCGCGCGCGACGCTGGCGACGGTTTCGAGCGCCCAATAAACCGGCGCCATGAGATCGATTTCGATGACCTTGCGGAACTCGTCCTCGGGATAGAGATCGGTGTGGCCGGTTTCCTTGTCGATCTTCACCGCCAGCCGGTCGCGCGTGATCCCCGCCGCCGGCACGCAGATCGGCACGACGCCGAAACGCTTCTCCAGGTCAGCGAAGACCGATCGCCGGAAGTCGCTGTTGGCGACGTCGCCGCGGTAGGGAAAGAACACTTCGCGGCCGAAGCGCTGGTTCACGTCCGATGCGACCGTATGGACTTCGTCGATCACGTCGACGACGCCGACGGCGCGGATGCCCTCGCGCGCCAGCGCCAGGCAGATCGTGCGGCCGATGCCGCGGCCGCCGCCTGTCACGACCGCGACCTTGTCGCTCAGGTCGAGTTCGACCGCGTTCCAGCTCTTCTCAAAGTCCTCGGGCAGACGTGCTTCGGCGTTGTGAGCTGAATTGGCTGTCATGAGCGTGCGTCCCATCCTGCCGGCGCCGGCTCCCGCGCCGCCGCCGCGCTGCTGTCGAATCAACGGAGTCGGGCGACGTGGATCGCCCGCACCGAATGCGACGCCCTGCGGGGAGCGACGCCGCATGTGCAAACCGGCACGCTGCCGCCGGGCACTATTTTCCCAGCGGCTCGCTGCGCTCCTCCAACCAGTCGCAGACCTTCGGCCACAGGTCGCGATGTGCCCGGCTGCCGACCGCCATGCCGATGTGGCCGGCGGGAAACGTGATCGCCTTGCGATCGCTGCTGCCGACGGCGTCGTTGAACGTGAGGCTCTGGCCCGGCGGCACCAGGTGGTCTTGCGCCGCCATGAGGTTGAGGATCGGGCATTTGATGTTGCGCAGGTCGACGCGCTCGCCGCCGACCTCCAGTTTGCCCTGCATCAGCAGGTTCTTCTGGAAGCAGTACTTCACAAACTCGCGGAACGTCTCGCCGGCGACGGGGATGTTGTCGTTCAGCCACGTCTCCATCGCGAAGAAGTCGTCCAGGAACTTTTCGTCGTGCATGTTCTCGTAGAACCCGACGTACTTCTCCAGCAGGTTCTGCACCGGCTTGAGCATCAGGAACGACGACTGGAGCCAGAACGGCGGCGCGTTGCCATAGACCTCGATCATGCGATCGACGTCGAAGTACTTCTCGTCCGTCCACAGGCACAGCAGGCTGTCCTTGTTGGACCAGTCGAACGGCGCCGCAAGCGCGATGTAGTTCTTCACACCCGCCGGTCGCAGCGCGGTGTACATCGCCGTCATCGTTCCGCCCATGCAATAGCCGAGGATGTTCACCTGCTCCGAGCCGGTCCGCTCGCGGATGTGATTCACCGCGTTGTGGATGTAGCCGAGCGTGTAGTCCTTGATGCTCAGGTAGCGGTCGCCGGGCGTGGGGACGCCCCAGTCGACGTTGTAAACATCGAACCCGCGCGCCAGGAAGTGGCTGACGACGCTCTTGCCGGGGCGCAGATCGAGGATGTAGGGCCGGTTCACCAGCGCGAACACGACCACCAGCGGCGTCTTGATGCGTTTCTCGACGTCCGACTCGTAGCGCAGCAGCCGCACGTTGTCGTCGCGATAGACGGGCCGTGACGGTGTCGCGCCCACGCGCACGCGCTGCGCCGCGGCCGCCACTTTCGGCGCCGCAAGCATGCGCAGCATCGCCTGCTGCCACTGTTCGGCGGCGAACGAAGGCGGCGGGGCGAAGAAACTGGCGGGATTGAATGTCGCTGACATGGCGTTCCTTCCGTGTCTCGGGCAAGCCGGTCGTTGCTATTTGGCAGCCTTGCGCGCTGGCTCGGGCTTGCCGTGGTGCTCCAGGACATCGACGCGGCGGTGCAATTCGTCGAGCTTGTCGAGCACGCGCTCCTCGAGCCCGCGCACGAGCATCGCCACGTGATCGGTGTCGACGCGGGAGGGCATCTGGGCCGCCGACAGGCCCTTCTGTACGTACTGGTTAAACATGTTTTGCCACGACATCGCGTGGTCCATCGACTGTTTCATGGCCCCGAGGAACGCCTCGCTGCGCATGAACTGGTCGAAATACTGCGCCAGCGCGTCAAAGAACGCCCGCCGCATCTGGTTCATCGCCTCGGTCGATGGCGAAGGCGGCGTGATGCCGGCCGGGGCCACCCGCTTCACGAAGTCGGTCCAGAATGCCGTGAACGGGTCGTTGAAACCGAACGGACTTCCGGGGTCGCTTGCCACGCGTCTCTCCTTGCATTTTCGCTGCGCGCGAAAACAGGACACCCGATGTCTGCGCAGGCCACCCCGCCCGATCCGGTCGTCGGTAGGCGCGCCCGCACATCATCGCATGTCCTGTCGTTGGGTCGTCTCGGTGTCCCGGCGACTTCGCCGTCGCCCGACGCCGTCCGCTTGCGCCGATTCCCCCCGGGCGCTCGCCCGCGGAGAACCGTGCGCCGGCCTGCGCCGAAGCGCTCAGCGGCGCCGCGCGAAGCGGCACCGCGGCGCATCGGACTCGCCCCTCGTTACTTGGCGACCGGGGCCTTCGCGGCAGGCTTCGACGCCGTCGCAAAGCCGGTCGGCATCAGATCGGTCCAGGCCTCGAACGCCTCGGCGTTGGTGCGCGCGATCATCTCGGCGCCCGACTTGAAGGTGTCGAACGAGCCCTTGATAAACGCATTCCACCGCTCGAACATGTCGGTCGGGTTCGGCGTGCGAACCGAGTCGCCGAACTGCTTGAACAGCTCCAGGTTCTTGCTCGCCTGCTCCTCGAAGAGCTTGTGCACGCGCTCCATGTTTCGGCGGGTGCTGGGGAGCGTGTCGTCGACCAGCTTGTCGAAGCGCGCCCGGAACTGATCGTTGCCCTTCGCGAAGCTCTCGACCCAGAAGCGGCTCGCGTCCTCGCACAGGCGCACACCGGACTGCATCTGCGTCGCGATGGTGTCGCCGAACTGCTTGAACGTGTCGCTCATAAACGTGGCGTTCTGGTTAAACGTGGTCATGATGGACTCCCTTCAGCCGAACCGCGGCCTTATCCTGTGAAGCGCTCGCCGGTTTCGCGCCGGCTGCCCCGACGATGGGGCGCGCTGCTTGTTCTCATGAGGAGTATCGCCCGAGAACGCGCCGCTGTCAAGGAAAATTTGTGCGTTCGCAAAATATGCCGCCCTCTCGATATAAAGTTAATTGGCGCAATATGTTATGTAGTAACTATAGGTCTACCGGCGTCTTTCTTCCCCTCCAATCGCAGGCGCATAGTGCAATCGCGAAGGAAAACGGAACATGACATCCGATCCCGCCTCCCGCGCCGTCTCCGTCAAGAAGTACCCCAACCGGCGGTTCTACGACGCCACGCACAGCCGCCACCTCACGCTCAGCGAAATGCACGATCTCATCTGCGCCGGCCATGACCTCCAGATCACCGACTCGCAATCCGGCGCCGACATCACCAACGTCGTCCTGACCCAGATCATCCTCGAACGCGACGCCGACAAGCTTGCGGCCTTCATGCCCGCCAACATCCTGCACGAGATCATCCGCACCCAGCATCAGTATTTGGGCGCCGTCGTCGATCGCTTCTTTCGACAAGTGCTCGACGCCCATCGCGCCTCCCAGGACCGCTGGGCACAGTTCCTCCAGAACACGCTGGGTGTAAACCCGCTCGCGCCGCCGCCGGGCGCCGCCGCGCCGCTCGACTGGACGCGCTTCTGGATGGGCGCGTGGATGCCCGCGCCCGCAAGCAGCGCTGCGCCCGCCAGGCCAGCGCCGCCGCCCGCGCCCGATGACCGCGCCCGCGAAACCACGGCGGCCGACCAACTCGCGGAGCTCCAGCGCCAGATCGCGGAACTCACGAAGCGTGTCGAGCAGCTCTCCGGCGGTGAAACTCGCGCACCCGACGCACCGACCTGATTCCACACCGCCGCGCACGCCGGACGTCTGCACGCCGGACACTGCCCGGCTCACGCGGCGCTTCGCGAATCGCAGTCTGGTCCTACACTATCGTCGCCGGAGGATGCCGCCGCCGATGCCCGCGATCGTTCACGACGCCACGATCATCACACCGCAGGGCGGCGCGCTGCGCGTGCTGGCGGGACATAGCCTCGTCTTCGACGCCGGCCGCATCACCGAGCTGGCGCCCGCGGCGACGCTGCAACCGCGCGTCGATCGCGGCGAATTCGATCCGCGACTCGACGGCGGCGCTCGCATCGTGATCCCGGGGCTGGT
>JBFXAM010000172.1:0-6871 GCA_050184295.1 Phycisphaerae bacterium | reverse complement strand
AGCCTCACCGCCGCCGGCAGGCAGCCGCCCAGCCACCCCCGCAGCGCCGCGATCGCCGCCGCCGACATACGTTCTGACCTCAGCAAGTCAGTCTCCCGAGCCTCGCGGTTCGCGACGATCATAATTATCGGCTGGATCGGCGCTAAGCTTGGCTCGCGAGAATCGCGCGCCCAGGCGGCGCCGGGCCAAAGCGGCGGCAGACATTACTGGGGGGTCGGTTGCCCGAGCCGAGTCAGAGGCGAGGGATCCATCGCGGCCAGAATCCGGTGCAACTCGGCGGCCTGGGCGGCGGGCGACATGGCGAGCAGTTGGCGACGATGCGTCGGGCTGGTTTCGCGAACAACCTGGCCGCGAAGTTCGTTCAGCCGGCTCAGCACCCGCCGCTCCCGCTCCGACAGCTCCGCGAATCGCCGCGCGCGCGCGAAGATGGCGTGCGCATCCGCGCGCTGCGAGACTTCGCGATAGCGTTCGACCAGCGCGCGGCGGTGCTCGGTCGTGAGCCGCCGCCAGCGCCCCCAGGGACTCGCGTCGGCGCCGGGACTCGCCGTGGTCGGCGCGCGCAGGTCGCACATCCACGGCACGCACAACACGGCGATCGCCGCGACGCCCCCGGCAAGCCACCAGCGGCGGGAACGGGAGGTCATGGCGTAAACGCCTCGGCGGTGACGAGGCGCGAAAGCGTCTCAATGGTCTCGTAGTCGTCGATGATCCACGGCTGCTCCTGCAATACGGACAGCTCGTCCAGATGCGCGACGACGCGCTGCTGGAGCTCCGCCGAGATGCCCAGCCCCGCAGCCGATGCGTCCAGCTCCCGATCGGCGCCCGCACCGCTGCGGAGCAGGAGGACGAAGCCAAGCGCTCCGAGCGCTCCGAGGGCGAGGGGCGCATACCAGGGCCGCCAGCGCAGCACCCACCCCGTCGGGAGCACGTCGCTGACGCGGTCGATGGCGCGCTCGATCGCGCCCTCCGCGGCGACGGTGTGCTCGTCGAAGCGGAGCAGCGCGCTGAGCCGCCTCTCCTGCTCAATCAGCTCCGCGCAAGCGGCACAGTCCGCCACGTGGGCCGCGACCGCGGCGCGCCGGTCGGCGGGCAGCGCGTCGCGCAGGAATTGCTGCGCCGTCGTTGCGTCAATGTGGCTCAAAGGGCCTCCGCGGCGTCGGCGAGACCATCACGCTCGCCGCGAACGATGCGCGTCGTGCTCCGTTTCGGCGGGGGCCCGACGCGCGGGGCGCCGTGCGGGAAAGGGCGCGCTCGCGGGCGCCTCGGGCGTGTGTCAGACCAGGCCGGCCAGCCGCGTCCGCAGCGTGGTGCGGGCGCGCTGCAACAGGCAGCGTACGCCCTCGACGGAGACGTTGAGCACGGACGCGATCTGCTCGTACGAAAGCTCCTCATACTCGCAGAGCGTCAGCGCGATCCGCTGGTTGTGCGGCAGTTCGTTGATGGCGTCCGAAACGCGCGACTTGAGCTCTTCCAGGCCGCACTGCTGCTCCGGGCCGGCGTCGGCGCGGTCCGCGAGGTCACGTTTTTCCAGCTTGTCGTCCGTGCGCACGACCGATCGCACGCTGCTCTGCGTGAGGTATTTCAGCGCCGTGTTAGTGGCGACGCGATACAGCCACGTGCTGAAGCGCGCGATCGGCTGGAAACGCCCGGCGTTGGCCAGCACCTGCACCAGCGTTTCCTGCGTCAGGTCCTCGACCTGCCGCGAGTCGCGGACGACGCGCCCGATGTAGCGGGCCACGCGCTCGAAGTTGCGGCGGATCAGCATGTTGGCGGCCTCGCGGTCGCCTTGTTGGACTTGCAGCATCAACTGCGTGTCGAAGTCGGTGCGCGGATCGGTCGGCGGGGGGCGCGAAGGCGCAACGGGGGCGCGCGTTGCGTGCGTGCTTGCTTTTGCATCGATAAGCGGATTAGCCAGATCGCCCATCGCCGAACTTCCCATACCAGCCCCAGCGATTGTATCGGGCAACCCGGCGCGCTGCAAAACGGTTTTTTGAGCGACCGGCGACGACACACCGTGCCGTGCGACCGCCGATGCCTCATTTCGCCGACAATTAGCGGGCCCAAGCCGATCCCGCCGCACGCGTTCGCTGCGCTTCGGCGATTCCGCGGAGTTGCAGCGGTTTATTCGCGGCCGGCGGCCGAATTCACGCGAGCACGTACGACCCGCCGGGTTCCAGGAACGGTGCCGTGTTGAAGCGGCTGCGAAGATCATCGACATCGAGCGCGTACGCCGGGCTGATCTCGAGCGTCACGGTCGGCTCGCCGCGCGCGTCGCGCGGCATTTTCGTTCCGCAACGCTCCAACCATCGGGCCGCGCGACGGACCTGGTCGCGTCGCGAGGTGGCCGGCGAGTCGACGCCCTCGGCGTTCTTCACCGGGCTGAATTCTTCTTCGCGCGGCGTGTAGAGCACAAGCGGGTTTTGGGCCAGGGGGATCGCGTCGAAGATGAACAACTCGAGCTTCACGACGTCGCGAGGCCGCGGCGCGTCGTTCGGCTTGGCCGGATCCCACACTGGCGACTTTTTGTCCGCGCGATGCCAGGGTAACTGCACCGCCGCCCCCGGCGCCGTCAGCCGCTCGACGAATGACCGGCTGAGCACGTGAATGGCGATGCTGCCCGCGTCGAAGCGACGCGAGCCGTCGGCGTTGCGCGCCCGCGCGAGCGACTCCGGCAGGTCGCTGTACTCGATCACCTGGAGCTTGCCGTCCGCGACGCAGAAATTGCCCACGCGTTCCAGGTCGTCCGCCTTCGTCACCGCCTTGCTCGACATCTCCGAGCCGAGCTCGGCGTGCAAGCCCACGAAGAGTGGGTCGATGGGCTTCACGAGCGGGTTATCGACCTGGAAGTAGCTGATGTACTCGACGCCGTGCTCCGCCATCTCGCGCAGCGCCCCGCTGGCCGCGAGCGCCCGCAGGCTGCCGCCGTGACCGTCCGGCGAAAGCGCGATTCCGTCGCGCGCCCGCATGGCGATCCGGCCGTCGGGGAGAAACGCGGGCATTTGTCCCTGCTGGAAGAAGCGGACGGAATCCGGCGGAAGGCCGAAGGATTGGTGCTGTGCAAAAAACGCGACGGTTTCCGCGTGGTTGGTCGGGCTGGTCATGATGTACCATCGTGGCAGCGTATCGAACCGCCGCCGGACGCCCAGCAGGTACTCGGCGAAGAGCTGGAAGAGTGAGACGTTTCGCACGGGAGAGATCCGAAACGCTCCCTTGGGGCCGTCGAATCCGAGGCGTGTCCCCTGGCCGCCGGCGACCGTGAACGCCGCCACCTTACCGCCGCGGATCGACGCCTCTCCGCGCGCGCGTGCCCGGCGGTAGAGGTCGGTGTGCTCGCGCCCGGGATCGGCGGGCAGGATTGTCGGGGGCTCGACACGGAGCGGCAGGGGGGCGGCTGGTCGTTTCGTGACGTACCGAGGGGCGAGTTCGCGGCAGAGCGCCAGGTCGATCGCCCGGATGTCGTCCAGCAGCGACTGCCGCTGCGACTCGGAGAGCGCCGGCCACTGCGTGACCAGGTGTCCCTGCCCGGCGCTGTGCAAGGCGTGCTCGATCGCGTCGTACTCGTGAGCCGGATGGGTCATGGGTTGCTTCCGAATCGGACGGCGGATCAATGGCGGGTACGATATCAGCGTGTCGCACGGCCCGCCACGTCGTTGCTGTGGCGGTCGGGTCGGGGTGGTGTGGCGGGGCGATTCGAGCGGCGGGTCACCCGCGCTCGGTCGTGCGTCACCGGGGAACGCTCCGTTCCGGAAGCGATCACGGACAGACAATTTTCGACGTTCTCTGACGAAAACTGGTTAGCTGTAACTCCGCCGCGGCTTAGAGCTTGCAATTTACCGACAAAGTTGTTGACACGCGCCCGAGTTACGATAAGCTACTGAATGGAGTCTGAAAACCAGATTTGAACAGGAAGCGCACGACGGGTATCGACGGGTTGCTGATTCATAAAAATTGCTCTCATACGATTACTTATCGCTCGTTTGAATTTTGAGCATTCGCAGCCCCATCGATTTGTTTTCCTCGCCGTTCGAGCCCGCCGCTTTGAGACGCTCCCGCAGGCCGTGCGTGTTCCGACCGGGTTCGGAATCGCCGACCGGAGATGGTGCGTCCACGGTGCGACGTTTTCTGCGCTGAACCTCGACACGCGTACAAGCGACTGCCGGCCGCCTGGTCCCATGGGGCGGCGGGGAGCAGCCCCCGATGGTCGGGGAGTTGCATCCCTTCGGCAGCGAGTGGTTGCGTGCGTGGGGGCCGTGACGAGCGGCGACAGCTTCGGCAGTGTTTGCGCTGTCGGCCCACGCAATTTTTGTTTTTTACTGTACACGCGATCCCGCGGCTTCCGCGTGGCGGAACTGCTCGGGTGCGCATGGGAGCCTTCTCAGGAGGATCACAGTGAGACGTAAGGGCTTTACACTGATTGAGCTGCTGGTGGTGGTGGCGATCATCGCTCTGCTGATCTCCATTCTGCTTCCCAGCCTCTCGCGCGCCCGTGAGCTGGCGAAGCGCGCCGTGTGCGCTTCGAACCTGCGCGGCATCGGCCAGTCCGAGCACATTTACGCCAACGACAACTCGGAGTGGTTCCCGCACGACGCGTACAGCCAGAACATCACGGCGACGAACCCCGAAGCGAACGCGGTGAACTACATCGGCGCGATCGGCACCAACTACACGCAGCCGACCGTCCCGACCAATCAGACCAATCACCCGGTCACGCGTTCGATGTTCCTCATGATCTCGCAGGGCCAGCAGACGCCGAAGCAGTTCATCTGCCCCAGCTCCGGCGACGGCGAGGACAACCTGCGTAACCTGCAGGGTGGCAGCGAGCGCGCCGCCCAGCCGGGCATCAACCGCTTCGACTTCAAGGGCTACACGTTCCTGAGCTACGGCTATCAGCTGCCGTTCGGCCGCCGCGCCAAGCCGCGCACGAGCGTCGACAGCCGCATGCCGCTCAACGCGGACAAGGGCCCGTACTTCGACGCCGGTCAGCAGAGCACGACCGACGGTCGCGTGCCCGACATCTTCGTGACGACGGTCGGCGTGCCGAACTTCGGCACGGCGGACGTGGTCCTGCGCGCGGACAACGATCGTTGGCGGCCGTACAACAGCCGCAATCACACCAACGAGGGCCAGAACGTCCTCTTCGCGGACAGCCACGTTGAGTTCGGCAAGAAGCCCATCATGGGTGTGAACAACGACAACATCTACACCTGGCAGGGTCAGGGCACCGCGGCCAACTACGACTTCCTGTGGTCGCTGGTCGGCGCCGTCCCCGCGAACCTGAAGGGCCCGCTGACCGAGACGGACTCGTTCATCGTCCCGTAGGCGACGCTCGCGTGGTGTAGCAGGACTTGTGACGGGGCGGGCGGACCGCGAGGTTCGCTCGCCCCGATTGTTTTTCCGCCCTGGTCTGAACCCGTGCATCGCCGTTCCGAGAGCCCGGATTCACGATGAGTGTCGCACTCTCGAACGAGCACCACCGCACACCCAGCGCGCGGTCGACGCTCGCGCTCCACGCGCTCGCCACGCTCCTGCTGTCGAGCGGGTACGCCGTCCTGTGGATGATGCCGGTGCTCGCCCGGCAGCGTTTCGCGGCGAACGACTGGCAGACGCTGCTGATCACGGCGGCGGGTCCGACGCTGCTGATTCTCTCGATCTTCTGGAACCAGCTCTACGAGCGCACCACGCTGGCGCGCTATCTGCTCGCGTTCTGGTGCGTGGGCGTGCTACCGCTCCTGGGCATCGCGGCTGGGCAGAGCTACTGGCATCTGCTGGCGGGTCACCTCGCGGTCGCGATCGGGCAGGCCGGCTGGTCGCCCGCGAACGGCCATCTGCTGAAACAGCTCTATTCGGACAACGTTCGCGGCCGAGCCTTCGGCGTGCTGAACGCGGCGACGCTGGTCGGTGCGATGGCGGCCGGCTTCGGCATCGGCGCGTGGCTCGAGCGCGACCCCGAGGCCTTTCGAATCTATCTCCCGCTGACCGCGCTCGCGCAGGGCGGCGGATTGCTGGTGCTGTTGTGGGTGGCGCGGCGGCGCGGGGCGACCGGCGGCGCCGGCGGTGCGGCGCCGGGGGGCGCGCTCGCGACGCTGCGCGCGGCGCTGGGGAACATGGGCGTCATCCTGCGGCGCGATCCGGCGTTCCGGCGCTATGAGCAGGCGTTCATGACCTACGGCGTGGGGTGGATGATCTGCAACTCCCTGCTGCCGGTGTTCACCGACGTCGTGCATCGGATGTCGTATTACGAATACGCCAAGTGGACGCAGGTGACGATGCAGTTCGCGATGTTGCTCTGCGCGCTGCCGTTCGGATGGGTGCTCGATCGGCTGGGCCCGGCGCGGACGAGCGCGCTCGCGTTCGCGGGGCTGTCGGCGTATCCGCTGGGGCTGTTGGCGTCGGCGGGGCCGGCGGGCGTCGGAATCGCGAGCGCCGCATACGGCGCGATGATGGCGGGGGTGCAGCTCGGTTGGATGTTGGGCCCGCTGGCGCTCGCCCGGACCGCCGCCGAAGTGCCGCAATACGTGGCGATTCACACGACGCTGGTGGGGCTGCGCGGCATCGTGGCGCAGGGGCTGGGGATGCTGATCTACAAGCTCACGGGCAGCTTCACATGGCCATTCGTGATCGCGGCACTCGCGTTCGCGTGGAGCGCGCAGCAGATGTGGGGCCTGGGCAGCACGCTCGCCGCGCGGCGCGCCGAGCGTGTCGGACCTCCACCGGCGGCCGCGGCGGTGGCCGTGTCGAGCGACATCGAATAGTCCGCGGAATCGAGCGCGCCGGACTTCGCCGCGGCGAATCACCGGCGCGCGGCGCACGTCTTGTTCGACGGGTCTGGCCGCGCGCGTGGATGGCGCCGCGCAGCCGGTAGCAGCCGTCG
>JBFXAM010000171.1:0-7237 GCA_050184295.1 Phycisphaerae bacterium | reverse complement strand
TGCTCGGCTGCGGGCGCGTCGGGCGCGAGGTGGTTCGCCGGGCGCGCGCCTTCGACATGCACGTCGCGGTCTGGTCGCCGACGCTGACGCCGGAGCGCGCCGCGGAGCTGGGAGTCGAGTTCTGCCAGTGGCCGCGGGAGCTGGCTCGCGCCAGCCAGGTCGTCGCGGTGCTCGCCGGCGCCGAGGCCGGCCCGCAGCACCTGGTCGACGCGGCATTTCTTGAGCATCTCGCGCCCGGCAGCGCTCTGATCCACGTCGGACATCCGTCTGCCGTCGACGAGTCGGCGGTCGTGTCTGCGATCGAGAAGCGCCAGCTCCGCGTCGCGATCGACTCGCACAATCTCGCGCCCGCCGCCGACAACGCGAAGTTCAAATCGCGGCTGGTCCAGGCGCCCGGCGTCATCGGCACGCACCACGTCGCCGGACACACCGAGCAGGCCCGCGAGGCGATCGCCGAGGAAGTCGTCCGCGTGGTGCGGACGTTTCTCGTTTCCGGCGAGGTGCTCAACTGCCTGAACCTCGCCGAGCGCAGCCCCGCCCGCTGGCAACTGCTGCTCCGCGTGCGCGACCAGGTCGGCGTGATGGCGGCCATCCTCGACGCGATCCGCGCCGACGGCATCAACGCCGAAGAGCTTTCCGCCCGCGTCTTCAGCGGCGCCAAGGCCGCGTTCATCCTCATCGCGCTCGACGAGCGGCCCAGCGCCGAGGCCGTGAACGCTATCCGCGCGATCCCGGACGTGCTACATTTGGAGCTTCGCGCGATGGTCTGAGCATCACGCGCCGCGCCGGTCGCCACCGCCGTGCGAATTTCGCGGCAACCGGCCGCCGACCGTCGTGTATAACCGTTTGCCGGGGGTGCCGCCGCGATGCGACGCCCGGCTGCGGCGCGGCGCCGGCGACCCGAATCAGATTCGAACTTCCAACGGTTGCGTGAATGATGAGCGACGCCCGGCCGCGGAACTGGTCAACCCGTCACGACGCACCACGCCGCCCCTCCGGCGATTTCCGGGTCGCGCTCCCGCGCGCCGCCGCCGTGCTGTTCGCATTCGTTGCGGCGACGGCGACCGCGCAAGACAAGCCCGCCGAACCGAAGCCGGCCAGTGACGCGCTGCCGCTCCGCGCTGTCGTTCAGCCGATGCAGACGATCTTCGATCCCAATGGCGCGATCTGGCTGCATTTTTCGCTTGGCAACGAATCCGACCAGACGGTCGAGCTCCCGCTGCCCGCCGGCACCGACCCCGCCGCGGGCGTCGGGCTCCCGGTCGATCTCATCGTCGGCACGCGGACGCAGCCGGCGCTCGCCATCGGCTATCAGAACGAGGCGCCCGCGCCGCTCCGCCCGACCACGGCGCCCGGCGAAGGCACGCCGCCGGTGCTTCGCATCGCGCCGCACGGATCGGTGGGCGCGCTCATCGACCTGCGCACGATCTATCCCGCGACGCGCTATAGCGGCGTTTTTCGCGTCGAATGGCGCCCGCTCGCAGGCCGCACCAGCCCCGGAACCTGCGAGTTCCGCGTCGAAGCCCGCAAGGAGGCGATCTTCGTCACCGATTACGGCAAGATCACCTTCACCCTCGCCTATGAAAAAGCGCCCCTGAACGTCGAGAACTTCCTCGACCTTTGCCGCACCGGCTTCTATGACAATAAGACGCTTCACCGCATCATCCCCGGATTCCTCGCCCAAGGCGGTTGCCCCAACGGCAACGGAACGGGCGTGCGTCTCGACGGGCGCACCGTCCAAGCCGAGTTCCACGACGCGCCGTTCGACTTCGGCGTGCTCGCGATGGCGCACAAGAAGGACGACCCCAATTCCGCGAGCTGCCAGTTCTTCATCGCCCTCGGCCGGGCCCCCGAACTCGACGGAAAATACACGGTCATCGGTTCCGCTCGCGACGACGAGAGCCAGCGCACGCTTCGGCTGATTGCGGCGCAGCCGACCGACCGCTCCGGCCGGCCGATCCGCTCCGTGATCGTCCGCTCGATCAACCTCGTCGACGCCGACACCAAGCCGTCGGCCGCCCTCGGTCCAAACGCCGAGCCGTGAGCGCCCGGCGCCCGTCGAACCCGCCGGACGCATTCACCGTATGACCAATTAAACCGATAATGCGCTTGGCGCGAGATCGGCCGCCGTGCCGCGCCGGTACCCATTCCGGACCGGGCCCCGTGCGCCCCGTTCCGGTCGAACGGCGGCCCGCGCGGAGCTTGTGTCGCTTGCTCCGAATCACGCGCGTGGGTAAAACGCGTCGCCCCGGGTGTGTACCGCCCGGAGCCGCTCGAACAGAGGGAGATAGACGACCATGGCGGTGGATTTGGCGCGAACGCTGCACGAGAAGATCGAGAGCGCGGAGGCGATTGTCGGCGTGATCGGTCTGGGCTACGTCGGCTTGCCCCTCGTGCGCGAGTTCTGCAAGGCCGGCTTCCGCTGTATCGGCTACGACGTCGACCCGCAGAAGGTCGCGATGCTCAAGGCCGGCAAGAGCTACATCCGCCACCTGCCCGCGAAGATCTTCAACGACTGGATCAAATCCGGCCAGTTCGACCCGACCACGGAGATGAAGCGCCTCAGGGAGGCCGACGCGATCCTCATCTGCGTGCCCACGCCGCTCGACAAGATGCGTGAGCCGGACATGACCTACGTCCGGGGCACCGCCGAGACGATCGCCAAGACGCTCCGCAAGGGTCAGCTCATCGTGCTCGAGTCCACAACCTACCCCGGCACGACCAAGGAAATCGTCCAGCCGCGCTTCGACAAGACCGGCCTCAAACTGGAACGGGACTATTTCCTCGGCTACTCGCCCGAACGCGAGGATCCGGGGCGCACCGACTTCACGACCGGCACCATTCCGAAGGTCGTGGGCGGCGCCGGCCCGAAGAGCGCCAAGCTTGCCGCCGCCCTCTACGGCAAGGCCGTCAAGCAGGTCGTGCCGGTGTCGAGCTGCGAGGTCGCCGAAGCGTGCAAGATCGTCGAGAACGTCTATCGCTGCGTGAACATCGCGCTGGTCAACGAGCTGAAGCTGCTCTTCGAGCGCATGGACATCGACGTCTGGGAGGTCATCGCCGCCGCGAAGACCAAGCCCTTCGGGTTCCAGGCGTTCTATCCCGGCCCGGGCCTCGGCGGGCATTGCATCCCGATCGACCCGCTGTATCTCTCGTGGAAGGCGCGGCAGTACGACCAGCCGATGCGCTTCATCGATACGGCCGCCGAGATCAACACGCGCATGCCGGAGCACGTGATCAACCGCGTGGTCGAGGCGCTGAACGAGCGCGGCAAGTCGATCAAGGGTGCGAGCGTTCTGGTGCTGGGGCTGGCGTATAAGAAGGACGTCGATGATGTCCGCGAAAGCCCGTCGGTCACGCTGATCGAGCTGCTTCAGAAGAAGGGCGCCAAAGTCAGTTACCACGACCCGTTCATCCCCGTCGCCAAGCCGATGCGCGAGCACAACCTCACGCATATGAAGAGCGTCCCGCTCACCGCGGCGAACCTCAAGAAATACGACTGTGTGCTGATCTCCACCGACCACTCCACCGTCGATTACGAACTGGTCGTCAAGAATGCCCGGCTCGTCGTCGACTCGCGCAACGCGATCAACGGCGTTCGCGGCGTGCCCGCGGGGCGAGTCGTGAAGGCGTAAGGAGCAGGGAACCGGCAACAGCGAACAGAGCCGGGACGGAGAAGACGAAGCGACGAAGAGACAAACGGACGGAGAGAGGAAGAGACGAAGAGACGAAGGGACGGAGAGAGGAAGAGACGAAGAGACGAAGGGACGGAGAGACGAAGGGATGAAGGGACGCAGGGACGGAGGGCCCGAGCGACAACGGGACGGAGGGACGCAAGGAACGGAGGGACAGAGGGGGAGGAGACACGGATCAGGCGCGAAGGGTGCCGAAGGAAGAGCGCGGTAGCACCGCCTTCCAGGCGGTGAGAGCCGGATCACCGCGATTCAAGCGGTCAAAGCCGCGGCGCCGCCTTCCCGACGGTTCCGCAGCCCGAAGGGCTGTTAGTCCGTAGCCGGCAGTCAAGCGCAGCACCACCGCCGGTCCACGCCGCCGTCTCAACACTCTGTCCAGCCCGAAGGGCTGGTAGTCACGCGCGATCACGCACCGCACATTCACGCCTTCCGCGTGGCCGCGCTCTTTCACGCCTTCGGCGTGAAGACGCCGTGGGATGGCGCCGCGCCGATCCGGGCGTGGCGCTGCGTTTCACGCCCGGCTACGAGCTCCCACGCCTTCGGCGTGATTAGACGCTGCCGCGCGCCTGCCTTGCCGCCGCGGCGAATCGGCAGTCGGTCGCGACCTCGAATCTCCCCACTTATACTCCGAACGCCGAACTCGAGGCTCCAAATTCCGAACTCCGAACTCCGAACTCGAAACGCCGAACTCGAAGCTCCAAACTCCGAAGGCGATCACTTCGCCGCCGGCCGATTCAACCCCGCATACGGCCCCGCCGGCAGCTTCCGCCACTCGTCCCGATCGCACACGAGAATGACCACGTCGCGATACTCGCCGCGCTTCCACGTCCGCCGCGGCATCACGCCGCACTCCTTGTAGCCCGCGCGCTTGAGCCCGCGAATCGACGCGTCGTTCTCCGCGTGCACTTCGGACAGGAGCATCCGCAACCCATACACTTCGAACGCCCACCACGTCCGCAGGCGCATCGCGTCGCCGCCGTAGCCCTGCCCCCAGAACTCCGGCCGGCCGATGATTGTGCCGGTGTAGGCGACGCCTTGACGAACGTCGACGCGGTGCAGTCCGCTGCTGCCGATGTGCTCGCCCGACAGCGTCTCGATCGCGAAAACGACGTCGGTGTCCGTTCCGCGGCTCATGCGATCGAACCACTCCTCCTCGGCGGCGCGGCCAAGGGGCAGATCGCCCATGAGCAGCCAGTGCGTTAGCTCGGGCGTGTTCGCCCAATGCAAGACATTCTCGAAGTGCCGGGCCTTGTCGAGCGGCACGAGCCGCACCTTCTCGCCTTTCCAGCCGGCGGTCATCTGCTCTCCTTCGCGGATGCGTGCGTCCGCGCTACAACGCGCGCGCACGATCGACCACGCCCCGCGCGCCGTCCTAACCGGCGCGGGTCGCGACCGGAAACGTGATCCTACCCGCCGGCCGGCGGTAATGGCACGCCGCGCGATCCCGGTCTGCCGCCGTGCAGTGCCCGGCGGCGTCCGCGGCGCTGCCGATCCGCGCCCGTGCGCCCCGTACGCCGACAACCGCGCCCATGCGCCCCGCACGCCGACAACCGCGCCCGTGCGCCGCGCGCGACAGGCGACGCGGCGAGTTGCGCGACAAGGCTCGCCCTGCGAAGAAACACAGAAATGAAAGAGTGGGCCCAGCAGGACTCGAACCGCGGCCGGGCCGATCGTCTGTAACCGCTGATTCCGGCAATAGCTTACGTTCCGACCGTCCGAACGCGACCGGCGGCGGCGCTGCAGAATGCGCTGCAACCGGCGACGCGGATGCGCTCCCGGACGATCTTCGGGAAATCGTGGCCGCTTGGCCGTCGCTGCCGCATGCGGCCCGGGCCGCGGTGCTGGCCGTCGTGCGGTGCGGCGTCCACCAGAGCGAAGGGGCAGAACGTGGACGTTGAATTCGTGACCCTGATTACCGATCGGCTCGTGCTGGTCGCGGTTCCCGACGTGCTGCGGACGCACCTACTCGCGTCCGGGGTTGCGTCGCTGGACCTGGGCGCGCTCGGCACGGCGGCGCTCAATCCCGCCGAACCGCCGCAACCGTGGGTGTCCATCGCCGACGCGGCACGGCAGCTGCTCGATGACGTTGACGGACTGACGATCGACGCGGCGCGCATGCGCGTGCGTGCGGCGATCGACGCCGAGAATCCGCCGTTGGTCGCTCGCGGAAGCGGCCGAGACACGCGGATCGAACCCCGGTCGCTGGCTGCGTGGCGGCTGGGACAGCGGGAGAGAGACCTTGACCTTGAACCCCGGCGGACCCGGGGATTTGGAGACTAACCCGTGGCCGAGAAGCTCGTCGATGTTGTGATTCGCGCTCGCAATGAGTTGAAACCGGCGCTCGACGCGGCAGCGTCGCAACTGGACGCGTTCAAGAAAAAGGCCGCGGCTGGCGGCGGCGTGGCCGGGCCCGGCGGCGGCGACTTGTTGGGGTTCGGGAAAGCCGGCGTCATCGCGGCCTTGTCGGTTGCAGGACTCAAGACTGGACTGCTCGCGCTTGAGGCCACGACGAAGGCTCTGCGTGGCGAGTGGGAAGGCGTTTGGGACGTTGCCGGAAGGCTGCCGCTCGGGATAGGCGAGATCGCCAAGGAATCTCGCAATCTTCTGGACGTGTGGACCGGTGCCAAGGAACTCGCCGAGCACGCCGCGGCCATGGAGAAGATATGGGCCGATGGGGTTCGCCGACGCGCCGCTGAAGCCAAGTCGTTCGCGGATTCGACCGCCAAGACCATTGCCGACTTACAGAAGGAGGTCGCGCTTGCGACTGCACGCACCGAGGCGGATCGCGAGCGATTGCAACTGGCGTGGAAGCTCAACGCGCTCGCAGAAGAGCGCGAGAAGATGCAAGCCAAGGGAGCCGATCCGGCGCTCATCCGCGCGCGGGCCGAAGCCGAAGCGGCTGCGGGCGTAATTCTCGGCGGACAAATCGATGCCCGCGAGCAGGAAAAGGCAATCGCGGACGCGGCCGCTGCGGAGAAAGAGCGGATCGACGCAGCGAATAGGGCCGCCGCCGCCGAGGCAAGGGCGGCCGACGAACTGGCGGCGAAGCAGAGCGAGACCCAATCGCTTATCGCAGACATTGTCGCCGCGAGGCTGGAGGAATCCGGAAAGGCAATCGAGGCCCAGGCGGCCCGAATCATCGATCGGTTCAGACAGCTTCGAGAGCGCGCCGACACCGATCAGCGGGCGCTCATAGATGAACTGGAGCGCGCGGAGCTGCGAAAGCTGCGACCGGAATCAGCCGGCCGCGACAGTCCCGGGCAATCGGGGAGATTCGGCGTAGAGGCTGTCGTTGCGGGGGAGCGATTCAGGGGGCTTGCAGCCGCGGGCGCGCCGGACCCATTGCCGCGGCTGATTCAAATCCAAACCGACGAACTCAAGGACGCGATCGATCGCGTCCGCGAAGCAGTTATCGAGGCAATGCGGCAGCCGGCAGTTCGGGGATTCGCATTGTGAAAATCGGACAAAAGGTACTTCCTGACACGGGCGTTAGGGTCGTGGGTGAACGATCCCGCGATTTGGACGTTATGCACGATTTGGAATTTGGG
>JBFXAM010000170.1:0-7282 GCA_050184295.1 Phycisphaerae bacterium | reverse complement strand
GTTCGTGGCCGTCGTGGTGTCCGTCGCCGCGCTGCCCGAGTCGCCCACGAGCACCGCCGGCGTCGCACACGGGTCATTGCCCGGGCCGGCGATGCCGCCGTCGTCGCCCGTCCACGCGGGGAGCAGCTCCTTCACTGTCGTCACTTCACCCTTGGTCGGCTCGACATAGCCGGCCTGCGGGGTCGGATCGACGGGCTTCACGGCGGGCGGCGTCGCGACCTGCGCGAACGCCACGGCGCCAAAGAGGCCTGTCAAGCCGATGCTACACAGAAGAGACAGATTCCTTCGCATGCGTGTGTCCTTTCCTGCCATTGCTGGAACGTAGATGAGAACGACGTAGTCCCGCTCGCTCAGCGGCGACGAGTGGCGTCCCGACCCGGGGGCGCAACGAAGCGACTTGCATGCCGGTGTGACCACGCAGCGACAGATCTGGTCCCAAGTGGCTGTTTGCGTCACACCGTCAGCGCGTCGACCCGCAACGCTGACCGACTCGAACACCCTCGGCCGGAGCAAGCGAGACGCTCCGTACCAACCCTCCGACAGCGACGGGCAACGAACAGGCGGCACACGGCGATACACAAACAGGAACGTCCGCGCGCCCTCTCCTCGCTACGCGGTCCGCAGAAGGGACTCCGTGAGTATCTTCAGGACCGCGGCATGTGTCAAGGCATTTCGTGGCGGCCGAGTTCCCGGACCTGCACATACCCCCCGGGGAACGCTGCCGGGGCACCACGCAGGCCCAAAAAATCGGGCACTCCGCGCCTCGCGGCCAGTGTTTCCGCGCGTTGCGCACCGATCCAGCCGGCCGAGCCAGCCTCGGCCCGGCGCCATCGCGAGAGGTGCGTTTCGTTTTGCGTTCCTTCCCAGCACACGCCCTGAGCCCCCGCGCCACGCGTCGGGCCCACCACGATGAGATCGGCCGGCCGGCCGGGTCCCGTGCTGGCCGCTCGCGATTCCGACTTGCCGCCGCGCGCGGGATGCCGCGTCCGGACCCGGCCGCGATAGACACCTGGATCGGCGTCCGGGTACAGTGCGCGGCCGCAAGCGACGATTCAGCGAACGTAACCCCCGCGTTCGGATCACCGAGAGGAGCCATGTGATGGCCGGCGCACCGACTGACGTCCGCTCCGAGGCACAGAAATTTCACAACGAGGTGGAAGCCGAGAAGTTGATCGGCATGGACCTGGTGCGGGCGTGCGAGGCGGCGAGCCTGAACGTGTTCCGGTGGATCGGCAAGGGCGACAAGATCGCCGCCGACGCGGCCGCCACCGACGCCTTGCGCGGCATGCTGAGCGTGATGGACATGTGCGCCACGTGCACGATCGGCGAGGGGATCAAGGACCAGGCGCCGGGCATCTTCGTCGGCGAGAAGCTCGGCAGTTGGAAACCCAACGCGCCCGCGTTCGCGATCGCGGTCGATCCGATCGACGGCACCACGCTGACGAGCAAAGGTCTGCCGGGCGCACTCAGCGTCATTGCCGCGGCCAAGACCGACCACCCCGGAGATCACTCCCTCGCCGCTGTCCCGAGCGTCTACATGGAGAAGATCGCTGTCGGTCCGAAGGTGCGCGAAGGCACGGGCACGATCCGGCTCGACGCGTCGGTCGAGCAAAACCTGGAGTTGATCGCGCTCAAGCTCGGAAAGCGCGTGCGCGACCTCGTCGTCTGTGTGCTCGACCGCCCGCGCCACGACGCGCTCATTGCCGACGTCCGCCGCACCGGCGCCGCGATTCGCCTGATCGGCGACGGCGATGTCGCGGGCGCGATCGCGCCGTCGATGCCGGACAGCGGCGTCGACGTCTACCTGGGCATCGGCGGTTCGCCGGAGGCGGTGCTCGCCGCCGCCGCGATCAAGTGTCTCGGCGGCGAGATTCAGGCCCGCATCTGGCCGCGGGATGAAAAGGAGCGCGCCGAACTGGAGGCGGCGGGCTACGACAAGGAGCGTTGCCGGCGCGTGCTCTGCACCGAGGACATGGCCCGCGGCGACTACATCGTCTTCGCCGCAACGGGGATCACCGACAACGCCATGCTGCGCGGCGTGCGCGTCAACGGGCACACGGCGATCACGCACTCGATCGTGATGCGCAGCAGCTCGCGCACCGTGCGCTACATCACCGCCTATCACGACCTCACGCGCAAAACGATCCGCGTGAGCAGCGAGCGTGGCGACCGGCGGGTGTGAGCGGGGTCGCCAGTGCGCTGGACGGTGGCGCCCGCCGCGTGCGTCGCAGGGGCGGTCCCGGGTTCAGTGTTGAAGTCGCGCCGCCAGCCGGGTAGCGCCGGTCGCAGGCGGGTCGGGCAGCCGGGTAGGGCGGGTCGCAGCCGTGTGCGACCTGCCTGGCGGACAAGACATGAGCGCCGCGGGGCGGTCCCGGGTTCAGTGTTGAAGTCGCGCCGCCTGGCGGACGAAACGCGAGCGCCGCGGACGCGTCTCGCATTCAACTCGGAAGTCGCGCCGCCAGCCTGGCGATCTGCAACTCGACCCGTTTGATCTCCCGCACGACGGCGACGCGCTGCATCTCCATCCAGTACCAGACCTTCATCAGCGCCACCGCCGACATGCACAGAATGCACGCCGCCGCCCACATCAGCATCTCGCGCGTCGCGTCGGCGCGGAAGAAGGCGACGGCGGCGGCGACGCCGAGTCCCAGGAGCGCGAACGTTCCGAGCGCGCCCAGTAGGTTCAACCAGCGATGCCGGCCTCGGAAGGTCTCGAGCAGTGTCTCGAACACGCCGGGCTCGTCGCCCATTTCCGCGAACAAGTCGGCATCCTCACCACGCAGGGCCTCAGCGATTTTCCTGTCCAGCTCTTTCATGGTCGTTGTCTTCCAGGGTACTTCTCAGGTGTCCGCGTGCCTTGTACAGGCGGGACTTGACCGTCCCCGCCGGCACGTGCAGCACCGCGGCGATCTCCAACACGCTCAGTCCATCGAGGTGGTGCAGCGACAGGATCGCCCGCTGATCCGCCGGCAACCGGCGCAGTGCGGCGCGCAGGCGTGCGACGGGGTCGGCGTCGTCGCGGCCAAACGGCCGAGGGTCGTCGCTCTGTGCCCGCGCGAGTTCGCGCCACCCCGCCGCCGCGTCGCGGCGCGCGGCGCGCCGGCGGATCCAATCGACGCACTTGTTCGCGACGATGCGATACGCCCACGCGCGGAATCCGGCCGGATCGTCGAGCCGGCGCAACCCGCGCACGATCGCGAGCCAGGCGTCCTGCGCCACGTCGCGGGCGGCGTCGCGGTTCGCCGTCAGGCGCGCTGCCAGCCGCCACAGGCGCGGCTGCCAGCGAGCGACCAACGCGTCGAGCGCCTCGGGTTCGCCGTTCTGACACCGCAGAACCAGCAGTTCGTCCTGGATGTCGTCCGGGGATCGCTGCATCCTCGGAAGATACAGTCGTGCGAGATGCGGGTGGGTTCACGAAAGCGAGGAAACAACGCCGGCCCGCTTCGACGATCCGCGCGGGGCGGTCCACTCGGCGCGCCACCGGATCGGTGTCGCACCCGCGGCGCTGACCGGCAGCTCGCACAGCCCCCGGCACTCGCGTGTGGGGTTCCGAGATTCGCTTCGTCGCGGCGTCTCACCGCCGCAGCGTCCCTCCGTCCCTTGGTCCCCGCGCCCGCTGATCCCTTCGGCGCTTCGTTCCTCTGTCCGCCCAGGCCTTTGAGTCTCCCTCTCGTTCCGAGTTCCCTGGTGCCTGTTCGCTGACTCCAGCTTGCACTCCGCGCTCTGGCACGCAGCTTGCAGGTCAGAGAGTAGTCCGCGCCGCGCAGCCGGCGGGCGGAGCGTGTGCGGGCGCGCGTGCGTCGGAGGAGGGCGACGCGGGCGCGACGATGGGCGGTGTGTTCGGGCATGAACGAGAGGATCGATTCATGAACCCGAACGAGGACACTCAGAAAAGCGGCGTTGCGTTGTAAGTGGTTGAGGGGGTGGGCACTTAGAAGCGTTGCGCGTGGCGGACGGCAGCGGTCGCGGTGGTTGAACGCATCCGGTTGGAGCTGCACGGTCGCGCAGCGCACGGCGGAAAAGCGGCCGCTGGCGTGGCTTTGGCGCGGTATGGTGGCGGTCATGGCACTGGGGATTTTCACCCACCCGGTTGGGGCATTTGCCCAACTCGCCCCGAATGATCCCTGGCCGAAGTTTGCGCGCGATGACGGCAACACGTGCTACACGACCGTCTGCGGTCCGCACGCGCCCGAGCTGCGCTGGTGGGCGAAACTGGGAACCGCCGGGGCCGAGCACGCCGGCGGGGCGGTCATCGCCACGATCGACGACGTGAACTATGCGTTCGTCGGTACGCCGACAACCGTCAACTCCGGCGGCGTCGACAAGCCGCGAGTCTACATCTTCAAAATGGACGACGCCGGCCACTCGCGCCACGCGGCGACGGCGCCGGTGTGCACAATCACGCTGCCGGAAGACGACGATTTTGTCCGCTCGACGCTGCTGGTGACTCAGGATCGCTGGCTGATCGTCCAGACGACCGAGCGGCTGCTCGCCTATGACGTA
Source organism: Phycisphaerae bacterium (assembly GCA_050184295.1). Classification (GTDB taxonomy): domain Bacteria; phylum Planctomycetota; class Phycisphaerae; order UBA1845; family Fen-1342; genus JBFXAM01. The sequence goes on along the minus strand of JBFXAM010000170.1, from coordinate 2,779 downwards.
TCGGGGCTTCCCGACTGCAACGGCCTCGACTTGACGTGGAGCAGCGAGCCGCTTCAGTCCAATCGTTCGTCGCCGACGATCGGGCGGATCAGCCGGGATCCGGAGATTCTCGACGTGCGCGTGTTTGCCTTGGGAGTGGCCAAGGAGTGGGACAACGTAAAAGTCGCGGCGGTGTCGATCGAACCGAACGCCACCGGCTCGGATCGATCGTTCGACATGGTCGTGCCTCTCCGCCCCCAGACCATGACAACGACCCAGCCGATAACCACATGGACCTGCCCGGCGCTAGGCGCGCCCAATCCGGGCGACGACGCGTACGCCAGTGGCGTCAATCTCCTCTACTGCAGCACACTCGGCAGTCCCTCGGAATCCGAGGACCATTTCTTCACGATCTTCGCCGACAACACGCCACGCTACAGCCTGCCCACCGCGCTGGCTTGGTCTGCCCGGTTTGATCCATACGGCCCGTTCAAGATCGGCACATACGGCTCGCCGAGTGTGTTTCCCGGCGACGCCGACGTCCCGTCGCTTCGCGGCGCCGTCGTCGTCGGCGCCGACGATGGCGGGCTGTTTGGAATTCCGAATGCGTCGATCGTCAATCCGTCCGATCCGTTTCGTTGGACCCAGAACATGGGTGGCAGCATATCGGAGACCGCGGCGCTCACCCCCAGAGGCGAGATTCTCTACAAAAATGAAGAGGATTTCGTCCAATATGTGGTCGACGACATCGACGAGGACGACGATGCGGATTTGCTCGACGAAGTCGACGTCGCAAAGACCAACCACCTTGGCGGAGGCTCGGCGGACGACTACCGGCACTACACCGGCACGGACGCGCCAACGACCCAGCCGACTGGCGACCTGGGGCGCATTCATGGATCGTGTTACGCGCTCGACTCGGGCCCGTCAGGAACGATCCTGAAGTCCTGGAAATACCTGCCTCCGGACGAGATCGACGGCGAGTATCTGCGCCGCGGGTTCATGGGCGCCATCGCCATGGACTCTGACGGGTCACTGCTCGCGGTGAGAAACGGGTACATTCTCAAACTCGGTCACCTGCGCGGCGACTTCAACGCAGATGGTTGCCGGGACGAGACGGATGTCGATGCGTTCACTCTGGCGCTCGTTGATCTTGAGGAATGGGAGCAATGCTACGGCATCCCGGCCCGGATCGATCTGCTCGGGATCGGCGACTGCAACCGGGACGGTTACTTTAACAACCTCGATATCGGCTGCATGGCCGACCTGTTGACCGAAGACCCGTACTGCGGCCCCGAGGACTACGTACCGTGCTCAGAAGTGTGCCAGCCCGAACAGTCGGCACGGTCGGGTGACTCGAACTACTTCTGGAACGCAATCGCCGCACTATACATTTACTTCAACATGTGAATCACTGGCCGCGCTGAGCGGATGACTTCGCCTGCGCCGCCGCGACTGGACAGCGGCGGCGCAGGCCCCCATTTGTGGAAGGAGGTCGACATGCGCGATCAACTGTTCGGAATCTTGTGGGTGTGTCTCGCCGTGAATGGCCGTGTGGGCGCGGAAACGGGGTGGGGGCTGACCGATCTTGGCGCGCTTGCGCCGACGGCAGGCTTTACCGTCCCAACCGATATGAACAATCTTGGGCAAGTGGTCGGCGCCTCTCACGTCTTCGATGCCGGCGAGATTACACTGGCATTTGTCTGGACTCGCGGGCAAATGCGCGTCGTTCCGGAGCCGCCGGGCGCGGATTACGTCCAGGCGCGCGCGATTAATGATGCCGGGCAGATCGCCGGAGATGGCACGGGCTACGACGACATTACAGTCCCCTATCGATGGCTGGGAGATCAAGCGGAGTTTCTTGGAACGCTGCGCGACGGGCCGCAAGCCCTGGCTTGGGGAATCAACCGCCACGGCCACGTCGCCGGCCAATCGCTGATCGAGCCGGGATTCTTCGCGACCACGCACGCCTTCGTTTGGGACGGAGAGCTGCATGAGCTCTTTCCAGTGACTGGCGTGGACGAACATAACTGCGAGGGCCGAGATATTAATGATTACGGCGTCGTCGTCGGCGCCTCGTCCGTGATGGTCGGCGAGCAACGCGTATTAGGCGCCGCAGTGTGGATCGACGGTGTCGGAAGTGCTCTCGGCATGCTGCGGGGCGATTTGACCTCGTGGGCGGTGCGCGTGAACAACGCCGGCACTGCCGTCGGCATCTCCTCCTACAGCAACCGCCAGTTCGCCGTTATGTGGCGTCAGGGGCAGATTATTCTGCTTACGCCGACCTCCAGCGGCATCCCGGGCACATTCCGTGAATCGGTGGTCTATGACGTGAATGATTACGACGAGGCCGTCGGCAGCGGGACCATCTATCCCATGGCTTCGCGGAGCTTCATTTGGCGCGAAGGTGTATTGACTTACACAACGTCGCTCGTTCCTCCAGATTTCGAATGGAGGCTCAGTCCAAGAGCCATCAATAACGCGGGGCAGCTTGCCTGTAACGGCGTGTACGTGTGGGATCCGAGCGGTGCACCGCAGCGGTCCTTCATCCTCACGCCGCCGGAGTGCCGCGGATTCCCGCGCGGCGACGCGAATTGCGACGGCGACATCAACAACTTCGACATCGACGCGTTCGTGATGGCCCTGGCCGACGTGGACGCCTACGCCGCGAATTTCGCCGCCTGCAACTGGCTCTGCAACCTCGACATCAACCGCGACGGCTCTGTCAACAACTTCGACATCGATCCGTTCGTCGAGCTGCTCGTTTCGCAGCCGTAGCGCACAAGGCAGTGCGAACAGG
>JBFXAM010000169.1:0-7286 GCA_050184295.1 Phycisphaerae bacterium | reverse complement strand
GCCGGCGCGGACGCCGACGCTCTCCCGTTGGATTTCGCTATTCGCTCTTCGCTATTCGCCATTCCGGCGACGCGGCGCCGCGGCGGAGCGTCGCCGGGATTCGCCAGCGCCACCCACACCTCGGCCCCCAGCACGCCGCGCGGCTTGCGGCGGCGGGTCGGCGTGGATTCGTCCGAGAAGCGCAGCGTGTGCAGCAATCGCCGCAACGTGTCCACCCGCACCAGCGGGCGCGTGATCGGCGGCGCGGCGGACTGTGACGAGAAATGCGGAATCCGCGATCCAGGATCCGATCCTCACGCCTCGCCATGCACGCGCTCGATCAGCTTCGGAAGCTGGTCGCGCAGCTTCGCGGCCTGCGGCGAGCCGGGGTAGCGACTCACGAGATCGCGGGCGACTTCCAGCGCCTGGGCGTACTGCCCGGTGCGCAGGCACTCGGTGTATTTCGCTTCCATTCGCTTGCGCGTCTGGATCTCCATGTTCTCCCGCAGCATCGGCAAGTCGATGCGCAGCTTCTCCGCCTCCGGCGAACCTGGGTAGCGCTGCATCATCGTCGTCACGGCCTGGAACGCGGCCGTCCAGTCTCGATGCTTGGCCGCCTCCTGCGCCTGGGCCATCAGTCGGGCGCGCTGCTCAGCTTCGAGCTTCTCGCGCTCGCGGTTGACGCGCTGCGCGAGCTCCTGGGCGCGGGGCGCCTGGGGATGGCGCTGCACCACGTCCTGCACGACCTCGATCACCCGGTCCCACGCGCCCAGCGCGATCAGGTCGTCGATCTGGCGGCTCGCGTTGTCCACGTCGCGCGACTCGACCTGTGAGCGCACCTGCTCGATCTGCCGCTCCAACGCCTCCCACTGCATGAATGACGGGAACCGCTGCCGCGCCTCGCGCACCTGCCGCCACGCCTCCGCCCACTTATGCTCCCGGAGCATCGCGGGCACCTGCTCCTGAAGGCGCTTGGCGGTCTCCTGGCCCTGGAGCTCCAGCCGCAGCTTGCGCTCCGATTCGTTCAGCAGCGAGATGTCGCGGACCTCACGCATCGTGCTGAGCAGTTCGCCCAGCAGGCGCCCATCGGCGCCGAAGATCGGCCGGCCCTCGCCGCCTTCCGCGCCGGGAACGCTCGTGCCGCGGACCGACAGGATTTCCATCGTGTGTTCGAGACCCACGTGGAGGAGGTCGAGCTTCCGCAGCATCTCGGCGATCGCCCACAGCACCAGCCCGGATGCGAATACGCCGAGCAGCACCGCGGCCGTCGACAGAAACACCGCCGTCGAGGGCTGCTCTGCCTGGCTTTGCAGCCAGAAGATGTGCCCCGCCCACGCCAGTCCCGACAGCACGAAAATGTAGCTGACGATCTCCAGGGCCGCGCCGATAAAGCGCGCCTTGTTCAACCCGCTGCGTTCCGTTGCCGGTTCGAAATCCGCCATGCGCGCCGCCCTTTCTCGTGAGCCGCCATTATTCACGCGTCGAGCCGCGCGGGCAACCAGTCGCTACAGCACCCGCCGTTTCGGCCGCCCCGGCTTTGCTTCCGCCTCGCCCTCGCGACGTCCCACGTAGCGCGTCACGGCGCGTACGTAGCGCTTCCCCTCGGTCGTGACGTGATTCCGCGCCACAAAGGGCTGTTCGTTCGGAAGCCGCGGCAGCGCGTTCGGAGTCGTCCCGAGCGCCCGCAGCTTCTCGCGAACTTGCGCCACCGTGTACTTGGCGCCCGTCCGCGCCTCGAGCGACCGGACAAACACGCGCAACGCCGCTTCGTTCGGCAGCAGGTTGCGCAGGAACACCTTCGTCTCGCGATAAATCTGCACCAGCGTGTCGACGTGCAGCGCCGGCCATGCGTCGGGATCTGCCGGCAACCGGCTCTCGTCCGCCACACGTTCCAGCCGCTCGCGCGTCCGCCGCGCATATTCCTCGGACAAGTCGATCCCGACATATTGCCGTCCGAGCCGTTTGGCGACCGCCGCGGTCGTCCCGCTGCCCACGAACGGGTCGAGCACGACTTCGCCGACGTTGCTGCTCGCGAGGATGATGCGCATGAGCAGCGCCTCGGGAAGCTGGCAGCCGTGAAACCCGTCGCGCTCCTTGAACGTCCCGCAGACGCGCGGAAATTCGTCCCAGACATCGTGGGGTACGCGGCCGTCGGGATTCGCCCGCAAGTCCTGATACTCGGTGTGCCGGGCGCTTGGGTAGCGCAGCGCGAGGCTGTTGAACGTGAAGGCCGCCGCGTCGCGTGTGAAGTAGAAAATGTGCGTGTGCGAGCGGGCGAACTTGCTGCGCATGTTCTGCCCGAATGAGTAGTGCCAGATGATCCAGTTGCGCAGGTGCAGTCCCAGCTCGCGCCCCAGCACACGCACGTCGGCGGCGTACTCCGCCCCGATCGCGATGTACATCGACCCGTTCGGCTTCAGCACCCGCGCGCAGCCCGCCATCCAGCGCTTCGTCCACCGGACGTAGTCGGCGTCCGGCAGGTCGTCACGGTACTTGTCGTAGACGTACCCGATGTTGTACGGCGGGTCGGCAAAGACGAGATCGACGCAGCCGGCCGGCCACGATTCGACGCAATCGCACGCGTCGCCACAATAAATTGTGTTCGGAACCATCGGCGCACCCTCCAGATAGGGTGCCTATTGTCGCGTGGTGGAATCCGGCGTCAATGTCCGGGAGCGGTTGCGTCGCCCAGATTTACAACCCCACCGCTCCGCCGCCAGCGACCGGCGCACGCCGTCCCGACCTCCGCGACCGCACTCCGGAGCGCGTCGCGGCCACGCGCCGATGCCTGCCGGCCGCGGAGCGCTTTCGCGCGCCTTCGGTCGTCTGTGCTACGACTCCTTCGGAAGCGCCTCGATGCGTTTCTTCGCGTTCGCGGCAGCCGCGGTCTTCGGGTGTGCTTCGAGCAGTTTGTCGTATTGCTTGCGGGCCAGGTCTGCGAGGCCGCACGTCGCGTAGCGATCGCCGAGATCGAGCCAGCGATCGGCCTCCTCCTCGGCGCGCTTGGCCCGAATGGTGCCCTGGATTTTCGGATCGGTATTGATGCGCTCGATCGCGGCCTGCGCGGTCTTGCCGGCTGGCGTGTCAGCGTACTTGTCCGTTACGTCCTTGTACGTGTCGAGCGCCTCCGTGTAGCGCTGAAGGGACTCGAGCTCGGCCGCGTCGTCGTTGCGCATCGCGCCGCGCGAGTCGTCGATCGCTGTGCGCACGAGGTTTTTTGTGCGAATGTCGCCGCGCATGCGGCCGAGCTCCTCGTCCGCCTCGCGGGCCGCGTCGGTGCCCGGCATGCGGACGCTGATGTCCGCGAGCTTGGCGATCGATGCGGCGCTCTTGTCACCGCCCTTGGCGTCTTCCTTCATTTTCTCCAGGAGCTTTTTGGCCGCCTCTTCGGCCTTGTTCTGCACCGACTTCGCCTGGTCAACCGACTGCCCGGTAACCTCCGCGATATCGATGATCGACTTCACCAGCGCGTACGCGCGCGCCGCATCGCCTTTCTCCAGCGCCTGTTGCGCACGCGCCAAACGGTCCTTCAGGGCTTTCGCGTCCGAACCGACCGGCGGCGTCCGGGCGATCTGCCGCTTCACGCGCTCCTCGAGCTCGTCGCCGGGATGTCCGCGCCACGCGACCACGCTCTCGGGATCGATGATGACGACCTGCGGCAGTGCCGCGACCTCGTAGAGCCGATGCAGCGTTCCGCCGGAGAACACGACGAACGGAATCTCGCGGCCCTTGATGAACGACTCGACCTTTTCGCGCTCCTCGGGCGTGAAGCCGACCACGACGACGCCGTTCTTGCCGTAGTTCTTGTTGATCTCGACCAGAGTCTTGATCGACGCGACCGAACCGCTATCGCCGGAACGGAAGAACCAGAGCAGCAGAATGCGGCCCTTGTAGTTGGCGAGCTTCACTTCCTTGTCCGCGTTGAACGGGTTCGGACCGGTGAAGTCCGGGGCGGGCTTGCCGATCTTCTGTCCGAACGCGCTCGCCGCCAGAAGCGCCGAAAACGCAACACCGACCAGTCGCAGCGGGAGTTTCACGGTTCAATCTCCTGCGAGGCTCGCTCAATCACCCGAACCCGCGCACCGAAGCACGGTCGCCGGCATCCACCACGCGGTCCGCGTCGGCCCTATCCGGACCGGCCGCTCGCTCATATTAGCACGAGCCGCTGGAGCCCGCGCCAACGACCCGCCACCGCGCTTCGCTCCGGGGCGTGTGGACCGGTGCAAGGCTTATCCGTATGATATGCTGATGAGTGCGGATGCGCAGGCCCCGTGCGTCGCGCTCGCACGATGACGGGGTTCGCCGTCACTCGAACACACGTACACCCAGGGAAACGCGATGAAGATCAGCATCACCTACTGCACCCAGTGAAACTACCTTCCCAAGGCTGCCAGTTTGGCGGCCCAGATCAAGGACGAGTTTGGCGTAGAGTCGGAGCTGATCTCCGGTAGCGGCGGCGTTTTCGACGTCGTAGCCGACGGCAAGCTCATTTTCAGCAAGCACGAAACCGGCCGCTTTCCCGATCCCGACGAGGTGATCGAGAGCCTGGAAGCGCTCAAGGCTTAGCCGCACGCTCGGCCGGGCCGACATAGATCACGAAGGTCGCGCGTTCGCGATCGTCGTCGCGCAGACGTGGCGCCGACTCGTTCACGTAGCTTACCGTTACCAGTTCGGTCGCCGCGCGCTGACGTTCAATCGCATGCACAAGGCCGCCGCGGAAGTCGCTGTGAAAGCGCCCCACCACGTGCACGACCGGTCGGGCGCCCTCCGCGAGCGCCCGCACAATCGTCTCCGCCATCGTCCAATCCCACATCGACTGTGAACGAAAGATCGCGTCGAGCCGCGTGCGAATCTCCTCCTCGCTGGGCGGATCGCCGCTGCCGTGCGTGACTCCGCCGGACTCGCGCATGAAACGGTCGAAGTCTTCGCGGTAGCGTCCCGTCGGCAGATCGCCGGGGATGCGCACCAGGCGCTGTTGCTCGGCGGTGAGCGCGGCGAAGCGCTCGTAGCCCTCCCGCCGCGCGAGCGACACGAGCGCGCGTGGGGCGTTGGCGGCGTAAACGCGGCATCCGTGGCGTTTGGCGGATTCGACCATCGCGCGGTGTCCCAGCGGGTAGTTCGACTCGGTGCGCAGCGTGCGCGCCCTGAAGCGCGCCTCGTCGGCGAGTCCCGCAAGATAGTCGTCGATCCGCGACTGCTCGTCACGCTCAAAGAACTCGAGGCTCAGCGCCGCCTGCGGCGCCAGGGGCACCACGTCTTCCCACAACGCCGCGGCCGACGCGAGCCCCAGCGCGTGTCCGTGATTCTCACCGACGATGACGACCTCGGCCGCCGCCGCCGCCGCGACGAGCTCGTGCCACGCGACCGTCCGGCCGGTCGCACCGTCAAAAACCGCGACCGCGCGCGGGTCTCCAACCAGCGCAGGCGGTCGGGTGGGCTCACGATCGCGCGCGGTACAGCCAATCAGCCCGAGCGCCACGAGTGCGATGGACGTGAGCCGCGCAAAGGTCGCCACCGACCCCATGTGCGTAACCATGATTGTCGCTCCCTTGCCCGGGCGCGCCCGGGCGCGCCGCTTCACGCCAGCACGCGCGTCGCGAACCGCACCGCATGCCCTTCGACATCCACCGGCTCAACGTCCGCGACCGGTCCGTATGCGATCTGTGTCGCGAGGCACTCGCTCCGCAGCTCGTGCTCAAAACGCCGCACGATCTCGACCAACGGCGTCGGCCCATCGATCGTCAGCCCGATGCGCGCCTGGTACGCCAGGTTCTGCTCCTTGCGCGCCGCCTGCACGAAGTGAATGAGCTCGCGCACCACGCCCTCGTCGCGTAGCTCCGGGGTTACGCTCGTGTTCAGCACAACCACGCCGACGCGCCCCTGCGCCGCCGACCAGCCGGGACGCGCCTCCACGCGAATCTCGACCTCTTCCGCAGTCAGCGGCACCGACCGACCGTCGATCTCCAACGGCAGCGAGCCGGTCTCGGTCAGCACACGCCGCGCGGCGGCCGCGTCCGACAGCCTGCCGAGCGTGTCCTTGATCTTCGGCACCAGCTCGCGGAACTTGGCGCCGATCGCCTTGAAGTTCGGCACGACCTTGTAGGTCACATACTTGTCGGCATCGGCCGCCAACTCGACGCGCTTGACGTTCAGCTCTTCGGCGATCAGGTTCGCATGGCTGAGCACGGCGTCGGCGTCGACCGCGGGCGCGAGGATGATCTCGACCAGCGACAGCGGCTGGCGGACCTTCAGCTTTGCGCTGGTCCGCGCTGCCCGTCCAAGCACGACCAGTTCGCGCACCGTGTCCATCGTCGCGGCGAGCGTGTCGTCGGAATAGCGCACGTCCTCGGCCTGCGGATAATCGCAGAGGTGCACGGACGCGGGATCGCTCGGGATCCGCAAGACCTGGTGCATCTCTTCCGCGAAAAACGGGGTAAACGGGGCGATCAGCCGGCTCAGCACGCGCAGACAGCCGTACAGCGTGTGATACGCGTCCCACTTCTCCTGGTCGGCCTCGGTCGCGGAACGTTGCAGGAACGACGCCCCCGGCTTGCTTCCTGCCCCCGTCCCCGCCGGACCGGCACTGCCGCCCCCGGCATGGGCTGTGCTGCGCCAGAACCGATCGCGGCTGCGCCGAACCCACCAGTTGGAAAGCGCGTCGACGAAGTTGTTCAGGTGCTGCGCCGCGGGGTAGTTCTCGAATCGATCCATCGACGCGCGGACCTGCGCGATCGTCCGTCGCAGCTCCGTGATGATCCAGCGGTCCAGCTCGGTGCGCTCCGCGGACGGCCGCCAGTTCATCGGGCGCGTCTGCGGCGACGGAAGCGACGCACCCGCGGTGGCCTCGAAGCCGTCGGCGGGGCACAATTTCGCGTCGTCCACCAGCCGCGGGTCGAAACCGTCGATGCTGGCGTAGATGGTGAAGAAGCTCAGCACGTTGTAGAGCTTGACCAGGAATTCGCGTTGGCTGTCTCGGATGGCGGCTTCCTTGAAGCCCACGCTGGTCCACGGCGCCTGGGCGCTGAAGAAGTACCAGCGCATCGCGTCGGCGCCGTAGCTGTCGAAGATGTACGTCGGCTCCTTGTAGTTGCGGAGCTTCTTCGACATCTTCTCGCCGTCCTCGCCGGCAATCAGGCCGAGACAGATGACGTTCTTGTAGGGAACGGGGTATGGCACGGTACCACCGCCTTCCAGGCGGTCACGCGCAGTAGCACCGCCTTCCAGGCGGTCACGCGCAGTAGCACCGCCTTCCAGGCGGTCATCACCCGCACCCCGGTCGTTCGGCGCATCCCCGGCCGAAGCCACCA
>JBFXAM010000168.1:0-7472 GCA_050184295.1 Phycisphaerae bacterium | reverse complement strand
GGGAGCGCGCGGCGTCGAGCTGGGCCTCAGTCTCAATCCGCTGCCCCTCCAGTTCCGCTTCTTTTTCCATCACCTCGGCCAGCCCCGACCGATTCGCTGCCAGGGTTGTCTGGGCGGCGGTGTACTCGTCCAGAGTGACGACACCCGAGGTTCGCGTTTGATCCAGCTGCTCGACGCGCTTTTCCCATAAATCAACGCTGGTTCGCAGGCTCTCCTCGTGCTTACGATGCGCCGCCATCAGCGGACCGATCGCCGCAGTACGCGCTTCGGCTTGCCGAATCGACGACTCGGCTTCGTTCAGCTTTTCCTGCAACTCCCGCCATTCGGACGAAGAAAGGCGGTAAAGCGGCTGGTTCGGCTCCACGGCGTCAAATTGCTTGACCAGCAGTTCAACACGTCCCGCGAGCATCGTGCGATACTCGCGTCGCGCTTCTGGTTGGAGCTCGAACTGGCCCGGTACCCGAATGGTCTGCGCCACCGGCCGCGCCTCGACTTTGGAAAAGGTGATTCCTAAGTTGCGCCGTACCGTCTCCGGAATTTCAACGCGATTGCTCGGCGCCGACGATTCCTCGTGTGACGCCGCGTTTGCGCCGGACTTCTCACTGCCCGCAGCGGGATCGCGGCTGCATCCGCCCGCGCCTCCCAGGAATAATGCGAGCAGAAACTGAATGATGAGCAGGATGATGGACTGAAAACTCATGGTTGCACCTCCGGAGCCGGGCGCGAGGCTGGTCGGGTCGAACTGGATGGAGCGTCGCCCAGCGCCCGTTCGATCGGCGCGCCGATCGCTTTTTCCAGCTCCGTCACAGCGATGGCCGCATTCCGCAGCGACTCGACGTATCGCCCGCGCGACGCCAACAGGAGCTTTTGCGCTTCCAGCACCGAAAGCAGCGATATCTTTCCGGCGCGATACGCCTCGCGGGATAGGTTCAGGTTGTCCTGCAACAGGGGTAGGAAGCTGTCGCGGTAGTAATTCGCAACGTCCCAAGCGGTGCGCGCCCGCTGGAACGCGCCGCGCGTCTCCTGTGACACGTCCAACAGCAGGGCCTCGCGATTGAGCATGGCCTGCTCGTAGATAAACTGGGCCTTGGCTATCTGCGCCTGGTTCTGGTCGAACACCGGGAGTTCGAAACTGAGAGTCGGTCCGAGAATCGTGTCGGTCGGTTGTTTTTCGCGCGGCCGCAAGGACGGTGCTGCTAACGCTCCCGCCTCGGCGGATGCCCACAGCGTGTCGGCCAGCCACGGACGGTCGCCGCGCCGGCCGCGTTCATCGCGCTCAAACCCGACGCCCACCTCCACGTCGGCGACGACGCTCAGCTTCTCCTGCTGAACACGCGCGGCCGCCACATCGACGAAGTAAGTCGCGGCTTGCAGGTCAAGGCGATTCGCCTCGGCCGCGCTCACCAGCCGTTCGGGCGTCAGCACCCACGCGGGCGGATCGGGCAGCTTGTCACTGAGCACGAGATCATCGGGCGGCGTCTTCACGCCGAGCAGCACCGCCAGCGACCGTCGGGCCTCGAAAGCCGCGAGCGCTGCATTGCGAAGCGCCACTTCGGTCTGCATGAACTCGGACCGGGCCAGATTCACGTCGATCGCGCTGCCTGCCCCCGCCTGCTGCCGCGCCAGTGCCGCATCGAGGAGCTGCTGAGCCACGCCGCGATTCTCATCCACGATCTCCTTCTCACGGCCCAGACCGACCGCGGAGTAGTACGCCGCGCGCGCCTCCAGCGCAACGGCGCTCAGCTCGCGGGCAACTTCGAGAATCGCCGACTCCAGCTCGCACTCGGCGGCCCGCTTCCGGATCGGAAGCAACCAAAGGTCCGCGATGTTCTGCGCGATGGCGAGTTCGAGGTTGCTCAGCCCACCGCCATCCGGCAGCCGCAGCGAGAGCGACAATGAGGGATTCTGGAACAAGCCGGCCTGCACCAGTTCAGCCCGCGCGATGCCGACCCGCAGCAGCGCGGAGCGCACCCGAGGGTTGTTCAGCAGGCACACCTGCACGGCTTCATCGGCCGACAGCCCACCCTCCAGCCGTGCGGCGACGAGCGCCCGGACGGCCTCCGCATCGTCGGGGCGCTCGGGCGCGCCCTTTCCGACGGCATCGGCGACGTGTTGCTCCACCCGGTCATAGTCCGGCCGCGGGTTCACGCTGGCGCAGCCCGACAGCACGATTAGGAATGTTCCGGGCAATACGCGCCCGGCCCAGGCGATTCGCATAGGTTCTCTCATCACGTTTGGGTATCGAACAGGGTGCGCATCGGCAGGCGGCTGCCCGTTTGCAGGCGCAGCGCGGCGGGCCCGTGGCAGACGCCGACCTGGAGCGCTCACGGATTGGAGAGGCGGATTAGATCAGCAGAGGGGTGCAGCGCGAACTCGACGCAGGATCGGTCGGTCCGCGGGCGTTAGCGCGATGATGCGTTGAAACTACAGCGAGAGAAGCGACGAACAGTTCATCCGCCGCGATGATGGCTACGGGTTCCAGCGAAGGAACCTGCACGGCCGCCCCGGGCGGCGTGCCGCCCGTGCAAATGCAGGAGTGTTCACCGTGCGGAGCGGGATCGCCGTTCGGATCATGCTCTTGGTCGGGGTGCTGGCAGTTCTTCGTTGCGTGTGGCGCTTCCTGATCCTGCCCATGTTCGCCCTGATGCGCCTCAAGACCCGCCATGCAAACCACGGGGCAGAACAGCGTCATGATGCAAACGAAGATGGACATTCGGCCCGAACGCATCGCACAAATGATATCGGCATTCCGAGCCTTGTCCAGTAGACGCCCGCAGCGGTTTGCGCTGCGGGCGCTGGCACGTCGACGGGGTAAGAAATACCTTTCGTGTCCCGACGTGGATGAACGCGAGGCAGAAGGCCAGCCTCGGGCCGAGCGGCGTGATCACGCTTTTCGCGAAGAAGTCGCAGGCGACGAGCGTGTTCAGGTGCAGCCGGATGAATTTCCGCCACACGGTCTCCTTGGCCCGCCCGCGGCAATACGGCGACGGCGTCATGCCCGCGTCCTTGAGAATCCGCCGAACCGACGATCGCCCGATCCTCAAACGCAACATCCGTAGCTCACCGATGATGCGGCGATAGCCCCAGTCGGCGTTCTCCTTGGCAAGGCGCTTGACGAGCTCGCAGAGGTTCCGGGCGATTTTCGGGCGGCGGACGGGCTTGGGCTTGCGCCCTTCTCGCCGATCGACGACCCACCGGGAATACGTCTGCGACGTGACAATCCCGATCACGCCGCCGACGTCGTGGCACGCGCCCGATTTCGATGTAGCGGTTATCACGAACGAGTCCTCCGCGCGCAATACTCGTGGGGTGGGCGTTGATAGCGAGTCCCGCATCGATACGCTACCGGCATGGCCACGTACCTTCGCGCTACGCCGTTCCTCGCCACACGCGATCTCGCTCGCACGGTTGAGTTTTACACGCAGGTCTTGGGATTCCGCGTCGAAACGCTTCACCCGCGCGAGCAGCCGACATTGGCGATCCTGGATCGTGACGTGAGCCCCGCGAGCCACGGCGGCGCGTCAATCATCTTCGACTCGTCGCTGTGGACTGACCCACCGGTGCTTACCGGCCAGATTCACTTCGACCTGTCGCCGGGCGGAGTGCAGGAAATGCTCGAGCGCGTTCGAGGTCAGGCGGAGATCCTGTGGGGGCCGGAGGTGTACGACTACGGCCGGCGGGAGTTTTCCTGTCGCGATCCAAACGGCTACGCCCTCGTGTTCAGCGAGGTGACAGCTGATCCGCCGACGTGCTCTGACGGGTAAGCGGTTTCAGCGCGGTCGCTATTTCGGCCGCGGAGGGCGCGCCGCCCGCGTACGCACGGCAGCTCATCGCAGCGCTCTGAGGCGGTTGCATTCCGAACAGATCACGCCCGCTCACCAGCACCGTCGGCGTCGGCCAGCCGCGACGGAGATCGCCGTCCGGCAGTTTCATCTGGTCGATGTAGACCACGTCCGCGCGAATCCCGAGCGATGCGAGCGCCTGATCGACGTTCGCCGTTACTACCGGCGTGTTCGGGCATCCATCGAATCCGAGAATCTCCAGGCGCAAGGGCGAGTCATCCGCACGGACCGTCGGGCGTCCGACTGCCTGGTCGGCCATCTCGCGCATGGCGTCGAACAGGTTCCCCTCGCGTGGCGGCGAATCGGGCGAGTCACGCCAATACGTCGACTTCTGCCCGTCCGCGCGGCCGCAGTGCCGAATCCAGTGCGTAGGCATTGGCGGCGCATCGTTCCAACGGACTCCGGGAGCGTAGAGCATGTAGAGGTCCCATTGCGGTTGCTCAGTCTGCTCTCGATCCGCGAAGGTGGGCTCCAGATAATGCCCCGGTGGGAGCGATTTCCTCGCGCGGCCGATGAACCCATTGAACGTGCCTCGCGCGTAAGCCCACCCAACGCTCTGCCGCGAGTCATAGAACTGACGTACGCCCTCCGGCGGAAAGATCGACGCGGAGTTGAGCGCCGCCTGCTCGTTGTCAGTCGATAGCATCGGAATCCAGATGCTGATCGTCTCGACGCGATCGGCGGGGTAGCGATCCGTGAGCTCCTTGCGCACGACTTCCGCCCCATAGACGCACTCGCTGCACGTGGGTGATACCAACGCCACGGTTCGCCAACGGTCGCTGCGCTTGTTGAACTCCGCGCGGAGTGCGGAAAGGTCGTCGCCGAGTACGATCACGTTTCGCTCCACCTCATCGCGCGGCGACGCTGCCGTGCTGCAAGACGGTGCTGTCTCGCCGCAGCAGGACTTGGATTGTGAAGCACAGCCCGACAGACTCGATGCCGCGCCTCCGATCGAAACTGCCACACACAACCTGATGCAAAGACATCTTCCGTTCATTGTGACCTCGCTCCTGTCGTCCGGTTGACTTGCGGTACGCACCGCGTCAAGCCACGCCATCGGTCACGCTATTCGCCGGCACTCTCGGCGCTGCAGCACGCGCGCACCGGCTCGTTTTCAACGGCGCCGACCGGGCACTGGTCCTTGCAAACCAGTTCGCCCGTCAGTGGGCACACGATCTTTCCGGGGCAGTCGGCGCGCTGGCTTTCGGGTTTCGCCAACGCAACCGCGCCCACTACCGTCGCCATGCCGGCGACCAGTCCCAACGCCGAAACGAGCATCGTTCTTCGAGTCATCGCGCATCTCCCTGGAATTCAGTTCGCCTAAGACCGGGCACTTGCTTCGAGAACGCCGACATCGCGCCAGCGCGAGCTGCAGTGCTTCCTGGACGCGTTTCAGGTCGCTCATTCGGTTTTGCACTTCCGCGAGTCGGGCGGCGATCATGTCTTGCACTGTCCGGCAAGTGCTCGGCTCCTCATCGGACAATTGCACGAGTCGTTGGATGTCGGCCAGCGTGAAGCCGGCGGCCTGGGCGGCGCGCACAAAGCGTATCCGCTCTAGTGCTTTCGCGTCGTAGAGGCGATAGCCGGACGTCGAACGACCCGACGGGCCGATGATGCGCTCGCGCTCGTAGAACCGGAGTGTCGTCGCCGGTACGCCGAGCCCGGCGGCCACTTGGCCGATCGTCAGCAGCGCCTGGCCGTCTTCGCGGTTTCTCACCATCGCGATGGCATTGTACACCTTGGACTTGGGTCTAAGGTCAAGCCCAGTTCCTGGGGCGATTGGCGGTTTCAGGGACGTCACAATCTCCGTAGCGACGTCGGCCCCGCAGTCCACACTGATGCTGGCGGCGGGTCTCCTCCAGCCAAGTGAGCAGGTTGCGGCCTGCTGCTGGACCCATCGATCGTTCGGCTCGCACGTCGGCGGGCTCAGGAAGACCTTGCGCGTCCCGACGCGGATGAACACGAGGCAGTAGGCCAACCGGGTGCCGAGCGGCGTGATCACGCTCTTCGTGAAGAAGTCGCAGGCGACGAGCGTGTTCATGTGCAGCCGGATGAACTTCCGCCACACCATCTCCTCAGCCCGCCCGCGGCGATACGGAGACGGCGTCTTGCCCGCCTCTTTCAGAATCCGGCGAACCGAAGACCGGCCGATGCGCAGTCGTAATTTTCGCAGCTCACCGATGATACGGCGATAGCCCCAGCCAGCGCTCTACTTCGCCAGCCGCTTGACCAGCTCGCAGAGGTTTTTCTGGCGATCTTCGGACGACCGATCGGCTTGGGCTTGCGCCCTTCCCGCTGATCAACGGCCCGGCGAGAACGTCTGTGGCGTGACGATTCCGATTACGTCGGCAACATTGTGGTTCAACTCGGCGCCGATCGCGATCAGTCGCAGTCGGTCGGCGGGGCTAGGTATGACGCGATTTCCGCCGAGTTTGCGTCGGAGGATTTCGACCTGGGCTTACAGAAGCCGGATACGGGCGTCGCGTCGAGCCGACGCGGACTCGTGGGCAACCACTCACGCGCAGATCTCACCCAAACGTGCGACCCCAGTTTGGCCAGACGAGAACGGTCGCTCCTTATCGGCAACACACAAGCGTGAGGAAACCCACACTTCGGGGTCAGAGAATCCCGCACGGTGAAGTCGCGAAACCGGCCCCCTTTCACTCCGCCGTCCCGCGGGCTACACTCTTTCGTAATGCCGCGACTAATGCTCATCGCCGCCGTTTGGACGTTCGTCGTCGCACCGGCGTTGTGCCGCGCGGGTGCCTTGGTGGCCTGTTGCACGCACGATGAGCCGGTTAGCGCGCTGCCCGCCTGCTGCGACAGCCACGCGGCCGCCCCCAGCGATGAATCCCCGAATTCCGCGCCGACCGAACGCGAATGCGGCTCATGCGCCGATGTCTGCAAGGGCATCGCCAAGCCGGCGGAAGAGCGGAGTCTTTCCGTCTTCGACGACGACGTGCAACCCTGGGGCGACGATCCAACGGCCGAACTTCTGACGGCAACCGGCGCGCCAACACACGCGACGTTCGCTCGCGTTCTCACCCTCGTCCTGCCCTATCCCGCTTCCGTTCTACCGCTGCGCATTTGAATCCTCAGCGAAGCCTCGTCTGAGCGTGGTCGCGCGGCTTAGGTTTGCGCGCCTGCCTGCGCGTGTGCGTTTCTGCAACCGAATCGATGGGCTGTGCTGGAGAACATCATGAACTTCAATCGCGTGTTTTGGCCGGCCGCGTGGTCGGTCGGCCTGCTGCTCGCGGCGCTATCCGCCGGCTGCGAACGACAGGAATCGTCGAGGTCGTCGAACAAGCCGGGCTCGACCGCGGCCAAGAAAGCGTCCCTCGGACCGGAGGCCAGCGTCATTGCCCCCACGCTGGACAAGGGATGGTGCGGCGGGCACGGCGTGCCAGAGTCGGTCTGCACGCGCTGCGACGACTCGTTGATCGACACGTTCAAGAAGGCCGGTGACTGGTGCAAAGAGCACAACCTGCCGGAAACGCAGTGCACAAAGTGTCACCCGGAAGTAGCCGCCAAGTGGGCCGCCCTCAAACCCGCGGGTAAGACAGGCAGTGCCGAGCACGGGTCGGGGACGCAAACGCCGCCCGTTGCTTCACCGGCTGCGAGCGATACGAA
>JBFXAM010000167.1:0-7621 GCA_050184295.1 Phycisphaerae bacterium | reverse complement strand
CGGCGCGGGATAGTCGTTCAGAATGCTGATGTAGGTATCCGCAAGGACATTGCCCTGGTCGTCATACCGCACCTCGACCTTCGGATAGATCAGTAGGGAACCCTTCTGCGAAGGCGTGGCACGCTCGGCGGGTGAGACGGTCACGGTCGACGAGCACTCCGAGGTGTTCCCGCACGCGTCCGTTGCTGTCCAAGTCACCGTCCACGTTCCGGGCGGCAACCCGCAGTCCGGCGCGTTGTGGACCAGGGTCACCGGCAATCCGCTGCTATCCGACGCGGTCGCACTGGCCAGCCAACTCGCCAGCGCGGTGTCGCAGATGTGATCGCCGTGGGAGATGCTGATCGGCGGCGGGCACGTAATGTCCGGCGGCGTACCGTCGAGAATCCGCACGCGGCCAAAACACTGCGCTTCGAGTTCGACGTCGCCTTCCCCTTCTTCCGGACCGCTCGACTGCAACACGGTGAGCGTGACGCTGCACTCGCGGCAGATACACTCCCCGCGGAGCACCAGCGTCGGCATCGGAACCGTCGCATCGACGAACGTCGCGTTCGGGCAGTCGGTCTCCCAGAAGAAATCCAGGGGGTGCATGCCCGGGCGGGCCGACCGCGATCGCGTGCCGTCGAGCTGAAGCACGACCGGCGCCACCGGAGAACAAGTCACCTCGTACGGCCCGCCATCATCACACACCGGCCGCTGATTCGACCGCACGATCGACACGATCGTCGACACGTCCTGGGGATCGAAGTTCCGCACGGCGCCCGATGTCTCAAAGCTCCACTCGGCGTTCTCGCCGGTGCGCGCCTGATATCCCACGGTCGCGCTGGCGCCGCCGGCCGGCCTGGGATCCTCAATGTCCTTGTAAAAGAACTGTGCGAGCACGTCGAGCGGGCCCGACCCCGGGATGACGATGTCCGGGAACACCTGAATCTGAAAGGTCGCCTCGTCTGCGGTGCCGGCAAACGGCTTTTCGTTCCATTGCACGATCAGCGCGAACGGTCCAGTCCCGCCGACGAGCCGCTCCGCCACGAGAATCTCACCGGTCGTATTACCGATGTCGTCCCAGAACGCCATCAGCGATTCGCCGCCGCCGAATGCGGCGCCGGAGCTCAACGGTTGGTTCTGCGCGGCGAGTTGGTCGTTGTTGAACGGCGCAAACGCGATCCCGCCGTTGTTCCCGATGATGATCCGCGGATCGCTGCCGTCGATGAACGGACTGGAGAACAGAACCGGGCTCTGAATGACGTAGATCACCTCTTCGTCGTCGCCGACGAGAAATCGGGTCACCTGCCCCGGCGGGAGCAAGGCCAGGTCGTCGAACTGTCCGGCCTGCGTGTCAACCACGGCGATGCTCTGCGCCAGCGCGCCACCTGAGAGCAGACCGCAAACTCCGACGAGTACGATCAAACGCTTGCAAGACATGTGCATTTCCCCTCGAACGGATAACAGCGTTCGCAGCTCGCGCTGTCACGCCTGCTTCGAACACCCTGCCGCACCGGCCGCCGTCTGTAACGCCGAGCGTGCGGAACCACTTTCCCGGAGCACCCGCGTGCGCGCGTCCCGGGGCGTGCAACGACCCAGAAGCGGACCCGCGGGCCCCAGAAAAGCTGATGCCGCTAGAGTAGCAGGTTGCTCGCGGCGGAGTCAACTATTACCCGGCGTCAGCGTCTCCAGATTCTCGGTGTGATAACAATCTGGCGGGTTCTCGCCGTGCGTCCGACCGTCCCGCCGGTCCCCCGCGACGCGTGCCAACGCGCGATTCGCCCCCGCCACTCGTACCCGGGATGGCCGCATGGTGGTATAAGGCCCCCCGGCGGATCGCCGCGCGTGCGGCCAAATCGCTCCGGGTATGTTCAACCGCGGTGAACCAGCCATGGACGAGCACCTCTCCAGCCAGGGTGCAGGCGGCACGGATGCCGTTTCGCACGTGGAACTTCTTGAGGCCTGGCGGCTGCTCTCGGATGAGGATCGGCTGGAAGGTCTCCGGCTCCTGCCCCGCGCGGACATGGAGGAGCTCTTTCTCACGCTCGATTCGCACGACCAGGCGGACCTGCTCTTGCTCCTGCCGGCAACGGAGCGCCGGTCATGGATTCGGCTGCTGCCGCCCGACGACGCCGCCGACCTGATTCAGCAGGCCCCCGACGATCAGCGCGACGCGCTGCTCGCGCTCCTCGACGACGCCACCCGCGTCGACGTGACCGCGCTGTTGAAGTACGCCGAGGACCAGGCCGGCGGACTGATGAACCCGCGCTACGCCCGGCTGCGCCCGGACATGATTGTCGACGAGGCCATCAAGTACCTCCGTCGCCTGGCGCGCGAACACGTCGAGGTCGTCTACTACGCCTACGTCCTCGACAGCGCCCAGCACCTCATCGGCGTCGTCTCCTTCCGCGACCTCATGACCGCACCGCCGTTCAAGACCATCGGCGACATCATGCACACCGAACTCGTGACCGTGCCGGAGAGCATGGACCAGGAGGCGGTCAGCCATCTCTTCGCGCAGCAGGATTTCATCGCGCTGCCTGTGCTCGACGCCGACGGCCGCATGAAGGGCATCGTCACCGCCGACGACATCGTCGACGTCGTGAAAGAAGAAGCGACCGAGGACATCCAGAAGCTCGGCGGCATGCAGGCGCTCGACGCGCCCTATGCGCAGGCCGGCTTCGGAGAGATGTTCCGCAAGCGCGTCGTGTGGCTCATCGTGCTCTTTCTCGGTCAGACGTTGACGCTCACCGCGATGAGCTATTTTGAAGTCGCGCTCGCCCGCGCCGAGGTGCTGGCGCTGTTCATTCCGCTGATCCTCAGCAGCGGCGGCAACTCCGGCTCGCAGGCCTCGACCCTCGTGATCCGCGCGCTGGCGCTCGGCGAGCTTCAGCTTCGCGACTGGTGGCGCGTCATGCGCCTCGAGCTCGCCATCGGCGCCGCACTCGCCGGCGTGCTCGGCGGACTCGCGCTGCTGCGCGTCGTCGGCGGGCACTTCGTGCTCGAAGCCGTCGGGCAGCACGGCTTCGGCAGCCACTTTGTGCTGCTCTCCACGGCGATCGCGCTCAGCGTCTTCGGCGTGGTCGTCTGGGGCACGCTGATGGGCGCGATGCTGCCGCTGCTGCTGCGACGCGCCGGCGTCGACCCGGCCAGCGCTTCGACGCCGTTCATTGCCACGCTCGTCGATGTGACCGGGATTCTCATCTACTTCGGCGTCGCAACCACGGTGCTGCGCGGCACGCTGCTTTGACCGCTTGCCCCACAGGAGACCGTGCGGCGCTCGCGCCCTGCCGGTGGCACGCTGCCTCACCGCGATGCTGGCGGACATGGCAAGTCTCGCGCCGCCTTTGGCGCTGCGCGGCATCAGCACCTGACGCATCTGCGGATTGACCCGCGGCGGCGCGTCGTGCTAAACTCAGACACACATGGGTGATTTTCGGCCGAGCTGTTTCGGAGGCTGACACATGCCCACCATCTCTAAGAGTTCCGGGTTCGCGATGCACAGGCCGCAATCACGCTGAGCCAGGCCTGATGGGATCAGGGGCTCGCGCGAGACCACGGTCGTCGTCGATGCCCCGCGCTCCGCCACCCCCGTGTACACGCTGAACCCGTAGTGCGTCGAACATATACCGAGGTGCCATATGGTAGTTACTCTACTCATCCTCGGCGCTTTGGCCGGCCCGGGGTTCCCTTCTCACTCCATGCGCGTATGGTTCTCGACGACCGGTGTCCCGGACGGCGTCCCTATCGAGGGCACGCCGCCGGAGTACATTTCCCGGACAGACGGTGTGAACCCAACATTCGTCGCGAACGGCTCCCTGACGTATCTCTATATCTGGGCGACAATGCTGACGCCGCAGAACGATGTCCGCGTATGGATCGCTTCGCTGGACGTGAACGTACACTCGGCGTTCGGCGACGTTGCGCTCGCCGAACGGCAGTTCTACAACCCGCGTGGACCGGGTGGAATACGCTGGGATGTTGTCTACCCCGGCGTCCTGAGCCCCGCGCGCATTGACAACATACGGCTCGAGGCCATTGCTAGCCGTGGCCTGGATTCTTTCAGTCCCGAAGACATTCAATTCGATCCGGCAAGCTTTTCCTGGCTGCTGGGCCGCGTTGGCTTTATCGCCGCCCCGGGCTCGCGCGCCGAGCTCCTATTTGGCATCGGCGATCACGGCGTTCAGTTCGTGAACGCACTCGGCAGCGACGCCGTCTACTTCGGCTGGGGGGACGGCTTCTTGCGATCGGACGACTTCGGCCTGGAGAGCGCGCTGCCCGACGCGTTCATCGTCCCCGAACCCGGCGGCGCGAGCCTGCTGCTGCTCGGCTTCACAGCCGCCGCGCGGCGACGTTGGGGGCTGAGCGACTTGCAGGCGCGTTGACGCATCTCAGGCCCGAGCGGGCCGAATTAAAGCGCACGCCGTCGCGTGCGGCTCCGATGCGTGCGCGGGTGTGATGCGCGTCCAGTTCTGATGCCCGCGGGTCTGATGCGCTTGCGCCGGGAGATTTTTGTGCCGCGAATCTTGGCCCCTTGATCCCAGGCATGACACAAGCCGCGGCCGCATTCTCATGAACACGACCGCGGCTTGCGGCGGGGCGCTGCCCGTTGATGAAACAAGCAGCCGCGGGAATCAGGTCGCGTCGCTGCCCGCGCCGGCCAGCGCCGGCTTGGCGGGGCTTGGCGCGTCGACGCCTTCGAACGCGAACTTCTTCTCTTCGGTTTGCGGGTCGGTCTGCACCACGACGCGGATGAGGCTCTTGCCCCGGAACGCGTTGCGCAGAATCTCCTCGCTGAGCGGATCCTCGATCATCGAGCTGAGCGTGCGGCGGAGCGGCCGGGCGCCGAACTTTTCATCGGTGCCCTTCTCCAGCAGGAATTCCCGGGCTTCGTCGGACATCTCCAGCGCCAGGCCGTGCGCCTTGAGCCGCTTGTTCACCTTGGCGACCTCGAGATCGACGATGTTCACCAGGTCCTTGTGGCCGAGCTTGTGGAACACGACGACCTCGTCGAGGCGGTTGATGAACTCGGGTCGGAAATGCCGCTCCAGCTCGCTGATGAGCATTTCCTTCATCTTCGTGTAGTTGACGTTCTCGTCGCGCTTCATGAACCCAAACGGATCCTGGCTCATGATGCGATCGGCGCCGATGTTGCTCGTCATGATGAGGATGACGTTCTTGAAGTCGACGTGCCGCCCGAAGCTGTCGGTCAGCCGGCCTTCCTCCATGATCTGGAGCAGCATGTTGAACACATCGGGGTGGCCCTTCTCGATCTCGTCGAGCAGCACGACGGCATAAGGCCGGCGCCGGACGCGCTCGGTGAGCTGTCCGCCTTCCTCGTAGCCGACGTAGCCCGGCGGCGCGCCGATCAGCCGGCTGACGTTGTGCTTCTCCATGTATTCCGACATGTCGATCGTGACGAGCGCTTCCTCGTCGCCGAAGAGAAACTCCGCCAGCGACTTGGCCAGCAGCGTCTTGCCGACGCCGGACGGGCCCAGAAAGATGAACGAGCCCATCGGGCGGTTGGGATCCTTCAGGCCGCTGCGGCTGCGCCGGACAGCGCGGGCGACGGCGCTGATGGCTTCGTTCTGGCTGATGACGCGCTTGTGCAGCTCGGTTTCGAGCTGGAGCAGTCGCTCGGCCTCGTCCTTTTCGAGCCGCGTAAGCGGGATGCCGGTCATCATGCTGACCACCTCGGCGACGACGTTCTCGTCGACGACGCCGTCGATCTCCTTGGCCCGGTCCTTCCACTCGCGCTCGATCGACTCCTTCTTCATGCGGAGCGTTTCGGTCTTGTCGCGCAGCTCGGCGGCGCGCTCGTAGTCGGCGTTCTTGACCGCTTCGTCCTTCTCCGACTGCAAGCGCTCGATCTCACGCTCCAGGTCGGCGAGCTCCGGCGGCAGCGTCATGCTCTTGATGCGGATCCGCGCGCCGGCCTCGTCGATCACGTCGATCGCCTTGTCCGGCAGCACGCGCCCGGTGATGTAGCGGTGCGACAGCTCGGTCGCGTTCTTCAGCGCCGCGTCGGTGATCTGCACGCGGTGGTGCGCCTCGTAGCGGTCGCGCAGCCCCTTGAGAATTTCCAGCGTGTGTTCGATGCTCGGCTCGTCGACGTGGATCGGCTGAAAGCGCCGCGCCAGGGCCGCGTCCTTCTCGATGTACTTGCGGAATTCGTCGAACGTGGTCGCGCCGATGCACTGAATCTCGCCGCGCGACAGCGCCGGCTTCAGCACGTTGCTGGCGTCGATCGCGCCCTCGGCCCCGCCGGCGCCCACCAGCGTGTGCAGCTCGTCGATGAAGAGGATGACGTTGCCCGCGCGGCGGACTTCGTTCATCACCGCCTTGATGCGCTCCTCGAACTGTCCGCGATACTTGGTGCCCGCGACCATCATCGCCAGGTCGAGCACGACGATGCGGCGTTCGTGCAGAATCTCCGGCACCTCGCGCTTGATGATCTTCTGCGCGAGCCCCTCGACGATCGCGGTCTTGCCGACGCCCGCCTCACCCAGCAGTACGGGGTTATTCTTCATGCGGCGGCAAAGCACGGTGATGACGCGTTCGATCTCGCCGCGCCGCCCGATGACCGGGTCGAGCTTGGTTTCGCGGGCGAGGTCGGTGAGGTCGCGGCCGAACGAATCAAGCGCCGGCGTCTTGCTCTTTCCCTTCTTGACCTCGGCGGGGCCAGTGCTGGCGGCGGTCGACTCCTCGGATTCGACGCCGGCGCCGAGCAGGTTGAGCACCTCTTCGCGCACATCTTCCAGCTTCAATCCGAGATTCATCAGCACCTGCGCCGCGACGCCGTCCTGTTCCCGCAGCAGTCCCAGCAGCAAGTGTTCCGTGCCCACATAGTTGTGATTCAGATTGCGCGCCTCTTCGATCGCGTATTCGATCACGCGCTTGGCGCGCGGCGTCTGCGGGAGCTTGCCCATCGTGACCATCTCGGGCCCGCTCTTCACGAGCTTCTCAACCTCCAGACGCACTTTGCGCAGGTCGACGCCGAGGTTCTTCAGGACATTCGCGCCGACGCCGGAGCCTTCCTTTACGAGTCCCAGCAGGATGTGCTCGGTGCCGATGTACTCGTGGTTGAATCGCTGCGCTTCCTGATTGGCCAGCGCCATGACCTTCCGCGCCCGGTCGGTAAAGCGTTCGAACATTGGCCGGTTCCTTCCCGTTGATATCCCGCGGCGGTCCGCGCTTGGGGCGGAGCAGTTACAGGACGATTGCTTTTATCGTATGCCGCGGTCGAGCCCCCAGCAAGCGAAAGCGCGTTCGCACGCCCGGCGGACGCGACGCAAACACCTGTCGGGCAGCGAGTTCCGCGCTCGCCGCGGCGCGCTCCGCGCCTTTCCGTCATTTATCGACCGGTACGCGGTACGGGTCCAACCTGCGCGCTTACGGTTTTCCGTCGCGGGGATCGGCGGGTTCGCCGCCGCCGCCGGGCGCGCCCAGTCTGCGCAGGGCCGCGTGGCGCTGTGCGCGGTAGACGTCGTGAGCGTCAAGGCTCTCGACCCGCCGCCACGCTTCACGCGCCGCCGCGGCGCGCAGCGCGGTCTCCACCTCGGCGATGCGGACCGCCACCAGCAGGTCGTGGTCGGCCAGATCCGCGATCGACGCGAGATCGTCGCGCGCCGCGTCGAAGCGC
>JBFXAM010000166.1:0-7701 GCA_050184295.1 Phycisphaerae bacterium | reverse complement strand
CGTAGCAGGCAAGCCCGAACGGGCCGCGGGCTTCCCCCGCGGCCCGCTCAGGCCGTATGGACGCGCGTTACCGCGGGCGACGGACCAGAACAACAGGACGCCCGCCGGGCTCGAAAGCGAAGCCCGCAGCTGCGTTCGAACGAGCATCGAAGGGGGTTTAAGACCGGTTCGAACGTCGCTCAATTCGAGCACGCCGAACCGGTTTTCAGGGGCTCAAAGAGCCGAGCGGAGAGGTTCTGCGCCATTCCGCGCGGACGTTCTTTTGCGCACGCGGACGTTTTTGATTGCGCCCGACAACCCGACAACCGACATTCCACCCGACGACGAATTCTCGTAAATTCTGCTTGCCATCCTACTATTCTCATAGTAATATTCCGATGTAGCTAGTAACCCTTGCGGCGACACCGCGTGTCCGGCCGGCGCCGGATCGGGATCGGGGGCGCTGCATTGCGGGCCGCGGGCACGCCGCGCCCCAGGGAGGTTTCGATGGCTCGCGCCTTGCCGCACATCACCGAAGCTGAGCTGCGAATTCTGAAGGTGCTTTGGCGGATCAACGCCGGCACCGTCCGCGATGTGAAGGACGAGCTCTCGAGCGACGGCGGCGATCCGCCGGCGTACACGACCGTGATGACGCTAATGAACCAGCTCGCCGGCAAAGGCGGGCTGCGGGTCGATCGCGATCGCCAGCCGTTCGTCTACACGCCCGCCGTGCGTCGCGAGCAGGTGCTCGGTCAGCGGCTGCGGCAGTTTTTGCAGACAGTATTCGACGGACAGGCCGGCGAACTCGTGATGCACCTGGTCGACGAAGCGGACCTGTCGCCGGAGGAACTCAAGCAGATTGAAGCGCAAGTCGAGGCGAAAGAGTCCGCTGACCGTGACGCGAAGAAGAAAGCGAAAGGAGACGCGTCGTGATCTCGTCTCTCCTCGCGATGCCCATTCACGATCTTGCGAACGGCGTGCTCTCCTGGGTCGGGCTCGCACTGCTCTACGGCAGCGCGCTGGCGGTTGTCACGTGGCTGCTGACCAAGACGCTGCTGCGCCACACGCCGCCCGCGGTTCAGGGCTGCCTCTGGCTCATCGTGCTGATCAAATTCGTGTTTCCGCTGGGACCGGCATCGTCCTATTCACTCGCAACGACCGTGTCGCTGTTCGGCGGGCTGTGGCCCGCGAGCGCGACTTCATTCACAGCACCGCACGCCGCGGAAGCCCCCGACGGCGAGCTGCGTCTGGTTCCGACGGTGTACAACGCCGACGACGCGACGACAGCGACGCCGGTGGCGGAAGATCGCGGCGTTCCGCTGATCACGCTCGTCGCATTCGCGTACCTGGGCGCGGTTGTGCTGATCGGCGTCTGGCGGCTGCGGCGATACGCGCTGTTTGCGGTGGCGTGCCGGCGACTGCCGGAAGTGGACGCGCGCAGCGCACAGCTCGTGTCTGCGGTCTGCACGCGCGTCGGCGTGCGACGCGTTCTCGACGTGCGGATGAGCGAACAGGCGCCTGCGCCGTTCCTGTTTGGGATTCTGCAACCGACGCTGGTGCTCTCGCGCCGACAGCTTGATCGACCCGAGGAGCTCGAGGCGGTCGTGCTTCACGAACTTGCACATCTTCGTCGCGGGGACCTGCTGGTGCGTTACCTGCAGTGGCTCGCCGGGACGATGCTGTTTTTCTGGCCGGTCGTCGCGTGGGTGAACCGGCGCATCGATCTGGCGCGGGAGCAGGCTTGTGACGAGTGGGCCCTTCGTCACGGGCGGCTTTCAGCGGGGGACTACGCGCGAACCCTGCTGCGAGCGCTGCACCCGACGCCGATGCGCTGGTCCGCACATGTGCCCTGCGCGATGGCCGCCCATCGCTCTCACGTTCAAAGGAGAATCGAGATGATCATGAGTACATCGTCGCGGCGCGGCTTCGCGCGTTCGCTCGGGTTTGGCGGTGCCGCGCTGATTGCCGCGTGGGGCGGATTTGCCCTGACCGGCCAGGCCCAGCAGTCGGATCAAGCTGGCGCGCCGACCGAGACCCGCGAAGTCATCGTCCAGGTCGACGGCAATCCCGACGGCGCGCCGCCGCCGGTGCTGCTGCTCGACGCCGACGCGCCGGCGTGGTTCGGCCTCGATTGCGGCGAGCTGCCGGAAGGCGCGGACTTTCTCGCGTTCGTCCACTGCGATGAGGACGTGGACGCCGATGGCGAGCGGCGTCACCTCGCGATGCAGGTCGTCGCCCCGCCGGGTAAGAAGCAACTCGCCGAGTTTCTCACGAAGTATCCCGCCGCGGATGCGAATGCCGACGGCGTGCTGACCGCCAACGAGCGCGACGCGTACCTGGTCGCGCTGGCGTTGAGCGACCCGGCCGCGGTGCTCGCGAAGTATCCGAACGCCGATCGCGACAAGAACGGCGCGCTCAGCGCGCTGGAAGCGGCGCGGCTCGTGCAGGGCGCGAATCTTCACGACACGCTGAAGCCGCAGATCGCCCGGCGCGTCATGCTGAAGGATGCGCCCGCCGGCGCCGCCGGAACGTGGACGCCGCAGCACGAAAACGTGGAAGTGCGCGTGCGGGCCAGCGCCGACGGCAGCCCGGACCAGGTTCACGTCGAGAAGATCGTGAACGGCCAGCCGGTCGAGGTGAAGCCGGAAGAGATGCGAATGTTCACGCGCCGGCTTCCGCCGCCGGACCTCGCGTATCGCTGGCTGCTCGAGAACGTCTCGGCGAGCCTGACGAGCGCCGACGTGGCGCGGCAGCTCGCGGTCGTGCAGGAAGCGCCGCTCGTTACGTTCCTCGAGCTGAACCCGAAGGCGGATGCAAACGGCGACGGGAAGCTCACGGCGGAGGAGCGCGACACGTTTGTCGAGCAGAACGCGTCGCGCATGCGCCAGAAGCTGCTGGAGAAGATTCCGGCCGCCGATGCGAACGGCGACGGCATCCTGACGAACGATGAGCTGCGCGAGTTTCACAAGTCGAACGGCCTGATGGGCGCCGCGGGCGCGCCGCGCGTCATCATGCGCAAGGCTGAAGCAAACGGCGATACGCCGAAGGTGGTCGTCGAACTCGAGCACGCGGGCGGCGGTGACCGATAGCGCTCACCGCAATCGGCGCTCGGAGACGGTTTGACCGCGACGCCGGTCTTTGTCGCGAGGTACGCGGCGGCCGGCTTGACGACCCGCCGCCGCCGGTTTGATGACACGCGGCGGCCGGCTTGATGACCCGCCGCCGCTGATTTGACGACGCTCGGCCGCCGGCGTGGCGACACCTGCGCCACCGGTTCGACGGAATGGTAGATGCGGGCCCGCCACCGGTCTCATCGTCTCGGCCCGGCCGGATCGAATCGCCCGACCTTACCCGCCGCGCGATGCCGCACTGCGACATCGCGCGGCGGCTCCATTTGGGCGCGTTCTCACTGGTCATTGCAGAGTCAAACCTAACGTGCATCCCAGGCATCTGCGGCGTCGGCACGAGCGCATCACGCCCTTGCGCTCAGTTTGACGCCGCCGGCATCCGAGACACATGCGGCGTCGGCACGAACGCGCATCCCAGCCGTCTGCACAGCCGCGCCGAAGGCGAATCCCAGCCGTCTGCGCACTCGCACCGAAGGTGAGTCCCAGCCCCAGCCCAGGGCAATCGCCCCGGCCAACGAGCGCTGCTCGCCGTTTGGCAGCACCCCCGTCAGCACGTCCCGGCTCGGCACGCGTATCGTCGCGACCGCTTCGTTACCGTGAGACATCGGCGTACGCCTCTGCCCATCGTCGGCGGCTCGGATTCTCGAACAAGTCGCGAGAGTACGCTGTCTTTTTTCAGCCGGCCATCAACCAAATGCGGTTATAGCTCGAGCTTTGCTCGTCGTGGTGAATTGCGAACGCGCCGACAATGGCGTAGTCGGATCCCGCGAGCGGCGACCACCCCTGCCCGGTCGATCTGGAAATCAGAATGTGGGGCGGGGTGGCACTCTCGTGGAACCGGCGCGGCCCCCCCCGCGGAGGTCGCGCGGTTGCAGGGAGTTGTGGCGCGTCGCGTGATTTTGGGCTGAAAACGGTTGACGGCACGCGGAGGGGGGGTACGCTCACGTTTGGCGAGGCGCTTACGATCCGAAGGAGACCCTATGATCTTCGGAAAACAAGCGGTGTTTATCGTTGCGAGCGCGGCGCTTCTTACCGGAACAGCGGCAAACGCGCAGTGCCACGACATCGCGCCCGATGAGGAAAGGTGCGCGGGCGTCGTACTATGCAAATGCGATGGGTTGATGGGTAGCTACGTGTGCCCAGAAAACGAGATCATCGACACAATACGTCCTCGGGGCACCGATGGGTTGTTCGAGCTGTACGTCGTGGCCTACACGCCGTGCTACACCACTCGAACTTGTGAACCTACCTTTCCAGGCGGGTGCGATCCCCAGTTGAACCCCTGCAAGACGACGGGATTCGTTACTCCTGTGGGTAGCTTCTTCAAGTACGGGATACTGTCGCTGTGTGGCATCATCACTTGAGCGGTTCCCGTTGCGGTCGTGTTGCGCGTGCCGCGGCGAGCGGGAGGCGACGTGCATGCCAGCCGATGTACTGCCGCTCTTGATGCTTTTCGTCCTGCTTGATGAGCCACCGCCCGCGCTGCTTGCGGCCCAGCGCGCCCGGGCTGCGGAACAGATTCGCACGGCGCGGATCGAGTACTCGGTGCAATGGCCGAGCGAATCCGAGTCGGAGTTTCCGCATACGTACTTCTACTCATACCAGGCCGCCGGCGACGACTATCTGACGATCGCCCACGGCGACGAAGAGCGCGTGGTGATGCGCGGCCCGGATGGAGAGCCTGCCACGCAGTATACGTACCGCGGGCCGATCCAGAGTCTGTATCTCGATGGCTCGATTTGGCAGAAGCAAGATCAGGAACCCGAGGTGCGCCGGTGGCGGGGGAGCCGTCAGCCGTCGCTCGACATGCTCGATCCGCGCCGCGTCGGGCTGACGCCGCTGGGTTTGTCCTTGTCCCTGGATGATGACTTGCGAGAGGCGGGTCGGCCGACACCGCAATACACCGAGCGGCAGGACGGCGACATGGTTGTTGTGCACGCCAAGCCGGACGGGCCGTATGAATTGGAGTGGCGCATCGACCCGGCGCGCAACTACGCCATTACGGAAATGACCCTCATTCACCAGGGCCGCGTCGTCGGGCGCGAGGCCATCGACTTGCAACTTGTCGACGGGTGCTGGTTTCCGCGTCGCGTGCAGAACTTCGCCTACTACGAGGACGGTGAGAAGGTCAAGCGCACGATCGACATCCTGCATGCGGAATTGAATCACTCCGAGCATTCCCAGAAACTCACGCCGGCCCAGATCGGCGTCGAAGTGGGGACGCACGTTGTCTGCGCCGATCCGGAGGGACTCGAACACTGCGCCAACGGGTTCTGGGACGGGCAGCGCGTTGTGTCGGCCGCAGAGTACTTTCTCCGGCGGGAGGCGGGCGAGCTTCGTCCCGGGCCGAACGTCGCCCGCGAGATGAGCCGCGCGGTGGCGATGACCGGACGCTGGCAAGCGCTCGGGCGCATTCCAGCGCTGCGGGGAGTCGGCAGCGGATCGGCGATCCCGCCGCGCCCGGGTTTGGCCGCTGCGTCGTCGCGCGCGACGACGCAGCCCACGACGGCGCCCGTGGAATCGGAATGGGAACGCTACACGCGCGAGTTCATCGCGCGCTACCGGCTGACCGCCGACCAGGTCGAGCAGGCGATGACGATCCTGCGCGACTGCCAGAAACGCGCCGCTCAGCACGTGCGAGATCAACGACCGCGATTCGAGGAGCTGGAGCGGCGGACGGCCGATGCCGACAAGCTCACGGGCGCTGCGCGCGCGGCGGAAGACGAGAACGTTGCCGCGCTGCGGGCGGCGCTGCGCGCGCCGATCGACGAGATCTTCGAGCGCGAGATCAAGCCGCGGCTCGACAAGCTGCCGACGACGGCTCAGCGAAGCGCGGCCGCGTCGGCAAGTCCCGCCGCCACGCAGTCGCGTCTAGGCTCACCGCGGCCATAAGGACTTTCGTTCGTTGGGACCGGGGGGCGTCAGGTCGCATACAGCCGCGTCCCGCCCGGCACACGGTTCACATAGCGGACATCTTTCTTTCGTACGATAGTGACGCGCCGCGTTCGGCGAGCAAGTCCCCGCACTCGCGCGCCGCGGAAAAGGGGCCTCCGCCGTCCGTAACGCGCTGAGCACATCGTAAGGATTGAACGGCGACGCGCGCTCACCGTCGGACGGTGGCGGTCGCCGCGCCACGTGGCGGTCGCGCGGCCAAGTCTGGCTGCGCGCCTGCTGCGTTCATAGAGGTTCGGCCGGCGAGTCAGACGCGTTGGTGGAAGCTTGTCGCGGAACGGCGGGTGCCATGTCGACGGCGCGTGCCATTGCACGCTCTCCGCCCACCAACCGCACCGGTGTCGGCATGTCTTACGTCGCGCTGGTCGCCTCCGCCGGCAGTTCCTTCGTCGTGCGGCACTTCGGATAGCCGCTGCAACCGAGGAATTTCCCGCGCCGGCCCTCGCGAATCACCATCGGCTTGCCGCACTCGTCACAGGGAATGTCCGTGGGTTCCGGCTTGGCGCGCTCGGGCGCCGGCATCCGCTCTTCGGCGGCTTTCTTCGCCTCGCCGCGCAGATTCGCAACAAAACGGCACTTCGGGAATCCGCCGCACGAAAAGAACGGCCCGAACCGTCCGCGGCGCAGCTCCATCGTGCTGCCGCACTCCGGGCAGGTGAGCCCGTCTTCTCCGGGCATGACCTCGACGACCGGTTTGCCGGTACGTGTGAGCGCGAATCCGGGCGGCGGTTCGCCGGCGGGCCGAGCAATGGCCGCCGCCCGCGCCGCCGCCTTCGAGGCGCCGTTACCGCCCGCATAGCCACCAACCGCGGCCTAGACGTTTCCGTGCTCGTCGACTGCGGTCAGCAGTCCATTCGCCGCCGCCGCCGCCTTCAGCTCGTCGAGCTTCTCCACCGGCTTGGCGTTTCGGCACCGCGGGAAACCCGAGCACGCGACGAACTTGCCGCGCTTGCCCGAGCGAATCACCATCGGACGCTTGCACTTCTCGCAGTTGATCCCCGCCAGCTCCGGCGGCGCCACCGGCGGCCGCTCGAGGCGAATGTCGGCGGGCAGCGTCGCCGTGTTCTTGCACTCGGGGAAGCGATGGCAGCCGAGGAACGCGCGGCGGCCTTTGCGCTTCACGACCATCGTGCCCGACCCGCACGCGTCGCACGGCCGCTTCAGCTCCTCGTCCTTCACGAGCTTCAGCACCTCGCCTTGCTCGTTGCAGGGCACGGTCTGGCGACACTCGGGGTAGCCGCTGCATCCGAGAAAGAAGCCGGTCTTGCTCTGCCGCAGAATCGTCGGCTTGCCGCACGCCTCGCACGGCGTGTCGGTCACCTTTGCGATGATCGGATTGCCTTCACGATCGACGTTCTGCGTCGCCTTGCACTTCGGATAATTCGAGCACGCGAGGAAGCGCCCGGTGCGGCTCCAGCGATACACCATCGCGCCGCCGCAGGTGGGGCACACGTGCGCGCTGGGCTCTCCGCGCGCGGCCTGCATCTCGGTGGTGGCGCGGGAGAGCAGCTCCTTGAAGGGGTCGTAGAACTCGTGAAGCACCTGGACCCAGTCGAGGTGCGCGTCCTCGATCTTGTCCAGCTCGTCTTCCATGTGCGACGTGAACTTCACGTCCATGATCTTGGGAAAGTGCTCCACGAGC
>JBFXAM010000165.1:0-7789 GCA_050184295.1 Phycisphaerae bacterium | reverse complement strand
CCTGCACGGCCTTCCGCCGCAGGTCTTCCTGCGCGGCCGGAGGCAGCGATCGAGCATCGGAGGTCTTCATGGATGAAGTATAACACCGAAAGCGCCGATTGTCATCTATATACTGGCCGGATTAATAGCTCGTCCACACGACATCTCCGGCGTCGTTAATCTGCGCGCCCTGGTTCGAGCTACCGTCAGCGTATACTACCCGTATGCCCGTTTCGTCATACAAGAACACGTCGCCCTCAACGTGCGCACAGCCACGATCATAGGTCTTCGACCAAGCGATCTCGCCCCCCTCGTTCAGGCGCGGTCCCCAATCCCAATATACATCATCTGTCAACTGCGTGAGCACGCCATTGCGCAGGCGGACAATCTCCAGGTCACCGTCCGCCGGGATTTTCCGGCTCCACACGATGTCGCCCGCATCATTGATGTCCGGAAACGCATCCGCCACGCGGTCGTTCGTCAGGCGCCAGAGCACGCCGTTGTCGTATAGGTAAATCTCACTCGTGTTGTAATCGCTCGGATCGAGGATGCAGTGAAACGCGATCTGCCCTACGTTGTTCATGCTCGCCCGGTGGATGTATCCCAGCCGGTTCGTGATCCGCACCATTTCGTATCCGGGAGGAATCTGCGCCGCCGCGCTCGCGACGGTCAAGATCATTGCCAGGATTCTCCCACCAGCTCGGATCATATGACGGCCCTTGGCACTTGGAACTCAAGGTGCGTTGGCGCAGTCGGCGGCGCTGCTCGAGAGGCTGTCGGCGGAAAGCACGACCACCAGGTCCGTCGTGCGCTCCTGCCCATCCAGGGTGACCGAATCCGCCACCACGCAACGGCCTACGCCATTCAGCCCACTGAACACGACGCTCTCCGTGATCAGCAGGTCGTCAATCGAAACATCGGCGAGCGCAATGACCCACGCCCGCGGCGGATCCGCCGATCGGCTTCGACGCGCAAACGATCCCGCCCGCGTGCGCTGCTCCGCCGTCTCGCATCGAAGCCTCGGGGGCCAACTTGACTATCGTAACACACGGTCGAGCCGAAGCACCGCAACGAGGTCTGGGATCTGGCGCTCCGCCGCCACGATGGTCTGCGTTTCGGCCCCAGCGCGTTTCGTCGGACCGGTGCGGAACGCCGACCCGCTCGCGGGCGTCCACACCAGCCCCCCGCTCGACCTGCGCCCAACGATCCCAGACCGCCCCCACCGGGGTCGGGCGATGTCGTGGGCGGTGTGCCGGTCGAGGCGTTCGCGCCAGGGTTGTCACCGCGCGCGAAAATCCCGATAATGCGTCGCATCGAACATGGGGGTCGGTTCGCGCGGACGCCCGCATGCCGAGCGACGGCAGACTAGTCTGCCACGCCCGCGACGCGGCCGCCGCGCCATCGGCGAAGGACGGTCGAGATGACAAAAGTGGCGGTGTCGCCGAGTCGGCACGGGCTGGGAGACTGGGGCCGCGACCATCACGGGCGCTCGTACTGGAACCTGCCCGCCACGCTATTGGTCGAAGAGGCCGTCCGCCGCCACGAGGGCGCTTTCGCCGACAACGGCGCGTTCGTCGCCCGCACGGGGAAGCGCACCGGCCGCTCGCCGAAGGACAAGTTCTTCGTCCGCGAATCGGAAAGCGAAAAGCACATCTGGTGGGGCGACGTCAACGTCGCGCTCGAGGCCGCCGCGTTTGAGAATCTCGAACAACGCATGCACGCGCATCTCGCGGATCGCGACGTCTTCGTGCAGGATCTTTACGCCGGCGCCAACCCGAAGCACCGCCTGCGCGTCCGCTTCATCACCGAGTATGCCTGGCACGCGCTCTTCGTCCATCAGCTCTTCGTTCGTCCGTCCGCCGCCGCGCTGGCCGACCACCAGCCCGAGTTCACCGTCGTCTGCGCCCCCGGCTGCCACGCCGACGGAACCATCCCCGGGTTGAAGTCGGAGGCCTTCATCGTCGTGAATTTCGCGAAGCGCTTGGTGCTCATCGGCGGCACCGCCTACGCCGGCGAAATGAAGAAATCCATCTTCACCATCATGAACTACCTGCTCCCGTTGAAGGGCGTACTGTCCATGCACTGCTCCGCCAACGCGGGCCAGCGCGGCGATGTCGCGCTCTTCTTCGGCCTCAGCGGAACCGGAAAAACCACGCTCTCCGCCGACCCGCAGCGCGGCCTCATCGGCGACGACGAGCACGGCTGGGCCGACGACGGCGTCTTTAATGTCGAAGGCGGCTGCTACGCCAAGGCCATCAACCTCTCGCGCGAGTTCGAGCCGCAGATCTACAACGCCATCCGCTTCGGCTCCGTGCTCGAAAACGTCGTCATGGACCCGGACACGCGCCGCGTCGACTATGCCGACGCGACACACACCGAAAACACCCGCGCCGCGTATCCGCTGCACTACATCGACAACGCCATCGAGCCCTCCGTCGCCGGACACCCCACGAACATCATCTTCCTCACCTGCGACGCCTTCGGCGTGTTGCCGCCCATCGCCCGGCTCAGCCCCGAGCAGGCGATGTATCACTTCCTTTCCGGCTACACCGCGAAAGTCGCCGGCACCGAGGCCGGCATGGGCAACGAACCCCAGGCCACCTTCTCCACCTGCTTCGGTGCGCCCTTCCTCGCACTGCACCCCTCCGTCTACGCCGAAATGCTCGGCAAGAAAGTCGCCCAGCACAAAGTCCGCGTCTGGCTGCTCAACACCGGCTGGAGCGGCGGACCCTTCGGCGTCGGCAGCCGCATGAAGCTCCCCTTCACCCGCGCGATGGTGCACGCCGCGCTCGACGGCGGGCTCGACGAAGTGAGCTTCGAGCCGCACCCGATCTTCCGCGTCGGTGTGCCGACGAGCTGCCCGAACGTGCCGAGCGAAGTGCTTCAGCCGCGAAAGACCTGGAAAGACGGAGCGGCCTACGACGCGAAGGCCCGCGAGCTCGCGCAGCGCTTCACCAAGAACTTCGAGAGGTTCGCCGCCGGCACGTCCGATGCGATCCGCCACGCCGGCCCGACGGTGTGAGAGACAGAAGGCCGAAAGCCAAACGCGGAAGGCCAAAAGCCGAGCGCCCGCGGCGACAGCGCGCAGACGAATGGCCGAGCGCCGGCGCCGCGGCTGATGTGGAATGCGGGATGCCAAACCGGCAACGCTGAACGGCGAACTCCGAACAAAACGCGACCTCAGAGTGCATGGAGAATTGTGGTCACTCTCCGCCCCGGCGGATGGTGCCGACCAATCCGAAATCCGCAATCCGAACAACCGGCGGCCGATTCCGGCTTCCCGGCGTTTGCCTCTGGCAGCCGCATCGTCACCGGCGGCGCCGCATGATTGCAAGGCTGCCAACGCCCAGCAGTACGAGTGTGCCCGGCTCGGGCACGATGAAGGCGTCGGCGAGTGCGCTGCGCGGTCCGCCGATTTCTCGTCGAGTCAGGACGCCGTCGCCCCAGCCGAAGTAGAGACCGGAACTGGTCGGGCCGGCGCCAGTGATGTCGATGCCGAGCACGCCGATGCCGAAGTACACCTGCGCGACCGCGTTCGCACTGGTTTCGATGTCGGCGAAGCCGAGTAAGTAGGATGCTGTTTGCGCATCGAACTGCACATCCGAAACCCCGTCTTCCTCAGCCAGCCCCGCGCCGAGGGCGCCCCGTCCCAGTCTCGCATCATCGATCAGGTGGTCGGTTCTCGTCCCTTGGTTGACGCCGTCCCAGCGCCGATAGGCCGGGGTTATCAGATCGTAGAACCGATGATCCACGAATCGTGCTGTACCGCGCGTAAGGCGCAGCTCGGCGTCGAGCGAGACCGATGCAACGCGCGTAGCCTGCCCAGTCGTGAGAATAGTGCCCCAGATATAGAGCCGGTGCGTGCCGGCCGCGCCGTCGAGCACGGGGTTGTCGCCGTCGAAGGGCGCGCGGAATTCGGCCGGCGTCCCGGCGATCGGCTCATTCTCCGCGACGCCGGTGGTTGAAAACCAGAGTCTGACGAGATTGGTCTGGGCGATGAAGACTAATGAGAGCGTCACAAGCGTCGACATGACAAATACTCCACACCCACGGGACGGAGCGGCGCTCCATTGCGGGGCGCTCCGTCACCACCAGCGCGTCCGGATGGCCGCGCCGCCGACCACGACCAGCATGAGCGTCGCGGGCTCGGGGATGAAAGTCACGTCGGGCAGATCGCTTTGCACGCTAGGGGGCCAAGTGCGCCCTGAGATTGGGGCGTCGCCCCAGCCGAAGTGCCAGAATTGCTCAAAGGGCGGGCCTCGGTGACCGAACGAGCCCGCCACGAGAAAAACGGCTCCTTGCGCGCCGGCGCTTGCGTGCACGTCGATCGATCCCAACAGATACGTGAACGTGTCCGGATCATATTGAATGTCGAGAGGCCCTGTGAACTCGGCCAGTCCCGCGCCGAACGCCGCACCAAGCCGCGAGATTCGATTCGGCGTCAGCGTGCCGAGAAGGACGTCGCCCCAACGGCTATATACGCCGGATCGATAATTGTACATCTGCCGGTCAACAAATCTGAGTTCTCCACGATCCGCATACAATGCAACATCGATCTCGAAGCTGTTCACTGTCGTCCACACAGAAGTCATCAACGTCGCCCACAGGTATAGCCGGTGGACGCCGTCAACCGATTGAATGCCGGGGTTGGTGCCCTCCGTCGGTGAAATGTACTCGGGCGGTGTGCCGGCGATCGGCTGATTCTCGTCCACGCCGGTGGTCGAAAACCACAGCCGGACCGTGTGCGTCTGCGCGATGAATAGGCAGAAGAGAACGGTTGTCGCAATCATGGCTTAAGCTCCGCTCGTCCGTAGCGTCTTGTTACGGCTGAGTGTAGTACGGCGTCGCCGTGCGGTTCGCGTTCAAAGTCACGGTGGTCATTCGACTCGTAGGCGCGGCCGGGCCAACGCCCTCGATGTCGATGATCCAACCGGCCAAGCTCCAGCCGCTGAGGATCGGCGGCAGCAGCGTCGCGTCTGCACCGTGTCCATACGTGCGCGAAAACGAGGGCTCGCCCGTGCTCAGTTCTCAATCGGCGAGCTGCGCGGCGTCGCACGCGGACACCTTGACATATATCGCGTTCGGCTGTCGCTGCCCGCAGTTCGCGTTCATCAGGCGCTTCCGCGCCACCGACGCCGCATGATCGCAAGGCTGCCCACGCCAAGCAGTACGAGTGTGCCCGGCTCGGGCACGATGAAGGCGTCGGGCTGGGCGCTGCGCTGGTTGAAGGCGCTGCCGTTGAGACGCGCATCGCCCCAGCCGAAATAGGCATACGTGGGCTGTTGCGTGTGCGTCGACACAATGCCCGAGCTCCCGACACCCAAGAACAGCTCGGCCCGCGCGTCGATGCTCGTCAGAACATCGACATAGCCAAGCAGGAACGAACGCGAGGGTGCGTCGTATTGGATGTCCTGGGGGCCGAACTCCTCGCTTAGACCACTTCCGGTCGCGGAAACCATAACAGCATCGTTGACGAGAGTGTCGGTAAGCGATCCCTGCGCGATTCCACCCCAGCGCCGGTAACCGCCGGGTACGCGATAGTCGTAGAAACGCCGATCCACAAATCGTGCCGCGCCGGCGGCCCGCTCTAGATAGACGTCTAGACTGACACCCTGCACGGAGTGTCCTTCCGGCAGTGAAAGAATCGACGCCCAGATATAAAACCTGTGTGTTCCATCCATAGCGACAACAACCGGGTTGTCCCCATCGGCGGGCGTACGATACTCGGGAGGCGTGCCGGCGATGGGCTGGTTCTCGGCAACGCCGGTGGTTGAGAACCAGAACCGGATGTTATCGCCAGGCTCGATGCCGAAAAGCAGGATCAGCGTAAACAAGCAAGCGTTCATGCGTGGCCCTCCATCATTGGAAGCCCATGATCCGTGGAACTATTGCCTGACATAGTATGGCGTTGCGGTACG
This sequence comes from Phycisphaerae bacterium, assembly GCA_050184295.1. Taxonomy (GTDB): domain Bacteria; phylum Planctomycetota; class Phycisphaerae; order UBA1845; family Fen-1342; genus JBFXAM01. Next base: position 1,892 of record JBFXAM010000165.1, on the reverse strand, counting down.
ATCGGCCGTCAATGTGATGGTCGTCATACGGTTCGTCGGGGCCATCGGTCCATCGGCTTCGATGTTGATGATCCAGCCGGCGAAACTCCAGCCGCTGATGATCGGCGCCAGCAGCGTGACCTCGGCGCCGTCACCATACGTGCGCGAAAACGACGGCTCACCCGCGCTCAGTTCGCCATCGGCGAGCTGGGCGGCGTCGCACGCGGACACCTTGACGTAGATCGCGTCCGGCTGGTCGCCCAAGGCTCGATCGATGTTTAGCGTCTTCACCGGCTCCGTGGGAACTTGATAGCTGCCGACAACCGTGTGCTTGAAATGCTGCGATTGTCCGACCGGGCACGACGTGCACGGCGCCGCCGGCGGCAGGCATCGGCCGGTCTCGCCCGTCGCCCAAACGCGAGTCGGGTCGAGCGGATCGAGCGCGATGCCTTCGTAGTCACCAGGCTTTGTCACGTCGATAATCCCGGCTGTGCCGGCCTGCATGACCGAGATGGGCGCGCCCAGGACGCCCGGCGGATCGCCGGCGCGCTTGCCTGTCCAACACAAGTCAAAGTAACCCAAACGATGGTAGCGCGTGAAGAACAACGCGAACCCGTCGTCCGCCGTCGGCATGATGAGTGGGAAGATGACCTGAACGCCGTAGTCCTCCTGCTCGCCGAAACCGAACACGTGACCGCCGTCGATGACCCCGCTGTCGACGAGCATGGGGTCGGGCGCGAGCGGCTCTGGCCAGCCGTGAAGATCCACTACATGCCAGCGCGCAACAGACCGAGCGGGTAGCTCGACAAAGTGCTCGGGCAGCGCCCCGCTGTAGTGCGTCGCACGCGTACAGTACAATACTCCCTCTCGAACCACAGCGTTTTGGATGTTCTCCTTGTGGTTCATGACTGTCGCGTCGGGACATCGCTGCTTCCATTGATCAATGTCCACTGCGCCCGCCCCGTCGAGAGGATCGTCGGGTATCCATTCGGTTTCCGCCAACATGTTCTTGATCGCCACGACCCTGAGCTGCGCCGGAATCTCCGCCTTCAAGTCGCCGCGGGCGACCAGTTGCACAAAGTACATCGTATCTGCCGACGAGCCATCAAGAATCGTCGCCGGCATGGGGAAGCTTTGTTGTGTGGTCAGCCCTGTGTCCGGCGCCGAGATCGTCCAGCGACGATGCCGGTTCGGATCATTGTCGTAGAAGCTCAGATCGCCGGGCGTCGGACGCGCGAACCGCTGGACGACATGTTGGCCGCGCGTGATGGCGCAGAAGTAGATAGCGTGTGAGTTCACCGCCAAGCCGGGCCAGTCGATCGTGCCGCTCCCGGGATCCGGGTCCAGCGCCGGCCGGTAGTAGATATCCCAATCCGCTGACGTGCCGGTCGCAGGCGTGTCGTCGTGTGAGACGGCGAGGTAGATGATACGTGCGTGTTCGCGAAGTGCGCCGACAACGAATCGCCCCGAAAAGTGATCGAACAGCACGCGCGGGTCGATGATATCGTCCGCCGGATTACCGGGGTCGGGCAGAGGGAGTCCTTCCCAGAAGTATGTGGACAAGGGCTCCTCGTCTGGATCGAGGCTTGCAGACCAGAGAGATGTCCCGTCGCGCGCGTACGCCGCAATGGTGAAGTTCGTGGTCTGCACGATCGTGCTCGCACTGACACCGATCGTCGGCTCGCGCGGACGGCCGTCATCCAATAGTAGCGCCCAGAACGGATCCGCCGCCAGCGCCGGCGAAGCCCCCGCCAAACAGCAGAAACACGCGGCGGCGAGCGCCCAGACACACGCCGCGGCGACCGCCCCGACCCACGCCGCCGCTCGCAGCCGAAAGCGTCGCTCGGGGCATTTCAGAACGGTCCTGAGCCCGGCGTGATTCGTAACTATCGGGGGGGGGGGGGGTATTTGAG
>JBFXAM010000164.1:0-7892 GCA_050184295.1 Phycisphaerae bacterium | reverse complement strand
GAAAACACGGCCGCCGAGCGCCAGACCGCGCTGCGGATCACGGTCGTAACCGCCGCCGAGAGCGACGACGCCGCGACCGCGTCGTTCTGGAGCGACGTGCTGGCGCTGCTGATGGAGTAGCCGGCCCCTTCTCGCCGTGATTGCCCACTCCCGCATCACCCACCGACCATGCTTCCGCTACACGAGATTCACCGGCTGGAAGCCGGTGATACGGGCGCGGCGCGATCGTTGTACTCTCGACAGGGCGCCGAGCGCGGCGCGATCGTTATACTGGCGACAGGGCGCCGAGCGCGGCGTCGCTTCAACACCGGGGATCGAAGGAGCGTCAACATGCCGTGCTTTGCGACTCGCCGCCGTCTGCGGGCGGCGCTCGCCATCGGTTCGAGCCTGGGCATTTGCTGCGGTATGTTCATTGCGGCACCGGCCGCGGCCGACGACTGGCCGACCGGGGCCGGGGGCAACCCGGCGCGAAACTGCCAATCCGGCGAGTTCGGCCCGCTCTCGGGAAGCATCCTCTGGCAGGGCAGCCGCAGCAGCGTCATCGCGCAGCAGGCCGTCATCGAAGGCGACCTGCTCGTCGCGCCGCGGATGTTCTCGATCACCGACACGCTGAACGGCACGCTGATCGTCGCGCACGACCTGTTCACCGGCGCCGAGCGCTGGGCGATCGGGCTGCCCATCGATTTCGCCGCCACCGACTGGCGCTCGCGCGTGTCGGCGATCCGCGACAACCAGGTCTACGCGACCCGCGCCGGAAACACGAACCTTTCGTATCTCTACGCCCTCAGCCCGACCGACGGCAGCGTCATCTGGCGCTCGATCGCGCTGGTCGACGAAGCCACCACCGAGAGCCTCGCCTTCACCACCGAAGGCGACATCATCGCCGGCAATTTCAACAGCGTCCTCCGCATCCGCCGCGCCGACGGCACGACCGCGTGGACCACGCCGCGGACGTGTCCGACGAGCAACGGCTGCCAGGCGGCGGTGTTCGGCGACGCGGTGTACATCTGGGAGGCGACGGCGCAGGGCCCGCGCGTGACACGCTTCGATGCGAACACCGGCGCACGGATGCACTCGACGCCGGGCATCGGCGGCGGCTTCGCGCAGCAGCTCGGCGTGTTCGTCGGGCCGGACGGCACCGTCTATGCCCCGCGCACGCAGAACAACGTCAACACCGATTTCCTCGTCGCGTACACCGACACCGGCGCCGCGTTTGTCGAAAAGTGGCGCGTGCCGATCGGGTACGTACCCTTCGGCACGTTCGGCGTGGGGCCGGACGGCTCGGTCTACAACTATCTGACGACGATGACGACGATCGAGATTCAGCGGCTTGATCCGAACACGGGTTTGCAGGTCGACACATCCGGGCCGCTGCCGGCGAACTTCCCCGCGCAGCCGCGGATGGCGGTGGATCGCTGCGGGCGCGTGTATTTCACGAATGGCGGATTCTCGGCGGGACGCCTTTACGCGTTCAACGCGGATCTGTCGGTGCGCTGGTCGACGCCGGTAACGAACGTCAACGTCGGCGGCCCCGCGCTGGGGCCAAACGGCGTGCTGGTGGTGTGCGGCGTGGGCACGGACCTGCGGGCGTACCGGACCAATCAGCCGGGCGATCTGAACTGCGACGGCGCTGTGAACAACTTCGACATCGATCCGTTCGTGCTCGCGGTGACCGATGCGGCGGCGTACGGGGCGGCGTTTCCGAACTGCAACGTGGAGCTGGCGGACCTGAACTGCGACGGGGCGGTGAACAACTTCGATATCGATCCGTTCGTCGCGGTGCTGGTGGAGTAAGGCGCGGGTACCGCCAGTCAGGCGGACAGGCGCGTTGCAGGCACGACGCGGCCCCGGCATCAGCACCGCCGCGGATGCCCGTGCCACGACGACCCAGAAGCGATAATTCGTTGCGAAGTCTCAAACGCGAACGGCAAGGACGCGACGGGCGGAAACACGCGCCGCAGATCGGCACGCGAACCCGCCCGGTTCAGTGCGTTCAGTTCATGAATTCATCGCGAACATCATCGGCGATCGCGACGTCGAGCGCGGCAGCGAGATCCGTGCCTAGAACAGCGGCTTGCCCCACTCTTCGCCGTAGATCTCGTCGTTCACGACCGCGAAAAACCCGTTGTCGTCGGCCTCGATGTCGTAGACGGCTTCGGCGATGCCGCGCTGTGTAAAGAAACGGTCGAGGGCCTCGTGCACCTCGTGAGGCTCTGCGCCTTCGGGGAGGTCGAGATCCACCGCGCGCACCTCGGTGCTTTCCAGCCCCAGGCGGGGCACACACCGAACCGTCGTCGCGATCCGTTTCATGGTCATGCTCGCTCTCTCACGTACGCGTTCATCGCGATCCATTATACGCCCGGCACCCGCGTGTCCACAAACTCCGCCGCGCCGCCGATGACAATCGCCGCGGCCGGCGTCGACGCTGCACGCGTCGCACAATCCTAGAGACGCTTCTGCACGCCGTTCGTACGAACCTCCGTCCGAAATCGACAACCGCGTACTTCCCTGCACAACATCGGCGGCGCACCGCGCCGCGGTTGACCAGCGGCGTTCGCGGCCGCGCCGCGCGGTCCCCGCGGGCGGCAGGAAGCCGCGGTGCCGGGCGTCGCGCGTGGCGCGGAACTGCCCGGAATCGCGTGACTTACGGCTGTCGGCGGCCGAGATCTTCCCGCCGCTTCCGCCGCCCAACAAAGCGCCTCGATCTTTGGATGCCAGTCGCGCGCGCGCGGCGCCCCGCGCGGCGAATTGCGCCGGTCCCCGGCCGCCGACTCGTCAGTGTGATTCGAAAAAGTGCGAATATTCGGAACCCCCGTGCACTCGGCCGGCCCGCTCCGGGTCAGCCGCGCGGCAGCGCGTCGAGCAACTGCTGCATCTCCTCGGCGGTGTTGTAAAAGTGCGGGCTGGCGCGAAGCCGGCCGAGGCGGTTCGCGACGACAATCTTGAACTCGTTGCGCAGGTGCTTTCGCAGCGCGTCGACGTCGTGTCGCTCGCTCGCGAACGCCACGATGCCGCTCCACTCGCTCGCGGTGCGCGGGCTGTGGACCGTCCAGCCGCGCGACCGCAGCCCCTCGACCAGCAGGTCGGTGTTGTGCTTCACGCGCACCTGCACCTGGTCGAGACCGACTTCGTGCAGCAGGTTGAGCGACGCGCCCAGCGCGCAAATGCCGGCGAGGTTGTACACGCCGCTGTCGAACCGCCGGGCGTCGTCGTGCAGGTCGATGAACGGCTCCGGCGCCTCGTAGCCGTGCTTCATGCTCATGTAGCCGAGTTCGCTCGGCCGAAGGTGGCCGATCAGGTCGCGCTGGCAATAGAACACGCCGACGCCTTCGGGGCCGCAGAGCCACTTGTGCGCGCCGGCCGCGAGAAAATCGATGTTCATCCCCTGCACGTCGATCGGATGCACACCCAGCGCCTGGATCGCGTCGACGAACAGCAGCACGCCCTTGCTGCGGCACAGCTCCCCGAGCCGCGCCAGGTCGATGCGAAAGCCGTTGGACCACTGGACCGCCGAGATCGCGACGACGCGCGTCCGCCGGTCGATGGCGCTCGCCAGCCGATCGAAGGGAATCCGCCCGCCCTCGTCGGCGACCCGTTTGAGCGTGACGCCGCGGGTCTGAAGATTCATCCACGGATAAACGTTGGCCGGGAACTCCATGGTGGTCGAGACGACGTTGTCGCCGGTCAGCCAGGGAACCCCATTGGCGACGTAGTTGATGCCCTCGCAGGTGCTCTTGGTGAAGGTGATCTCGGCGGACTGAGCGTTGATCAGCTTGGCAACGGCGGTGCGGACCCGGTCCGCAGCACGGTAGTAGGTGCCGCGAAGGTATGCGGACTCGGCCAGCTCGTACGCGTAGCCGGCGAGCGCCTCCGCGGCGGGGCGCGAAAGCGGAGCGACCGCGGCATGGTTCATGAAATTATAGTGCCGCGTGATCGGAAATCGGGCTCGAACCTCGTCAGGCGTCATGCTCATCGTCCGCGTGGAAACGCCGGCCCCCGGGGGAATCCTCGCCACGCCGCTCGCAAGCCGCGCGCTCCCGCTCATTATAGTCTGCGGTTCGCACGGACAGACGATTCTTCGGATTCCGGCGCACGTCCGTCGCGCGGCGCGCAGGTCCGCTTCGATCTCGCACGGCAAGGGCGCCGCGACGCGCCGTTCTCGCCGGCGGAAACCACCGAACAACGCGCCCGCTCTTTTTACAAGACACGCGCAAGCCCGACTCGCGGGTCGCGCGCTCCGCACGCGGCGCGCCTGCCGCCGGGTTATCGACGCGATCAATGCGCCGCGCCACTACGCCGCGGACCCCGGAGGCGCAACGTTCGCCGCCGCGACGCGCGTCCGTACCGCGCGCCAGTTGTCGCCGCCGTGTTGCACCGACCCGGGTTGTTCGCGCGGCGCCGACGCGACGCGCGTGCGTGCCGCGCGCCACGCGAACGTCGCCTTCACGCGTCGCGATCGCGTGACCGCGCTGGATCGTGGCACGATCGGGCCGCACCGCCAAGCTTGGCCATGGCGTGCGGCACGCATATGCGACGGTCCGCGCCGTCGCGGCTGCGACGCGCGGACAGAGACGCCCGCGGCATGCCGTCCGACACGCAACCCGCGCGAGACGTTTTCAGCAGGCGTCCGGGTCAGGGATGAACGGCGAAAGACGATCTCATGTCCGTCGCCTACCAACCCGCCCAATTCGGGTCAGAATTCTCTCGGCTGGCACGCCGCGTGCAGGGAGACTCTCAGGCGTTTCCGCCGGTCGTTCGGCGGGTTTCGGGCCGAAGGGTTGTTGCACCGGAGGACTCGAATCATGGCCTCGAAACTGCAAGTCCTGCCCCCCCCCGATAGTTACGAATCACGCCGGGCTCAGGACCGTTCTGAAGTGCCCCGAGCGACACTGTCGGCTGCGAGCGGCGGCGTGGGTCGGGGCGGTCGCCGCGGCGTGTGTCTGGGCGCTCGCCGCCGCGTGTTTCTGCTGTTTGGCGGGGGCTTCGCCGGCGTTGGCGGCGGATCCGTTCTGGGCGCAGGTGTATGATGACGACAGGCAGCGGGAACCAACGATCGGCGTCAGTGCGAGTACGATCGTGCAGACGACCAACTTCGGCATCGTCGGATATTCGCGGGACGGTACGCTGTTGTGGTCGGCGAGCCTCGATCCCGACGAGGAGCCGTTGCCCACATACTTTTGGGAAGGCTTGCCGCTGCCGGATCCCCAAGACCCTGCGGATGATATCGGCGATCCGCGCGTGCTGTATGATCACTTCACCGGCCGCTTCATCGTCACGGCCCTGCGCTTCAAGGCGCGCACGTTCTATTTCGCCATGTCGCACGATGACACACCGGCCTCCGGCACGCGCGCAGACTGGGACACGTTCGTCCGTCCTGGGTTGGATCCGGACCCGGGCGGCACAGCGATCATTGATTGGCCGGGACTGGCGGTGAATCAGCACGCGATCTACCTGTGCACAATCCTGCCCGGTGGGCATGTCCTGCAACGGCTCGAACGGCCGGCGATCGGCGATCTGGCGTTCTATGATTCCGAGCCGGCCCGACATCGGCGACTGGTGTTGTCTCAGCTTCCACCTCTCTTCAATCACACCAATCAACTCCGGTTGCCCATGCCGGCGTTGCAGCTCGACGCATCCAATGAAGATGTCATTCATCTCGTACAGCTCGCCACAAGAGGGGTACTCAATTCGCAGACCGATCCGGGAGTCGTACGGGTGATCTCCGTCACTAACGCCACGACGGAAACGACATGGACCGTTGGCGTCGAGGGCTCTGGCGACATTGATCCGAATTCGCAATACCAACTATGCCCCGAGACACTGCGCGTGCAGAATTTCAAGGAGAACATTCAGAACGCAGTCGTGTCAGATGGCCGTCTGGTATTCACTCGCGCGTCCGTTTACAGCGGCATGCTGCCCGAAAGCACCATCGAACTGCCCGGCCGTTCGGTTGCACGCTGGTACGTCGCGGACCTGCACGGCTGGCCGGCGAATCCAACGCCCGGCCCGGAGCTCATCGACCGCGGCGTCGTCGACGGCGGGCATGTCTTCGGCTACGGCGAAAAGGAAGACTACGGCGTTCAGATTATCTTCCCACTGATCATGCCCGCGCCGGACGGCGGGCTGGCGCTCTTTTTCACGCGCTACCACCGCTTTGGGTACTTCGATCTCTGCTGGGCCGGGCGGCGCGCCGGCGATCCCCCAGGCGTCATGGGCGCGCCGATCACGGTGTCGCGCGGCGGCGAAGCGGGCATTACTGATGTCACCAAGCCGGGGGACTACGAGGGTATCGCTCCGGATCCGCTCGATCCGGCACGTTACTGGGGAACGGGTGAGACGGGAAGATGTTTCTTCGAGCTCGACAATCCGTGCCCCGCATGCACAGTTGGGTACACCCAGGGCTACAAGCACACGTCTATCGGCAGCTACACCATACCGGCCGATCCAATACGAACGCTCACCGTCGCCAGACTCCTCGGGGATCAGCCCGACTCGATCTACGTAAAAGTCTCTCTGTGCGATGTCTACCAGCACGCCGACGGAGAGTTGTCGACTGACTTCCCCGAATTCGTGCGGAGCTACGGGCACGGCTCGCAGGTGACGCTGCTGGCGCCCGTCGTCGAGGGCTGGGTGTTTTCGGGCTGGATCATCAACACCGAGGGCGGGGCGCCGCTGGCGCCAACCAATCGAATGACGACAATCCCACTTTCCGCCAATCGAACGGCGACTCCGTGGTATGTCCGTGAATAGGCTGTCTCGGTTCAGGTCTCGTCATGGGAGATAACGATGATTTCCCTTTTTTCATTGGTTCTGTTGCTCGGTATCGGCGACGGCAACAACCTACGGCTGTGGTTTTCGACGACCGGCGTCGCGGAAAACGAGCCGATCAATGGCACGCCGGCAGAGTACATCTCGCCGACCGAGGGCGTGAATCCGACGCTGACTTCCGACGGCACGACGCGGCGGCTGTATCTCTGGACATCCATCTTGTCTCTACAGCAGTACCATATTGTGACCGGCATCTCACTCAACATTCACCTCGACGCGCTCGCGGGCAATACACGCTTCGTCGGCCGTCAATTCTACAACTATCGCGCCGGCTCCTATCGGCGCTGGGGCGGCATAGTTCAGGGAACACTGGCAGATGCCTACATATCAAATGTCGCGATGATTTCGGTTGCCGCCGAGGGCCTAGGCGAAGAAACTGGCCCGTTCGACCCGCAATATGACGTCGTCACACGCTCTTACCTGCTCGGCTACGTCGATGTTCACGCTCAGCCGGGCGCGCAGGCAAGCGTGTCATTGGCAGTCGGGCCAAGCGGAATCTCCACCGACAGCATCTACCTGGATTACGTCTACCTCGGCTGGGGCGACGCCCGCCTGCGCGGCACCGCCTACAACCAGCGCAGCGCCCAGCCCGACGCCTTCATCGTGCCCGAGCCCGCGACGCTCGCGCTGCCGTTGTTCGCGAGCGCAGCAATCCTGCGACGACGCGGGTGACGTGCGGGCCGCGAGCCGGCGCGCGTTCATCTGCCGAAGCACGCGCTCAGGGCACGCGTCGCAACCATCGCGGCAACCGGTCGGACGCACGTGGTGCTCCCGTACACTGATCGGCTGCCGCGCACCGCACGGCCCCGGCGGAGCCCGCGCCGCGCGAGTTTGCGCCGCGCGAGTTTGCGCCGCGCGAGTTTGCGCTGCGCGAGGTTGCGCCGCGCGAGTTTGCGCTGCGCGAGGTTGCGCCGCGCGAGGTTGCGCCGCGCGAATCCAAGCCGCGCGAACTCGCGCTGCACGGGTTTCCGCCGCGCGAGCGCTACAGCACCAGCTTATAACCCACCGCGTGCGCGGTGAGGATGTTCCGGGGGTTCTTCGGGTCCGGCTCCAGCTTCCGGCGC
>JBFXAM010000163.1:0-8179 GCA_050184295.1 Phycisphaerae bacterium | reverse complement strand
GGCGCTGGCGGCGGAGTGGGTCGAGGTCGCGAGCCCGAACACGCCGGCGCCGAACGGTCCGCGCGCCTCGCCGTACACGCCGTAGTTGGTCGCGCTGCCGCCGCCGTCCGCGCCGAGGCCGAAGACGCCGCGGCCATCGCTGCTGTCCGACTGTCCATACAGGCCGGAGGTCGTTCCCGTCGCCGCGGTCGCCCAGCCGGTCACGCCTTCGCCGCCGGTGCTGTCCGATTGTCCGAACACGCCCGTCGTGTTGCCGGTGGGGTTGGTGCAGATGCCGTAGATAGCGCGCGGCGTGGTCGACTGAACATGCAGCCGGTAGCTCGGATTCGGCGTGCCGATGCCGACAAACGTGCCGTCGAAGTAGATGTCGTTGCCATCGGTGATCCACGGGTGCATCGCGTGGACCGCGTACGGCGCGGGCGCCAGGCGCTGGCGGGGCAGCAGGGCCGTCCATGCGCCGCCGCCGGGCGGCACGCGGACCGAGATTTGCAGAAAGCGCTCGTCGCCTTCGAAAAGCGACAGGCCGAAGTCGAGATCGTTAATCGTGAACAGGCCGCTGGCGACCGGGTGGTTGAGCCGATCCAGCGGTCCCGCGAGCGGGACCCCGCCGAGCGGCACGTCGAACAGCTCAAAGCGCAGATCGGCGAAGCCGGTCACCGGGTTGCCGGCGTCCGTAAGCCGTCCTTGGTAGGTGGTTGCGGTGGTCAGCGGTGCCGCGGCAGCGGCGCTCGCGAGGCAGCCTGCGAGGACCGCGAGGGAACCATTTCGGAACCGGCACATGATGGTGCTCCTTGCTGAACGGTGGTTGAGCCCCGCCGGTGCGGGACGGCGCAGTACGAAAAGACCCGATGCGGCGTCCGGCTTCGAGCGATCGGGCCCCGGTTCAATCGGGTGTGCAGCGCTCAGCCCGAGACGCTGCACGGCGAGTCGTCGTGCCCATCGTTATTCGGCGACGATGCTTCGCAGTGTAGCACGGTGCGACGGCGCGCTCCCAGCGAATTCCGGATTGGCGCGCGTGAGTGTGCGCCGGGGCGCGCCTCGAAACACGTCCGCCGGGTGGGCGTGCGCGCGTGCGGTGCGGGGAGCGGACGGGCGGCTCCGGCGAGAGTTGGACTCGGCGCGCGGCGACGCGCTACGCGGGTGAGAGCGCACCCGCGGCCGGCTCGCCGACCGCGGCGCCGCCTCGGCCCGCCGCGCCGTTATGGCTCTTGATCGTGAATACGTAAAAGCTGCCGTAGGTCGCCGAGCGATCGGTCGCGAGCAGTTCGCGGGCGAGTTCGGTGTGTGGAACGAGATGCTTGAGCGCGCTTGGCGGCGGATCGAGCCGATAGCTGCCCGAGCGGTAGATCATGGTGGCGTCGCGCGAAGCGGCCCGCAGGACGCTGTGAAGCGTTTGTTCGAACACCGCCGGCGACATCCAGTCGAAGATGTCGAGCAGGTTGAAGCGGTCGATGGAGCCCGGCGGCTGTGTGTCCAGGAACGGCCCGAGCCAGCCATTGACCACGAGCACGCGATCGAGGTTTCGGCGAAGCGTGTCGAAGTTCTCCTCAAGCAAATAAGGCGGGACGCGCCGCCCGCGAAAGCGTCCGGTGACCGCCATGCAGAGGAAGTAGTTGTCGTAGATCGGCACGCGCGTCAGGGCGTATTCGATGCGTTCCTTGACGAAGTGATACATGTCGTGGCGGTCGTCGATGAGGTCGTACTGCGCTGGATGAACGCCCGCCAGGTAGAGCAGCGGGCGGAAGTTCACGAAACTGCGCGTGCCGGCGCCCCACAAGCGCGGCGCGACGTAGCGGTCGTACCACTCGCGCTGTTCTGCAAGCGTGCGCAGCTCGAAAAACTCGTCGATCCGCCGCTGCGACATCCCCAGCAGGCGGATAAACCGCCGCATGATCCGGCAGAACAGCCCCATGCGGCCGAAATCGTACACGCCGCGCGCGACCATCCACAGGTTCTTGTCCCAGTAGTGCTGGGAGCGGGGCGAGACGTTGGGACGCAGGTGCGTCCGGTACACCTGCGTGACGATCTGCGGTCGGCGGGCGGCGAAGATGTCGAAGAACTGCTCGTGGGCCAGAGTTTCGATGGCGGCAAGCTTCAGCTCGAGCAGCGCGTTCTGGGCCGGGTTGCTGTCGATGGAGATCAGCCGTCGCGGACCCTGACACAGGAAGTTCAGCGGGTTGCAGCCGGCCGACGAGATCGAGATGACCGCGTGCTGCGGCTGGATGCCGAAGGCCCGGCGGTCCATCTCGGGGTCTTCCCAGGACATGTTGAAGACGATGCCGTGAAAGACGAGGCGTTCGAGCAGGTCTCGTTTCGCCGGCGTGGGCATGTCAAGTACGCGGTGGAGCATCGTCCCTTCTCCGTGCGACAGCGGTGAAGTTGTAGCCGCCCAGCCAGTAGGACAGTTCGACGTTGCCGGCGACGCGGCGCAGCTCGTCGACATAGGGGCGCTGCGTCTCGACGTGGTTGGCGCGCAGCCAGGCGCGCATCAGCGGTGCGAGCGGCCCCCACGACTGAAACCGCGCGAAATCGAGCACCACCAGCCGCCCGAGGGGCTTGAGGTGCGCGTATGCCCGCGCCAGCGCCGCGGGCCAGTCCGGGATCATCGTCAGGCTGTACGCAAACAGGATCGCATCAAAGCGCTGCGGCAGGTCGAGCGTCGTCGCGTCGGCGTGCGCAAGCTCGACATTCGGCCAACCGGCGCCCGCGACGCGCCGCGCCGCGCGCACCAACATGTCCTGCGAAAAATCCACGCCGACCAGCCGCCCGCGGTGCGGATCGAGCGGGGCGAGCACGTGGCGGAAATTCAAGCCCGTGCCGCAGCCGATCTCCAGCGCCGTGCCGTCGGGGGCGAGCTCCATCTTCGAGACCGCGCGGCGCCGACCGTGGAGGATCATCCACCGCGTGCTGTCATAGACGTACGCGTGATAGCGGTAAAACCTCTGGACCGCAGTGTCCGTCACGTCGAGGACGCCTTTCCAGCTGCCGTCGACGCGCCGCCGGCCGGGTCGACGCCCGCGGGCGTCCGGTCACGCGACGCGTGCTTTCGCGGCAGAACCTGTGCGAGCCGCTCGATCGTCGCGGCGTCGCCGAGCCGCGCCTTGCCGAATCCGCGCAGCGCGCCGGCTTCGACCGCCGCCCGCTGCGCCGTCTCGAAGTTGCTGATCATCATCACCGGCGGATGCGAATGGTCGTCCGGTCGCGCGTGAACGGCGCGCACGCGCCGCACGAGCGCCAGACCGTCGCTATCGTCGGCAAAGATGCGGCGATTGACGAGCACGAGGTCGTAGCGGTCTTGCGCCAGGCGCGCGAGCGCTTCGTCCACGAACATCGCGCGATCGACGTCGACTTCAAAGTGATTCACCAGCAGCGCGCGGATCGCCCCGTGATCCAGGTCGCAGTTGCCGACATCAAGAACGCGGCTTCGCGGCACGCAGCTTCCTTCGCTTGATCCACCGCCCCGGGATCGCTCGCGGACCCGCCAGTGTACCGCCAACACGTGATTCCGAAAGCCGCGCGACCGCAACCCGTTTGCCGCCCGCGTGAGCCTGCAAGGCCGAAGCCCGGCGCCCACGCGAGCATGCGGCCCGCCGCTTGGCGCGGCGGGCTCGGATCGCGATCGCCGCGCGGAGCGATCGTCGGAACTGCGGCGCGTACTCGGCGACGCACGACGGCGCGCCGCGGCGTTCACGGCGTCGGCGGCGCGCTGCTCGCGGCGGCGGCGGCCGCGTCCGCGGCAGTCTTGCGGCCCTCCGCGAACCAGCGCCGCAGCACATCCTCCGCAGGCTTGCCGCGCGGGGTATAGCCGTGACACGTCGGTCCGCCGTCGCCTTGCCACTCCCACCAGACCACGCCCATCAGCCCGGGCGTGCCGTTGAAGACGCGCAGAAACGCCTCGTAGAGCCGGCGCTGCTCCTCGTGTCCCTCGGGGCTGGCCTTCTGATTCTGGTAGTAGTTCCACGGGTTGCGCGCGATGCCCACCTGGCTGCACCAGCCGACCTCGGTCATGACGATCGGCTTGCGCACCTGCCGCTGCCACTCGAAGATCTGCTTGTGAATCGGACGCCACTTCGCGACGACATCGTCGACGCTGGGCGAGTCCTTGTCGGCCAGCGTGTAGTAGCTGTTCATGCCCACGAAGTCGAGCTTGTCCCAGAACTGGATCGGCTTGTAATGGTCCCAGTTTGCCGAGTATCCCAGCTTGCCCGCCGGAAAGTGTTCGCGCGCCGCCGCGATGACCTTGATCCACTCGGCAGTGTATTTCTCCGTGCTCACGAGTTCCGAGCCGATGATCAGCCCCTCCACTCCGCCGTCGCGCGCGATGTCCGCAAAGTGCACGATGAACTCGCGATACTGCTCCCACCACTCCTTCCAGTCCGGCGGCTCGATCACGCCGCGCCACTCGCTGCCGCGCGGGTGCGAGAGCAGCACGATCGGCATCAGGATGGGGCGCAGACCGAGCTTTCGGCATTCGGCGAGCAGCGCGTTGAACTCGGCGGGTGAAGGGGTCTTGCGCCCGTCGATATAGATCGCCTGGGCGCGGGCGTGCTCCATGTAGCCGGCGGTGCTGATGAGCACGCAATTCGCCCCCAGGTCGGCGATCTCGCGCAATCGCGGACGGAACAGGTCGAGCACGCCGAAGCCCGTGTGCACCTGGATCGCGAGCCCGCGCCACTCGACCGCGGACGATGCGGCGGCCGGGACCGCGCGCGGGGCCGCCGACTGGTCGTCGGGCGACGACGCGGAGCCCGCGCGCGCGATGAGCACGGCGGCGACCGCGGCGCTGACGCAGAACGTGGAAACCCACCAACCCGTGCGTTTCATGGGGCTCTCGTGGACGCGACGCCCCGCGCGGCGGTTGCCGGGAGTCGGGGCGGCCGACTATAGTACCGACCCGATGGGCGGTTGAAACCCCGGTGGAAAACGGCGGGCCGGCGTGCGGCGCGGGTCCGCGGGAGAGTCTCGATGCGTAAGCGCGTGTTCCAGATCTCGGCACTGGTTCTGAGCGGCGGCGTGCTGTTGCAGCTTGGCGGGTGCGGCGCCGCGATCACCAATCTTCTCATCAACACCGTGATTACCGAAGTGCTCTCCGCGATAGTCGGCGCCATCAGCGGCGACGCGAGCGCGACGCCAATGTAGCGCTGCCGGGCGCGCCGGTTCATCGCCCCGCCCCGGGCGCGTTCCAAGGGTCTGCCGACGGTCGCCGTCGGTGGCGTGTGGTCGCGTTTTCGGCGCCGGGTCGGCCGCGTCGAACCGGCGGCACCGGGTTTGCAGGGCGGCGGCGCATTGAACATCTCGCGACGACTTTGTATGATTTCATACAAGTGATTCGCACCTCGGCCGTCACCGGCCAATCGGTCACGTTTCGCGCCAGGCGCGCCGCCACGCGCGATGTCGTGCTGCTCGTGCTCGCGCTGCTGCTGCTCGCGGGCGCGGCGCTGATCTACTGGCGCGCCGGCGGCGGAGAAGAAGGAGCGCCAACGGACGCGAAGTACACGGCGTCGTTCGTCTGCGAGGGCTGCGGGCACTATTTCGGGCTCACGGCGGCGGAGCTTGAGCGGGCGATCGACCACCGCGAGACGCGCGGCGACGCGCAGACCCGCCAGATGTGGTTTCGCTGCCCGGCGTGCAAGGAAATGAAGTCTGTACGGGCGGCGCGCTGCCCCGAGCACGGCGACGTGATCAAGCTTCAGCCGGGGCCCAGCGACCCGGTGAAGTGTTCGAAGTGCGACTTTTGCGGTTGAGCGGGTCGGGCGCACCGGCCACCAGGTCGCGCGCGACCGCGCCGCTCCGCCGCGAATGCGTGGGAAGGAGTCGCTCATGCGACGCATCTCGAGTTCGGGCCGCCGCGGGTTCACGCTGATCGAACTGTTGGTCGTGGTCGCGATCATCGCGCTGCTCATCTCGATCCTGCTGCCTTCGCTCGCCCGCGCGCGCGAGGCCGGCCGGCTCGCCAAGTGCCTCGCGAACCTCCGCACGATCGGCATCGCGATGCACCTGTACTTCGGCGACAACAAGGACTGGTTTCCGTTCGAGAAGCGCAACATCGACCCCGCCACCCCGCTGACCGCTTTTTATTACGGCGGCTCGCCCGGCGGCCCGCCGTGGTGGGGCTGGCAGTCCGCGGTCTATCGCGATACGCCCAAGGGGCGCGCGCTGAATCCGTATGTCTTCGTCAACGCCGGCCTCTCCGACCGGCTGGAGACCACCGCCGACATCGGCACGCCGCAGTGGAACGAAACGCGGCGGATGTTCGCGAAGGTGTTCGAGTGTCCGTCGGACGTGGGCGGGTTCTATAACAACGAGACGGGTGAGAACAACATCACCTCGACGTACAACGAGACGGGCGCGAGCTACGACGTCAACTATCACTTCCTCTGGAACTGGGCCGCCCGCTACGGCCCGGTGGTGGAGCGCTATCGGTACCTCCAGCGCGCGAACGCGTTCCTGCAAAAACAGATCGAGTATCAGTCGTCGCGCATGATCATCCTCTTCGAGGATCCGCTCGATTCGTCGTTCTGGAGCCGGGTTCCCCGGCGCGGCTGGCATCGCACGTGGAACAAGCATTCGCTGCTGTTTCTCGATGCACACGCGGCCAACCTGCGGGCCGACGTCTTCGAGGGCTACACCGGCCCCGGTTGGAAACTCGCATCCGGAAATTCGGCCGGCGACCCGCGGGCGTGGTGGAACGATCCCGATGACCCGGATTATCAATACCGCAATCTCCGCGGGCGGTGATTCGGTCGGGCCGGCTTCCCGGCGGCACCGAAGGCTGCGTGCCCGCGGCCGACGCGTTTGATCCGCGGCACCGCGTGGACGGCGGGTTTTACGGCGCAGAACCGGCTGGGAGGCGGCGCTACTCGGGCCGGGACAGAAACCCGACGCTCGACGTGAAACATCGCTCGCGGAAGCGTGCCGCGTCGGCCGCGTCGCGCTCGTCCTCGCTGCGAAGATCCTCCAGGTTCGCCTGGCAGCGGTCGCAATCCGCCTTCTCGACGTGAAATTCGACGTACTCCTGCCACTCCGGGTCGAGGGCCCCCAGCAAGTATCGCCCGAGCGTCGAACGCTTGAGGCACGAAATGCTGTCCTCGCGCCAGATGCGCCCGACCGAACTGTCGCGCGCCAGGTCCGCGTCCTGAAAGTCCACCGCGGCGCTTGCGGTCAGCTTTCGCCACTGTTCCAGCACGCGGAACTTGACGCCCGCGACCGCGGTCTCCGTCAGACCCAGGTCGGCGGCGACTTCCTTGTTTCGCAGCCCGAGCACGACCAGCATCTCGACGACGATCAGCTCCTGAAAGCGCTGCTGTTGCCGGCAATGTTCGACGTATTCGCGCAGCGCCGCCGCCACCGCCGCCCGCTGCGTGCGCAAGCCCTCCGCGGCGAGCAGGCGCCCGCTGGGCGTGTTTGCGTCAACCCACACCGCGGGCGCGTCGTCGAGCTCCAGCTGGTCGAGGCTCTGGCGCTGGCCTTTCTGCATCCGCTGAAGGTGGTCAGCGAGCTTGTGCCGCAGAATCGCGAACAGGTACGTCTCGAGCGAACGATTCCGATCGTAGTTCGGCAGGCTGCGCAGCAGGCCGAGAAACGTCTCCTGTACGAGATCCTCGGCGTCGCTGCGCTGCGCGAGCATGCGGCGCGCGAAGCTCACCAGCCGCCCCTGGTAGCGGTCGATGACCTGCTGCCAGGCGCCGGAATCGCCGGCGCGGATCGCGTCGACGAGGTAGAGATCGGCTTCGCTCTCGCTCAAGGGCGCGTTTCCATCGGGACACTGCGGCGCGCGTTCGCTCACCGTGGCCGCTGGGATCATCATAGTCGGTCAGCGTTCGGGGCGCTGCTGGCGCAGGAGGCGGATGGGTTTCGATGTGCAAGCGGCCGGGGCTTGCACGGCGAAAGACGCACACGCGGGGCGTCTGGCGCCGCTCGGCGAAGCGAACCGACCGCGGGGCGGTCGCGCTCGCGGCGCGCCGCGTCGGCGCGGCACTCGGTGGGGGTCATTCGTCGTCGGGCAGCGTAAGGTCGCGCCCGATGGTGTCCTTGAGCTTCGCGGCCCACTTGTTCATCTCGACGCGCATCTCGCCGGCGCGGCGCTTGCGCATGCGGTCGGCGACATTGGCCGCGTTTTTCGCGCCCACAATCTCGGTGAGCTGCTTTTCGGCTTCCTCAATCAGAATCTCGGTGCGGT
>JBFXAM010000162.1:0-8539 GCA_050184295.1 Phycisphaerae bacterium | reverse complement strand
TGCGGCCGGGGCTCGAGCTCTATCGCGGCGCGCAGCGCGTCACGACGCGCCTCGCGCTCGTCCGCGCCACGAACGGCCCCGTCGGCTACAGCGGGTTTGAATCGCCGAACGTCGGCGTCATTTTCTGTGGGTACGGCAACCAGCTGCGCGCCGGCCCGATCGTCATCAACGGCCGGCGGCAGAAGATTCTCGAAGTGGGCATGAACTCGGCGTTTGTCAGCGTCGATCCCCACGACCGCATCGGCGATGAGGTCGTGCTGCTCGGCGAAGAGCTGCCCGAGTCCGAGCTGGCGCGACACTTCGGCTGTCGGGAGCACGAGGTGCTCTGTCGCTACGGCGCGCTCGGCGTGCGGCGCTACGCCCCGGTGCGCGCGGCGGCGGTGTGATGGCGTTGGGTGCCGGGAACGCTGCAAGCCGGCGTCCGCGCCGCGCGCCTCACGGCGGACCGAGCAGGCGCTCGACAAACGAATCGATGTCGAAGTTCGCCACCAGGCCGTCCAGATCGAGATCGGCGTTGTGGCGCATGCAGCCCGGAAACGCCGCGGCATAGCCCGGCGGGTCGGCCAGCGCGAGCACGAACGGATCGATGTCAAAGACGTTGATCACGCCATCGCAGTTCAGGTCGCCGCGCCCCGGACACTCGTCCGGCGCGCCGTCGCCGTCGTCGTCGCGGCTGATCCCGGCGGCGACGTCGCACTTGTCGTCCAGCCCGTTGTTGTTGCAGTCGCGCTGCGCCAGGTCGGCGGGGATGATCTTGAACACCTCGCCGTGATTCAGGTCGCAGACGTAGAGCTCGCCGAACGCGTCCCGCCCAAAGCTCGAAATCGAGCCGATCGTTCGCGTGGGCGGCGGAATCAGCTCCGCCGTGCGGTTCACCAGGTTCGTAATCTCCGCACCGCCGTAGCGCAGCGAGACGATCCATGCGCGGCAGAAGTCGCCGAAGAAGTAGGTCCCCGCCAGCGCCGGAATCGCGCAGCCGCGATACACCTCGCCGCCGGTGACGGAGCAGCCGTTGAGGTTCAGCGGCGGCTCCGCGCCTGAATGCGGATAGACGAGGAACGGGAAGTCAAGCAGCTCGGGGCCGGGACAGTTGACTCCGCCGAAGATCGCGTTGCCCTCGTAGCAAGACCACCCGTAGTCGTTTCCGCCGGCGCCCGCGGGCTGGAAGTTGATCTCCTCCCAGCGCTGGTTGCCCACGTCGGCGACGAACAGGTCGCCGGTCAGCGGATCGATGCAGTTTCGCCAGGGGTTTCGCAGCCCGCTGGCCCAGATTTCGTCGTCGCCTTCGACGCCCACGTAGGGGTTGTCCGCCGGGAGGCCATAATTCCGCTCGGCGTCCTGTGGAAAGTCGTCGCGGTCCACGTCGATCCGCAGGATCTTGCCGCGCAGCTCGCTGGTGATGTCGCGCGCGAAAGTGGCGTTGCCGCTGTCCCCCGTGGAGACGTAGAGGTACCCGTCCGGACCGAACTGCATCCAGCCGCCGTTGTGGATGCCCGCGGGTCGCACGATGCGCAGCAGCGGCGTGATGTCGCCCGGGTCAGCCCGATCGGGATCCGCATCCGAGACGCGACGCCGAACGATCAGGGTGTTGCCTGTGCCGGGCTCGTTGAAGTTGACGTAGAAATAACCGTTGACGGCGTATTGCGGATGGAACGCCAGCCCGAGCAAGCCGCCTTCGCCGGTCGTGTTGACGCTGAACGATACGAACGGATTGCCGACGAGTGTGTTCTGTGGGATGCGCACGATACGCACCGCGCCGTCCTTCTGCACGACAAAGATGCGCGAGTAGTCGCCCGGCGCGTGGGTCACGAACAGCGGCTGCGTCAGCCCGCTGCCGATCACCAGCCGTGATGCCAGCACGGGCTGCGCCGCGGCCTCGCCGGCCAAGCTCACCGCGCACCCGATCAGCGACGCGGCGATCCCCAGCCAACGAGCGAGCATGGCAGCCTCCGTCCGTTTCCCGAGTGCGGCAAGAACGGGGGGGTTCAACGTCCGTCGATTGCGACGCCATTCACAACGTTACGCATTCACGTGGCCGCGCTGCAACCCCGATTCGCGAACTCGGCCGAGCCTGCGTGTGTCGCTGCCGCACGGCGAACCCGGCGGCGTCGTCGACCCTGGTGCGCGGTCGCTCGGTTATCGGTCGGCGGCGTCGAAAAATCGTTGTAGGTATACCACGTCCAGCCACCGGCCGAACTTGAAGCCCACCTCACGCAGGTGCGCGACGCGCTGAAATCCCGCCGCCTCGTGCAGCCGGATGCTCGCCGTTTGATCCGCCGACACGCCCGCAACGCACGAGCGAAACGCACCGCTCGCCGCGGCCCGGTCGAGCAACACGCCAAGCAACCGCTTTCCCCATCCGCGGCCGTGAATTTCGGGCCGCAGATAGATGGAGTCCTCACAGGTGTATCGATACGCGCAGCGGCTGCGAAAACTCGACATGCTCGCCCAGCCTGCTACCAGCCCGGCATGATCCAGCACCAGCACCTCGAAAGGCCGCTGGTGCTCGACCCACCACGCTTCGCGCTCCGCAAGCGTGACCGGCGATTCGTCGTAGGTCGCCGTCGACGTTGCCACGTAGTGGTTGTAAATCGCGTTGATCGCGGGCAGATCGGCCGCCGTCGCTTCACGGATCGCAGGGTTCATGGCGCGGTCCCGGTGGGTCTGATCCGCCCCCAGCGACCCAACCCGCAGTTCTTCGCGCCGCCTCGGCCGCGGCGCGCGTCCGGCGGTGCATTCGGGAACGTCCAGCGGGGCGGTCCGCCACGCGGGGCGGGGACGGTAGAAAACTGTAAATGGCGGGCGCTTGCGTTGCCACGGGAAAACCCGCCGATTAGATTCAGCAGGCGGGCGGAACCGTACGGAATGGGCACGACCGCTCAGACCGCTTCGATCTACTCACATTCGCGGAGCATCCGATGTCGCAGTATCGCTTTCGCACCGCGGGCCGCTTCGCCGGCCTGCTGATGTCAGCGTCCCTCGCCGGGCTGTTCGCGCCCGTCGCGTGGGCGCAGGAGAACGGCCAGGCCGCGCCAACCCCGGCGGACATCCCCAAGGCGCCCGACGGCGAAAAGGCCGAGCGCCCCTCGCCGAAGAAGGACGACAAGCCCAAGCGCTTCCCCGACTTCGACGAACTCGTCAAGGACATGCAGACCGTCGACGGGCTGTTCACCCTCTACCGCTTCGACGCCAACGACAAGAACCGCGATCCCGAGCGCCTGCTGGCGAAGATCCCGCGCAGCCTGCTCAACGAAGACATGCTCTTCGCCACCAGCCTCACCAAGGCCGGTAGCTTCACCGGCTGGATGTGGAACGACGCGCTCTTTCGGTTCGAGATCACCGGCAATCAGCTCAAGCTCACCATCCCCGACGTCCGCTACGTCAGGCAGGATGACAAGCCCGTCGCCGATGCGATCAAGCGCACCTACGGCGACTTCTACATCGCCGCGGTCCCCATCCTGAGCATGACGCCGCAAGGCGACGTCCTGATCGACATGGGAGCGCTGCTCAAGAGCAACCTCGCCGACGTGCCGGTCCGGGGCGGCAACATCCGCCCGGAGTTGAGCAAGTGGACGAAGGTGAAGAACTTCCCCGAGAACGCGCTGATCGAGGTCGATCTCGCGGTCGGCGCGCGGGAAGGCGGCGGCGGCGAGGTCGGCGTCGCGTACGCCTTCCAGAAACTGCCCAAGCTCGGCGCATACAAGCCGCGCGTCGCGGACCAGCGCTGCGGCTACTTCCTGACAAGCCGCGTCGACTGGGCGCTGCCGAACGACGTCCGCGAGACCAACCTGCGCTACATCAACCGCTGGCACCTCGAGAAGCGCGACCCGTCGCTCGAGCTCAGCCCGCCGAAGAAGCCGATCACGTTCATCATCGAGAAGACGGTTCCGATCCAGTGGCGCCGCTACGTACGGCAAGGCATCGAGGACTGGAACAAGGCCTACGAGAAGATCGGGTTCGTCGACGCGATCGTCGTTCAGCAGCAGACCGACGACAACGAGTTCAAGGACTACGATCCCGAGGACGCGCGCTACAACTTCATCCGCTGGACCGTCACGGGCCGGGCGCTCGCCGTCGGGCCCTCGCGGGCCGACCCGCGCACCGGTCAGATTCTCGACGCCGACATCGTCTGCGACGACGCCTGGGTGCGCTACTTCGTCAACAACTTCGACCTGCTCTCCACGCCGCAGGGCATCGCCAGCCTCAAGGGCCCGGGCTTCGAGTTGTACAAGAAGATGTATCCCGAGCTCGTTCCGGACCTGCTCAAGCCCGAGCTGCGGCAACTGGACCTGAGCACGCCGTCGGCGGACCTGCCCGACCTGCGGCAGAGCCTCTACCGCAACCCGCTCGATCACATGCTGGACGACGTCCACAACTGCAATGCGCACCGCGGCCGCGCCTGCACGTTCGCCGAAGGGATGTCCGAGCAGCTCGCGCTGGCGCACTACGCCATGATCGCGACCGGCAGCGGCAAGAAGCTGCCGGAACGGGTCGTGGGCGAAGCGGTCCGCGAGGTCATCGCCCACGAAGTGGGCCACACGCTCGGTCTGCGCCACAACTTCAAGGCCAGCTCCTGGCTGAGCCTCGAAGAGATCAAGCGGCGGCGCGACATCGAAAACGAGCCCACGGTCGCGAGCGTGATGGACTACAACCCGCTGCTGTTCTTCGCCGACGATGAGATCGAAAAGGTCCGTCACTTCGCCACGCCGATGATCGGCCCCTATGACCAGTGGGTGATCGAGTACGGCTACCGAGTGCCCGGAAAGGGCGACAAGGGCGAAGAGGAGATGCTCAAGGAGATCGCATCGCGGAGCACACAGTCGGGCCTCGACTACGCGACCGACGAGGACACGCTCGGCGTGTTCAGCCCGGACCCGCTGGTCAACCGCTACGACATGGGCAGCAGTCCGGCGGATTGGGCGCGCACGCGCGTCGGCCTGGTCGACAAGCTCAGCACGGACGTACTGAAGTGGTCGATCCAGGACGGCGAGCCGCTCTTCTACATGACGCAGGCCTTCAACGTCCTGCTGAGCCAGAAGGCCCGCAACTTCACCTACGTCGGCCGGCTGGTCGGCGGCCAGTCGTTCAACCGTGACCACAAGGGCGCGCCCGATGCGCGGCCGGCGTTCGTCATCACGGATGCCGACACGCAGCGCGAGGCGCTCAAGATTCTCAGCGAGTCGCTTTTCCGCGACGACTTCTTCAAGTACCCGCCGGAGCTGCTGAACAACCTGGCGCCGTCGCGCTGGGGCGACTCGGCGTTCACGTCGCGCGTCGATTATCCGATCCACGACCGCATCGCGCAAATGCAGCTCAGCACGCTGGTCGACATCATCTCGCCGCCGGTCTTACAGCGCGTCTACGACGCCGAGCTCAAGACCGACAGCCCGAAGAAGTTCACCGCGGCCGAGCTGATCACGACCGTGCGCGACATGGTCTGGTGGCAGCTCGAAGCCTCCGCCGCGACCAGCGCGCACACCGACGCCAAGCCGCTCATCAGCTCGATCAGCCGCAACCTGCAAAAGAACTACCTGAACATGATGCTGAGCGCGGCGCAGATGCCGCCGGGTTCGGGCATGTCCGCGGACCTGAACGGGATGGTGCGGTTCGCGCTGCGCGAACTGAGCGACGAGATGGGCAACACGCTCAAGACGTCGAAGGTCGATTTCGCCTCGCGCGCCCACCTGCTCGAGAGCAAGTCGCGCATCGACCGCGCCCTCGAGGCGCAGTTCACGGCCCGCTGACGCGGACACGCGCCCCGGCGGCCCGCTGCCCAAAAAGCCGCGCACTGCCGGCCGCCCGTATCGCGGGCGCCGGCACGCGGTCGCAAAGATCGAAATGACTCGCGCGACGTCGGCGGACGAATCCATCGTTCGCCGACGCCGCGTCGTTTTTCAGCGGGCCGCCGCGCGTGTATCGCGCGTCCGTTTGCATCGGCTCCGCGTCGGACAGCGCGCCGCGGCGCGCCCGGGGTGGAGTGGACTTCCAGCCCGCCATCCCGGTGCCCGCTGGGGCGGCCGGACACATCGCCGTGCTTGCTGCACGCGCTGTGCTTCTCGGACGAATCCACGCCGACCCGCCGCCGCAAGCGCTACGGCGTGCTTGGGGGCGGAAGTGTGGATTGCGTTGGAAGAGCGAAGGGAACAAGGAAACAACGTGCGACTCGTCTGCTCACGCGAACGGCGCGGGGTCTTCCCTTGTTCCATTGTCTCTTTGTCTCCTTGGTTCCAACCCCTGCCGGGTTTCCGTTTCCTCGCCATCTCCACGTCCGGCACGCTTCAGGCCGACGTCTCGACCGCCGAAGCGGGCCGAACAGCGTACTGCGCCTTGCGCTGGCTCAGCACGCGCGGCGGATCGGGGCCGTGGAGCGAAATCGCGACGGCGACGGTGGCGGCGTAGCGGAATTCCCGGCTTTCGAACGCACAATTGTGCGAAGAGCGCTTGGAACCGACCAGACGGGCCGTATAATGAAAAAAGCTGGGGACGCGGATTTTGCCCCGCCCCCAGCCACGCAATTGCAGTCACCTGGCCGCCGCGCAAGCGGCGGTTATGGTTTACCGCCCTTGGGTCCCGTCGCCGCCGATGACCGGGACGTCGAGAGACCGGCGACCCTCCTGACCATTGCATACATGGCGCTCACCTCCTTCTAGCCCTTTGGGGTGTTGAGCATCTCGGCCACACGTTTCAGGCCCGCTGTGGTCAGTTTGTACACCTTGCGGGCTTGGCGAGCCGTGCCCGATTTTTTGATCTGCATGGCGTATTTGGGCTCCAGCGCCATGAGGGCGTCGAGAGCGCGAGTGATGTTGCTCACCGTGTAGCCCATCCCTTTGAGCGCCGAGTTGGCGGTGAAGCTGTCGAAGCCGTCTTTCTGCTGGCACACCTGCACCCAGTAGCCCGCCACGAGCGCCTTCTCGGATTCGGTCTCGGGATTCGCCGCGTGGTAGAGGTCATGGAATGCGCTGAATGTGGTGGGCGCCGCAACCGGGCCATTTCCGGTTGCGGAACCGGCAGAATCCGCGACGTTCGAGGCGGTGGGGCCGGGTGGCACTTTGATACCGCCGTACCGCATGCCAATGAAGCCCAGCACTACCCGCAGATCAGCCTCATCCAAGCCGCCCAGCGCCTCAACCACCTTCTGCATCGCCACGATTTGCTTGTCGTCCACAGCACACTCCTTAACCGTTACCGACGGAGTATACGCTGCCGTTGCGCATGAGTCAAGCAATGAGTAACGGGTTATTCCGAATATTGTCTCGGGGCGGCGAGATCAGGCATCGACCGGCGGCACTCGAATGTTTTGGTTCGCAACTCTCGGCCCCGGCGGGGCCGCGGAATGTAGCCACGGGTGGAGCGCAGCCCGGCGGCAGCCGGGCGGAGCGCAACCCGTGGGAATCGGGTTCGTGTTCCTCCCACGCCCCGGAGGGGCGGAGGAAAAGCGCGGATCGAGAAGTGCGTTCGACTCGCGGTTGGAAAGCGTCCTCCGCCCCTCCGGGGCGGGCCGCGCTGCGCGATCGGGGTCCACGGGTTTCGGTCGCCTGCGGCGACCTTCACCCGTGGCTTCTATGAGTGCCTGTCGCGTGTCAAGTGGCCGATCGACGTTGCCGCGATCCCAGTCTTCTATCCGAGCTCGCCCTTTTACCGGCTGCCCAAGCGGGTGTTTCGATCGAGTGTTCGCGGCTGCCCCATCTACAAGCGAGCTTTTCAGCCCAGCCACGGGTCGAGCTCGCCGCGATCACACGCGAGTCGCGCCAACGATCACCTTCCGCCACACGTCACTCTCCGGTCAGTCACCGGTCACGCTTCAGCCCGTCACCGCCGAAGCACTCATTCACCGCCATGTCACAGCCGACCTTCGTTATCCGTCAAACCATCGCTCTTCTCCCTGAAGGGAATTCCTCTTTCTCCCGCCGTCTGCGGAACGCCCATTCAGCGCACGGATCGAACCGCTCGACTCCATCGAACCGCCCGCGATCACGCATCAAGCCGCCAGCTTGATCGCGACCAGATCGTGATACAAACCCCGCACCCAGCGATTCGCCACCGCCGCCGCGATCACGCTGCCCGGCTTGCCGCGCTCCTTCAGTGTGTTTGCCAACTTCGCCCAACGCACGTCGAAACGTTTCAGGCGATGGGCCGCCTCCACCAGCGTCGCTCGCAACTGCCGACTGCACGAGCCGATCAACCCCGCGTCCGCCTGCCGCTCGCCGCTGGATGCGTTCCGCGGCGACAAGCCGCAGAAGCGGGCCAGTTGCTTGCCGTTGCGGAAGCGCGTGGCGTCGCCGATCTCGGCCCGCAGGACGCAGGCCGTCACCAGGCCGATGCCTTTGATTTCGAGCAGTTTGTTCACGATCCGATCCTCGGCGGTTACCTCTTGCAGCCGCTCCTGGGCGGTGACGATGCGTTTGTTGATCCCGTCCAGTTCATCCAATTGCTGAGTGATGACCCAGCGGCTCTCGCCGGGAAGCTCGACGTCGCGCAGCCACTTGATCCAGCCGACGGTCCCGGGTGTGAGCGCGCAGTGGTTTCGCAGGTCGCGCAG
>JBFXAM010000161.1:0-8555 GCA_050184295.1 Phycisphaerae bacterium | reverse complement strand
CGAACTGAACCCCGCGCCGACGCTCATCCCCGATGAGCCGGCAAGCGGCGCGACGCCGACGGCCACGCCGACCAGCGTGAAGCCGCAGCCGTAGACGCGGCGCGGGAGCGTGAAGCCGCGGCGGTAGGGCGGCGCGGGAGAGCTGCAAACACGACCGCACCGGGGCGCAGCGCGAGCTGCGCCCCGGTTGTTTTTTCGGCGAGATCACGCGAGTACACTGCGCGCGAGGTGTTCCATGACCCGTGACGAAGCCTGGCGCCTGCTCTGCGAATTCACGCCAAACGAGTCGCTCCGTCGCCACGCACTGGCGGTGGAGGCGGCGATGCGCGCCTACGCACCGCGGTTCGGCGGCGACGAACACACGTGGGCACTCGCCGGCCTGCTGCACGACTTCGACTATGAGCGCTGGCCGAACCCGCCGGACCACACGCGCGAGGGGGCGCGCATCCTTCGCGCGCGCGGCGTCGACGAAGAAGTCGTGGGTGCGATCCTGGCGCATGCGGACTGGAATCTCGACGAGTATCCGCGCGATCGCCCGATCCGCAAGGCGCTCTTCGGGGTCGACGAGTTGTGCGGGTTCCTGGTCGCGTGCGCCCTGGTGCGCCCGCAGCGCCTCGCAGGACTCGAACCCGCAAGCGTGAAGAAGAAGCTCAAGACGCCGGCGTTTGCGGCGGCGGTGAATCGCGACGACATTCAGGGCGGCGCGGAGCTGCTGGGCGTGTCGCTCGATGATCACATCCGCACGTGCGTCGCGGCCTTGCAGGGAATCGCCGGCCAAATCGATCTTGCGTGATCGATCCGCCCGGGACGGCGGACCATGCCGCGGCGAACGCCGCCGCGCGCGGGCTGGCGTGGTTCAGCGTTCGTCGCGAAGCAGCTTGCGGATGGGCTCGGTCAGGCTGTGGAGCGGCTCGGCGGTGACGCGCGGCTGCGCGAGCGTGCCGTCGACGCGATACTGCAAGAGCTCCTGTCCGGCCGACTCGACCAGGTCGCTCAGGACGGCGATCCGCGGCCAGTGGCTCGGATTCGCGCCCACGAGCGTCAGCTCGATACGATCGCTGCGCAGATCCCACACGCCGGAGCCGACCAAGCGCAGGTCACGGCTGAGAATCTCGACGCGCGTGAGCTGAATCTCGTGGCCCTGCCAAAGAAACTGGATGTTGGCCAGATCGAGCGCTTCGTTGATGTGCCCGCGCTCCTGTTCGGCGGCGCTGGCGATGCCGGCGAGCACCGGCGATTTGAGGAACGAGGTTCCGGAGATGCGGAATTCGCCCCCGCCGCGACGCTCCTGGTCTGCGCCGGCGACGCCGCGAAGAAAGACGTTGCCGTCGAGCGTGCCACCGGCTCCGGTGCGGTTCGGCGACGGGGAGCGTTGAAGAAAGGCGTCGAGATCGACGGCCCGCAGCACCAGTGAGAGCTCGTATTCGGAAGTGTCGGCGTCGATCCGCGCGAACCCGACGACGTCGCCGCCGCACAGATTTCCGCGCAGATCCTGAAGATGGAGCCAGCGGTCGTCGGAGCGCGTGAGGAGCTGTCCGGCGACGTTCTCGATCGCGCGGCCGGCAAGTCGGCCGTTGGGCACGACGAAGCTCGCGTTGAGTTCGGCGCGGCCCGTCGGGCCGATGGTGCAGGTTCCGGCGAGCTCGCCGGAGCAATCGGTGAGCGCGAGCCCGACGCGGAGCGCGGCGCGCTCGATCGCGACGGCGCCGTCGATCTGCCAGCGCGGGCCGTCGCGGCGCTCGAACCGGACGCGGTCGAAACGGAGGTTGGCTCGCCCCGCCGGCGCGACTCGGCGGAGCAACAGCGCCAGCGGCTCGGGCATCGCATCGGTGAAATCGGCGGTGAGATCGAGGTCTGACGCGGTGAGCTCGAATTCGACCTGGTCGAGCTGCGAACCCCATTCGCCGTGGCCGTCCAGTCGCAATTGCGTCAACGCGCCATATGCGGCCGAGGCGCCGTGGATCCGGAATCCATCGGGCTGGAGCGTGGCATGCGCGCGCAGTCCGCGCAGGTCGAGCGGCAGGAACGCGGGGCGCGCGCCTTGCGACTCGATCTCGATTTCGGTCGAGCCCGTCTCCGCGCCGGCGTCACCCGGACGCAGCCGCGCGACCACCTGCCCGCTGCCGTGGATGCCCAGCTCGTGGACGGCGGCGCGCCAGCGCGGGGGCGTCAGCGCGGCGATGACGCGATCGATCTGCGGGTCGCGCACGTGCATGTCGACCGCGGGGGCGGAATCGTCGCGCGCCGTCGGCAGCGTGCCGGAGAGCCGCAGCTCGCCGTCGCCGCGGCGCGCCGCAAGCCCGATCACGTCGATCGCGGCATCGCGACGTGCAATCCAGCCGCGCGCGTCGGTCCACACCAGTGCGCGATCCGGCGAGGTCAGCTGACCGTCGCGAACGTGTACGGCATAGTGGCTGCGCGACTCGCTGAACGACGAGTCCGCGCGGCGGCGTCCCCACACGTCGCCGACGCCGGCGAAGCTCAGCTCGCTCGCCGATGCCGGTCCGGCCGCGGGCAGCGCGGCGGCCTGGGCAAGCGGGACATCGCAGGCTTCAATCTGCACGCTGCCTTCGAGTTGCCCGTCGGCGGCGGGCCCGGTCAGCGAAGCCCGGAGCCTCACGCCGCTCTCGCCGACAAACCCTTGCAGGTCATGAATGACCGTCGGCCCCTCGCCGAATGAGAGGCGGCCGTCGACGCAGGTGAGTCGCAGGCCGTCGCCGGTGCTCACCGCGCCGCTGAGTAGGTGGGCGTCGACGTGGACGTCGGGCGGGCGCAGCGGTCCCTCGGCGGGGAGATCCTCGCGCTCCAGAAGTACATTCAAATCGACAAGCCCGGTCGGCGAGTGCTGGTCCCAGACCGCGCGGTAGCGCGGCGGCAGCGCGTTGTAGAGAGCCAGATCGAGCGGCGCGTGCTGGGCGAATACTCCCACGCGAAAGCCGGTCCACGGCGACGGGTGATTGACGTGGCCGTCCGCGCGGATGCGCGCGCTGCCGTGCCGCCCGTGCAGGTTGATCAGGTCCAGCCCGTCGGGCGAGATCCGCAACCGGCCGTGGACGGTGTCGATCGGATAGGGGAACCGGTAGTAGACGAGCGACAGTCCCTGGGGGTCGACGAGGCACTCGCCGGTGAGGCCCGGATCGAGTTCCAGCCGGCCGCCGACCGCGCGCGCCCCGCCTCTCGCCGTAATTGAGACGTTCGCGACGCCGCGCGGCTGATAGTCGGCAAAGAACGCTCGCATGCCGCGCGGGAGATGGGTCGATTCCAGGAGCGCGGCGTTTCGATCGTGCGTGGGCGCGTGGATTCCGGTCACACCGAGATCGACATCGAAGACGAAACCCGCGGGCGCGAGCGGCGCCCACCACGGCGGCGGGGCGTCGCCGTCGGCAGCGGCCGGTGCAAGCGCGGCGGCGGGATCGGACAGCGGTCGGGCCCGCAACCCAAGCGTCGCGCGGGTCGCGGCGCCATTGAGGCGGCCGTTCGCGTCGAGCGTGAGGCGTGTCCCCAAGCCGGCGCCGTCGGCGGCGTCGTAGCGGAGCGTGACCGCGAAGTCGCTGAGCTGAAGGAATCGCTCGTCCGGCGGCAAGCCGGCTTCGACGGGAACGGCGGCCCCGAGATTCGCGACGCGAATCGTGGCGCTGCGCACGTCTTGTCCCAGGAGCGACAACTGCTCGACCGCGAAGCTGCCGCGCATGTTCGCGCCGCGGAGCTGCTGCGCGGCCGGCTCGGGCAGCAGCAGCGCGACGGTCTCGACGTCGAGCCAATCGCTGCGCAGTTCCGCGGTCGACCCGTTCCAGGTCAGTTCGAGAAACGCGGGCGCGCGCGGGGTGGCGGCGCCGAACGTCGCACCGGCGGTGCGCGTGACGCGAATCTGGTACGGGCGGCGACCGGCGGCATCGGCCGGCTGGGGGGCGGCGGCGCCCTGCAACACCCACCGCCGCGCGAGGCGGTGTCGCCCGTGTTCGATCATCATGAGTTGCAGGTCGACGCTCTCGATGCGAACGTTCGGCAGCACGCGCGTGGCCGATCCGCGGTCCGACGGCGGCGGCCCCACGCGCAACGGCCAGTTCAGCACTCCCGTCTCGGCGTCGCGCAGGATCGTCGCGGTGGCATTCTGCACGAGAATGTCGGTGACCCGAAACTCGCCGCGCAGCAGCGCCCACGGTTCGCACGTGATCCGCGCGAAGCCGACGTGCACGAGCGGCTCGGCCGCCGGTCCGCCCGCGACCGCGGGTCCCGCGCCCGCGGACGCGACCAGAAGCCCGGAAAGTTCGACGCTGTTCGGCGGCAGGAACGACGCGGCGTCGAGGCGCGCGACGACGAGCCCGAGGCGGTGGAAGGTGGACTCGACCGCGCTGCGAATCCGGCCGGGGCGCGTGTAATACCAATAGGAACCGACCAGCGCAACCGCAACGGCCACGCTCGCCCACACCGCCCAGCGTGCCAGGCGACGCCACCCGGATCGCCGCGGCGCCGGCGGCTGGTCGAGCTCGAGCGGGGGCGCGACCGGCGCGCGCGGTTCGTCAGGATCTTCGCGGCGTTCGAGACTGCGGCCAGCGCGCGGCATGCGGGGCATTGTCGCGGCACGGCGCGGGTTGGGGAAGCGCCGCAGCGGCGTGCGGAGGCTTCCGACCGGCACCGTCGCCCGAAACTCGCGCGGCGGCGGCGCGAAATGTCAAAAAAAGTATTGCCGTCCGTAACAACGACTCGTAATATTCACTCGAACAGTTGGTACGGGGCAACCCACCTCTGCGACGGCAACGCTGTACCGCGCCGTCGCGCCCTCCCCGTTCGCAGAAAGCTTGTTCCACGGAGCGGCCCGCTGACCCGGGCCCGAGGAGCGTTCGCGCTATGATTGGATCTTCGGCACAAAACGTCTCGGCCGGCGCCCGCGTAAAGGTTCGTGATCCGGGCGCCGTTCCGCTGTGGTCGACGTGGGACAACGACAACCAGCGCACCTCGACGCCGGTCAAGCGCCGGTTGCAGCAGCTGTTTTTCTCCGGCGACAAGAAGATCCAAGCCGAAGTCGTCTATATCTCGAGCGAGACCGAGCGCGAGCGCCTGAAGCGCGACAAGCGCGTGAAGGTGGCGCTGCGCGACCCCGCCGGCAGCCAGATTGTCATCACCGCGGATGTAAACAACCTGAAGAGCGCCTGAAGCCAACCGCGCACCGCGCGACTCCGCTCGCCCGCGGCCGGCGCGGCCACGCGCCGTCAGTCGCGCGTGTTACGCCCCCGGCGGCGCGGGCGCCGTCGCGCCGCCGCTGATCGGCAACACCACGTGCGCGACGGTTCCCTCGTCGACCGCGCTCTCCAGCCAGACGCGTCCGCCGTGCGCCTCGACGATCCGGTGGGCGCGCGGAAGGCCGAGCCCGCGGCTGCGCCCGGCGGCGCGATGCGAGAAGAACGGGTCGAACGCCCGTTGCAGGACCGAAGGCGTCATGCCGCACCCGGTGTCGCGAATGACCACCTCGAGCGCGTCGCCGGCCGGCGTGGGCCGCGTGCGGATCGTGACCGCGCCGGGTGTGCTCTGAATCGCCGCGATCGCGTTCTTCAGCAACTCCTGAAAAACGATCCGTAACTGTGCCTCGTCGCCTTGCACGGGCGGCAGCGGCGCCGGCAGTTCCAGCACCAGGCGCGACGACGGCAACTGCGCCGACTCGGCGAACTCGTTCCGCACAGTCGACAGCAGCGCGCGCAGGTCGACCGCGGCGCTGCGCGGCGTGCGCGGACGGGCGAAGTCCATCAGTTCGGTGACGATCTGGCTGCATTCATGCGCTTTGTCGCGGATGATGTCGAGGGCGCGCTGCACTTCCGGATCGGCGACGCGTTCGCGGAGAAGCTGCGCGCGGCCGGAGATCACCGCGAGGGGACTGTTCAGCTCGTGGCCGGCGCCGGCCGCCATCTCGGCGATCATCGAGAGCGTCCGTGAGCGGAGCAGTTCGAGCTGCGCCTGTTGAAGCCGGCGGTTCATGTCGGCCAGATCGTCGGAGAGGCGCCGGGCAGCCGCCTGGGCGCGAGCCCGGCCGAGCGCCAGACCCAGGCTCGCGAGAAACGACCGCAGCTCGGCGGCTTCGCCCGCGAGCCGCGCATGTTCGTCCTGGTCCGACAGGTAGAGGATGCCGCCCGCCAAGCGCGCGTCGTGGACGATCGGAAGCAGCCAGGCGTCGCCTTCGCCGAGCTGCGCCAGCGCCGGCGACGCGATCGTGCGGACCGGGCGGGGCGCCCGCGCGACGACCGCATCGAGCATCGCATCGCATTGTTCGCCGATCGACTCGAATTCCGTGCGCAGCAGCGCCGTCTCGCAGCCGCGCGCCGGCGGGCTGTCCGCCCGCCAAGCCAGGTCGACCGTTCCCGCATCGTCACGCCACGCGAAGACCGCGAGGCGCGGCTTCTGCGTTGCGACCATCGCGGCGTCGGCGATCGCGCCGACCAGGTCGGACACGCCCGACGACGCGTCGAGCTGCTCGTCGAGTGTGCGCAGCGCGTGGAAATAGCGCGCCGCCGCGGCGAGGCGGCGGTTGGTGCCGGTCAGGTCGTCGTTCAGACGACTCAACTCCGAGTTCGCGCGGGTGAGCGCTTCGAGGTAGATCGACCGCGGCGTCTCGCGGTCCAGCTCGAGCAGGTTCGCCTGCTGCGCCACGTCTTCGACCAGCCGCTCGGCGACGGCCCCGACCTGCACTTCGGAGAGCCCGAGCCGGAGCGCGACATCGGCGGCACGTTCGTAAGCGACGTGATTTCCGGAATAGCCGATGCGCCGCTCGCGCGCCAGCGCGTCGGCGGCCTGCACGAGTCCGACGAGCACCGGCGCGCTCACGCAGCCGGGCAGCGAGTCGATCGCGAGGTGATGAAGCCAGATCACCTCGCGCAGGGCGCGCGGCAGGCGCCAGTGCTCCGCGAGGCGGCGGCCCGCAACCGTGTGATCGACGCCCAGAATCGCGCGCTCGCTGTCGGCGATGTCGCCGCGCGTCTGCTCTGCGTGCGCCGCGATGCGGTCATAGGCCTTCGGAAAGACCGCGTCGAGCGCGACCTTGCCCAGGTCGTGCAGCAGCCCCGCGACGAAGGCGTCGCCGGGGGCAATCCCGAGGTCGCGCCCGGCGGCCGCCAACCCCTGTGCCGCACACGCGACGGCGAGCGCGTGTTTCCAGAACTGCGCGCGGTCAAAACGGCGTTCGCCGCCCGGTTCGTCGCGTCCGCCGAAGGTCTCGAAGACCTTCACCGAGAACACGAGGTTCCGCACCGTTTGAAAGCCAAGCTGCACGATGGCGCGGTTGAGATCGGTGATGGGCGAACGGGTGCCCTGCGCCGCGCCGTTGGCGAGGGAAAGCAGCTTGGCGGTGAGCGACTGATCGGCGCGCAGCAACTCCGCAACCTCGCGCGTGTTCGCCGCGGATTCCGCCGTCAACTCCAGGAGCCGCACCGCCACCGCCGGCAGCGTCGGCAGCCGATCGAGATGCGACAGCACGACGTCGAGCTCGGCGGCGGGCTCGGCGAGGGTGCTGATCGGTTCAGACGGCTTCACGAGTTACTTCCATGATCCGGGTCACAAGTTGTTGGATGTCGAACGGCTTCTGAAAGAAATCGTTCGCACCGCACGCCAGCAACTGCTCCTTGTCCTCAGGGCTCACCACGCCGGAGACGACGATGATTTTCACGTGCTGAAGGGTCCGATCGGCGCGAATCGTGCGGCAAACGGCATTGCCGTTGATGTCGGGCAGCATGAAATCGAGGATGATGACGTCGGGGTTGAATTCCTTGGTGCGGATGCCGGCGTCAAACCCGGTGGAGGCGGTCTGGACCTCGAATCGGCCGTCGCGCTCCAGCATTTCCACGAGCATTTCGACGATGGCGGGATCGTCGTCGACGACGAGCACGCGCTTCTTGCCGCTGTCGAGCAGATCGAGCGGTAAGTTGTTTTCTTTGAGGAACTTAATAAGTCCCTCGCGGGTGATTCGGCGGAATCGCGAGCCGGGGACGCGAAAGCCCTGGAGCTTTCCGCTGTCGAAACAACGGATCACCGTTTGCTGGCTGATGTTGCAGATTCTGGCGACTTCGCCGGTGGTGAACACGGTCTGACTCAGACGTACACCGGGGCGGGCCAGATTCGGGTCGTCGGACATCTCTGTTCTCTGTGTTTCCCAATTTACCAACCGAAGTAAATATAGCATACATGGTAAATATCGGCAACTCCGACTTCCTGAAATTCGTTCCACTCGTTTCCGTACCAGCTTGGTGCTTTTTTTTTATTCGCCAGTGTCGGGCGTGTCGGGCGCGAAAATATCCGGGACAGAAAAAGAATATCCGGGACAGATCGATAGCGCGCACGCTCTCCGCTCAGCTCTTTGAGCCCCTAAAAACCGGTTCGGCGTGCTCGAATTGAGCGACGTTCGAACCGGTCTTAAACCCCCTTCGATGCTCGTTCGAACGCAGCCGCGGGCTTCGCTTTCGAGCCCGGCGGGCGTCCTGTTGTTCTGGTCCGTCGCCCGCGGTAACGCGCGTCCATACGGCCTGAGCGGGCCGCGGGGGAAGCCCGCGGCCCGTTCGGGCTTGCCTGCTACG
>JBFXAM010000160.1:0-8592 GCA_050184295.1 Phycisphaerae bacterium | reverse complement strand
GTCTTCGCGACCGCGGGCCCCTGCACCGAAGTCTGCGTCACGTCGATCCTGCCGCCGGGCACCTGGTGGCTCTTCGCCGCGCCGCAGTTCCTGGGCACCGTGCCCTGCCAGCGCATCTACAACGCGCAGGTCACGGCGCTCGCGGTCGGACCGGGCGCGTGTTGTGTCGACTGCCCGGCGCGCACCTGCATCGTCGGCACCGAGCAGGATTGCCTGGCGCTGGGCGGCGTTTACCACGGCGACGGCACGAGTTGCACGCCGAACCCGTGCCTGTCCGATTGGGAGATCGTGGACATGCAGGTCTGCGACCTCGGACCAGATTACTTCGAGCTGACGGCGAATATCAGCTATACGCCGCGCGCCTGCGCGCTGCCCGATCCGCTGCTGATGGTTGCGAGCCTGGCGGTGATCGGGCCGAGCACGCCGCGTGTTGAGGAACAGAAGATCGAGATCGACTTCCCGGTGCCCCTGGGCACGTGTCCGACCGGGCAGCGGCCGCCCTGCACGGGTACGTGCAACAACTGGACGGTGCGCTATCTGAAAGGCGACCCGCAGCGCGAGGTCGATCGGCGCGTCGTCACGCCGGATTGTGTGCGGAACGCGGACGACGGGTTGTGCGAATGCAAGGCCACGTTCCCCTTGCGCAAGCGCATCCGCAAGCACGATGGCTCGGGCAACTACAACGTGGCTCTGCAACTGGACGCGGGCAACCTCATCGCGGAGACCAACGAGAGCAACAACAGTGGCAGCGCGGTGGTGACGCCGTCGACGCCGCCGTGCCCGGACCTGCCGGGCGCGTGCTGCATCGGGACGACGTGTGCGACGCTGACGGGGCAGGAATGCGTGAACGTCGGCGGCGTGTACCTCGGCGACGAGTCGTTCTGCACGCCGGCGCTCTGTCCGCGCACCGGCGAAATCAGCGTCGCGGACGTCGAGGTCTGCATGGACGGCCCGGACTTCGCGGACGTGTCGTTTACGCTGCGCATGGTGCCGCCGCAGAACCCCGCGCCATCGTACCAGTCGCGCGTGCGCATCGTGATCGTGCGGCCGTCGGGGCCGCACGACGATCCGCACGACACGCAGATCGTGATCACGACGCCGCCGACGTGTGCCGGACGGCCGTTCGCGTGCGCTGGGTTCTGTCCGGTGATCCCGGTGATCTACAAAGGCGTGGCCGTCATGACGGCGGCGACCTGCGACACGATCATCGCGTT
Source organism: Phycisphaerae bacterium (assembly GCA_050184295.1). Taxonomy (GTDB): domain Bacteria; phylum Planctomycetota; class Phycisphaerae; order UBA1845; family Fen-1342; genus JBFXAM01. The sequence continues at coordinate 7,378 of JBFXAM010000160.1, read as the reverse complement.
CCACGACGTGGCGCCGTTCGTGCGGATCTACTGCGGGTGCTACTACGAGGCGCGCCTGCGGAAGCGCGTGCCGACGACCGGCGAGCCGGTGCTGGCGGCGATGGTCGTCGTCAACGAGGACAACGGATTCCCGGAGGACACGCCGAGCGACAATACGGCCAGCGTGGATTACGGGGCGGCGGGCGCGCCGCAGTGCGTGTGCGACCCGGCCGTGCGTTGCGACGCGAACTGTGACGGAGCCGTGAACAACTTCGACATCGACGCGTTCGTGCTCGCACTGGTCGATCCGGCCGGCTACGCCGCGCAGTTCCCGAACTGCAATCGGCTCTGCACGTGCGACGTGAACCAGGACGGCTCGGTGGACAACTTCGACATCGATCCGTTCGTGGCCTGTCTGACCGGCGGATAGCGCGTCGCGACCGGCAGTGAATCGCTGCCGGAAAGGCACGCGCGTGTGTCCTCAGTGAGGCGCCGGGGTCCGTGTGAAGCGCACGGGCCCCGGCGTGTGTCTTGCGCCGCCGTTGCGCGCCGCGGCGTCGGGTTTCTTGCCGTTACGATGGCGAACCGAATCGCCGGCGGGCTGTACAATGGGCCCCCGGAGTGCTCCGTCGTGGGTCGTATCCGGTCTCATTCCTTTATCCAGTCATTCACACACGGAGTACACCTGTGAACTCGGCGAATTGGCAATTCGGCACGGCAGCGAGTTTGGGGGTCGGCGCGGTTGTGGGGCTCTGCGGCGCGGTTTTGAGGTTGGAGGCCGGCACAGGCTGCACTCCCGGCTGGTCGCATCAAGTTCCGCAGTGGCCACTGGCGTCCGTGCCGCTCGAGCTGGTGGTCTGGGCCGACGGCGGCGGGGCGGCGGTTTTTGGCTTGGTTCGCTTCGCGGGTCAGGATGGGCCGACCCAGCATTCGCTGGGGCGTTGGGACGGCTACTCGTGGGAGCGCCGCAGTCCATCGCTCGATCTTCTCGGCATGCGGCTGTGGGTGGCCGACCTCGGCGGCGGGCGATCCCCGGTCGTTTCGGGTTGGCTGCGCGAGCCGATCGGCGACGCCCGCGCGCGATTGCTCACTTGGCGCGACGGCGCGTGGGTGGAAGATCCAACGCCGCCGGGCGGCGCGATCGAGGATCTCGCGGAATACAACGATGGCGGCGGGCCCGCGGCGTATGCGGCGTTCACCGATTGGAGCAGCGGGGCGCCGGTCGGAAGCGTGTTGCGACGCACGAACGGGGAGTGGATCACTCTCGCGGGTCGTGCGAACGGCGCGGTTCGCACACTGGCGACTCATGACGACGGCGCCGGCGTCGGGTTGTTCGCCGGCGGCGAGTTCGATGCGATCGACCAGCGCGTCACCGGCGGCGTGGTGCGATGGGACGGCGACCGGTGGGCTCCGCTGGGGGCGGCCGACATTCGCGGCGACATTTGCCGACTTGCTTCGCTCGATGTCGGCACGGGCGCGGCGCTGTTCGCACTGGGGGGCTGGATCCGAGCGGGAAACGCCAGCGCCGGGGCGGCGTACCGCTGGTCCGGAGCGGACTGGGAAAGCCTTGGGCTGACAGGCGCTGTTGTTGACGCGCGCGTTGCAACCGACGCGGACGGGCTTGCGTTATTCGTTGTCGGCGACATCGGCCTGGCCGAGTCCGGAGGCTGCAACGGCGTGGCGCGCTGGTCGGCGGCGGGCTGGCGCTGCGATGACATGCGAATCTGGTCGGGACCGGTGCGGAGCGTTTGTGCCGACCCGGCGCCGCCCGGCTCGCCGCGCGTCTACGTCGGCGGCGACTTCACCACTGTTGGCAACCCGGTCCGCGCGTCGCGGCACCTGGTTGGGTGGTCCGGCGGCGACTGGGTGCGCGTGAACCGCGAGACGCCCGCGGAGATCACGACGCTGTTAAACGTGGCGAACTCAGCCACGTCGGGGCTCGCCGTCGGCGGCCGGTTTTACGGCCTCGGCGATTCGTTTGCCCGGTATGGCGCCATCTTCGATGGATCGCGCTGGACGGCGCTCTTCGGGCTGAACGGCCCACCGAGCGCGTTCGCGGTGTTTGATGACGGCCGCGGTGCGGCGTTGTACGTGGCGGGCGCGAGCGACGCGCTGCCCGCGACGGCGTACCTGTGGCGGTGGGACGGTGTGACGTGGGAGACGATCGGGCTGCCCGCGGGGACGCGCGTGCGCGCGATGCTGGCGTTCGACGACGGGCGCGGCGAAGCGCTGTTCCTGGCGGGCGACAGTAGTCCGAGTCCAAGCGGGTTTCCGGGCGTCGCGCGCTGGGACGGCGCGGAGTTGACGGCGCTCGGCGGCCGCGTCGGTTCCGACTCCGGTGGTGTAGTCTTGGCGCTGGCGACCTTCCCGATCGCGGGGCGCGCGGCGCTGATCGCGGCCGGCGGGTTTGACTATGCGAACACGACGCCGGCCCGGAACATGGCGGCGTGGGACGGCCTGGAGTGGCACGCCGTACCCCCGGGCTTCGCAGGCGCCGTCTACGCGCTCGCGCGCGTGGAGACTTCAGCCGGACCGGTGCTCTATGCGGGCGGGTCATTTGAGCCGTCGGTGGCGCAGCCGGGGCGGCGGATCGCGGCCTGGGACGGGAGCGCTTGGTCCGCACTCCGCGCGGGCCTGGGAACGGCGCGGGTGCATTCGGTGCGAGCGCTCTGCCCCTTCGACGATGGTCGCGGTCCGGGGCTCTTCGCCGGCGGATTGTTCGATTTTGCGGGCGACGTTGAGGTTCGCAACCTGGCGCGCTGGGATGGAACGGCGTGGACGCCGGTGGGAGGCGGAACCGACGGGCGCGTGGACGCGCTCGCAGCGTTTGATCCCGACGGGGTGGGGCCGTACCACGCGACGCTCTTCGTCGGCGGAGCGTTCCGCGGCGTTGAAGGCGGAGCGCGGCCGGCGGCGTTTCTGGCGGCGTGGACGTGCCTGCCCGAGGCGCTGCGCGGCGATTTGGATTGCGACGGGCGCGTCACCGTTCGCGACATCGACCCGTTCGTGTTGGCATTGACGCGCGCGTTGGCGTATCGGGCAGATTATCCCGACTGCCACCTGTCGGCTGCCGACATCAACGAGGATCAGCGCATCGACGTGTTCGACGTCGACCCATTCGTGGAGTTGCTGGCCGGCGCGGCGCCCTGAGCGCGCCGAGGTTGCGACAGCAACGACCGACGTGCGGGAGGCGCGCGCCGCCCGCACATCGCTCGTCGCGGCGCCCGTCCGGGCCGACGCTCAGCGTTCGGCCGTTCCCGGCCCGCTGGCGCCGCGCAGCAGTTCGAGGTTCGCCGCGTCCTGCGCGCGTTGCAGGTCGGTCCAGAACGTCCCTTCGCCCGCGAAGATCAGCCGGATGCTCTCGGGCGCGAAGCCTTCGGCGAAGGTGTAGAGGTTGTACGCGCGGCCCGCGCCAAAAGCCTCGATCATCAGCCGCTTGCCGTCGGCCTCCGCCTGATTGCGGAGTTCTTCGACCTCGGCGGCGGCGCGACCGGTGACGCGCGTGTTCTCGGCTTCGAGGTCGGCGATCTCGCGTTCGACGCGCGAGACTTCGAGATCGCGCTGTGCATCGATCTCGCGGGCCTTCTTCTCGCCGTCCGCCTTGAGCTCCGCCACCTTCTTGCGCGTGTCGGCCGTGATCTGCTCGCGGGCGACCTCAATCGCGACCGCGGCGGTCTCGAGCTCGGCCTTCTTGCGGGCGGCCTCGCGCTCGGCCTGCTTGGAAATCTCCTGCTCGCGGGCGATGAAGCCGCGCTGGATCGTCGATTTCAGGTCGCCCGCGTCACCCGCCGCCGCCTGCCCGCCTTGCACCTCGATGTTGTGAATCAGCGCGATAAGAATCTCGATGTCGCGCTCGCGGCACACGCGCCGCAGCGTTTCGGTCACGGCCTGCTGGTACAGCTCGCGCTTCTCGCCGCGGATGAAGTCGGTGCTTTCATATTCCGAGCCGATGTTGCGGCAGATACTCCGCATCTGGCTAAGGATGATCTCGCGCAGCTTCGCGAGATCGCCGAAGCGGTTGATCATCTCGGCGGTGTGCGCCGGGTGGCGACCCCAGACGACGGTCACGCCGATGTCGATCGTGAAGCCGTCGCGCGAGGGAAACGTGATGTGCGCGGCAATGTCGCGGCCTTTCTCCTGCGCGAGCTGGTTATATCCGACCTGTACGATCTGCACCTTGTAGACGTAGGGGTTGAGATAATAGATGCCCGGCGGCAGGACGTTGGCGAGCACACCGCGTTCGCCTTCCTTCGCGAGCTTTTGCACGACTTTTGGCGGCCCCTTGATGGGCTCGCCGTCGGGACCGACGCTCACTTCCTGAACGGTCTCGCGGGCGGGCATGTCGCCGAGCTGTGACGTGACGACGCCGCAATACCCGAGTGGCACAACCGTCGCGCTTTCGAGTCGGACTTCGTAGACATAGGGGTTGATGCGGTAGGTGCCGGGCGTGAGCACGTGTCGCTGGATGCCCTGGAATCCCGCTTCGACGACCTCGGCGCCGTCGGGCGCGGGCTTGCCGACCTTATTGACGAGCACGCCGATCTGAGGCCAGTCGCCGGCGAGGAGCGGCGCGGCCACATCGGTCTTGGCGGAGTAGACCTCGCGCCAGGTCATCGGGTCGCCGGCCGCGACCTCGACCAGCCGGTGCAGCTCCCAATCCCACGTGAAGGGGTTGAAGAAATACCGGCCCGGCCCGAGCGTCTCGCGCTGCACGCCTTTCTGTCCCGCGCTGGCGACCTTCTCGCCCGCCGGCAGCGGTGCTCCGCTCTTGCGAATGAGCACCAGGCACTGGTCGGGCTCGACGTAAACGCGACAGAACATCCAGACGCCGCCGACGGCGACGGCCGCGAGAACCAGCGCGAAACCTACGACTCCCGTCAAGAGCGTTCCCGGTTTCATGGCGTTCCTCCCGCGTTCGTCGCCCCGTTGTTCGAAGCCGCTGGCGGCGACGAGACCGAATTCGCCGCACCGTCGCTCGTGCGCGGTGGAGGCGACGCGCCGCGCACCGGCTCGCGCTCGAGGCGCGGCCGTGGCGGCGCGGGCGCCGTGCTCGACAAGTTGCGGAAAATCTCCGCGAACGCGCCGTCGGTGCTCGCCAGCACGGACTTCACCGCGGGCGCGAGCTTCTGATAGAAGAAGAACTGCGCGTACGTCTCGCCGTCGCCGAACGCCGCGATCGCGTCGCGCAGCGGGCGGGCCTCGGCTTCAAACTGGAGCAGGCGAACTTCGGCCTCGGCTTGACCACGGGCGATCATGGCAGCGGCGTTCTGGCGCGCGGCTTCGAGCTCGAGCTTGGCGACCTCGAGCCGCTGCGCCGCGTTGGTCAGCGCGACCGCCTTGCGCTGTTCGGCTTCGACGGTGACGGTGACGACCTCGCGCTGCGCTTGCCCGATCGCCTGATTCTGCTTCTGCATTTCCTGCTGCTCGACGAGTTTCGCCTCGGCCTCCGCGACCTTGATTTCGTTTTCGTATTGCTTGATCTGCTGGCCCGCGACCTGCCGATCGCTGATCGGCTCGGCGATCGCCGCGGGGGGCACGATCCGGCGGATGAGCGTGGCGCGGATTTCGATTCCCTGCGAGAACGATTGCTCGCGCAGGCCTTCAAAGACCTTCTCCTGAAACGCCCGGCGCGTGTCGCCGGAGATGAAGTCGCGGGCCAGCAGCTTCGAGCCTTCGATGCGGCAAAGCGAGCGGGCGTAGGGAAGAATCAGCTTTTCGCGGATGTCATCGTGGTCGCCGATCGCCACCATCACGAACGGCGCGAGATCCTGGCGGATCGCGTATTCCACCGTGCAGTCGATCAGAATGTCGAAGCTGTCGTTCGAGGGAAATCGGATCGCGTCGTCGCCGTGCATGTCGATCGTGTGGCTCCGAACGTCGATCACGTCGATGCGTCGGGCGTACGGGTTGTTGTAGTACATGCCCGGCGGGAGCGCGACCGGCTGCACGCCGCGCTGGCCTTCGGCCGCGAGATACTCGTTCGTGCTCGCGCCCTCTTCGCCGGCGTAGAGCGTTTGAACGCCCACGTGTCCCGGCGGGATGACGACCGGCTTGGCGCGTTTCACGTCGTACGCGTGCGGGTTGAGGTTGTAGCGGCCGGGACGGAGCACCTCGGCAAGCGGTCCGCGCTCGTCGGGCGCGGTGGCGACCGTGCGGCCCGCCGGCAGCGCGCGACCGTATTTGCGGATCACGATGCCGACTTCCTCGGGCTCGATAATGGTGGCGGGGACGACCACGCGCTCCCAGAAGAACGGGTCGAAGAAGTAGCGTCCCTCCGCCACCGGCTCGTAGATGATGCCCTTGTAGCGCGTCGAACCCGGCGGCTCGCCGAGCGCCGCAAGCAGACCGGGGTAGAGCACGTACTGATCGGCAGTCTCAGCCTGCGCGGGCAGCGACTCGCCGACCTTGCGAGTCAGCAGCAGGATGTGGTTCGCCGGCACCTCGACGCGCTGCACAAGCCACCAGTACATCACGCCGAGCGGAATGAGCAGCACGAGCAGCAGCAGCCAGCCGAAGCGCGCCGCCGGGCCGAGTGCCTCCGGGTCGAATCCGATCGGTCGTCGCGGCGGGTTGGTCCCGCCGCCCCCGCGCCGCTCGGCGGCCGTGGGCGTGTCGGTGTTCATGGCCATGGATTCACTCCCGGGTCAGAGGGGGCTGGGGATTTTCCGAAGCGTCCGTGGGAGCGAGTTGCGCTCCGCACATGGCGCAGAAACGGGCCGCGCTCGGGTTCGCGTGCGCGCAACGCGGGTCGGGGCACGCGATGCGCGTTGAGCTGGCCCGTCGCAGTTGCTCGATCTCGTAGGCGGCGCGCTCCCTGCGGTGCGGATCGGAGCTCCCGCCGGCCTGTGCGATCAGGATGAAGACGACCCCCCCGATCGCCAGCAACGCGGCGACGAACAGGACGACGAATGTCGCGGGGGCGAGGAGCATGCGGCCGTGTACTCCCTCTACCTACAAGCATACGGTGGTTCAGCGCAGCCGGAAGTATAATGCCGACGCAAAAATCGAAGGCGACCGAGCGCGAGTGGACCGGCGCGCCGGCCGCACAGGATCACGGATGCGGGCTCACGGTGACCGTGCGCCGCACAACGCCCGGAGCCATTCATTGGCGGTAAACCGTCGCGTCCCACGTCGAACCCTGATCGTCATCACCGAGGACCACTACGCGCGTACGCCAATCGGGCTCTTCACCATCAATCTCTCGTACGAATACTGGCGGCAGTATCTGGAGTTGTTCGACGAAGTGCGGCCCCTCGCGCGCGTCTATGACGCGCCGACGCCGCCGGCGAACTGGCAGCGCGTCGACGGGCCCGGCGTGCGCTTTGCGCCGCTGCGGCACTATCAGGGGCTCGGCGCCATGCTCCGCGAGCTGCCGCGGACACTGCTCGACATCGGACGC
>JBFXAM010000159.1:0-8783 GCA_050184295.1 Phycisphaerae bacterium | reverse complement strand
TCGAACCGCCGGAGAGTGGGGCTATAACGTCGCCGGCCGCCCCGACATCCGCTTCGGCTACATCAAGAAAGCCCGCCGCCTCAACCCCAGGTAGCTCGCCTGGATCGAAGCACGAGCCGCGCCGCTCATCGCTTGCCGGCGTCCCGCGCCGCCTACTCGCCCGCCGGCGGCGCTTCCGCGCGCTGTAACATGTGAATCTGCCCGCGAATTGCGCCCCGCAGCCCCTCCTCCGGCTCCAACCGCGCGAGTTTCTCCAGCGCCGCGATCGCCGCCGCGCGCGGCAGCCGCGCGAGCACCGTGGCCGTGTTCATGCGGAGCTGCGATTCCGCCGGCTCGCCCGGATAGCGCGTCAGGAGCGGCTCAACGATCGCCTCCCCACGATTTCCCAGCTCGTCAACCAGCGCGTCGCGCTCCGCCTCGCTCGCCGCCTGGGCAAGCCGGTCCAGCAGGGCGCCGACGGACTCGCCGGTCAGCCGATTCGACTCCCGGCCGCGCGACCACACAAACATGCTCAGCGCGACCAGCACGAGCAACCCGATGCCGACGGTAATGCCTCGCTTCATAGCGCGGCATGGTAACGCCCGCCGTTCGCTGGGTCGCGGCGGGACACGGAACCGCAGGTTCCGCCGCCGCCAGCGGGTTTCGCGCGCGCCCGGAAATTGACGCTCGCGCCGCGCGGCGGGGTCGCGTGAATGGTTGGGCATCGGGAAAGAAGAAGCCGCGCCGGACCCGGGAGCGGGTCGGCGCGGCGGGAGCGTCCGTCAGCCGATGGGGAGGATGCCCCGCGGCGACGAAACGTGTGCGGTGGTCGCGGCGGGTCCGCGGCAAACGTGTCGCGGCGGCGGCGGAGCGTGTCGCCGTCAGCAGAGCGCGAGATACGCCGCGACAAAGTAGATCGCGATCCGGAGCCTCTGGGGCGTCCAGACGAAAAGCATGGGAATCCCCTCCGCGGGGGTCGCGCAATCGGACCGCAGCGGCGCAACCGCTCCCGATCCGGCCGATTCTAGGGATTCGGGTTTCGGCGAATCAAGTCAGACTCTGCTTTTTGCCGCCCCCGCCCCATGCCGCCGGTTCCGCTGCCGCCGGCCGCGCCGGGCCGCTACAATCCACGCGATGACCGATAGACCGACCACCATTACCGAGTTGACCGATACCGACATGACCGAGGCCGAAGACATGGCCGCAGCGCCGCAGCCCCAACGGCGCTCAAACGAGGAAGCCGAGCGCTTCGCGATCGATGCGGCGCGCGTGGCGGCGCAAACCCGGGCCGAGAACGTGGTCGTGCTCGATGTGCGCGGGCTGTGCAGCTTCGCCGACTACTTTGTGATCGCGACCGGCAGCTCCGACCGCCAGATGCGGGCCGTACTGCACCACATCCGCGAGCACGCCCGCAGCGTCGACCGCAAGCCGTTCCGAACCGCCGAAGCCGACTCGACCTGGATGCTCGCCGATTATGTCGACGTGGTGATCCACTTGTTCGACCCGCGCCACCGCGGCTATTACGACCTCGACGGGTTGTGGGGCGACGGGCGGCCGTTGGCGTGGGAGCCGTCGGGGCCAGGCTAGCTCGTCGGCGCGACCCGCGCGCTCTACTCGCGACTCGCCCCCCAAATAATGGGCGGCCCGAGCAGCTTGCGCTGTCGGGCCGCGGCCTTCTCCTCCCAACCGATCGCGACACGTCGACCGCCGGTCCGGGCCGCAGGCGCCCCCGCGCGGGCCTTCTTCACGAAACGCGCTTGTTCGCACCAGCCGCGGCGCGCGGGCGCCAGGGGCTCGGACCGTCCATCCGGTCGTGTCCCCGATCATGCGAGACACCCGCCCCCCCCGCGGGCGTCACCAATCGATTTCGCCGAGCGTGCTTGCGAGCGCACACCACGTCCGCCGCGTCCCGGGCGTGCTCGCGCCCGTCACGATTCGTTGTTGCCCGGCTCCTGCTCGAGCATCTTGCGCAGGTAGTTATTCTCGCGGCGCGTCGCCTCGAGATCGAACATCAGGTACTTGATCGAAAGCCGCAGGAAATCGAGGCTTTCTTGCAAACTGTGGACGCTCTTGCGGATGTCGTCATGGCGCTGGCGCGTCTCGGCGGCGAGTTCGCGGAGCTTGGCGCGCTCGGCTTCGGGGAGCGTCTCGATCTCAGCCACCAGTTCCCCGAGTTTTTTCTGAAAGGCGGCTTCGTCCATGTGCTTCTTCCTCCGCGGGAATGCCAGAGTTTTCCCCCGGGGGCGGATGACCATCCCAATGTCGACCGCAGAATCACCCCCGACGACGGCGCTGCCGGCGCGAGCAACTCGCTCCCGGACTTGTCCCCATCCGCGCGTAGTATAGCACCGCCCGTGCGCGATTTCGCCCGCGTTTTCGGGTGCCCCGCGCAGAAAGTCCAGGCCCGATCTTGCGCGCGGCGCTGCCCCTCGCGCGCCGACCATTATGAGCCGGACCGACCCCGTGTTCCCCGTCCGCCGTCCGTCCACTCCACCGCACCCGCGCCCGTCCGTGCCGCCGCGCCGGTTGGCTTGAGCGAACCGGAGCGTTCGGCTACACCATGCCCTTTTGCGCCGCGGGTCGGCGCAGTCGCCGCCGCCGACGTCGAAGGACGCTGAATGCAACTGCCGCAAACGCAATTCGACGTGCTCGCCCGGCTGGGGCGGCATGCGGAACCGCTGGGCGTGCTCGACCTGGCGGCGGCGCTGGGCCTCGACCAGTCGCCGGTCACCGCCGCCTGCACGACGCTCGCGGAAGCGGGCTGCGTCGCGGTCCGTGAAACGACGTTCGAGGAATACCGGCTCGGCAAGGACGCTGAGCCATTTGCGGCGGGCGCGGGCGCGCTGCCCGAGCGTATCATCGCCGGGGTGCTTCGCGATACGGGCGGGCGCTGCAAGGTCACCGAAATTCCGAATCACTGCTCCCTCAACGCCGGCCAGGTCGGACAGTCGCTCCGCTGGCTGTCGGAGCGCGGCTGGGCGAAGAAGGAGGGCGACACGCTCGTGCTGCTCGACGCGGCGCAGCATGAACCGCAGGTGCAGCCCGACGAACTCATGCTCCGCGCGCTCGTTGGCGGGCGCGTCGCGCGCCGCGCGGAACTGGCGGCGGAAGGCGTCGACGTTGATGCGGCGCTGGCCTTGCTCAAGCCGCGCAAGAACTTCCTCGTCATCAAGGAGCGTTCCGACCGCACGGTCGAGATCACCGACGCCGGCCGGGCACTGCTCGCCGGCGGCGCCACCGGCCGCCGCACCGTCACGCAGCTCACGCCCGACCTCCTCGCCGACGGCGGCTGGCGAAACGTGGACCTCGCAAGCTACGACGTGCGGCTCGCGGCCAAACAGCTCTATCCCGGCAAGGACCATCCGTTTCAGCGGACGCTCGACCGCGTGCGGCGCGTTTTCCTGGAAATGGGCTTCACGGAAATCAGGAGCCCCTACGTCGAATCGAGTTTCTGGGATTTCGACGCGCTCTTCCAGCCGCAGGACCACCCCGCCCGCGACATGCAGGACACGTTCTACGTGGCCCAGCCGTCGCATTGCCGCATGCCCGACGACGCCCTCGTCGAACGCATTCGCGCGGTGCACGAGAACGGCGGCGACACGGGCTCGACGGGCTGGCAATATCGCTGGAACCGCGAGCTGGCGCACAAGCCGGTGCTCCGCACGCACACGACCGCCGCCACCATCCGCGCGCTCGCCGCCCACCCGCGCGGCGCGTCGGGCAAATACTTCGTGATCGGCCCGGTCTTCCGCCGCGAGACGGTCGACTACAAGCATTTACCGATCTTTCACCAGGTCGACGGCATCATCGTCGACGCGCAGGCGAATCTCTCGAACCTGCTCGGCACGCTCCGCGCCTTCTATCAGCGCATGGGCTTCGAGCGCGTGGACATCCGACCGAGCTTCTTCCCGTACACCGAGCCTTCCGCCGAAGTGATGGTCTACCTCGAAAAACGCGGCGAATGGGTCGAGATGGGCGGCTCCGGAATCTTCCGGCCCGAGGTCACGCTGCCGCTCGGCGTGAGCGACCGCGTTCTCGCGTGGGGCCTCGGACTCGAGCGGCTCGCGATGCTCATCCACGGCCTGAGCAACATCGGCGACCTCTACTTCGCGACGATGCCCTGGCTGCGGGAGACGCCGCTATGCCGATAATCGACATGCCGGTCGATGTGCTGATGCGGCACATCAACCGGCCGCCCTCGCCGGGCGCCCACAAACACGCCGCGGCGCCCAACCTGACCGAGAAGCAGCTCGCCGAACTGTTGCCGAAGATCGGCTGCGGGATCGAGGAGACCGCCGAGATGCACCAGTACGCGTGCCGGCGGTGCGACAAGATTTTCGACCGCACGGAGGCGCAGGGCCGCCCGCTGAACTGCAACCAGTGCGGCACCGATTTTCGCGCCGCGCCCGACCAGCTCGGCGACCTCGGACCCAACCGCGTCTTTCGCTGCGAGCTGCTGGCCGTGCGCTCCGACATCTTCGACCCCGGCGGCATGGCGCGTCTGGTGCGCGGCTATCTGGGCGTCGACCGCGGGTTGATCGAGTATTCGCTCTGGCCGGCGAAGGTCACCGTGCACGTCGATCCCAAGCTCGCCGACGACGCCAGCCGCCGACCTTTCATTTCCTGCGCCGTGCTGCGCCGTGTGCAGCTCGACCACGCCCTCGTCAAGATGCTCATGAACCTCCAGGAAGACCTGCACTGGGCGCTGGGACGCAACCGCAAGCTCGCGTCGATCGGCGTGTACGACCTCGACACGCTCCAGGGCACGCAGTTTCACTACGACGCCGTCGCCCCCGACGCGCTCCGCTTCACGCCCCTCGGCTTTCCGCCGAACGACCCGGCGAGCGCGCTGACGCCGGGCGAGATTCTGCGGAGGCACCCGACCGGGCGCGCGTTCGAGCACCTGCTCGCGGGCTACAAGGCGGTTCCGCTGCTGCGCGACGGGGCGGGCACGGTGCTGTCGATGCCGCCGATCATCAACAGCGAATCGACGCGCGTCACGCTGCGGAGCAAGCAGCTTTTCGTCGACGTGACCGGGCTTTCGCAGCGCGTGGTCGACCGCGCGCTCAACATCCTCGTCACCGGGTTGAAGGAGCAGATGCCCGCGATCGAGATCGAGCAGGTCAACATCGCGACCGCGGCGGGATCCCGCGTGACGCCGGACCTCAACCCGGTGCCGATGACGCTGGACGTGCGCACTGCGGCCGAGACGATCGGCGCGCCGCTCGACTACAAGTCGCTCGCCGAGCTGCTGGAGCGCATGGGCTACGACGTCGCCGACGTGAGCCGCGACGGCTCGCAGCTCCACGTGCTCGTGCCCGCGTATCGCAACGACGTCATGCACGCGATCGACCTGATCGAAGACGCCGCCATCGCGTTCGGCTACGACCACCTCACGCCGGCGCTGGTCCCGACGTTCACGGTCGGCGCGCCGCTGGCGATGGAGGAGCGCAGCGTGGTCGCGCGGCGGGTGCTCACGGGGCTCGGATTTCACCAGGTCATGACGCTCGCGCTCACCAGCGCGCCCGCCGCTTTCGAACGCTGGCGGCGCGATGCCGACGCGCGGGCCGTGCAGATCGAGAATCCGATCAGCGTCGAGCAGACCATGCTGCGCGTCTCGCTGCTGCCGGGATTGCTCGAGACGCTCGCGATCAACAAGCAATACGACCTGCCGCAGCAGATCTTCGAGATCGGCGACTGCTCGTTTGTCGATCCCACCGTCGAGACCGGGGCGCGCGAGGAGCGGTACGTCGCCGCGGCGCTCATCGGCACGCACGTCGGCTACGCGGACGTGCGGGCGGTTGCGGACGCGTTTTCGCAGGAAATGGGCGCGAGCGTCCGCGTCGCGGCGGCCGATGCGGCGGGGCACCCGAGCTACATCCCGGGACGCGTCGCGGAGCTCTTCAACAACCGCGACGAGCGCGTCGGCGTGATCGGCGAGCTGCACCCCGAGGTGCTCGAAAAGTACGGCTTGAAACACGCGACGGCGGTGTTGGAGCTGAGCCTCGAGGCGCTGCTGCGTGGGTGAGGCGGCGACGCGCCGCGGACGCCGGGCTACGTGCGCCGCGGCGGCGGCGTACGTCGCGGCTTCAGGCCGAAAGGCTGCGAGTTAATAGCCGGCCGTGAAGCGCAGCGCCACGCCCGGGCACGCCCATGCCCTCAGACCCCGCCGCAGCCGGAAGGACTGCGCGTTCGCGCCGCAGCCCGAAGGGCTGCCAGTTCGTAGCCGGGTGTGAAGCGCAGCGCCACGCCCGGGAATGCATGCATGCGTGGCGTATGCAGCCCGAAGGGCTGCCAGTAGCTATCATCCGCCGCGTGGCCACGACCCTGACCAAAATCCTCGTGCACGTCACGTTTTCCACGAAGAACCGCGCGAATCTCATCGCGACGTCGATCGAACCCGACCTCTATGCCTACATCGGCGGCGTCTGCCGGGCGCGCGGATCGCCGCTCCTCGCGGCGGGCGACACGGCGGACCATCTCCACCTGCTGGTGAATCTGGGAAAGACGACGGCGATTTCCGAACTGCTGCTCAATATCAAGCGCGATTCGTCGAAGTGGCTCAAGAGCGGGCCGCATCGCCTCAACGGGTTCGCGTGGCAGGAAGGCTATTTTGCGTTCTCAATCGGTGAATCCGGCGTGGCTGGCGTGCAACGATACCTCGCCGATCAGAAGGCGCATCACCGCGCGATCAGCTTCCAGGACGAAGTCAGGATGTTTCTATCCAAATACGCGATCGAGTATGACGAGCGACACGCATGGGATTGAGCGATCGCGACCCGGCCATTCCGATACTCGCAGCCCTTCGGGCTGCAAGGTCGGGCGCGTTCACGACGTCCGGGCGTGTCGCTGCGCTCCACACCCGGCTACGAACGACCAGGCCTTCGGCCTGAACACCGGCGCCTGTGCCTTCTGCATCCGCGCAACGGACTCACCGCGACCGCACCGCGCTCCTGCCGGCGCGCGACCGCACCGCGCTCCTGCCGGCGCGCGACCGCACCGCGCTCCTGCCGGCGCGCGACCGTACCGCGCTCCTGCCGGCGCGCGCCCGCACCGCGCGCCTGCCGCGTCCGCGGCGCGACGCATGGCTTTACCCCCGTCGCGCATAGCGCACCGCCTGGCGGAGCCAGTCGAGCACGCCCCGCGATTCGAGCTCGATCCCGGAGAATTGGAAGAACTCCACGCCGCTGCGCGCCGCCCGATGGATCATGCTCACGAACTCGCCCCCGTCGCGACCGACATCGATGCTCAGGGTGTGAATCGCGGCCGCCCGTGTGCCGGGATGGGCTTTGCGCATCTGGGCGATGTCGTCCTTCTCCGGCCCGATCGAGAAACTCGCCAACACAGGCACCTGGTAGAGATATTCCCACGGCGCGGAAACCAGCCGCTCCGTGCCGCCGGAGAATTCCGCCGATAGACCGTGCCGCTCGATCTGCCAACGCGCCGCGGCGGCGCGCGTCGGCAGCGCCTGCAACCAATCGCGCCAAGCGCCCCGCATCGCGCCCACGTATTCGCGAAGCAGCGGCTCGCCATCCGGCGCGATGACATTGCCCGGCGGAGACGCACGCCGCTCGCCACTCTTCGCGCCCGTCACGCGCACACTGCGCTCCGCCGACTCGGCGTCGACGCCGGCACGGCCAGCGGCTTCCCGGCACGCCGCACAGAAGCAGCACGTCATCAGCCCCGCGCCGCTCGCGATTACGGCAACCGTCGAAGCCGCCGCATATTCCTGCTCGATCGTGAACCGACCCAACTGCACGCCCGCCACGCCGGAGCGCTGCAAATCCTCCACCGTCGCCCGCACCAGCTCGTGAAACGCCGGGTTCAGCAGGCACGGCTTCGCGCGCGGATACGCCGAGCCCCACGCGTCGCGCCGCGCCAGGTGCGGTGCGGCGGCGGTGAGCGCGGCGCAGTCGGCGTGCTCCAGCCGCGCGAGCACGCGGATGCCGCGCTTCGTTGCCTCTTCGCACACGTCCGCGAGAACATCGCGCGACCCGCACCACTTCGCGGCCCGCGGCTTGATGCCACTGGCGGCGTAGAGCGGCGCGCGCGGTGGAAAGTGCCAGCCGCCCTCGGTGTGGAAATAGGGCTGTTCGGGAAACCAGCCGAGCCGGAACTGCTCGATCTCGCCGGTGACGACGGGCACGGTGATGAAGTCGATGCCGACCTCGCCGGCGGCGCGATCGAGCAAACCGCCGGGCTCGCGGGTGTGGCACCAGAGGGGGTAGACAATCCCGAACTCGAGCGGCATGGCCAACTCCCGGTCGCCTGGTACAGTCCCGAATCCCCGTGCGAAGCGTCGTATCGGCGAGCCGCGCGGTAGCGGCGAGTCGCACGCCACGACGCCAACTCGCACGCCGCAACAGCACGACGCACGCCGCGACGGCAACTCGCGCGCGGTACCGACAACTCGCGCGCGGCAACAGCGAGCCGCACATCGCGCCATTTGCGGGCCGCGAGCGCCGACACGCGTGGATGGTAACTTCCCGGAACCGCTTGGACACGCGGCACGAAGTTCTCACGCCGAAGGCGTGAGAGTCTGTAGCCGGGCGTGAAGCGCAGCGCCGCGCCCGGACAAGCCGGCGCAGTTCATCCCGTCAGGCCGAAGGCCTGATCGTAGCGCGCGACGGGCAGCCTCGCCCGCGAGCGAGCCCTTCAGCCAATCCAGTGGCTGAATCCTCAAGTTTGCCCACAACTGGCCGTAAGATGTTCGTGCCGCGCGGAATGGATTCTGCGTGGAATCGGCGCTCGTTGCGGCAAGGAGGCTGCGGATGGCGGCGTCTACGTTTGGCGAATTGAACTTC
>JBFXAM010000158.1:0-8847 GCA_050184295.1 Phycisphaerae bacterium | reverse complement strand
AAGAGCGGCAAGCCATTTTTCAATCGCCTGGCCCAGCGGGGGATAAACGCTTCCGCACTCATCAAGCACCTCACGAGCCTTGCGCTCGAACTTGACACGGTGTGCCATCAGATCGTCTCCTCACGGACCACCTCGCGACTCAATCGACGATCTGATCATCTTCTACACCCTTAGAAAGCCGGTCAATAAGGTCGGGGTCTTCTGCGACGCGACGCATGAGGCGCTCAAAGAGCATCTCTTTCATCGCGCGCGGTCCAGCGAGTGTGCCGAGCATGTCGTGGTCGGCAAAAATAGCGATGCTCTCGGTCTCAGTGAGCAAAGCACGAAGCGCTCGAACGAGGTCTTGGACCGTCCGATATTCGCTGAGAACAAATGCCTTAGTCGTCACGATACGCCTCCTGTGTCGTCGAGAATAAGGGACGCGGGCTAGGCCGGCGATTCTCGACGCACTCAAAACTCAATTCTCGCGAGCAGCACACGATGATCGAATGCTGCGCCAAACAGGAAAATTGCTCCATTCAGTAGTCCCAAGGGCGCTTTCGACCGAACCTGGCACGTCTAAGCGTGCTTGGACCTCGTATCGAACGCCTTGTGGAACCAATGGAAACGAGCGGTTTCATGCGTCGGTCCTCCAAGCCTCCCTCCCTCACTAATGGACGCTGTTGGCCCGACGAATTCTCAAGAATACGCCGGACCGTCGGTCACGTGCCTCGGACCGCTAACGTGGCCCTTATTAGGCTGCCAGCGATGTCGCCAGCCCGTTGCAGCGAGGAAGAAGGAGCTGGCGCAGCCACTACGGTGGACGGCCGCGTGAATCTCGGCGCTAGTGGAAGTGCCGTCTCGCGACGAAGCATCTGCATTCTCGCCGCGTCTTCATCGCGATGGCTGATGACGTGCCAGAGCCTGCGACGAACCAGGGTCGCGAAGAAACCGGCAGGATTGGACCGGCCGAGCAGGAGCGCACGTTCCGCGGCCGCAGCGAAGCGCAGCTCGTCCGCGGCGCATCGGCGAACCAACCCGGCTTGCACGGCTTCGTCGAACCGGGCCTGGAAACCGGTCGCGGAGCGGAGTTCTGCGATTTGAATGTTTCTGAATGGTTTTCCCGGAAGCCCACTACGTGGGGACGGTTGGTGGTTTCTTAAGCGCTGAAAGCGGTGGGTGTTCTTAAGAGGGGGTGGTGATTCGAGCGAACGCCCCGCCGTTGGGGGTGGCGATTGGCGTGCTGTCTTGAGAGGTCGGATCGACAAGGGCTGCCAGCAGAGATTCACCCGAACAGGCAGTCCCCAGCGATTCAGGAATCGCTGCGATGCAGGGTCCACAATAAGCCAACCAGACCGGACCAGTTCGCAACGGGCCGCCTTGACGTTGCGCTCATCGACACCGAAAACCTCCGAAATCCATCGGGCCTTGCACAGCCCGCCTGGGTGGACGCGACCGGCGCGCAAGAAAAGGCAGCGAACAGCATGGCCGACTACGGTCGCGATGAAGACCGGTCGGGACGAACGAGCGAGTACACGCAGCATCCGCCGGGGGAACCCTCGCCATAGTCGAGGCCCAGTGATTTCAATAGAAGCTCGGTCTTTTGATGCTGTGTTACGCGAGTGAAGTGCTCTTGTGCGAATACGTTAAATGCGTACGTCGACCGATTCGCCTGATTGGTAAACCACTTGCAGCGTGTTTCCGATCGGACTCCGTGGAACAAGGCGGGGTCGCCCTTCAGGTCGAGAATGACTGTGGACGTGTTGGGGCGATTAACAAGCTGATGAATCAGGTTCGCCAAGCCGAGCGCAGACTTACCTGATCCTGTGTCACCGGTCAGATGCAGGTGACCGCGCGGAATGTCACGATGCATGAGCACGGGGTAGTCGCTAAGAAGATTAATGCCTACCAACACGTGATCGCTTTCACGGACAGTCCCTCCCAAAGCGTCAGTGGTCTCATAGAGGCTACCTTGAAGCCGTTTCACATAAGCAGACCATAGTGATCCGGTGTGCATGCATTTGTCCGGAGAGGCGTCGGACTCGCATCGTTGATAGGCGTACGACATTACCCGGAGCGCTACCACGGCCATGACCGATAGCAGAAGAAAGAAAGGCACGATCAGGTTAAACTGCAAGGGTCCGGGCGCCGGCCGGCGCATGCCGCGTAACAACTCCTGGCGGGACTTCAACGCGATCCGCAAGCGGGCCGGGTTGCCCGCGTGCAGCATGCACGATCTCCGCAAGAGTTTCTGCACGAACCTCGCGCGGTCGATGCCGATGCACGTGGTGCAGGAATTGGCGGGCCATTCTGACATTCGCACCACGCGCCGTTTCTACCTGAAGCTCGAACCGGAGTTGATGGATGCGGCCCGTCTCGCGGTGGAAAGGGCGCTCGCATGCTGACGCTCGCGCGCGAGTTGGTCACTGTTGGTCACGCCCTGAGTTGGTCACCATTCGGCGTTTGTTCGCCCGCCGCTCGGCGCGCGAGTGACCAACTTTTGACCAACTCTGCAAGCTGGCAGTCGTGGAAGCGGGTCGAAAATGAACCGGCAAACGCATACAAGCGCTTGCCGTTCAATCGCTTAGCTGAAAAAGCGGGCGATGGGATTCGAACCCACGACGTCCAGCTTGGGAAGCTGGCATTCTACCACTGAATTACGCCCGCAAACGCGGTTTTGCACTACATTTTTCCGACGTCTTGCACTACAATTCTGCCTCCGGAGCTGGCCGGCGGCTCCGAACTTTCGGCATTCTATCGCGTGCCTGAACCGTGGCAAAGCATCGCAACCGGCGCGTCCCAACGCTGCTCTTCACCAAGCTCCGCGGCATCGGCTGGCACGTCAATTATCGCGACACCAAATCCGGCCTGCCCCGAAAGCACCGCTTCAACATCGCCGAAAAAGAGCGCGAAGCTGAGGCACGCGTATTGTACCTCGCGTGGGTTCTGGAGCACATGGGTGGCGATGCTCCGGAACGCTTCGCCAAGCAGGCAGCCCCAAAGCAGCGAACGCCGAAGAAATCCGAACTGCTGTCCGGCTGTCTGCTCGAAGTGAGCAGCGGCCTCCTCGATTCCGATCTTGCGCGCGTCCGAAAGCCCGATGAACCCAAACGACGCGGCTCCATCGCCGCACCCGTCTATCGCGACCGAAAAAAGCACATGCGCGACTTCCTGGACTTCCTCAACACACGACACGGGCCGGGCAGCGTGAAACGAATGCGGTTGGCGGACCTGTCGATGGAGGATGTCGAAGCTTTCAATCGCGAAATCGTCACGAAGGGCTTCTCGGCATCGCAGGTCGCCAAGCGGCTGCAGCAGATCAAGTCCCTCATCGACCGAGCCGGTCGCCCCGAGCACGGTAAGCAGATGCTGAAGTGGAATTGGGACTCGCGCGACGTCGCTCACGGAACGCCGACACACGAGCGCAGATTCCCAACCGTGGACCAGCTACGAAAGATGCTCCGTGGCACTGACCTACGCGGCAAGACGATGTTCTGGCTGGGAGTCGGCCTCGGCTTGGGGGCGCGCGACCTCTCCGTGATCCGCGTCGGCCAGATTTCGCAGGACGCGTACGATCTTCGTCGAGCGAAGACAGGAGTAGAGCGCTTCGGTCAAACTCCGCCGATCGTTTGGGCCTACGTCGCAAAGTATCAGGCCGCCGAGAAACGTCCGCCCGGCCAACTTCTTTTCGTCACCCGAACTGGCGTCCCGCTGGTCCATCCGAAAGGCAACGCGGTTACGCAATGGTGGGACAAACTTCGGACGCGCGTCGGCGAATCAAAAGAGACGATTCCCGGATTCTACACACTGCGCCATCTGGGCGCGACCGAGTTCGGATCGCGCCCCGGCACGTCGATTAGCGACGTGAAGCGTTGGCTCGGTCATTCCGCCAGCTCGGACATGGCCGACGTATACATGCGACCTGTGCGACCCGAGTATCGCGAGATCGTTGCTTGGGCACGCAGACTTCTCCAGTTGTCTCGATCTCTGCCTGGTGGAACTTCGAGTCAGCCGCGTACTCCGCGAACGCGTCAGTGAGTTTCGGGCCCAGTTGGTTCCCAACCTGACGTCCAGGGTTCGGATTCCCTCGCCCACTTGGTAGCCGTGCGGCGCTGAAAACTCGAAGACGAGGCCCCCGAACCGGCCACGCTGCCCGCACCACGACAAGCCCTCCGGACTCGCGTCGGCTCGAATCGATCGGCGCGACATCTATTTCGGCCCGCACGGCATGCTGAAAGCCGCTCGGGATACAAGGAACGTCATCGCCGACTGCAGCCGGCACAATTCCAGGCCGACCACGTTGCAACTACCGTCAGCGCGACACGGGCCCCGAGATGTAGACGCTCGCCCCGGCATCACGCACTCTTGCGAAAAAGACCCTACACGCCAAGACTCGCGTAGAGCATTCGTCCGACACCCGCAGCGACCCTGT
Organism: Phycisphaerae bacterium; assembly: GCA_050184295.1. GTDB lineage: Bacteria > Planctomycetota > Phycisphaerae > UBA1845 > Fen-1342 > JBFXAM01. The sequence goes on along the minus strand of JBFXAM010000158.1, from coordinate 4,436 downwards.
CGGGGACGCGAGGCAGCGTATGCCGCAATGTCGTTCGGAGACCGACGATAGCCCTTTCTCGAAACTTTCCCAGAGAACCCCCGCGCGTGTAGGTAAGTGGCATGGCATCTGTGCCCCATCCCCGCTTGAATGCCGCTAGCCCTACGTTCTGTGCACCAGTCCTGCCAAAATCAAAGCGTTGCTTGTCGCGCTCACACGCTGCTCGAATGCACTCCCAAATGACTAAGTGATTTGGATACAGCTTCCACGAGCACTCGAGTGACGCCGAGTGCCTCAGTACAGCCGTCCCCTTGCCGAACAATACCACGGCCCCGGCTATCGCCTTTCGGCCATCGAACGCCAACACAACCAGCCCATCACCCCGACTCACCATTCGATCGTGCAGATGATGAAAATAGGCTCGGCTCTGCGAGATCGCGCCCAGTCGCTTCCTCGTCTTAAGATGCAGTCCATAATAGGTATTCATTGCCGCCGCGTCCGTAGACCGTTCCACCGTCACTCTCCCGAGCGTCCTCGCCTTGTTTAGGGGATCCCTAATTCGCGTTTTCCGAAACCGCCTTGAGGCGTGATCGGGATCACCAGTCAACTGCAACACGTGAACATAGCCGGCGTCAACCGCTTTCCCTGGCGTGCCAGTCACGTAATCGCGCACTTCCCAATAGCTCACTTTCAAGGCCGCAGCCGACCGTTGCACGACGTCGACAACATCACATATTTCTTCCTGCGAGCCACAAAGGCACTTGCAGTAATCCGAATACGGCAACCCTACGAGTTGGCGCCCGCGCAGCTGCGTGGCGACCAGCATTAATGGAATGCCGGCCACTATCACGTCGCATTGGCGAATTGCACACACCATCACCTGACAGCCGTAGGACTGTGTGAGCGTGTCAAACCACCCGACACTGTGAAAAGGGCTCCACTGTCCCTGCGAAGCCAGAAACTCGTTCCACGCCCGTCTGGTCCCGTTGTCAAAGCGCAACAGCTCGGCACGTGGTTGTTCGTTGTGCATATGGTCACAGCTATGGAAGAACGATCTCGTGTGGAAACGCTGACAACAGTCGCTCCGTGTCAATGGGGCGACACTCGCGACGCACGGTGTTATACCACGCCCGTGCACCTTCAAGATCCATCGGAGCAAAACACTCGCCACGTACGCCGATGCTGGAAAACCAGTCGTACCACTTCACCATGCCGCGCGTATGTCGATTCAGGGACCACGCCCACGGAATGCCATAAGAATGCGCCAATATCGCAATGTGAAGCGCCTCCGTAAACACAAAACCCGACGCTGCTATTAGATCAATTGCACGCAATGGGTCGAATGCACGAACAGACCCTGACAGATGAACGCCTGCCGCTCACGGAGGTCGCCGAGCTCGTACCGGGCCGGCCTTCCGTGAACTGCGTGTGGTGCTGGTGCCGACGCGGCGTCCTGGCCCGCAATGGCGAACGCATCCGGCTCGAACACATCCGTATCGGCGGCGAGATCTTCACGAGTCGCCGTTGCACCGTATTTCAACGCCGCACTCCGCGGCGCCCGAATTGCCGCGCGTGCGTCTGTGTTGGGATCGCGACGTGCGCGGCGCTCGAGTGTGCCCCCGGCGTCAGGAGCCGGGCACGATCGGCTCAGACGGGTTCGCGAGCGTGGCTTCGCCCGGGGGCGGTGCGCCCAGCATTTCGATCTCGACCTCCGCCGCTTCGCCGGTCAGGCTCACGATGCGGCTCTGATACTTGCCCAGGTGGGTCGTCGCGGTGGAGTACGCTTCCTGCGCCTTGGTCAGCGACCGGCCGACCTCCTCGAAGCGCCGGTAGAAATTCGCGAAGTGTTTCTGCGCCAGCGACAACTCGCGGGCCGTGTTCTGAAAACCCGCCGCAACCTGATACCACTTGTGGGTCAGCGAAATCGCGTGCAAGACAGGCAGCAGCGTGTTCGGCGACACCGGAAACACGCGCAGCCCCGCCAGGTAGTCGTACAACTCGCGATTCTGGATCACCTCGAACCACAGCGTCTCCGCCGGCAGATAGAGCAGCGCGCAGTTCGTGGTTCCCGCCTCCGGCTCGATGTAGCCGGCGACCTTCTTGCCCTGTTCCTTCATGACCCGCGCAAGCGCCTCGCGCGCCGCCGCCAGCTCCGCCGGGTCGTTGCTTTCGAACAAAGGCAGCACCTGCTCGCGCGGGAACTTGCTGTCGATCGGCAGCTTTCGATCGGGGAATTTGATGATCGCGTCCGGCCGGCCGCGGTCTTCGCCGGTCGCGGAAGTCTGGAGTTCGTAGAGCGACGCCGGCAGAAAATCCGCCAGCAGCCGCTCCAGGCCCGCCTCGCCGAAGCGCCCGCGCAGGTGCGGCAGCTTGAGCAGGGTGTTCAAGTCGTTGATCGAGCTTCCCAGCATGCCGACATTGCGAAGCTGCTCCTCGGCGGCGCGCAGATGCTGCTGCACCTTCTCGAACTGCGCGAACCCTTCTTTGATGTTCTGATCGAGCTTCTGCTGCACCTGCGTGGCGATCTGCCCGAGCCGCTCGTCGACCTTGCCGCGAATCGCTTCGAGTTGCGTGTTGGTGCGCGCGTCCAGCGCGACGAAGCGCTCTTCGAGCGTGCGCGTCGCATTCGCGAGCGACTGGGTCAGCTCCTGTCGCGCGTCGGTGAGCCCGCGCGCCTGGCGCGTGTTCAGGTCGTCGAATTTCGCCTCCAGCCGCGTCACCGTGTCGCGCAGCCGGTTGTCCTGCTCGAGCCGGCCGGCGTGCAACTGCTGTTCCACGCTCGCTTTCACCTGCAACAGGCCGCTCGTGATGCGATCGGTCAGGTCCTGCCGCAGATCGCCGCGCACGCGCTCCAGGCGCTCCGCGAGGTCGCTGTTGCCGCTCGCGAGCCGCTGCGCAACGTGCTCATCGAGCGCTTCGACGCGATTCAACACGCCGGCGGACTCGCCCTTGCGGCGGAGCAGCACCAGCAGTGCGACCAGCATCGCCGCCTGCACGGCGAGCACGACGATTAGAAGCACCCACACGTCCATTCAGATCCCCGCGGCAAGCGCTCCGCCGGCGAGCGGTCGGATTCGCGCCGCGGACAGCATAATTCCGCCGCCCGTTCGCTGCGAATTGGAGCCGCCCGCCTTATCATGCCGCGGCGCCCGCAGAGCCCGACGCGCGTCACGTCGCCCGAGCGACGCGCCACGCACGGCGGGGCTGCCGGTGATCGTTCGGAATCTGCCCCCGCGCAGGATGCGCCGGGTTCGTGTTTCTCCGACCGCTGTCGCCGCGTTCGCGGCGCTCGATCCTGATCAGGAGTCGCCCTTTGGCCCCGACCGCCGCCCCGACCGCGACGCGGACGCCCGTCCCGCCGCTGAACCTCGCGGCCAATTTCGCCGCGCTGCACGACGAATTGCTGGCCGAAATCCGCGAAATCTGCACCAGCGGCTACTACGTCCTCGGGCCGAAGGTCGCCGCCTTCGAGCAGGCGCTGGCCGGGTACACCGGCGCCAAGCATGCGCTCGGGCTGTCGTCCGGCACCGACGCGCTGCTCGTGGCGATGATGGCCCTCGACATCGGCCCCGGCGACGAAGTCATCGTGCCGACGTTCACATTCTTCGGCTCCGCCGGCACCGTCGCGCGTTTGGGTGCGACGCCCGTGTTCGTTGATGTCGATCCCGACACATTTAACGTCCGCGTCGATCACGTCGCCGGTCGCATCACCGCCAAGACCAAGGCGATCATGCCCGTGCATCTCTACGGACAGCTCGCCGACATGCCGCCGCTGTTGGAGCTCGCCCGCCGCGCCAACACGCCCATCATGGAGGACGCCTGCCAGGCGATCGGCGCACGCCACAGCGGCCGCACGGCCGGCGCGTTCGGGGTCTGCGGGTCGCTGAGCTTCTATCCCACGAAGAACCTCGGCGCGATCGGCGACGCCGGCGCGCTGCTCGTCAACGACACGGCGCTGTTCGAGAAGTGCAAACTCCTGCGCACGCACGGCGAGAACCCGCGCTATCATCACCGGCTGATCGGCGGCAACTTCCGCCTCGACGCACTTCAGGCCGGCATTCTCAGCGTCAAGCTGCGCCACCTCGAAGCATGGACCGAAACCCGCCGACAGCGCGCCGCCCGCTACACGGAGCTCCTTGCCGCCGCCGGTGTCGCGCCCGAGCATGTCCGCACGCCCGTCGAGCGCCACGGCCGCCACACCTATCACCAGTACGTAATCCGCGTCACCCGCCGCGACGAGCTCACCGCGCACCTGACCGAGCGTGGCATCGGCTGGGGCATCTACTATCCCGTGCCGCTGCACCTTCAGGATTGCTTTCGCTACCTCGGCTACAAGCCCGGCGATCTGCCAAACGCCGAGCGCGCCGCCGCGGAAGTGCTCGCGTTGCCCATGTACCCCGAGCTCACCGACGCGCAGCAGCAGGCGGTCGTCGGTGCGATCGCGGAGTTCTACGCGC
>JBFXAM010000157.1:0-8871 GCA_050184295.1 Phycisphaerae bacterium | reverse complement strand
TGCCGAGCTTCTGCGCGAGTTCAGGGTTGGCGAACCCAGTGGAGTAGAGCGGCTCGATGCGCGTGATCGACCACGCCGCCAGAAGCGCGTCGATCGCGCCGCCGTCGACCGACGGCGTCGCACCGGTTAGATCGCGCGGCTCGACGCCGTCGGCGAGTTTCACCAGAATGTGAGTTGTAGCGTAGCCGCCGAACTGGTCGGGACCGCCGAACGCGTCTGCGCCGCGGCCGTCGTCGGCGGCGAATGCCGGGGCCGCGATTCCGAGCAGTACAAGGGTTGTCAGCACGCTGCGGGTCAGAAACCGCGCCTTGCAGCCGTTCACGAGGGCACCTCCGTCGTCTGTGCGCACATCCCCCGACGCCCCATCATCGCGCGAAGACCGGCGATTTTACGACGCGCGCCACCAGCGCAGACGACACGTGTCGAGTCTTAGTCTATGATAACATCCGCAGGCGCGTTGAGAATGCCCGATTTGCTGGCAACTCCGAAACGCATCACGGACGCTCAAGTCCGATGATATTATAGGACCGTGGCGAGCCTCACGGGTCGTTTCGCCGCTGTTTGCATGTGCCAGTCGACGCATTGCAAGCGCGTCCGGTATCAAATCAAACGCATCGCGGTCGCGCCGCGATCCGGGTGTTTGCCCGACCCCGATCTCAACTCGGAGATGATGTCGCATGCAACCGCCGGAATTCGTCTTCGCGGGCGGCGGCACCGGCGGCCACCTGTTTCCCGGAATCGCGGTCGCGAACGCCGTTCGGGCCCGTCGGCCCGACGCGCGCATTCACTTCCTCACGACCGATCGCGCGCTCGACGCCGACATCCTTGTCAAGACGCAGTTCACACAGTTTCCGCAACCCGTGCGGCCTTTCTCCGCCAATCCGCTCCGCTGGCCTGCGTTCTGGCGCGCTTGGCGCCGCAGCATCACGCTGGCCGGCACGATGATTCGCGCGCACCCCCCCCAGGCGGTCCTCGGCCTCGGCGGCTACGCGGCCGGTCCCGCCGTCGTAGCGGCGCGCGCGCTCCGCGTGCGATCGGCGATTTTGAATCCCGACGCCGTCCCCGGGCGTGCCAATCGCTTCCTCGCGCGCCGCACGGACCTCGTCGTGCTTCAGTGGGCGCGGTCGCGCGAGCACTTCTCGTCCGCGACGACCTGCGCGGCGCTCGGCTGTCCGATCCGGGCCGAGTTCGCGCTGCCGCCGGACCTTCCCGCGGCGCGACAGTCGTTCGGGCTCGCGCCAGAGCGGCCGGTGTTGCTGGTCACGGGCGCGTCGCAGGGCGCGCAGACGGTGAACGCGGCGATGGCTCGCGTGTGGCCGGTCTTTTCGGCGCGGCACGCCGACTGGCAGATCCTGCACCTGACGGGCGTGGCGCACGAGCGCGAGGCGCGCGCGGCCTACGCCGCCGCCGGCTGCGCGGCGCGGGTTGTCGGGTTCACGCACGAAATGTGGCTGGCCCTGGCGGCGTCCGATCTGGTGGTTTCGCGGGCCGGCGCGTCGACGCTTGCGGAGCTGACCGCGCTCGGCAAGCCCTCCGTCCTGCTGCCTTACCCCTATCATCGCGATCGTCACCAGCACGCCAATGCGCAGGTGCTCGTGGACGAGGGCGCGGCGGTGCTCGTTGAGGATCGCTTGACCCCGGCGGACAACGCGGCGCCGCTGCTGGCGGCGCTGGAGCGCTTCGCGAACGCCGACGAGCGGGCCCGCGCTGCCGCCGCCGCCCGCCGCCTGGCGCGCCCCGACGCCGCCGATCGGACTGCGACCTGGTTGCTGGAGGGATGCGTGCCGTAGGGACGGTGCCCGGCGACCGGCGCGACTATAATCGGCGGCCCCGCGATGGCGGACGTGTTCAGGAGTGTGTCAGGTGACCGCGCCCGACCGCAAAGATGGCGGACGTGTAACGCTGAAGATTCCGCACGAACTCTACGAGCGGCTCGGTGAGCTCATCCGCGACACCGGCTTTCGCAGCGTCACCGAGTTTGCCGTGTACGTGCTTCGCGACGTGGCCGCCGGCGGAAAACTCCAGTCCCACAGCCCCGGACTCACCGAGCGCGAGATCGACGCGGTCCGCCAGCGCCTGCGGGCGCTCGGATATATCGAGTGAGCGAGCGGCGCTACTTCGAATCCTGCTGCTCGCGGGTCTGCGAGCCGCTGATGATGAGCGACCGCGCGACCGATTCGAATTCCTTCCTGTGCTCGACGAGGTCCTTCTGCGGCGCCGTGAGCAGCAGCACGACGATGTCGCGGTCGCGCGGCACCGCCAGCCAGATCTGCGCCGTCGGCACGTCGCCTGCGGTCGTCAGCGCCGCGCCGGTGCCCTTGCCCGCCACTTCCAGCCACATGGCGCGCATCGGACCGGCGTCGCGCACCTCGGCGGCCTTGATCGCGTAGCCCGCCGCCTTCATGGCCGACTCGCTCGCGTCGAGCACGGCCCGCGGCGTCACCGGCTGGCCCGGCTTCTGCACGAACAGCACGATCGACGAATCATCGGCGGCCTTCCACACCGCGCGGGCCTCGCCCGGCACCGCGTAGCCGTCGGCGGAGACCTTCTCCCAGTCCTTCGGCTCGCGCATCGTGACGGAGCATTCCTGATCGTGGTACATCTTCGGTCGCTCGCGCGATCGGTCCTTCGCTTCCTCTCTCTTTTCCTGCGCGTTGACACCCGGCACACACGCGCCGAGCAGAATGCCGAGCGCGAACGCGAGCGGCGTGTAGGGGGCGCGAACGCGGGAACTGCGCGGCGGGGAAGCCATGAGCGAATCCTCTTCTCGGGGACCAGGTTGGGTCCGGCGCGGCCGTGCGTCGCGAGACTCGTGCCGGGCGCAGCGGCCGCCCACCGGGACACCGTAACTGTATGCCGCGGGGCGTTCGCCGACAATGCAGACGTCGTTCGCCGCTCACCGGCCCCGCGGCTGCGGCGCTTGACACCGCGCGCCGCACGCGTTGCAGTCCACGCTTCATGACGCGTGACGCCGGCACACTCCGCCTGTTCGTCGACGAAGTCGTCATCCACGTGCGCGGCGGTCGCGGCGGGGACGGCTGCGTGAGCTTTCGGCGCGAGAAGTTCGTGCCGAAAGGCGGTCCGGACGGCGGCGATGGGGGCCACGGCGGCTCGGTGTATCTTCAGGCCGACGCGAGTCTCAACACGCTCCTCGACCTCGCCGGGCGCCACCACTGGCACGCCGAGAACGGGCGTCCGGGGATGGGCGCCAACTGCTCCGGCAAGACCGGACAGGACTTGATCGTGCCGGTGCCGGCGGGCACGCTGGTGTACGACGCCGACAGCGGCCTGCTGCTGAAGGACCTCGTGGGACATCAGCAGCGTGTGCGCGTCGGCGCCGGCGGGCGCGGCGGATTCGGCAACGCTCGCTTTGCAACTTCCACCAATCAGGCCCCGCGCGAAGCCCAGCCGGGCCGACCCGGCGGAGAGCGGCGGTTGCGCCTGGAGCTGAAGCTCATCGCCGATGTCGGCTTGGTCGGCCTGCCGAACGCCGGCAAGAGCACGCTGCTCTCGCGCCTGACGCGCGCCCGTCCCAAGATCGCCCCGTATCCATTCACGACGCGCGAGCCGCACCTCGGCATCCTGGAGTTGCCGGGGTTCCGCCGACTTACGCTCGCGGATTTGCCCGGGCTGATCGAGGGCGCGCATGAGGGCGCGGGGCTTGGCGACGTCTTTCTGCGCCACATCGAACGCACGCGCGTCATCGTCCATCTCATCGACTTGTGCCCGCCGGAGGGCAGCCCGTCGCCGCTGGAAGCGTATCGCACCATCCGCGGCGAGCTCGCGAAATACAGCCCGACGCTCGCGGCGCGGCGCGAAATCATTGTCGGAAACAAGCTCGACCTGACCGGCGCCGCCGACGCGCTTCCGGCGCTCGGCGCGGCGATCGGCGCGCCCGTGCTCGGCATCTCCGGCGTGAGTGGACAAGCCTTGCGCGAACTCGCGGAGCGAATGTGGACGGTGGTCGAAGACGTGCGCGCCGCCGAACCGCCGCCCGCCGCAACGCCGTCGGAGGAGATCGACCTTGATGCGCCGGCCGCGCCGGTTGAGATCGGCGCGGTTGCCGACGACTGGGACGACAGCGCGCCCCTCGGTCCGTCCGGCGCGCCCGCCGCGTTCCCGGAAAACGCCGACGAGGACGACGACGCCTTCGGCGTGGACGACGAGCACGAGACGCGCGACGGCACGCTGGACGACGAAGCGGCCGGCGGCACAACGGACGACGACGGACGTGGCGACGGAACGCCACGCCGCCCGCGAGAAGGGCCGCTCGAATGACCCGGACTCCGGTGGCGGACGCGATTCTTGCGATCGACGTTGGCAATACGCGCGTCGGACTGGCGCTCAGCGACGCGGACGGGCTGCGCGCGGTGCAGCGCGTCGACGCGCGCGACGACGACGCATTGCGCGCGGCGCTGGAATCCGCCTGGACCGCCGCCGCGAACGCCCGGCGCCGCGTCGTCGTCATCGGCAGTGTCTGGCCCGAGCGCGCCCGCACGCTGAGCGAGATGGTGCGGGCCTTGCTCGGGGTCGTGGCCATGCACGTTCGCGACGATCTGCCGCTGCCCATGCCGCTCGATCTGGACAACGCGGAGCAGGTCGGCGTCGACCGGGTGTGCGCGGCGGCCGCGGCCTACGACCGCATCCGCGGGGCGTGCGCGGTCGCGTCGTTCGGGACGGCGATCACGATCGACTGTGTGTCGGCGCGCGGTGTGTTTCTCGGCGGCGCCATTCTGCCCGGTATGCAGATGAGCCTCGACGCGCTGCACGCCGGTGCCGCGCAACTGCCGGCGCACGCGCTCGCGGCGCCGCACGGCGTGTTTGGTCGCAATACGCGCGACGCGATGTGCAACGGCGTGGTCTATGGCGCCGTCGGCGCGCTGCGCGAGATCGTGGAGCGCTTCGCCACCGAGCTGCGCGAATGGCCGCCGCTGGTCATCACCGGCGGCAACGCCGACCTGGTGCGCGAACTGGCCGACTACGTGGATGGCGTCGCGCCCGACCTGTGCCTGATGGGGATCGCGTTGACCTACCGCCGGGCAACCGAGCGGCGGGAGGAGGGCGCATCGGGCACGGGCCCCGCAGGGCTATGAGGCGGCGCGCTTCGCAGCGCGGCGCGGGCGGGTGAACCAGAGTCCGAGCGCGGTGATGGCGGTGAGCGCGCCGCTGATGGACGAGCACGTGTCGCTGATCACGTCTTCGGGAAAGCTCGGAATCGGCTGGCCGCAGGGGACGAGCGCCGGGTCATAGAGGGTCGCGCCGCGGATGCAGCCGTCGACGTCGGTGCAGATGGTGACGCATGCGGGGTCGATCGTGCCGGTTACGCGGACCGCATCGCCGACCGTGAAGTCCTCGAACTCCGCGAGCGCGAAGGTGCCGCCGCCGCCCTGAAACACCACGCAATTGCCGACGCGCGCCAGCGTCCCGCAGGCGTCGATCGGCTGAAGGCCGTTGTCCGGCGCGCCGGTGCCGCTGGATCCGTCGGCGCCGTCGGTCTGCGCGCTCGCGGTCGCGACGGCGAGTGCCAGCAGCGTGCCGACCGTCCAGCGGGTCATCGTCCTGCTCCCGGCGGGGCGCGACCGGCCGATCGCGCGCCCGCACCCGGATTGTACTGTCGGGCCGGCCGGTGGTGGCGAACCGCGCCCCACAAACCGCCGCGAGAACGCGCGACGACGCGCGACCGGGGCTCCGGCGCGCGTCGTCGTCGGGTTCTGACGTTCGCAGACTTCGCGGCCGACGGGTTACGGTCCCGTCAGCAGCGCGACGAACGGGTCGATGTCGAAGTTGTTGACCATGCCGTCGCCGTCGACGTCCGCGTTGTCGATGCGGCAGTCGGGATTGGCGGCTTCATAGCCCGCAGGGTCCGTGAGGGCCTGCACGAACGGATCGATGTCGAAGTTGTTGACGACGCCGTCGCAGTTCATGTCGCCTTTGCGCGGCAGCGGGATGACGAGGAACGCCTGCCCGATGCTGACGAGGGCGTCGTCGCGCAGGTCGGCGAAGAAGTAGTAGTGCGAACGGGTCATGAACGAGTCGTCGTTGTTGAAAACCGAGACGCGGGCGTTGTCGGCCGCGACGCCGTCGCCGTCGAGGTCGATCGGGTCGTGCTCGCGGACGAGCACGGATTCGTTGTTGTAGACCAGCAGCGCATCGGAGTTCACGTCGCCGGAGTTCGTCAGTCCGCCGATGACCGGCTCGTTGTACGCGTTCAGCGTGTTGATGAAGTACGTGTTGGCGAAGGCCGTGTCGTCGTACAGCAGGGACGCGCCGGGATAGATGGGGTCGTCGGTGACGGCGGCGAGCCCGTTGTTTCCGAGTACGTAGTCGCGCGTGTCGCTGACGCTGCCGCGAATGAGGTAGTCGCCGTTGTGCCCGACCTGCTGGGCGCCGGCGTCGCCGGTGAAGAGCGTGACGGTCGCGGGAGCGAGAAGTCCGCCGGGAAGGACCTGCCCCTCCTGCGCGATGACGGCGTTGTTCACGACCGCGACCAGGTCGCTGGTCGTGGGACCGTTGAGGTCGCAGACGTAGATCGTGTTGCCCTGGGGATCGATGCGGAAGCGGTTGGTATTCAGGACGTCGATGGACTGGTCCGGCGCGACAAGCTGCCCCGTCGGGACGGTTACGTCGGTCTGGGCGAGGACCGCGCCGGTGGCGATGTCGGTCAACTCGTAGATCACCTGCTGCGTCGTCGCGCCCGTGAGCGCCGCAGTGCGGAGATAGACCATCCCGTTATTCAGAATGTGCACCGAGTCGATCGTCGAGCCGTAACCGACGCCGGCGCCCTGCCCGGGGGCTTGCGTGCCTTCGCGCGCCATCAACTCGAACATCGTGCCGTCCCACTTGGCGGCGATCGCGTCGACGGTGGTTGCGGCGCTGGTGTCGGCCGTGAACACATAATGCCCGTTGTTGTTGATGCCCAGCGACGTGCCGAACGACGAGTAGACGATTGCGCCGTCGAAAAACGTGGCGTCGGCCTCGCGTAGCACGGTCTGCGCTCCGGCGGACGTCGTGCCGCCGCCCACGACGATGATGTCGAGGTCGGCCGGAAGCGCGTCCGCGATCGCCGCGAAGATCCACTGGCTGCCGTCAGGGCTCACGAACGGACGGTCAAACTGCGTGGCCGTGCCGGGATTGAACCGCAGCCCCTCCCCGTCCGGGATGAGCGATGTCGGCGAGGTCGCGATGTTCGAAAAGATCACCCGCGGATGCGGACCGGCGTCGACGGAAGCGGCGAACGCCCCGACGAGACCGGCGGACAAAATCGCCGCGCCGCCGCGGAGCGTGCCGCGCGAGAAGATCAGGTTGGATCGCATGGTTCCTTGCCTCCTAGGAGAAAACAAACGGCGCGCCGCGACGGTGCCGGCGTCGCTCAAACAACTCCGATGTCACGTGTCGTGTACGTCCAAACGCGCACGTCATGCGGGGCCGGTCATCGTCATCCGATTGGATTGCCCCAGCCCCTCACGACCGGCCCAGTATAGCCCGACGGTGTTAAGACTGGCTTGGATTCGCGTCCGTTCGAGTTATCAGCCGTTCCGGGCCGTGCCCGCCGCGACGCGCTTCATCAACGCCGCCAGCTCCCGCGCGTGCCGCGCCATGCTCAGTCGCGCGCGCAGCGGCGCCAGGTCCGCGACGCAACTCGCCCGGACGGCGGGCGCCAGCGCCGCTTCGATCGCGTCGCGCAACGCCCCGACGTTCTGGGGCGAATCCACGACGTACCCATGGCGCCCCGGTTCGATCGCTTCGGATGCGCCGTTGCAGGCGGTCGTCACCACCGGCAGGCCTGCGCAAAGCGCCTCGAGCACCACGCGGCTGCAAGGGTCGTACCACGTCGGGTGGGCGAGCACGTCCGCGGCGGCGTAGTGCGCACGCACGTTTTCTGTCGATCCGACGAAGTGAACCTCGCGCGCCACTCCCAGCCGCGCGGCCAGCCGCTGAAACGGCGCGGCGCAGCCGCGGCCGGCGACCACCAGCACGCGCCGGGAGCGCGCGGCGCGCTCCGTCGGGCGCGTGGCCAGCGCGCGCAGCAACTCCGCGAGCCCCTTCAAACGATAGTTGTGTGCGACGAACAGCACGACTCGCGCGTCGTCGCCCACGCACCACGCGCTCCGCAAGCGCGCCCGTGCCGCGCGCTCGTCCGCCGGTTCCAGCGGCGCGTAATTCACGCCGTTGAAGACGACGCAGACGCGCTCCGCCGGCGTCCCATACTCGGCACGCACGTCGCGCGCCACACGCTCCGACACGGCGGCGACCCACGGCGGCGACGCGCGCGTGAGCAGCGCCCGTTCGAGCGCCAGCAAGTCGCGCTGCCGGCCGTTGAGGCGGCGCGCCAACCGGCGGACCGCGCGCCAGAGCGGGTTGGCCGTGCGTTGCAGGCCGCTTTCGATCGTGTCGTGATATGTTCCGCCGCGCGGCTGGTAGACCGTCGCGGAGCGGCAAGGCGTGATGGCGTGCACGACGTCGAAGCGTTCGGCGCGGCAGAGCGCGTCGGCGTGATCGATGAAGCGGCGCGTGCGCGCCCGCCGGGTGACGCCGCGCGCGTCGACGACGTGCAAGCGCACGCGTGCCATCAGCGGATCGCCGGCGTGATTCGCGGGGGTCGATGCGCACACGAGCGCGACATCCAGCCCGAGTTGGGCGAGCTGGTCGGCCATCTCCAGCACCGATCGCTCGGCGCCGCCGCGGGCCGGGTCGAGATGCTCCTGCACGATCGCGACGCGCATTCGCGCTCCCGTGGCGCACTTCGGTCGATTCGGCGCCGCCGCACTCAGGCGCGGGACGCGGCGGCACGGCGCGCGACGCGTCGGAAGATGCGATCGCTGCGGGCGACGACGCGTCGCGACCAGTCGCGGGCGCGCGGCGCGCCGGGTT
>JBFXAM010000156.1:0-8939 GCA_050184295.1 Phycisphaerae bacterium | reverse complement strand
CGCTGCCTGGCACGAAAATCACGCCTGCACATCATGGGGCTGGCCAGCGACGTGGGTGTGCACTCGAGTCTCGATCACCTCGTCGCGTGCGTCGAGCTCGCCGCCCGGCGCGGCCTGCGAGCCGTGTTCGTGCACGCGTTCACCGACGGACGCGACTCGCCGCCGAACAGCGGCATCGGGTATGTGCGGCGGATCGGGAAGGAGCTTCGGCGGATCGGCGTGGGCACGATCGCGAGCGTGTGCGGGCGCTATTGGTCGATGGATCGCGACAACCGCTGGCAGCGAACCGATCGCGCGTATCGGCTGCTCACGCAAGGCGAAGGCGACGCGGCGGCGAACGCGGTCGAGGCGCTGGAGCATTATTACGCGCACCCCACCGAGCCCAACATGGCCGGCGACGAGTTCGTCCCGCCGACCGTGATCACCGACGACGGCCTGACGCCGGTGGCCACGATCCGCAACGGCGACGCGGTGATCTTCTTCAATTTTCGCGGGGACCGGCCCCGGCAACTGGTGCGGGCGTTCACGCTGGACGAATTTCCGTATCGCGGGAAGGACAAGACCGGCGAAGAGCGCACGATGGGCTTTCGGCGCGCCGCAAAGCTCGACCTCTCGTTCGTCACCCTGACGGCGTACGAGAGCGGATTGCCCGTAAAGGTCGCGTTTCCCAAGCCGCCGAAGATGGAGAACATCGCGGGCGCGTTTCTGAGCGGGCTGGGGCTGCGCCAGTTTCGTTGTGCCGAGACGGAGAAGTACGCGCACGTCACGTTCTTCTTCAACGACTACCGCGAGGAGCCTTTCGCCGGCGAGGAGCGTCTGCTGGTCCCGTCGCCGCAGGTGAGCACGTACGACCAGAAGCCGGAGATGTCGGCGCACGAGCTGACCGACGCGGTCGTCAGGCGGATCGCGGGCGGCGTCGACGACCTGATCGTGCTGAACTACGCGAACCCGGACATGGTGGGGCACACGGGGTCGCTGCCGGCGGCGGTGAAGGCGTGTCTCGTGGTCGATGAGTGCGTGGGGCGCGTCCTGGACGCGGTGCGCAACGCGGGCGGCTGCGCGATCGTGACGGCGGACCACGGGAACCTGGAGCAGATGATCGACCCCGAAACCGGCGGACCGCACACGTCGCACACGACCTACGACGTGCCGCTGTACGTCATCGGCGAGCCGTTCCGCGGGCGAAAGCTGCGCAGCGGCGGTCGGCTGGCCGACGTGCTGCCGACGGCGCTGACGATGCTGGGGCTGGAGCCGCCGGGGGAAATGACGGGGAAGTCGCTGATTGAGTGATGCCACACCGTGTTTGCATGGGTGCGTGATCCGGCCGATAGAATCGTCGGTGACGCCATGATCGAGTCAATTCAATTTCAGAACTTTCGCTGCCTGCGCGACACGACGCTGCCGCTACGGCCGTTCACCTTGATTGTGGGGCCGAACGGGAGCGGGAAGACGACGGCGGTCCAGAGTTTGCGACTCGTGCGTGAGGCGTTGCTCACCAGCACGAATCCCTCCCCTACGCGGATGGTCCAGACTGCCGGCGCGGGTGGGCTCACGGAGACAAGCATCTCCGTACGCGGCAGGAATCAGCATGGGAGTTTCGCGATCTCTCTGCACTGGAGCGCCACGAATTTCGTTGGTATTCGCCGAGATTCGCACCCGGCGACCGCAGCGGCGTTGCCGTTCCTTGCGGGAGTGAGGACGTTCTCACTGGACGCAGAAGCGCTCGCGCAGCCGGTGCGGATCGTGCCACGGGTCGAGCTGGCCTACAACGGGCGCGACCTTTCGGGCGTGCTGGATTGGCTTGGGGACCGCGAGCCGGAGCGCTGGGAGACCCTCAACGCGTCCCTGCGGGAGTGGTTCCCCGAGTACAATCGGATCGTCCTAGATTGGGTTGCGGAAGGCGAGAAGCAGCTCTTCCTCCGCAGAAGCGGGAAACCGACTCGCATCGGCGCGAACGACCTTTCCGCCGGCACGCTCTATGTGCTCGCGATGCTCACGCTTGCGCACTTGCCGGAGCCGCCGACACTTGTTGCCATCGAGGAACCGGACCACGGCATTCACCCGCGCTTGCTCCGGCTGGTCTACGACGCGCTGAACCGGCTCGCGTTTCCCGCCGAGCACGGCGAATCGCGGTCGCCGGTGCAGGTGATTGCGACCACGCACTCGCCGTACTTTCTGAACCTCTTCCGGGACCATCCCGAAGACGTCGTCATCGCGAGCAAGTCGAATGGCGACGCGAAGTTTCAGCGGCTGGTTGACACGCCACATGCTGATGAAATTCTCAGCGACAGTCCGCCGCTCGGCGATGTTTGGTACAGCGGCATTCTGGGCGGTGTTCCAGAGGGAACGTGAAGCTCGCTCTGCTGGCCGAGTCGAGTTACGACGAAAAGTCGCTGGGCACGGTGTTGACCGGCGCGCTGGGCGCGGGCACCGCGCCGGCCGCCGGAACGCCGGTCGCGCGAAATCCGGGCTGGCCGGCGGTGCTGAATATCCTGCCAAACGTCGTCCGTGCGGCGTACTTCAACTCCGACGGCGACGCGCTCGTCGTTTTGGCCGACGGGAACGGCGATACGCTGCACACCCCCGCACACAATTCAGTGCGCGACCCGCTGTGCCGCGTTTGCATGTTGCGCCAAGCGGCCGACGCTGCCGTCGCGGGCTGCGTGCGCAAGCCGCGCCCGGCGGGAGTGCCGCTGCGCGTGGGCATCGCCGTCGCATATCCGGCGATCGAGGCGTGGTACCTCTGCGGCGAGCGTCCTGAAATGTCAGAAGCGCATTGGGCGCGGTTCCTCGCCCAGAACCCGTCCGGTGTGACGGAGCGCAAGCGCCAGTTGAAACGACTGCTCTATGGAACCGATCGTCCCAGCACCGCGCAGATCGCAGAGAAGTCACAGGCCGCCGCGGCGCGACTTGCGGCAAACATCACACCGCTTGTCGAATTGTTTCCGATGGGATTCGGCGCGATGTTCCACGACCTGACGTCGTGGCCGGCGGCCGGGGAAGACGCGCCATCCGCCTGATCGGACGCGAGGTATTCGCCTCAGCGCCATTCCGCCAAGCGCTGCTCATCCGGCGGTGGCAACGGGTTCTGCCACGCGGCGAGCAGGAGCTGAGCTTCGAGATCGGTGGCCCGGCGGCGCGTGACGCCGCTCTCACGCCACAGTTCCGCGTTCCAGCCGGGGTTCATCGGCCGCAGCACGAGCACCGCGTCTGCCGGCGTGTAGCGGCGAAGCGATTCCCCGATCCGTCCGAACATCGAGCGGCGAAGGACGACGCCGCCGGGGACGAGCAACCATTGGGGCGTGATGAGCCAGTTGATCGCGCCCACCAGCACGATCGAACCGATGATGAGCCCCCACAGCCAATACGCCCAGGCCTTGCGGTGGACAATCACCTGAACCAGTCCGTTGACGACTTGCGGCAGCAGGATCGCCGTCATGATCCCCATGCGCACGACCCAGCGGGCGATCGGCCGTTTTCGTGCGGCGCTCGCGGCGGCGGGTTCGAGCGAATCGATCAGGCCGGTGACGTTGGCGTGCCCCTCGTCGAGTTCCAGCGGTTCGAACGGCACGCGCAGCGGCGGAGGGATCGCGAGGCGGCGTTTGGCCGTGTAGAACGCGACGGCGATGCCGGGGAGCGCGTGATACTTGCGGATGATCGCGAGCCGGCGGGCCATCACGCCGTAGTGCCTCCACGGTGCGACCGCGTCGCGGAGCTTGGAGATGATGGCGGCGTCGGGGAGAGTCGGACACGCGACGGACTTCAGGTCGCCGCCCCAGTTCAGCTCGACTTCGACGACGTGCGCGGCGCGGGGTTCGTTCGCAGCGTCGGCGGGCGTCGTCGGCGGCGTCGGTCGGGCATCGGCGGGTTGCATGGCTCGATCACCATCGTAACGGCGTGAGCGCCGCGGCGTGGATCGGGCGTGCCGGATTCGACCATTGTGCACAGGATTCGGAGGGTGCGTCTCATTTTGGGTTGCATCCGTCGCACGGCAGAACCCGCCGCGCCCAGCGGCGGGCCCGGCCGCGTGCGCGGCGCACGGGGTTTCGATTCACGGCGCCGTACGCGCCCTCATGCTCGGCGCACGGGTTTCCGATCTGCACCCGCGCGCGGGATACCCGCGGACGCGAGCGCGGCGCGGGCGGTTTTTTGACCACCTCGCGCGTTCGCCGATACGATGACTGTTTATTCCCGCGCCGCGGCTCGCGCGGATCGCGTCGGCGGCCGCGCCCCGCCGCGTCAGCCGGGCCGCCGTTCGCGCAGGGATCGCGTCGGTTGCGAACGGAGAACGATTGTGGCATTGCCCTATAACCAGCGGACCTGCTATTGCGGGCACGTCGCTTCGAACCTGATCGGTCAATCGGTCCTGCTCGTCGGCTGGGTCGCTGTGCGGCGCGACCACGGCGGCATGGTGTTCATCGATCTGCGCGACCGCGAAGGCCTGGTGCAGCTCAAGTTCAATCCCGAGACCGACCCCAAGGCGCACGAAACCGCCGGCAAGCTGCGCAGCGAATTCTGCATCGCCGTCCGCGGCGAGGTCGCACGCCGTCCCGACACGATGATCAACCCTCGGATCCGCAGCGGCGAGGTCGAGATCAACGTCCACGAACTCGACATCCTGAGCACGTCCGAGACGCCGCGCTTCCCGGTCGAGGACGAGATCAACGTCAACGACGAACTGCGGCTGGAGTATCGGTTTCTCGACCTGCGCCGACCGCTGATGCAAAAGGCGCTCATCAGCCGGCACCGCGCGGTGAAGATCATCCGCGACTACTTCGACGCGAGCGGCTTTTTCGAGATCGAGACGCCTTTTCTCACCAAGAGCACACCGGAGGGGGCGCGCGACTTCCTCGTGCCGAGCCGCAAGCAGCCGGGCAGCTTCTACGCGCTGCCGCAAAGCCCGCAGTTGTTCAAGCAGTTGTTGATGATGAGCGGATTCGACAAGTATTTTCAGATCGTGCGGTGTTTCCGCGACGAGGACAGCCGCAAGGACCGCCAGCCGGAGTTCACGCAGCTCGACGTGGAGATGTCGTTCGTGCAGATGGACGACGTGCTGCGCGTCGCGGAAGGGTACCTGGTCCGCATCTGGAAGGAGATTCTCGGCGTCGAAGTGCCAACGCCCTTTCCGCGCATGTCGTACGAGCAGGCGATGCGGGAGTATGGCATCGACCGGCCGGACACGCGCTACGACCTGAAGATCCGCGACATCAGCGACATCGCGCGCCAAACCGACTTTAAGGTGTTCACCAGCGCGCTCGACGCTGGCGGCGTCGTCCGCTGCATCCGCCTGCCCGGCGGCGCGGACCTCTCGCAGAGCGAGATCGAGAAGGCCGACAACAGTCTCCAGGCGATTCTGCGGGGCATCGGCGCCGGCGGACTGCCGTATGTGAAGGTGGAAAAGGGGGCGGGCGGCGCGGACACGGGAGCCGCCGCCGGTGACGTGCACTTCAAGACCGGCGTGGCGAAGTTCTTCTCGCCGGCGCTGGTCGCCGAGCTTTGCGCCGCGACCGGCGCGCAGCCCGGCGACGCGCTCTTCTTCGCCGCCGACAGCGCCGACAACGTGTGCAAGTACCTCGCGCGGCTGCGCGAGGAGCTCGCTCGGCGGCGGAACCTGATCCCGCCGGGATTGTGGCACTTTCTGTGGGTGATCGATTTCCCGCTGCTGGAGTATCACCCCGACGACGGACGCTACTACGCCGTCCACCATCCGTTCACCGCGCCGCTGGACGAGGACGTGCCCCTCCTGCAAAGCGCTCCGCTCAAGGCACGCGCGAAGGCGTACGACGTGGTGGTCAACGGGGTCGAGCTGGCGGGCGGCAGCATCCGGATCCACCGCGCCGACGTGCAGAGCCAGATCTTCCAGTTGCTCAGCCTCGGTCCCGACGAGGCCGAGCTCAAGTTCGGCTTCCTGCTGCGGGCGCTGCGGCACGGTCCGCCGCCGCACGGCGGTTTTGCGATGGGTGTCGATCGGTTGGTGATGCTGCTGAACGGGCTGGATAATCTTCAGGACACGTTCGCGTTTCCGAAGACGCAGGAAGGCTATTGTCCGCTGACGCAGGCGCCGAGCGCGGTCGACGAGAAGCAACTGGCGGAGCTGTTCATCCGCGCGGCGGCGCCGGCGGTGAAGAAGTAGCGGCTGGGGGGGGCGCTCGAGCGGCGGCCCTACTCCTGCTCGCTTCTTCGTATGTCGTTCGCCCCGACGGGTGGACGGGTGGTGGTCATCCGTTCGCTGGATATCCACCCCGATCCACATCTGGCTGTTCAACCCGAAGGGGCGCCGGGTTTGTACGAAGCGCTCCTGCCGGATGTTCATCCGCGTCTGCGTCTGGTTGTTCACCCCGACGGGGTGACGGGCTGTAGCCGCGCGCCTGCCGGCTGTTTATCCGCGTCTGCGTCTGGTTGTTCACCCCCACGGGGTGACGGGCTGTAGCCGCGGGTGGAGCGGCGGAACGCCGCGGAACCCGTGGATGGCGGCGCATCGGTCCCGCCCCGGCAGGGGCGGAGGAAATGCCGATGGGCAGGCGTTCGCGCGGGTGTTCCGCCGCCCCTGCCGGGGCGGTCAGCACGCAACGAGCCGGCCACGGGTTCCGGTCGCTGCGCGACCTTCACCCGCGGCTACATTCCTCGGTCCCTCCGGGACCGAAATGCTCGATCGCTGCGGGACCGAAACTCTCGATCGGACCAGGACATGACGCAAGGGCGCCCCATTCGCCCGGGCCAACTGACCTTCAGCGCGGAGAGCCCAGCCAGACACCCCGGCCAATCGATCTCAGCGACGAGAGAAGCAGGCCACACACCCGGGCCAACTGACCTTCAGCGCGGAGAGCCCAGCCAGACACCCCGGCCAATTGATCTCAGCGACGAGAGAAGCAGGCCACACACCCGGGCCAACTGACCTTCAGCGCGGAGAGCCCAGCCAGACACCCGGGCGAACTGATCTCAGCGAGGAGAGAGGCGGGCCAGACACCCGGGCCAACTGACCTTCAGCGAGAAGAGCCGGGCGAGGCGTCCGGCCCATCGCACCTGATCACGGAAGGCCGGGCAGGACGCCCGGTCCGCTTGGGATGCCCGTTCCTTCCATTCGAATCAATGCTCTTGGGCCGGCTTGCCGAGCAGCGGCGTGAGCTCCGCGAGTTTCTTTTCCAGCAACGCCGGGCTGGCCGCCTCCATGTTCAGGCGCAGCAAAGGCTCGGTGTTCGACGCGCGGATGTTGAACCACCAGTCCGCATATTGCACGGTCACGCCGTCGAGGTCGTCGATCTCGGCATCGCCGTACTTCGCCGCGATGCGCTTGAACGTGCCGGTCTTGTCGTCGTTCTCGAAATTGCGCTCACCGCTGGCGGCGTAGACGTTGAGCGGGGCGATCAGCTCGTGCAGCGAGCGGCCGGTCGTGGTCATCACGTTCAGGATCGCGATGAACGACAGCAGCCCCGAGTCGCAGTAGAAGAAATCGCGGAAATAGAAGTGTCCGCTCAGCTCCCCGCCGAAGACCGCGTCGCTTTCCGCCATCGCGCGCTTCATGAAGACGTGTCCGACGCGTTCGCGGCGCGGCACGCCGCCGCTGCGGCGGATGACGTCGGGGACGATGCGGCTGGAGCGCAGGTCGAAAACGACGGTGGCGCCGGGTCGCTGGCGGAGGTATTCGCCGGCGAGCAGCGCGGTCACGAGATCGCAGCGGACGATCTCGCAGTGCTCGTCGACGAACATGCAGCGATCGGCGTCGCCGTCGAAGCACGCGCCCAGATCGGCCTGCTGCTCGCGGACGGCGCTGCGAAGCTGCTCGAGGTTCGCGGGCACGAGCGGGTTGGGTGGATGCACAAATTCGCCGTTGTGCTCGAAGTTCAGCGGAATCACCGTCAGATTCGGCACGCCGGAGAACAGGATCGGGAACCAGCGGCCCGCCATGCCGTTGGACGCGTCGACGACGATTTTCAGCGGTCGCGGCGGCGTCAGGAAGCGATGGAGGAACTCGCGATACGCATCCGAAAGGTCCATCGTGCGGATGCGTTCCACGTCGGGGACCCGATGGCGCGAGATCGCGGCGGCGATGCGCGCGATCTCCTTGAGCCCGGTCTCGGCGCCGATCGGTTTGCCCTTCGGGCCGCTGATTTTGAAGCCGTTGTAGTGCGACGGGTTGTGGCTGGCGGTGACCTGCACGCCGCCGCAGCAGGGCATATAGTTGGTGGCGAAATAGATCTGCGAGGTGTCGACCATGCCGATGTCGACGACGCGGGCGTCGGCGGCGCGCGCGCCCTCGATGAAGGCATGGGCGAGCGACGGGCTGCTCTTGCGCATGTCGCGGCCGACGATGAGCGTGTTCATCGCCTCGTCGCTGCGGTCGTAGCCGCTGAGCGCCGAGCGGAGAAACTGGGCGGTCGCGTTGCCGATGCGCCACGCGACGTCCTCGTTGAGCGGATCGGGATACGTCGCGCGCACGTCGTAGGCCTTGAAGACTTTGTCGATCATGGGGGTCCGTGTGGGTTCGCTGAGGCTCGCGACCGCCAGCCGCTGACCGATGTAGCCGGCTTCGAAAGGCGGGCGGCCGTGCTCGTCGTCGTTGAACTGGCAGCCCGGGCATTTGTGAAAGTTGGCGCGTCGGCGGCCCAGGCAGATGGCGTCGGAGATGCGCGTGCGCTCCTCGCCGGGGCAGTAGCGCTCGTAATTCTGTGCCGACTGGGACACCAAGCCGCCTCCGTGCCAGCAAACGCCGAATGCTAGCCGACGAACCGCCGGTCGGCTACGTTCGCGCGGCACGCCGCGCTGCGGGGTCGGCATCCGGATCGTGGGTGCAAGTACCGCCCACACGCGGTTTGCCCGGAGGGCGCACGCGCGTTGCCCGGGGATTCAGCCTCAAGTTTGCCCACAACTCACCGCCTGGATTGCCGCTGCTCCTGCGACCATGCTTTCGAGTTTGGTCCAGCCGCGCCACAAGACGAGCC
>JBFXAM010000155.1:0-9018 GCA_050184295.1 Phycisphaerae bacterium | reverse complement strand
GTAGGGAAAGCGCTCCGCCTCCGGTCAGAAGCGGCAGGTCGCAAACAGCCGCGACCTGCCCTACGTGCTGGGCGCCGGCCGCCCGCGCAAGCAACGCGACCAACACGAGGACCTGCACGCGACGTGAACTCATGCTCCGTCTCCGAACGCCCGGAAGAAGTGAGAACCGCACGCCGAGCAACCGGCGCCAGCGCGCCGCGATCCGGGCGCAGATCGCAGGCGAAAGACAGGCTACCGCGCGTCCGGGATTCGTGCTACAATGCCTCATCAAGACTTCGGGGAGTTCGCCATGGTCGTCCGTCGCGCTGTCCCGTTGACGCTTCTGCTGCTCGCGGGGCGTGCCATGCACGCCGCCGCCTTCCCTCCCGGTCACCTCTACGTCCACGAACAGACACGGGAAGGCTGCCTGCAACAGGAGAACTGGATTCGCCAGATCGATCCGGAAACCGGCGAATCGTGGATCATTGCGGGTTACGAGCAAGGGCTATGCACGAACAATGGCATGGCGTTTACGCCGGCCGGGCGGTATCTTTACATTCTGAACTACAGCGGAGACAATATTCTTGCCCTCGATTCCGACGGCGTGGTTTCGGTTCGCTATTCCGATATTGTCAATCCATATTCACACACCGGACCCGCCTGGGACCGATTCGGAAACTTCTACTTCGCCTCCGAGTCGACCTGGCCAATGATGCGAATCCGATTAGGCTCGCAGGTCGCCGAGTTCGTAATCGACCGGACAGCGGGTGGCGGACCGGTTGCGCGAACACCGACGGATGAGATCATGACGAGCATGCCGCTTCCGGGTCATGCTGGCGCGCTCGCACTCGTCACGTCAGACGGCCAGGTATCGCAGTTCGGTCCCGCAGAAGGCGCGGCCGCCACCGCGCTCGCCATCGATCGTCGCGGCAATATATTTGCATCGGGCGCGCCTGGTATCGTCCGTTATGATCGCATGGATCCAACCACACGACGCCTGCTCCCGGCGACCTTCTTCGGCGATCGCGCCTTCGCTTTCTCCGACGATGAACGTACGCTCTGGGTCGCCGACTGGTTTGGCGTCTACGCCGCCGATCCCAACACCGGCAGCCGCCGGGAGGTTTTCCGCTTCCCCACCGGCCACCGCGGCGGCCGCGGCATCGCCGTCTACATTCCGCCGAAGCCCGGCGATCTCAACTGCGACAAACGCGTCAACCACTTCGACATCGACCCCTTCGTCGTCGCACTCGTCGACGCCGAGTTCTATCAACAGAACTACGGCTGGTGCCGCCGCGACCTCGCCGATGTCAACCGCGACGGCGAAATCGACGTGTTCGACGTCGACGCGTTTGTCGACGCCGTCGTGTCGCAGAGCGATCGCTAGTGTAGTGCCTCGAAGGAAACGACGATCATATCACGGACCGAGCCGCGGCCTTCAATCCGCGCGGAACCGCCGCGCGACATGAATGTCGCGGCTCCAATACGTCGCGGTCTGAATGAGGCACTCCACTAGTCCGCCAGCAACCGCACCCGCCGCTGCCGGTAATACGCGCGAGTCGCGCGCCAGATCGTCCGCAGCGGCGTGACGGCGTGTCCCGCGGCGCGGTTGCGCGCCCCGATCGCGAACAGAATCGCCCACTGACGGTAGAGCGTGAGATACGCCCGCCAGAGCGGCCACGACGGATCGTAGATGTTCGTCGATTCGCTCGTCACGCCGTTCAACTCGACGATCGCGAAGTCCCGCCCGTCCTTGAACGCCTGGACGTCGGAATAGCGCACGTCGAAGCGGCCGAAGAAGAACCCGTCGAACGCGCGGGCCGTGCGGTCGATCGTCGCTTCGAGCGCCGCCGTTGCGAGGTGCGCACCGTCGCAAAAGAGCGTTCCCTGGCAGTGATTGCCCGCGACCGCCAGCGTCAGCGCCTCGCCGTTCGAGAGCACGCGCGCCGCCTGCCCGTCGAGTCGCGCGAGAAACACCGCCGCCTGCATGCGGTAGCGTGGGTGCGCCCAGATGAGCTGTTCGACGGTCCGCCGACCGTCGCCGCGCAGCACCGGAAACCGCTTGTCGGTGATCGAAAAAATGCGGCCGCGCGCTTCGCCGGGCACCCGCACGTAGAACACGCCTGCTTCGAACGGACCGGGATGGTAGACCTGCGCGATGACCGGGTCGGGGTGCGCGGCGAAATATGCCGGCGCGTCCGCGAGGTCACGCAGCAGTTTGAGCCCCGCGCCGCGCTGGCTCGCGTCGGGCTTGAGGATCAGCGGCAGCGCCCAGCCGCGCTCCTGAATGACGCGTTCCAGCCGCGCCGTGCGCTCGCCGGCCGGCGCCGGGTCGAGGCGCTCGGTCGGCACGACGAACTCGGGCGGCAATTGCCGCAGAATGTCGAACTTCGACTCGCCCACGACGCCGCCGTGGGGAATCGCCGGGTTGGCGGCCGTCGGCGTCGTCAGGCCGCGATGTCGCAGCGCGAGCCAGGCGATCCAAGGCACGAGCGGCAGGTAAAACAGCCACGCGGGCCAGAATTCCCAGCGCCATAGACGCGCGACGCGGGCGCCGAGCTTGGCGCGCCCGAGCGGCGTGAGCAGGTACTCGCCGCCACGCACGATCAGGAAGAGAACCCCCAGAGCCGCCAGCAGCGCCAACCACCCCGACCCGAGCACGCGCTCCAGCGGCGCGACCACGCGCTCGCCCAGCAACACGACGAGCGCCACCAGAAGCGGCGTCCACAGCAGGCTCGCGACGAGTGCCGCGAGGACGAATCGACCCGCGCGGCGTCCGACGATTCCCGCGCCGACGTAGACCGCAAAGCGCGTGCCGGGCACGAATCGCGCCGTGATGACGGCCTTGAACGCGTGCTGGTCGAGCCACGCGCCGAGCCGCTCAAAGCGGGCCGCGGGCAGACGGCGTTGAACAATGCGCCACGCAAGCACCCGCCGCCCGCAGACGCGCCCGAGCAGCCAAAGCCCGAGGTCGCCGACGAAAATGCCGACGAAGCAGCCGATGATCCCCACGAACAGATCGAGGTGTTGCGCGCGAATCAGGAGCCCCGTCGCGATGCACGTCAGGTCTTCGGACACGAACGTCGCACCGCCGATGAGCGCCATCAGCAGCCAGGCGTTCACGCCACGCGCGATCCGCACCTGTCCCGGCAGCAGCGGCGCGGGCCGCTCGCTCGCGAACGGATCCATGGTGCGGCGCGCGACGACCGGCGGACTCGCGGCGGCCCGCTCGATAAACGGGAGGATCTCGTCGGCCAGCCTGCGCGTGTCCGCGGCGTTGAAGAGCATGAAGTGTCCGGCGTCGAACACGACAAGTTCGCTTTCCGGCACGATCCGGTGATGCTCGCGTGCGGCCCACACCGGCACGAGCGGGTCGTCGCGCCCGTGCAGGACGAGCAGCGGCGCTCGCAGTCGCCCGAGCAGAGCGCGCAGCGGGCGTTGATCGGTGTCCCAGAAGCTGCGGATGAACGCGTGCCGAGCGCTGCGCGCGCCGAGCAGGCCGAAGTGCGGCACCAGCTCCGGCCCCGCGACCAGCAACCCCCACCCGAGCGCGTACTTGAAGTGTTCGAAGTAATAATCGCCGCTGCCTTCTCCTTCCTGCACGCCGAGACCACCGTAGAACACGAGCGAGCGCACGCGCTGCGGCGCGAGCTCGGCCACGTGCAAGGCGACGGCGCTGCCCATCGAGAATCCGAGCAGGTGCGCGCGTTCGACGCCGAGCGCGTCAAGCCATGCGAGCACGTAATGGGCCTGGGCATGGATGCCGTAGTCGGGTATCGCGCGCGTGGACTTTCCGAAACCGGGCAAGTCCGGCGCCAGCACGCGGTAGCGCGGCGCGAGCAGCGGCTCCAGGTGCGCGAAATTCGCGGCGACGCCGGGGCTGCCATGCAGCAGCACGACGACGTCGGCGTCGCGCGGGCCGGTGTCGCGATACACGATGCGCACCGCGTCGCCGCCCGTCGGGCAGCCATTCGCGGTCTGGCGCGGGGCGTGAACGGCATGCTCGCCGGCCGCCGGCGGCGCGGGTCGCGGCCAGACGAACTGCACGGCGCAGGACGCGCCCAGCAGCGCAAGGTAGATGGCGGGCGCGCGGCGGACGCGCACGAGCGGTGGGGCGGAGCGGCTCAAACGACGGCCTCCCGCGGGAGCGCGCGCCGGATCGAGGCCGGCGATTGGTCGGGCGCCTCGGGCCAGTACTCGATCGCGACGAGTTCGCGTGTCACGTCGATCGTCGTGTGGCTCACCGTGCGTGCGTCGGCGCGCGACATGCAGACGCTCAGGTGGCGCGCGTCGGGCCACGAATGCCGATGATATGTCGCCTGCGCCGCGAGCGGATCCATCGCGCCGTACACCGTTTCTTCGAACAAGCGGCGGCGCGGCGGATCGACGACCCCGTCGCCGAGGCCGGAGGAGGTCAGCAGCAGCGGGCCGTCGCGGACGTGAACCGTGCCCAAGCGCAGCGTGCGAGCGTCGCTGTACAGATCGCGGATTTCGCCGAGCGCGTCAGTCGCCACCACGCGGAACGGCGGATAGTCCGCCAGCGCAAGGCGGCGCAGCGCGGCGGCGACCTCCGCAGCCGTGGTCAGATGCAACAACCCGGGAATGATCCCGCCGCGGCTGAGCCGGCCGTGCGCGGACGACGTGGTCCACGGCCGAACAGCCGGATCATCGGCCGGCGGACTCTCGCGTGTCGTCGACGCCGGCGGCGGCGCATAGACGTTGAGCAGCGCGAGCGCCAGGCCCGCGTCGTTGACGCCGATCCAGCCGCCGTCCGAAACGGGGTCGATCGGCAGCAGCGCGCGGCGCGGGCCATAGACGCGCTCGACCGGCGGCAGACCCGCCGGACGCCGGCGCGATTCGTCGCGATTGAAGGCGATGCGAAAGCCGCCGAAGGACGCAGCGGGTGCAGCGGGCGCGCCGCCCGCGACGTCCGCGCTCAGCGCAACGACGGTGAAGGTGCACATGACTGCCGGTCGAGATACGCCAGCGTCGCGGGCGCATAGCCGAAGTCGTCCGGCACCCCGGCGCCGAACGCCCGGGCGAGTGCCGCGATGGTGGCGTTGTGGTGAATCGTGTGGCTGTGGACAAAAGCGATCTCGCGGCCGATGGTCGTCGCGAAGGTGCGCGGCGCGCCGTCGCGCGTCATGCACATCCGCATCTGCAAGGGACGTGCGAGCGCATCCGCGGGACATGCGGCCAGCGCCGCGAGCTGCTCGTCGAGCAGCGCGACCGCGGAGGCCGGCCGGGTCTCTGCGGCCGTGCCGCGCTCGCGGGCGTCGTAGTCGATCTCGCCCGTCGCCAGGCCGCCGAGCAGCGCATTCACATGATCGAGGCAGTGCCGGACGTGACCGCCGATCGTCCCCGCGACGACCGCGCTGCCGTCGCGCGTGTAATCCGCGTCCGAAAGCGACGCAACCAGCGCGCGGAGTTGACCCAATACGGCGGCGAGCGCACTCAGCGGTTCGCGGTCAGCGGCGCGCGCGGTCAGCGGGTCGCTTCCAACGGTGGACATCGGGAATCGCTCTTCCTTGAGTCGGCCGCGACGAGACCCTCGTCGCGCGACGCTCGCACCGCCGCGACCAGGCGGCCGCCGAACGCCCGGAGTTGGTGACGGCGGATCATCAGGATCAGCACGCTACCTGCAAACACCAGCAGCGCCAAGCCGAACAGCTGCCCGCCGTCGTTCTGCACCGCGATCCCAAGCCGGGTGAGGTGTCCCACGAGCGCCCCCGCGATCACGCCCAGCGCCAGCCCCGCCCCCAGCGCCACCGTTCGCGGCGTGAGCAGCAGCACAACCGCGATGAGTTCCGCGACTCCGGTCGCGAAACGCCCCCATGGCTCGAGGCCGAGCGTGCGAAAGATGTGCGTCGACTCCGGCGCACCCGTGAACTTGAAGTAGAGCGTCTGGGCGAGAATCCCGGCGACGCACACCTGCGCGATCCAACTCGCGATGCCGGCGGCCCGGCACGTCGTGCGAGCGTCACCCGCGGGTGCGCCCGGCGCCGTGTCGGCGACCGCGGTGGACGCCGTGCGGCGCGGCGCGCTCATCGCTTGCCGCCGCGCGTCGCCGACGGCAGCGCATCGCCGGGCGCGAGCTTGCTCCAGGCGGCGTCCGCTTCGGCGCGCAGCTTCGGCTCGCTCTGGTTCCAGTCCTTGAGTGCGTCGCCGAGCCAGCCCTTGTAGAACAGCATCAGGCGCCCATCGACGATCTTGTAGTTGAGCGGATCGACCTCGACTTTTCGGCCCTCGGCCATCGCGGTCGCGCACCACCCGCCGTACGCCGGCGCGAAGCGCTCGGGTTCGCGCGCGAAGCGCTCGCGATGGGCCGCGTCGGCGAATTGATAGGTGACGCCGCGGTAGTCGGAGCGGAGTCTCGGGTCGCCCTTCTTTGGCGCCCCCGTCGCGTACGACACGGGGTCGTAGCCCTGGAGCGCGACGCCGTCCTTCGCAAGGTTGTACTGCCCGAGGGCCGGCGTGCGGCTGATCTCGGCATATCGGGCGGCGAACTGCTCAAACGCCAGGCGGTCGGCGTTGTCTCTGCCGACATGACGGAACAACTCGCGCCCGTCGGGGCCGAGGAGCACGAGCGCCGGATAGTGCGTCGTCGTACCATGAAACGCGAACCCGTCGGGAATCTCGAACGCCTTCGCAAGCTGGTCGTCGGCATCCCGATAGATGGGTGATTCGCGCACCGCAGGATCGAGCTTGGCCGCGAACGCGGCGATTTCGGCATCGCTGTCGGGCTTGATGAACACGTGCGTCACGCCCGGCAGCGCCGTGCTGCGCTCGGCGTAATCGCGCACCTCGCGAGCGCAGTACGGACACTCGGTTTTCAACAGAAAGTGCAACGCGACGTAGCCGCCGCGGGCCTCGGACAAGCGAAAGGTGTGCTGGCCGGATTTCAGCGCGAAGTCGGCCGGAGGCCCGCCCGGCGCGGGACTCGCGAACGCCAACCCGGCCAATCCGGTGATCACCGCGATGAGTCCGCGCCGCGCTTCGCGAGTCGTCAAGGGAGTACTCCGCCATGGCTGGGAATCGCTCGACCGGGCGCACCGCGCCGGCTCACAGCGCTTGGATGAGTCGCCGGCCGCGCGGTTACAGCGCGCTTGCGCCGCACGCGTCAGAACCGCCGAATGGACGCGGGATCGATGCGTAACATCAGCACGTCGCCGCAGCGGACGAGCTCGCCGGCGATCTCGACGGGGTCGGCGACAAAAGGCAGAATGCGCGCGTCGAGCGGGCCGCCGGTGACGCTGGTCAGCAGCACATAAGACCGCGCGCCGGCGGGTGTCTCGGTGACCAGTGTGGGCGGAATGCCGCCGGCAATGCAGAGCGTCGCGCACTCCTTGTGTGTCTTGCCTTCGCCGGGCTTCATCGCGCCCAGGTAGCACTTCGTGTCCACGATCTCGCCGCAGAGCACCGTCGTGCCGAGCGGTTCGATCGCCGGCGATCGCAGGTCGGCGCTCGCGACGCCGCCGCCGGGCGCCAGGTCGCCGGGACCGGCGTCAAGCTCGATCATGCGCCGCCCTTCGCGCTCCAGAAGCCAGCCGCGAGCGTGAACCGGCTGTCCGTCGAAACGCGCGGCGCGCTGTCCGCCCGCGAACTTTCCCTGCTCCACGACGAAATACGTGCGAAAGCCCGCGGCGGCTTCCGCGTCGGGCACGCGCAGCATCGGGTAGGGCGCCGCGCTGAGCACCCCGGCGATCGTTTGCGGCGTCGTTGTGTCCCACACGCCCGAGCCGGGGTTGCCGTGCAGCGCCGCAAGGATGCCCGCAAAACCCGCGGTGAGAATCAGCACCGGCGGCAGCAGGTAGCGCAGGAAAAGGACGATCCCCGGCGGCGCGGGCAGGTAGCCGACATAGAACTCGTCGCGCGGTGCGGGCATCATGCGGCGCCTCCGTCAACGCGGGCAGGCTCGACCGGCGTGCCCGGCGGCAGCGGCGTCGGGTCGATCCACACGCGACCCGACGCGACACGCACGCGAAACGTGGCCAGCCGCTCGGTGAACGGCGGCGGCGACCGGCCGTCCTGCGGACGGTACTGCCAGCCGTGCCAGGGGCAGGTGATGCAGCCGTCGATGATGCGTCCTTCGCCGAGCGGTCCGCCTTGGTGGGCACACACGTTGCTGATCGCTGAAACGCCGCCTGCGTGCCGAAAGATCGCGATGCGCTCGCCGCCGGCGACCGAGACGGCGCGGCCGCGGTCCCTTCGCAGCTCATCGACGCCGCAGGCGTCGATCCACGGTGCAGGTGGTGCTTCGCTCGCGCCCGACGGCGTCCGCGGTCGCGCGACGCCGTCGCGCCGCGCCTCGCGCACGCCGGTCGCGATGTGCAGACCCGCGACGGTCGCGACGCCGACGCCGAGCGCCGCGGCGAGGAGCGTGCTGCGCTGCGTTTGCAGCGCGCCGAGCGCGACGTGCGCGACCAGCAGCGCGTACGCGACGTAGACGAGCATGTGCAGGCGCTTCCAGAGCGGCGCGCCGAGGTTTCGCAGCCAGAAGTCGTGACTCGTCGCAGCCATCAGAAAGAGAACGAGCAACGCGAGCACGCCCGGAATCTGAAACGGAAACGCCGACAGCGACGCGTAATTGGTGTTGCTGACCAGCAGCGACACGAGCGGGTTCCACACGCCGAAGCCGTGGTAGTAGCCGAGCGCCAGCGCGCCGTGGAGGAACCCGACGAGAAAGGTCGCGACGCCGAGATGACGGCGGTTGTAAAGCAGCGGTGCAAAGCGCGAATCGAGTCGCGCGAGCGGGCCGATGCAGAGGATCAGGTGCAGGAGAAGGAATGCACACGAGCCGAGCGCGCGAAGCGCCAGCACCTCGTCGCTGAGCGCATCGCGGCCGCGATACATCAGCTTGCCGGCGGCGCCAAACGCAAGCAGATAGAGCACGACGCCGACCGCGATCAAGAGATCGTAGACGCGCTTGTGGCGGATCCATTGCACCGCGACGTAGCCGACGCTCATGGCCGCTCCCCGGCGGTCCGCGGCTCCGCTCTATCGATGTGCGGCGCGCCGGCGGAAACCGCGAACGAATCGACA
>JBFXAM010000154.1:0-9054 GCA_050184295.1 Phycisphaerae bacterium | reverse complement strand
GCGGGCGCGATGTGCGAGTGCGACGTCGCCGACACGGGGCCCGGAATCGAGCCCGACGTGATCGAGCGTCTCTTTCAGCCATTCTCGCAGGCCGACTCTTCGACCGTGCGGCGTCACGGGGGCACGGGACTCGGGCTGTGCATCAGCCGGCGACTCGCGCGCGCGCTCGGCGGCGACATTACCGTCGAGAGTCGCGTTGGCGCCGGCAGCACGTTTCGGGTCGCGATTCCGGCGGTCGCGTGCGAAGACCAGGTTGCGCTGCGCGCGCGCCCGGACGGCGAACCGCACGTGCCCGCCGACGCGGACGCGGCGACTGGTTTTCCGCCGCCGAGCGCCGCGACACCGGCGAGCGGGCCGAACCCACTGGCCGGGCTGAGGATCCTGCTCGCCGAAGACGGCCCGGACAATCGCCGGCTCATTTCGCGCGTTCTACAGCGCGCCGGCGCAAGCGTTGTCAGCGTCGAGGACGGTCAGCGCGCGTACGACGCCGCGCTCGCCGATCACCACGCGTTCGACCTCATCCTGATGGACATGCAAATGCCGGTGCTCGACGGCTACGGCGCCACCGCGGCCCTGCGGCGGGCGGGCTACGCCGGCCCGATTGTCGCGCTCACCGCACACGCGATGTCGACCGATCGGGAGCGCTGCCTCGCGGCCGGCTGCACCGAATACGCCACCAAGCCGATCGACCGCGCCACGCTGATCCGCACAATTACGTCCGTGATTGCCGCCACCGTCGCGCCCGCCGCCGCCCCGCTCCCGGATTGATCGCCGCGCCGCGCCGAAGTAGCGTGGTGGCGATGTCTGCCGATGACACGCAGGTTTCCACCTCCCGCGGTCTCACCGGCGCCGACGCGACGCTCGCGACCGGAGCGGGCGCGCCCGCCGCCGGCGACGACGCGCTGCCGTTGCGCATCGGCCCGTACCGGCTTGTCGAGAAGCTCGGCGAAGGCGGCTTCGGAACGGTCTACGTCGCGGAGCAGGAGCAGCCGGTCCAGCGCCGCGTGGCCCTGAAGATTCTCAAGGCGGGCATGGATACGCGCCAGGTCGTGGCCCGCTTCGAGGCCGAACGCCAG
The DNA here is from genome assembly GCA_050184295.1 of Phycisphaerae bacterium. Classification (GTDB taxonomy): domain Bacteria; phylum Planctomycetota; class Phycisphaerae; order UBA1845; family Fen-1342; genus JBFXAM01. The sequence goes on along the minus strand of JBFXAM010000154.1, from coordinate 7,978 downwards.
GCCCTCGCGTTGATGGATCATCCGCACATCGCGCGCGTCTATGACGCCGGCGCCACCCCGGCCGGACGACCCTACTTCGTGATGGAGCTCGTCCCCGGTGTGCCCGTCAACGCGTTCTGCGACGCACAGCGGCTGGCGATCCCCGAGCGCCTCGCGCTTTTCATCGAAGTCTGCCACGCGATCCAGCACGCCCACCTGAAGGGCGTCATCCATCGCGACATCAAGCCCTCCAACATCCTCGTCAGTCTCCACGACGGCCGACCGGTTCCCAAGATCATCGACTTCGGGGTCGCCAAGGCCACCGACCGGCGCCTGGGCGCCGAGAGCGTGCAGACCGAGATGAACCAGTTCATCGGCACGCCCGACTACATGAGCCCCGAACAGGCCGGCGTCGGCGGCCTGGACGTCGACACCCGCAGCGATATCTACTCGCTCGGCGTCGTGCTCTACGAGCTGCTGGTCGGCGTGCTCCCCTTTGATCGCGAGGAGCTGCGCAGCGGCGGGTTCGAGGCCATGATGCACCGCATCCGCCAGACCGAACCGCCCAAGCCCAGCGCGCGCCTGAGCACCATCTACCGCCCGCGCACGCCGCTGCGCTCCGCCGCGCTTCACGCGGCGCCCCCGGGGCCGACCGCTTCCGACGCCGCCAGACCGGGCGCCGGTGGTAACCCGTCGCCCGCCGCTACACCCGCGCCGGCCGACCTCGCCCGCGCGCGGCGCGTCGACACCGGCGCGTTGCAGCGCACCCTGCGCGGCGACCTCGACTGGATCACGATGAAAGCGATCGACAAGGATCGCACCCGCCGCTACGAAACCGCCAACGGACTCGCGCTCGACGTGCAGCGCTACCTCAACAACGAGCCCGTGCTTGCCGGTCCGCCGGGCGTGGGCTACAAGCTCGCCAAGTTCGCGCGGCGCAACCGCGGTTTGTTCATTGGCGCGGCGCTGGTCACCACCGCGCTCTTCGCCGGTCTCGCGCTCGCCACGGTCGGCTTCGTCCGGGCCAGCGCCGATCGCGACCGCGCGCGCCACGCCGAGCAACTCGCCGGCGATCGGCTCCGCGAGACCATCGCGGCCCGCGACGCCGAGACCGCGGCCCGCCTCGAAGCCCAGCGCCAGAGCTACGTGGCCAACGTCAGCGCCGCGGACGCGTGCCTGCGGACGCGCGCCGTCGGGGAGGCCCGTCGCCGCCTCGAAATGTGCGAAGAAACGTTGCGCGGATGGGAGTGGCGACACCTCTGGCTGCGAACCGACTCGAGCCTCGCGACGCTGCGCGGCGCAACCGACCCGGCCATTCAGGCCGCGTTCGCTCCCGAGCAGAACGCCGTCGTCGCGCTCGACCGCGACGCGGGCTTTACGCGCTGGGATCTCGCGACCGGGGCCGTCGTGCAGCAGACGCAACCGCCGGACAACGCGGTCTCGGTGATGGTCGCGAGCCCGGACGCCACGCGCGCGGTCGTGGTCCCCGCCGACGACCGCGCCGCCGACGGCCCGATCCGGGCGCGCGAATTCCTGCTCTGGGATGCGCCGGCCGGCGCCGCGCTCGCGTCGCTGGCCGTCGAAGGCCGCCCGCGCGGCCCCCTGACCTTCGCCTTCAGCGGCGACTCCGCCACGCTGCTCCTGCGCGATGAATCTGCATACTCCTTCTTCGACGCCCGCCGCGGCACGCTGCTCCGCCGGCTGACGCCCGCGTGGACCACGCCTTCCACGCTGGTGCGCACGCTGTTCGCGCGCCCTTCCAGCATCGCGCTCAGCGCCGACGCCAGCCGCATCGCAGAAGTCACCAGCGCCGGCATCCTCATCCGCGACGGCCTCACCGGAAGCGTGCTCCAAACCGTGCGCAACATGCGCGACCGCTACATCCATCCGCTCTTCTCGCCCGACGCGACCCGCCTCGTCGCCGTCGTCTCCCGCACCCAGCTCACGCGCGTCTTCGACGTCGCAACCGCCGAGCCGCTCTTCGCCTTCAGCGAGCCCGGCCTGCTGCGCGGCGGCATCGCGCTCAGCCCCGACGGCGCGCTGTTGGCGCTCGGCGCGTCGCTCTACGACCTCGCCAGCGGGCAGCTCTATGCGGGCATCGGCGGCCATGAAGGAAAACCCGTCGCACAGGCCTTCGACGCCTGCGACGGCCGCGTCCTGAACGTCGGCTGGGATGGCGTCATCCGCGTCTGGGATCCGGAGTTCACGAGCGGCACGCGCTCCCTGTCCGCGGAAGCCGTGCGCGGCGTCGCGTTCAGCCCCGACGGACGGCGCGCCGTGACCATCGCCGGCGGCGCGCGGTCTTTCGCCGTCGACGACGAGGACGCTCCCGGTTCCGTGCGAATCTGGGACCTCCGTAGCGGCGAACTGCGGCACGGTCTCCGCGCGCTCGGCGACGCGCCATTCGACGTTCGCTGGAGCCCCGCGGGGAACCTGCTCGCGATCGCCTACGGCGAGATCATCGGCGGACGCGTCGTCCTCGTTGATCCCGACCGAGGCGAACGCGTCGCGCACATCGCCGAGCCCGGCCCGCGCCGCATCGCATTCGACCCCACCGGCGGGCGCCTCGCGATCGCCGCAACACGTACACCGCTCTCAATCTGGGATGTCGCTACACGCCAACGTGTCTGGGCGCACCCTGCGAGCGACGCCCGTGCGTTCGTTCACGGCGTCGAATTCAGTCCGGACGGCCGTACGCTCGCGGTCAATCGCTGGGCGCGCATCGAGCTGCTGGATGCCGAGACCGGTGAAACACTCCGGTCCGGGCCGCGCGTCCAGGCCGTGAGCGCGCTTGCGTACAGCCCCGACGGCCGACTGCTCGCCACTTCCGCCGGCGGCGGCGACGTGCTTCTGCTCGACGCCCGGCTGCTCACTCCGACGCGCACGCTCTTCGGCCGCGGCGGCGTGGTCCAGCGCTTCCAGTTCACGCCCGATGGTCGCCGGCTCATCGCCCAGACCGAAGATGCGCTCGCCATCTGGGACACGGCCAACGGCGAGCTGGTCTACGCTCCGACGATCGACGGTCTGTCCACGTTTGAGATCAGCCCCGATGGGGCCCGGCTTCTTGTGGGCGCCGCGCGCGGCGCGACACTTTGGGAAACGCAGCCCGCGCGCGAGATGAACGCCGCCTGGTATGCCCACGCCGCCACGCGCCGCCAAGCCCAGCCACTCGTCGACCGTCTGCTCGACGAGCTGGTCCTGCCCGAGGACGTGCAGCAGCGGCTGCGCGAAGACACCACGCTTCCCGGCGACGTGCGGCAACTGGCGCTACGTCTCGCCGAGCTGCGCAGCCCCGACCCCGCACAGCTCAACCAGCGCGCCTGGCGGATCGTCCGCGACCCGGGCGCCGACGCCAAGGAGTATCAACGCGCCGTGCAGTACGCCCAGGCGGCGCTGCGCCACGCGCCCGAACGCGAGCTCGGATACTGGCTCAACACGCTCGGCGCCGCGCAGTATCGCGTCGGTGATTACGAGGCGGCGATCGAGACCTTCGCCCGTTCCGACAACCTCAACCAGACCCGCCACGAAGGCGGCCATCCCGCCGACATTGCCTTCACCGCGATGGCGCTTCACCAGCTGGACCGCTCGGCCGAAGCCCGCGCCCTGCTCCCCCGACTCCGCGCGCTCACCCAGACGCGCCGCTGGATTCGCGACGCCGAGTCACAGAATCTCCTCCGCGAAGTGGAGGATCTGCTCGCGGTGAGCGACGCCGCCGACACGGCGCCGGCCGAGCCCGCGCCATCCGCCGACACGCCACCGCCTGCCGCCGCGCCCCGCGCACCCGGCGACGATTGACCCGCCTTGGGTCGCTCGTCGCGGGCGGCGTCCCCCACGCGATAACTCACGCTCCACAAACCAGATTCGCGCCGCGTCACGGCCCCGACCGCAGCTCCACGCGTCCTTCGCCGGTCTTCGGCGTCGCCTTTACCACGCCGCGTTCGAACTCACGCACCAGCGCGTCGCCTTCCCAGCGAAAGTCGCCGCGCGCCGGCCCCAGCGCCGCCGGCCAGCGTTCCCACGCCGGCGGCTCCTCCCAGAACGGCGCCGTCGTATACAGCGGCCGATCCGTTCGATCGCGGACGATGAGACAGAAGGCCGCCACGAACGCGGACTCGCGCTGCCGCTCGGCCTTGATCCGCTGCCCCGCCGCTTCCTTCGACTCGTCGGGCCGCGACACTTCCGAAATCACCGGCAGGAGGATCACGATCCGGCCGCGCGCCAGCCAGTGGCGATAGAGCGCAATCACCGCCTCGACGCCGCCGCGCGACGAACGCAGCCGCTCGTGCAAAGGCTGCTCGAGAATCATGCCGTCGACCACGTCGGCGAGCGCTTCGTAGTCCGGTCTCGGCATGAGCCCCGGCGCGCCGCCGACGTTCGCGATCAACTGAATCCCGCCGATCCCCGTCTTGATCCTCCGCAGCAGATCAAGCGTATCGCTCCATGGAATCCAATCGCCCATCGCGCTGGGATGGGCAAGGTTGTCCAACATCAGAATCGGCCGGCCGCGCCGCACCGCTTCGGCCGCGATCAGCTCGGCGAACTTCGCGCGCGTCGCCGGCTTTTCCAGCGCCACCGTGAACCGACCGCGATACTCCCGCGCCGGGCCCCGATAGTCGGCTGCACCGAGCGCCGCATGCGGAACCGTGTTCGCCGGCTCGTACTTCTGCGACTCCGGCGGACACGTGTCGCGCCCGCTCAGATAGGTTCCGATCCGCGCCCGAGGATTCAAGCGCTCGTAGCGCGCCAACGCCGTCCGATAGCTCGCGCGATCGTCCGCCGGTGCTTGCAGGTCCGTGCAAAGATCGACGTGGGCCCATTTCTGCGGGGGATAGTTCACAATGTGCGACGTCAGGTTCACATGCGCTCGCAATGGCTCGATCTTTGCCCGCTCCGGCGCGGTCACGCCGGCCACCGTCGGTGACCACGTCTCGCCGGCGGCCGGCCGCCCGCGGCACCCCGCCAGCAGCGCCCCCGCGAGCAGCGCAAACGTCGTCGAGAGAAACGCGCCGGCGAGCGGCGCGCAGCACGTGAGCGAATGGCGCGGCAATGGCTTTGTCATGCTCGACCTTAGGCGCGTTTCACGTCGGCGGCGCAACGACCGCCGCGGCGCTTCCGGCGGGAAGTGGATTCTGTCGGAGTTTGTCGCCGCCGCACCGCCGACACGCCCCCTCATCGTATCCGCGGTGCTTTTCGGACGGATTTCGCTTGTAGCCCGAAAACGGTTTTGTTAACTTGCGACTGAGGGGTGTTGTCGAGCCCGCAGTTGTCCCGGGGCTCCACTGCCACCGCCGGATTGTCGTTACGCACACGCCCGTCGTCGGAGGGACGTCCATGCCTGCGCACTCAGCATTTAGTCTGCGACGTGTCCTCGCCTTCATCGCGCTCGCGATCGGCGTCGAGGCGGCCGCTCAGGTCCAGATCATCGTCCCGCCAGGCTCGGGCATCCGCGATTTCGGCGTGCGCCCGATTCCCTCGTGGATCGAGCACTACCCGCTCGAAAACCACGTGTCCTTCGACATGTTCTTCAGCACGCCCGACGCGGCGCTGACGCTCACCGGCGGCCGGGTCGAATTCTTCGACGCCAACGGCAACACCGTCGATGGTCCGACGAACTTTACGCCGACGACCTTCGCAACCTATGCCGTCTCGCTCCGCGACGGGAACAACCCGCAGCAACCCGACCCGCCGCCGATGATCTCGATCGACGGCAATCTGAACGCCGTAATCCCGATCGAATCGCGCATCCTCTTTTTCTGCCCGGATGAAGTCGTCGGCCACAACATCGTGCCCGCGACGGCCCGGGTCGATCTATTCTTCCAGGAGTTCGTCGAGCCGCTTACCTGGATCGACATCGAGATCCGCGAATACCGCACGCCGCCGGGCGCGACGTTCACGTTCGGCCTCGCCGGTCCTTCGGTCCAGGACGGCCTGTTCTACATCGGCAATGCCCACACGCTCGGCACGGCCCACCGCGGCGCGTTCAATCAGCGCTACGCCTACGACGTCGGCGTGCGGGTCGAGGGCAGCAGTTGCGACGACTGCGACGAACTCAGCGGTCACTACGTTTATGGCGAGACGATCATCGCCGTCGCACCCGGCATCGTCGTGGTGAACGAAACCGGCCACCCCGAGAACGACCCGCCCGGCTCAAGCCAGCCCGGCATCGGCGACTGCCTGCCCGAGCGCTGCGACGGGACCACCGTCAACCCCTGCTCAACACCTGCCGACGGAATTCCCGGCGGCGGAAACATGATGTGCCTCCAGCACGGCAACGGCGAATGGTCGTTCTACGCCCACGCGATCACCGGCTCCAACGACTTCCTCCTCTGCGATGCCGCGATTCCGCGCGGTGGACCGCTCGGCCAGGCGGGTTCATCGGGAAGTTCCGGCGGACCGCACCTCCATTTTCAGTCGGTGGATATGCCCAGCCCGGACGACCCCGGCGCGCAGTCGCTGCCGATCTATTTCACAAACGTAATCTTCCCGAGTCCCGGCCAGTTTCTGTCGCGTCGCCAGCTCGAGGTTGGCATTTTCCCCAATTCCTACTTCCTCACGACCCCGGCACCCGTCGAGCCGCCGTCCAACGCCCCCACCGGACCCGGCATGATCAACGAAGTCGAGCCAAACGACTTCTGGTCGTCGCATCAGACGCTGGTCCTTCCCGCGCTCGTTCAGGGCACGGCCGAGCTCCAGCTCTTCGGCGAATTCGCCGTCCGCGGCGACGGCATCGAGGACGTCTTCCGGGTCAATGTTGCGACTCACACGTCGCTCACGGTCGAACTGTTTGATTTCCCGGCGGGCCAGAATCTCGACGTCTATGTGCTGACTGCCGATCTGCGCGTCATGAACCCGACCGGACAGGGAACTTCGCGCGGGCTTAGCGAGCGCGTTTGTGTCGAGTGCGAACCCGGCTCGTACTATATCATGGTGACGAACGTCGACAACACGCAGTCCGGCGCGGCGCCGTACTCCATGCGCGTCACCGACGAGCCGCTCACGATTGTCTGCGGCATCGAAGCCGGTCCGGTCGAGGTCGATGACGACTGCGTCGCGAGCGTCTCCTTCAGCGCGCTCATCACCGACAACTGCTGCCTCGATCCAAACAACCTTAATCTGACGATCGACGCCACGATCCCCACCAACAACGCCACTGTGCAGGCCGTGCTGCCGCTCGTGCAGCCCATCAGCGACACGGTTGTGCAGGTGTCTGGCGTCGTGCTGGTGCGCGACCTTCGCGGCTGTCCGGCGGTGCTGCGACTCGAATTCGATGCCAGCGACTGTGAGGGCAATCGCGCCCGCACGCCATGTGTCGTATCCACGACCGTCGTCGATCCGACGCCACCGACGATCACCTGCGAGGTGTTGAATCTGCCCCAGCCGGTGCGCGTCGATAACAACTGCGAAGCGCTCATTCGCTTCCAGGCGTTCATCGACGATCAGTGCTGCGTCGATCCGGCCAGCTACGATCTCCAGGTCATCGCCAGCAACCCCAGCAACAATGCGACGCTCGGCCCGGTGCAGCTCGATCCACCGGTCCAGCTCGGTCCGCGGCGCGTCCGCGTGTCGGGCAGTGTGCTGGTCTCCGATCTCACGAGTTGTCCCGCCCGCATCGAACTGCGCTTCGACGCGCGCGACTGCTGCGAGAATCCCGCCATGCAGTGCCTCGCGACCGTCGACGTGATTGATGACATCCCCCCCGTCATCACCTGCCCGCCGGACATCCGCGTGCCGTTTGGCAACAAGATTTGCGACAGCGCCGTGCAGGACTGGCTCGACAGCACGACCGCGACCGACAATTGCGACCCCGATGTCGCGATTGTCAACGACGCGCCGGACTGCGGCTTCCCGTGCGGGACGACCACGCTGGTCACATGGACCGCGACCGACGACTGCGGCAATTCGTCGCAGTGCTCGGCTTCGATCACGGTCGATCCCTGCGAGCGTGCCACGCCTTCGCAGAAGGGTTCCCTACTGATCTATCCGAAGGTCGAGGTGCGGT
>JBFXAM010000153.1:0-9499 GCA_050184295.1 Phycisphaerae bacterium | reverse complement strand
AACACCTCGAACACGTTGTCGCCGACGTCGAGGATCGAGATGTCGAACGTGCCGCCGCCGAGATCGAACACGGCGATCTTGGCGTTCAGCTTCTGGTTGTCGATGCCATAGGCGAGCGCGGCGGCCGTGGGCTCGTTGAGGATGCGCTCGACCTTGAGTCCGGCGATCTGTCCGGCCTCCTTGGTGGCCTGGCGCTGGGCGTCGTTGAAGTAGGCGGGCACCGTGATGACGGCGCGCTCGACCGTCTCGCCGAGGTAGCGTTCGGCGGTGGCCTTGAGGTCGCGCAGGATCATCGCGGAGATTTCAGGGGGCGCGTATTCCTTGCCGTCGATGTGGACGCGGACGAGTTCCTCGCTGCCGCCGACGATCTTGTAGGGGACGAGTTTCTCCTCGGACCCGACCTCGCTATGGCGGCGGCCCATGAAGCGCTTGATGGAAAAGATCGTGCGCAGCGGGTTGGTGACCTGCTGGTTGCGGGCGCGCGTGCCGACCAGGCGCTCGCCTTTGTCGGTGAACGCGACGACGGAGGGAGTCAGGCGGGCGCCCGCGTCGTTGACGAGCACCTTGGGCTGGCCGCCTTCCATGATGGCGACGACCGAATTCGTGGTTCCGAGGTCGATGCCAATGATCTTCGACATTGTTCAAAACTCCTCGCTGGGCATTGGAACCGTTCCCGGAGAATTCTGGAACCGCCAGCCCACTAGACTCCTGCACGGGGGATTCCACGCGGGGCAATGCGGATTGAATTGATGTAACAATTTGATACTAAGTTAGTTACGAACTGACCAATCGCTTCGTCGCGGGTTTCCCGTGCTGCCAATCTGACAGGGTTTGGCAACCGTGACACACCTGCGGCACCGCGGTTGCCGGGCCCGACGAGCCGCTACAAGCCGCTCAGCAGTGCGACAAACGGGTCGATGTCCAGCGTGTTCACCAGCCCGTCCGCGTTCACGTCCGCGACGCACGCGCGCTCAACCGTGGGGTGCGCCCGCGTATACGCGTCGGCGTCCGTGAGCGCGAGCACGAACGAATCGATGTCGAACGTGTTCACTAAGCCGTCGCCGTTCGTGTCGCCGCGAACGGCTCCCGGTCGGCAGCGCAACGCGCGCAAATGCCGCGGTGCGACGTCCGGCTCGGCTGGGAGGTGTTGGGCCACGACCGTGCCGTCCGCCGCATGCTCGAACACGCCGTCAGCCGACGCGATCAGCAGGTGGCCGTTGCGCAGCTCCGCGGCGCCACGCGGCCGCGCGTGCGGGTAGGTGCGAAGCAGTTGGCCGCCGGAGTCGAACTCGAAGACCGCGTCGGCGAAGGGGTCGACCGCGAGCACGTTACGGTTGCCGCGCTGGACGAGCTGCTGCACGTGCCGGAAGTCGGGCAGGCGCGCGAAGGCGCCCAGCCGAGCGCCGGCGCTGTCGAAGCGCCAGATGACATCGAGCGTCACGTCCGCGACGAGAAGGTCGGCGGGTTCGGTTCCAGCGGCCGGGCGCACGAGCACGTCGGATGCGTCGTTGGGGCCGTCGACCGCGTCGGACCGGACGCGCGTGGCACGAAACTGGCCGGTCGGGTCGTAGGCCCGTACGCCGTCCTTGCCGCACGCGACCAGCAGGTCGCCATTGAGCGCGAACGTGAGCCCGCGCGCGTCCACGTTGGTGATGAGGTGACGGAGGAAGACGCCGCTGTCGGCCTTGAACGCGGAGACGCGGCGGTTGCGGCGGTCGCTGACCAGGATGACGTCGGAGTACGTCGCGCCGTCGACCGTGAGCGGGAAGCCGAGTTCGATATCGACGGGGGACGCGAGCAGTTCGGGCGACGCCGGCACGAGCGCTCCCGCGAGCGCGGCGTTGTTCGCGTCGAGGCGCAGCACCCGATCGTTGGCGTCATCGATCAGCGCGATGCCAAAGGGGACATCGGCGGGCGTCGGCGTAACCGCGCCGACGGTCAGCGCGACATGCAGCGCGAAGCGCCGACTGCGGTTGAACCACCGATTCATAGCGCCGCTCCGGCGAGAATGTCCAGCTCCGCGCGACGCCGATTCGCTCGGTGCGGCGTCGTGCGTCGGCTGGCGCATGGACACGCGTCGTTCCGCGCGACATCCCGTTTCATCCCTTCGGTCCGCGGACGCGCGGCGGTTGCGGATCGGGCGCACGCGTTGCGCCGATTGGCGGGGCGCCCGCAGAACCTCGCGCGCCAACCCGCGCGCCGTTTGCGCAGAAGACCCGTAGCGTCGCGCGGCGGGTCGTGCGCGCGCAGCGCTCGCCGCGGCCGGCGGCGGTCGCGCGGGCGCTGCGGATGCGCCCCATCGATTACGATGCGCGGCATGCACATTTGCCACGTGATCACGCGGCTGATCGTGGGCGGCGCGCAGGAGAACACGCTGCTCACCTGCGAGGGGCTGCATCAGCGCGGCCACCGCGTGACGCTGATCAGCGGAATCACGCACGGACCGGAGGGCAGCCTGGTCGAGCGCGCCAAAGCCGGCGGCTACACGTTCATCGAATTGCCGGAGATGATCCGGGCTGTGCATCCGTGGTACGACGCGCGCTGCGTGCGCGTGCTGCAATCCGAATTCGACAACCTGCAACCCGACGTCGTCCACACGCACAGCAGCAAGGCTGGGATCCTTGGCCGGCGAGCCGCGGCGCGGGCCCGCGTGCCGATCATCGTGCACACGATCCATGGCATGAGCTTCAATCGCACGCAACCCGCGCTCCTCCAGGCGCTCTACCGCTGGCTTGAACGCCGGGCGGCGCGGCACACCGACGCGATCGTGGCCGTCGCGGACGCGCTGATCGAGCAGGCGGTGGCGGCGGGCATCGCGCCGCGCGAGCGGATGCGAACGGTGTATTCAGGCATCGAAGTTGAAGCGTTCGATCCGGCGCGTTACGACCGCGCTGCCGTGCGGCGCGCGTGGGGGGTGTCCGACGAACACGTCGTCGTGGGCACCGTCGCGCGGCTGTTTCGCAACAAAGGCTACGAGCAACTGATCCCGATACTCGCCGCCGCGGCCGAGCGCGACCCGCGGCTGCGCTTCGTGTGGGTCGGCGATGGCGCGCAGCGCGCCGAGTATGAGGGGGAGTTGCGGCGGCGCGGCCTCGCGGAGCGCACTGTGCTCACGGGTCTCGTTCCGCCGGGGGAAATCCCGCAGCAAGTGGCGGGATTCGACATCGTGGCGCATTCGTCGCAGTGGGAGGGGCTGCCGCGCGTGGTCGTGCAGGGATTGCTGATGAGCGTGCCGGCGGTCGCGTTCGCGATCGACGGGACGCCGGAAGTCGTGCTCGACGGCGTGACCGGGCGGTGCGTTCGCTTGAACGATGAGCCGGCGTTCGTGACGGCGCTGCTGGAGCTGGCCGCGGATGCGGAGCTTCGCACGCGGTTGGGCGCGGCCGGGCGGGCGCACTGCCGCGCGCGGTTCGACTGGCGCGAAATGGTGGATCAGCTCGACGCGTTGTACGCATCGCTGGCGCGGCGTCGGTCGTAGCGACAGCCTACAGGATGGGACGAGCGCGCCATGTGCACGCCGCCGATCCCGTCGTGCGCCGAGGACTTCGGTGGCTCGGCGGGCAGCTACGGACCTCCCACGAGGCAGGCGACGAAGGGGTCGATGTCGAAGTTGTTGACCGCCCCGTCGCTGTTCGTGTCATTCGCGCAGAGGAAGCTGCACGGATACTGGGCCGACCAGCCGGGCTCTCCGTCGACCAGCGCCAGCACAAACGCGTCGATGTCGAAGTTGTTGACCAGCCCGTCGCAGTTGGCGTCGCATGACTGGCTGACGGTCAGCATCGCGGGATTGCTCGTGACCGACGATCCGCCGCTGGTCACGACCACGTCGTACGTGCCCGCGCTGCCCGGCATCACGGGATTGATTGTCAGCATGCGGTTGGTGGCGCCCGGGACGTTGACCCCGTTCTGCCGCCATTGATAGGTCGGCGTGGGGTTGCCGCAGCCTGTGACGGAGAACACCGCGGAGCCGCCGACGCAGGCGGCCTGGTTGGTGGGCTGCTCGCGGATGTTGGCAGAGCAATTCGTGCCCATACCCGCCCAGCTTCCGCCGGCGGTGCCGCAGTCGGCGGAGGTGAGCACGAGGCAGAAACCGCTTGTGAAGCAGCAAGCGCCCTGGGGCTGCGGGCAGTTCACGCCGCCGCACGTCGTCTGGTGTCCTTGGAACACGCCGTTTTGGGCGCTGCACTGCTCGGGGGATTGGTCGGCGACGCAAGCACCGCTGGGCAGGCAGCATGCGCCGACCGGGAAACAGACGAGTCCGACGCAACTGACGCCGATGCCGCGGAACACCCCGCCGGCGTTGAGGCAGTCGGCCTCGGTGAGGCCCGGGACGCAACCACCGGTCTCCTCGAAGCAGCAGGCGCCGGTGGGTTGTGGGCAGTTGGTTCCGGGGCAGCCGGTGTTATCGCCTTGGTACGCGCCGCCCTGCTGGGCACATTGCGTGGGCGAGACTTCGATGCAGGTTCCGTTGGCCAGGCAGCATGCTCCGAGTCGAAGGCAACTGACCTGGCCGCAGGTGACGTTGTCGCCCTGATAGGTTCCGCCGCCGGACTGGCACGAGTCGGCGGTGCGGATCTCGCAGGTTTCGTTCGGCATGCAGCAGGCGCCGACCTGGTCCTGGCAATCCGGCGCGATCGAGGTCCACGTGGCGCGCATGACCCAGTCGCCGGACGGGCGGCAGAAACCGGGCAACTGGCTGAAGCGCGCCCAGCCGCCGTTGGCCGGGCAGCCGAACGGCCCGCAGTTCAGCCCGAAAAGCCAATTGCTGGCGGCGCTGGCGAGGCCGCTGGTGTCGGTGGTGGGAAAGGCGTTGCGATTCGCGGGCGGCGCGCTCAGACAGGGGTTCTGGGTCTGCTCGTTGTGCTGATCGATCCGAAACCCGATGGTGAAGGTGTTGGATCCGCTGACGTTGTTGATGATGATCTGCTCGGGATCCTGCGGATCGACCGAGACCTGCACGTTAGTGCCGTTGGTGCCTTGCGCCATGCGGACGTGCGGCAGAATGACATCGTCGGAGGAGTAGGTCACCAGCAGCGTGCCGGCGTTGGGGACGCCGTCCCACACGAGCACGGACCACTGCGTAACGGTTTGGGTCGTGGTGTTCTGCTGGGCGATGATCCATTCCAGCAGGTCGATGCGGATGGGGAACGTGCTGGCGGGCAGCGTGTAGCTGACGGCGGCGACTTCGCCTTCCGCGAAGCCGGCCTGTAGCACGAACGACCCGCCGCCGAAATTCGCGTCCGTCCAGGAGGAGGTTCCGGTGCACGCGCCGGCGATGCCGCCGCCGTCGTAGCGCGGAGCTTCGATGATCTTTCCGAGCGTCGTGACGTGCAGCCGATCGAGCCGCTCGAGGACGACCGGCCGTTCGATCCTGCGCGTGGCGTCGGAGGTGGTCGACGTTTGGCCGAAGGCGGACGCCGCGGAGAGCGCCGCCAAGCCCGACAAAGTGCCGACGGCGGCCCGAACTGAGGGATAGGAAACCGACACGCGGACCCTCCTTTGGCGGCGCGGATCGCCAGCCGGCCACTCGGTTGCGCGTTATCAGAACTTCGACGGCGCGGCACGCATCGACCGCGTCGACTACTCATCATCGTCGCAGAAACCACGTGGCGAGGCAATACTAACTTCCGCGCGCCGGCCGACCGGAGCGCCCGTATGCGGTGTGTGAGAACCGCGCGCTCGATCGCGGCGACGGACTCCACCATGGGGCCCGTCCCGCGCCGGCATCGCGAAAGTTCGAGGCGAACGCCGGGCCGGCGGTGCTCGGACCGGGTCCGGGATCGCGGGCTCGGATTGCGGCGGCGTGCGCCTGCGGGGCGCAGGCCGCCCCACTATCATGCGTCGCATGCTGCGCGAGTTGATCGATGTCGCCTTGCTGGAGGACTTTGCCGAGGGGCTGGCACGCGCCGGCGGGCTCCGCGTCGCGGTGTACGACGCGAACAACCAGCTCATCGCGGCGTCGTTGCTGCTGGACGAGCGCACGGGGACAGTGACGCCGGCGGCGCCGGAACTTCCTCCGCACCCGTTGCAGCGCTCGGTTCCACTGGACGACGGCGTGCCGATCAGCTTGGCCTTCGTGGAGCACCTTGGGTCGACCTACGTTGTCGCGCCCGTGGTGATTATCGACGAGCCGGTCGGATTCGTGGCCGCCGCCGACGCAGCGTCCGGCCGCGACGGAGCGCGCGGCGCGGAACCACGCCGCGAAGAGGAGCGCCGGCCGTTGGCGCCGGCGGCGTTCTCCGCGGCGCCCGCGACGCTCGTGGAATATCGGGCGGCGGCGGGCGAGGGACAGGCGCGGGCGATGCCGCGGGCGGTCGTCGTGGTGCGCTGGGCGGCGCGCCTGCTGTCGGCGTGGTGTCGCCGCGAGTCGCTCGTGCACTCGGCGGCGGAGGAGCTGGCGCTGATCGGCGACATCGCGGAGTTACTGACCGGCGAGCAGTCGCTCCAGGCGATCGTGAATCAGATCGTGCAGCAGACGGCGCGGGTGATGAAGTGCAGGTTTTGCAGCATGAGGCTGTATGACCCCAAGACCGACGAGCTGCGTTCGGTGGCGACCTACAACCTGTCGGAGAAATACCTGAACAAAGGCGTGCTGTTGCGCCGCCAGAGCTCGATCGACGACCAGGCGCTGCGCGGCGAGGTGACGTACATCGAGGATGTCGCGACGGACCAGCGCTTCCGCTATCGCACGGACGCGAAACGCGAGGGGATCGTCAGCGTCCTGACCGCCGGCATGATCTACCGCGGGCAGCCGATCGGCGTCTTGCGCGTCTACACCGGCCGCAAGCAGCGCTTCCGCAACGTGCAGCGCAACCTGCTGCGGGCGGTCGCGTCGCAGGCCGCCACCGCGATCGTGCATGCCCGGCTGGTGGAGGAACGCCTGCGCCAGGCGGCGATCGAGCGGCAACTGCAACTGGCGGGCAAGGTGCAGGCGCGCATGATCCCGCGCGCGGCGCCGCGCCACGACGCGGTCGAGTTTGCGCGCGTGTACGAGCCGAGCTCGCACGTCGGCGGCGATTTCTGCGATTTTCTCACGCTCGGCGACGGGCGCGTGGCGGCGGTGGTTGCCGACGTCGCAGGCAAGGGCGTTCCCG
Source organism: Phycisphaerae bacterium (assembly GCA_050184295.1). GTDB lineage: Bacteria > Planctomycetota > Phycisphaerae > UBA1845 > Fen-1342 > JBFXAM01. The sequence continues at coordinate 2,405 of JBFXAM010000153.1, read as the reverse complement.
CGTCGCTGCTGATGGCGAGCGTGCGCGGCGCGCTGCGCGTCATGAGCGCCGCCGCCAGCGACCTGGGCGCGCTGCTGGCGCGGCTGAATCAGCACGTAGTGCGCGAGACGTCGACCGCCGAGTTCGTCACGTTGTTGATCGTGGCCGTCGATCGCGACGGGCAGCGCATGGGTTACGCGAACGCCGGACACGAGCCGCCGCTGCTGTTGCGCGACGGCGTGGCGCAGCCGCTCGATGAAGGGTCGCTGGTGTTGGGGCTCGATCCCGACGAGACCTATTGCGAGCACCGCGTGGCGCTGCGGCCGGACGACGCCGTACTCATGTATACCGACGGCGCGATCGACGCGACGGATTTTGAGCAGCACTCGTTTGGGCGGGCGCGGCTGAGTGCTTCGTTTGCGGCGCACGGCGGGTTGCCGCCGGCGACGCTGCTGCGGAACGTGCTGTGGGATGTGCGGCGGTTCGTCGGGCTGGCGGAGCAGGCGGACGACTTGACGCTCGTCGCGCTGCGCGTGGGGGCGCTGCGCGCGTAGCGGCGGCGCGCGGTCCCGGCGCCTTTGCCCGCGAAACGCGGCCCAGATATGATCGGCGACCCCGGGCCGACCGGCCGTGGCGCGGCCGCGACGAGCGCTGTCCTCGCGGGCGGCGTCACGGCGGAGCGCGGCCTGCCCGTACAAGGAAACCCATCGATGTCGTCGCCAGAGGTGCAGTCGCTCGCGTCGGACCTGATGTTCGAAGAGTCGCCGGCCTATCGCCGCGCGGTCGAGAATTTCGACCAGGCCGCGAGCGTACTGAATCTCGACCAGAACATCGCGCGGCGGCTGCGGCGCCCCGAGCGGATTCTGATCGTGTCGCTGCCGGTGCGGATGCAGGACGGGCGGGTCGAGGTTTTCACCGGTTATCGCGTGCAGCACAACGATTCGCTCGGGCCGTACAAGGGCGGCATTCGCTTTCACCCCGACGTCGACCTGGGCGAGGTCAGCGCGCTGGCGATGGCGATGACGTGGAAGTGCGGCGTGATGGGGCTGCCGCTGGGCGGCGCGAAGGGCGCGGTGAAGGTGGATCCCTACCCGCTGACGCGGGCCGAGTTGCAGAACCTCACGCGCCGCTACACCGCCGAGATCATGCCGATCATCGGTCCGCACATCGACGTCCCGGCTCCGGACATGGGCACGAGCGACCAGACAATGGCGTGGATCATGGACACCTTCAGCCAGCGCGCCGGCGAATTCGTGCCCGAAGTCGTGACCGGCAAGCCGATCGACATCGGCGGTTCCAAGCTGCGCATGGAGGCGACCGGGCGCGGCGTGGTGTACACGATCGAGGAGGCGGCCAGGGAGATCGGGCTGTCGCTCGACGGCGCGACGGCGTCGCTGCACGGCTTCGGCAACGTCGGCACGTTCGCGGCGCTCGAGCTGCACCGGCGGGGCGCGAAGATCATCGCGGTCGCGGACGTGTCCGGCGGGTACGTGAACCCGAAGGGCTTCGACATACCCAAATTGCTCGAATACACGAAGAACCACCGCACGCTCGAAGGCGTCGGCGTGGGCGAGAAGGTCCCGGCCCTGGACGTGCTCACCGTCCCCTGCGACATCGTGATCCCCGCCGCGACCGGCCACGTGATCGATCGCAATAACGCCGCGCGGGTGAAGTGCAGGATTCTCGCGGAGGGCGCCAACGGCCCGACCATGCCCGAGGCCGATCCGGTGCTGGCGGACAACGGCGTGCACGTCGTGCCGGACATCGTCTGCAACGCCGGCGGCGTGACGGTGTCGTACTTCGAGTGGGTGCAGGGCGGCATGCTCTTCTTCTGGGACGAGGACGAGATCGACACGCGCCTCCAGCGCATCATTCGCGGGGGGTACCAGCGGGCCCGGCAGTTCGCGCGCGAGCGGAAAATCTCCATGCGGATCGCGGCGCTCTGCGTCGGCATCGGCCGCGTCGATCGGGCGATGCGGCTGCGCGGACTCTACGCGTGAGGCGCGCGACACGCCGGCGGCACGCGGTCGCGCGGGCGGATGCGGACTCGTGATGTTCACGCTGCACGCGTACATCCTCCGCGAGCTGCTCAAGACCTTTGGGCTGACGATCCTCGCGCTGACGGGCGTGTTCACGCTCGGCGGCGGGCTCTATAACGTCATGCGCTTCGAAGGCGTCTCGTCCGCGGACCTGATTCGTTTCTTGCCGATCCTGCTGCCGATCGCCGTCACCCTCACCATGCCGATCGCGGCGCTGTTTTCCGTGACGATGACGTACGGCCGGCTGGCGGCGGACCACGAGTTTGTCGCCTGCCGGGCCGCGGGGATCAACGTTCACCGGATGTTCCTCGCGGCGCTGCTGCTGGGCGTGTTCGTGGGCGCCTTCGCGCTGCTGTTCGGCAATTATGTCATTCCGAGTTTCATGCA
>JBFXAM010000152.1:0-9656 GCA_050184295.1 Phycisphaerae bacterium | reverse complement strand
CCCGCCGTACGCGTACAGGTACGTCGGATTCGCGCCGTTGAGCTGCAATCCCTTGCGATGCACGATGAACATCGGGATCTTCGTCCCGTCCTTCGCGGGGTAGAAGACCTGCTTCACCTCGTACGCGGAGGGATCAAAGTCGACCTTCGGCTGCTTCCAGATCGTGCTCGTGCCGGTCGTGAGGTCGTAGCGATAGATCGTCGCCGGCGTCGCAAAACTCGTGAAGCTGTAGAACGTCTCGGTGTCGGTGCGCTCTCCGCCGAAGCCGCCCGCCGACCCGATGCCCGGCAGATCGACGCTGCGGACGAGCTTGCCCGAAAGGTCGTGGATGCGGACCTCGGTGTACGCGTCCTTCAGGTACGCCGCGATGAACTGGTTATTCACGAGCCCGACGCCGCGCAGCGTGTCCTTGGTCTGCGGGATCAGCTCCTTCCAGTTCTCGCGCTGCGGCTTGGCGGTGTCGATCGCGATGACGCGGCCGCGCGGAGCGTTCAGGTCCGTGAAGAAATAGAACACCGGGCCGTCGTTGCCGATGAAGTCGTATTGCGCGTCGAACTCGGTCAGCAGTTCGGTGAAGCCGTGCCACTGGCCGTGGTTCTGTTTCACCAGCGCGGCCCGCTTGGCGCGCAGCGCGTCGATCTGCGCGGTGAGCTCCTTGGCCTTGCCCTGCTCCTCCTTCGGCAGCGCGTAGACCTGCATCCACAGCTCGCACGCTTCGCGCATCACGCCATGGATCTGCTCTTCGACCGGCGGATTCAGCCACGCGCGCGGCGGCGTCTCGAGATCGCGATAGAACAAGCGGTTCTTACGCTCGGTTCCCTGGCTGATCGAGAGAATCAGGTAGCGGCCGTCCTCCGACACGCTCGCGCCGAAGCCCCAGTCGGGCTCGTCGGGCCGCTCGTAGACGAGCGCGTCCTGGTCCTGCGTGGTGCGCGGCGCGTGGAAGTGCACCTTGGGCCACTTGTTCAGCGAGCTGAGCACGTTGCCGCTCGGCTCGTCGTAGCGCGAGTAGTAGAAGCCGGAGCCGTCCTTTTTCCACGACATGCCGCTGAACTTGATCCACTTCAGCGTCTCGGGCAGGTCTTCACCGGTGTCCACGCTGCGCACCTTGAACTCGTCCCAGTCCGAGCCGGCCGCCGACAGCCCGTACGCCATCCACTTGCCGTCCTTGGTGATTTCATAGCCGCTCAGCGCGACGGTCCCGTCGCTCGACAGGGTGTTCGGATCGAGCAGCACGCGCGGGGCCTCGTCCAGCGACGATGCGACGTACAGCACCGACTGGTTTTGCAGACCGTCGTTGCGGCTGTAGAAATAGCGCCCGCCCTGCTTCTGCGGCACGCCGAAGCGCTCGTAGTCCCACAGTTTCGTGAGCCGGGCCTCGATCGCTTCCCGTTGCGGCACCTCGTTGAGGTAGCCAAACGTGATCTCGTTCTGGGCCTCGATCCACTGTTTGAGGTCGGGCGCGTCGAGGTCTTCCATCCAGCGATACGGGTCGGCGATCTTGACGCCGTGCAACTCGTCGACCACGTCGACGGTCTTGGCTCGCGGATACGTGGGCTGGGCGGCGGCCCGGACGGCCAAGGCGACGAGAAGCGGAATCAGGCAGAGACGAACCAACCGGTTCATGCGACGCTCCTTGCTGCGTGCGAACGGGATACGGCGCCGGGCTCAGCGCGCCGCGGCACAAGCCGGAGTATCGCCAAAACGCGCGAGCGATGCCAGTGTCGCAAATTGCAGCGGGCGGCGTGGATTTGTCGCAGCCGGCAGCGCAGGAACGGCGCCCGCCGCGCTGCCGCGCCCGAGCGGCCCCACGCACGACGGCGACGCGGGCGCTCGCGCGGAGTGCGGCGGCGGTCCGGGGCACAGGGAGCGGCTACGGCGCGGCGACCGACAGTTCCTGGGCAATCGTGGTTGCGATCAGCTCATACGACTGGCTGGGCACGACGTCGATGCGCAGTGCGCTCGCCAGCTCGCGCACGTCCGCCTCGACCTGCTGAAGCACGCTCCCCAGCGTCGCGATGGGGAGCCCCACCAGCGCCATCGCGCTCGTGCAGGTCGGGGCGATGGTGGACTTGTCGGGCGCGTGGCACAGCAGTCGCGCGATATCGGACGCGCCGCAGATGATCGCGGCAAGATGCCCGACCCGCGCCGGCAGCGCGTCGAACGGGCTGTTGTGGTGGTGGCGGATCGCCGCGACCATCTCCTCGGGCAGCATCCAGCGCTCCAGCACCAGCGCGCTAACCTCTGGATGCCCGACACCCAGCAGCTTCAGCTCCTGCGCCAGCAGGTCGCGCGTCTGGGCGGACGAATACGCCTTCGCGAGCGGCGCGTACTTCGTGCCGAGCGCTCGCGAGAGCACCATTACGCCGATGTCGCACAGCAATCCGGCGATGAAGGCCTCCTCGCGCCGTTCGGACAGCACGTCGTCCGCGAAGCGCGCCGCCAGCACGCCCGTCGCCAGCGAGCGCCGCCAGTAAAAGCCCACGTCCAGCGCGTGCGGCGGGCCCGCGTTGGCCCGCTCGATCATGCAGCGGCCCATCACCAGCGTGCGTGTGCGGCGGATGCCGAGGATGGTGAGCGCTTGGCGCAGCGAGCTGACCTGGCGCGTGAGCCCGAAGAGCGCCGAGTTCGCCAGCCGGAGGATGTCGGTCGTGACGCCCGCGTCGGTCGCGAGCAGCTCGACGACTTCGTCCTGCTTGTAGTTGGCGTCGCTCGTGACTTCGAGCAGCCGCGTGACGATCTGCGGCATCGAGGGAATCGCGTCGCTCTGTCGAATTGCGATGAGGACGTCGGCGTTCATCGGCGGACCCCGTCAGTGGAACCTGACCCCGAACCGCGCAGGCGCGACGCCGGCCCCGGCGCCGTGCTACATGGCGACCGCCGCACCGACCGGCACGGCGCGTTCGCGGAGGCGGCGCGGACCATGCCGCGCGTCAGATGGTTATTCGGCCGCCGGGCGGGAACCGGTTAATTGCGCCGCAAGCGAAGCGCGGCAACGCGAGCGCGAATGGCGTGGGAACGCCGTCGTGCAGGGGGCGGAATCATCGTCGGGGCGTCGCGTGGCGCGAGCGGCCCGCCCGCGACACCGCTCACTTTCCGCGGACGCCGGCGCGTGGCGGCGGCGCGTCGGTCGCGCGGCGGTTGCGGGTCCGAGAATGGTTGCGAGCCCCGGGGCGGCGCGGCGGCGGGCGCGTCGCAGAACCACGCTGCGGAGCCCCCGGCGCCCGCAAGCCGATGAGCGGCTACGAAGATCGCGCTCGGCGGAGGCGCGCCAGGCAACGCCCGGCGAGAGCGGCTGCCGATCTATGTTGTACCGTCGGGGGAGACGCAGACGCCGTGGCCGGCTCAGACGCCGGCCGCGGTGCGCTGCGTTGTCGGCACGCGCCGGCTACGGGATCGTCGCGCCGTGCTACGGACAACCCCCGTGGATGATGCAGTTTGTGAACAAATCCGTGTCGAAGTTGTTCACGTGACCATTCCGGTCGATGTCGCCGCGCAGCAGATCGCAGGCAGCATATTCCACTGCGTATCCTTCGGGATCGACCAGCGCGAGCACGTATCCATCGGAGTCGAAGTTGTTGACGGCGCCGTCGCAATTCATGTCCGCGAGGACGAAGCAAAGTCCCTCCGTTGGCGCGACCGGCTCGCGCCCCAGCAGGTGAGCCCGATCGGAGTCGTCGGTGTCGCCGTCGAGGTCGTAGTCGAGTTCGACGCGATAGCGGGAATCACCCAGTTCGTACCCAATTGCGCTATTCGCCTCGGTGAGCATGTCGCAGTCGGGCAGGTTGTCGCCATCGAGATCGCCGAAAACTCCGGAAGAGAGGCCGGCGTCGATGAATGTCTGTAAGACGGCCGCGTCGGCGGCGTCGATCTCACCGTCTGCGCTGAAATCCCATCGGCGAATGTCGTCCGGCTCGGTGCTGTCGTAGTATGCGGAAAGTGCGTCGACATCCGACTGATTGAAGCGACCGTCGTCGTCGACGTCGAGAGCGGCGTCCTCTGCGGTCCAATCGCGAACGGCGACCGTGAATTCTCCTGCGCCACCGCCGAACTCAAGCGTCGTCGACCACTGGTCATCTTCAGAGTCGTACGAGACGCCGATCGCCGCGAACCGCCCGTTCGCTGAGAGGATGCCGCGAACAACGGGTTCGTCAACTTGGAACAGCACGAACTGTCGTCGGAGTTTCGCGCTGGGCTCGGGCGCGACGGCGACGGCGTATGACATCGCACCGGACCAGGTCGCACCCAGAAGCGTACCTGGATCGAAATCGAAGTGCCCGACCGCGTGGGCCGTCGCCATTCCGATTCCGTTCGGCGGGGCATAATCCGGATATTCGATGCAGTAATCAGAGTATGAGCAGTGGAGCGAGCGCACGCGCATTTCCCACTGATTGGCGGCGGGCGGAACCACGTAGCTGTCCGCGTACGTGTGAATGATGTGCCGTTCTTCAACGCACGACAAGCTGATCGCGGTCGCATCCGCGTACGTCCCGGATCCGGAAAGGCACTGGATGTCTGTGGATCCGTACGATCCGCAGTTATAGCTGTACTCGTTCCCTTCGAATACACAATACCAACTACTCGTAGCCTTGCACATCGCGGTAGAGCAGGACCCGAGCAGGGTCAACGTCGCGGGCCACTCGTATCGAAGGTCGACGCACGCGCGGCCGCCGCCGCTGCACGGCGTCAATCGATCGCACGTCCCCGGGTCGTCGGCGATTAGAGGGCTAACAACGAACGAGAGAGAGAGAGAGGAAGGATTGGTGCCGCGGGATTACCCGCGTTGACGAGAAGGACATTGTGCCATGCTCCTGTGAACCGATGAGTGGGGCTACTCTACGGTGTAGCCTCGGCCGTACTCATCGAACATGTTTTCACCGATCCCCTGGACAACCGCGCCCTTCGGATACCACCACTTGATATCGCGCGAACGGCGATCGTCCATGCGCTCCACGTGCCCGTCGAAGAGCAGGACGTTCATCGCTCCCTTGTTGTCGCGCGCCGAGCCGCTGAGAACGCCCTTCTGGTTGCCGTGCCGATAGCTCAGCGCCAGGTTCTGTCCGCCGCTCTCGGAACCGCGGCCCACGGGCGTGCCGTTCCAATTGGGCGACCCGGCGCGGACACCCCAGGCGGTCGAGCCGGCCCAGAAACACCCGCCTTCCGAGAACGAGCCGAAGAACGTCGGGTCGGGGGCTACGTCGAAGTCGAGCACGGACGCGTTGGTGAGATATCGCGTTCCGTCGGCGACCAGCGCCTTCGCGGATGGCCGGCCGATTTCCGGAATTCGGGCCCGGAACCGATCGGAATTCCAAACGGAAAAATTCGTTGGCTGAGTGAGTGCGAGAACACGGGCGCCCGCGGCGCCGCGATCGGGTGAGAGTTCGCCCGCCCGCCCGCGGCCCCAGTACTGGAACTGTGCCGCCATCATGTAGCTCGTCGCCTGAAAAGTGCCCGCGAGTGGGACGAACGCCCCGAAGTCTCGGCTCGCGCCCGCATTGTCGGTGTAGAGCACCGCCCGCACCTCCGCCAGCGACGGGCAGCGATAGCGGGCGAGCAATTCGCGAAATCGCTCGGCGCGCGCCCCGGGCAGTTCCCGATCGGTACCGACGGTTGGCGTGAGCCAATCAAAACTCTGAACCGGCATGCGCGGTCGGTTCATTCCGCCGGTCACGTTCTGCACCGCGCGCACCGCCACGCCGGATGTGTTGACGCCGGGGATCCACTCGTCGTTCTCCGCGAAGTACGTCGCGAATCCCGTCGCGAAGCCGCGCATCAGCGCCCCGCACGCGGCCGAGCGCGCCTGCTCACGCGCCGCACCGAGGCTCGGCAGCAGGATCGACAGGAGCACCGCGATGATCGCGACTACAACGAGCAGCTCGATGAGCGTGAATCCGACGCGCACCCGCACGCGGGCAGTCCGCGGAGAAAGTCGCGCCGGAAATCTGGCGCGCCGCTCTTCAAGCGGAGTCTGCGGCGATTGGAAACCGCTACCACGGTGCATCAACGGGCTGCTAGGTGCCGTCGCGGACTCGGAGCGTTTTGGCGTCGACATGCTTGTTCGTCTCCGCGAATCGAGTGATGCTCGGCGCGTAGTGTTGATCGACATAGACTCCGTCCTCGCGTCGCACGCACGGGAGCAGAGTGAATTCTCCCGTCTTCGGATTCTTCGCCGGGATGATCGTCACCTTGTCGCGATCGATCCGGAACATCTCCCCGCTCACTACGCAGACGAAATTCACGTCGGTGGGCAGCAGCGGCGGCTGATGGGCGTAGGTGTAGTAGATCACGCCCGCGACGCCGAAGAGCGCGATCGCGCTGGCGAGCTTGATCCACCGCGACTGTGACTCGCTTGCCATCACCGACACCCGACGCCGCGCCGTCGCCCGCGTCCGCCGGACCGGGCGGCGGCAGGCGTTTTCCGTCGTGGATCCGACCCGATCTGAACGACACGAAACGGGCGGCCATTCTATCAAATATTATCCCGCTCGACGAGCCCCCCCGCCGCCGACGGCGGACCATCGACCGCCGACCATCGCGCCGCGCCACGCCCGCACCAGGTCCGCAACCGCGCCGATCCGCGCCGCCGTGCCACGCAGGCGGCCCCGCCCGCGGCGTGGCGCGGCGGATTCGGGCGCACACCGCCGCAAGCCAAACCAGAGCGCTTCGACTCCCGAACGCTCCGCTTCCCGAACGCTCCACTTCCCGAACGCGCCCCTTTTCGGGCGTCGGCCAAGCGTCTCCGGGACGTTTCCCGGACCTTTCCACAACTCCCGCGAACCGCGGATGATGCCCGCCGGATGTGCGGACCGCGCATCGACGTCGTGAAGAAACCGCGAACCCGACCGCACCACCGGGCGCGCTGCTACGGCGCTTGCAGACCGTATTCCTTGAGCTTGCGATACAGCGTGCGAGTGCCGATCTTGAGCATCTTCGCCGCCTGCTCGCGGTTGCCGTTGGTCGACGCCAGGGCGCGCTCGATCATCAGCCGCTCCGCGTCCGCCATCGTCAGTCCGACCATGCTGCTGAACGCGACCGGCACGATCTCGCGCGAGCCGCGGACTTCGAGCGGCAGGTCGTCGGCATCGATGCGGCGATCCTCGACCTCGACCGCGAGGGTCTCGATCGCGTTCGCCAGCTCGCGGACGTTGCCGGGCCAGGAGTACTTGGTGAGCAGTTGCATCGCCTCGCTGGAGATGCCGTCGACGCGCGTCTTGTGTTTGCGGTTCGCGTCTTCGAGCAGGTGATGCGCGAGCAGCGGGATGTCCTCGCGTCGCTCGCGCAGCGGCGGAACCTCGATCACCCATTGGCGCAGGCGATAATAGAGGTCCTCACGAAAGCGCTCGTCTTCGACCGCCTTTTTGAGGTTCACGTGGGTGGCGGCGACGAGGCGCACGTCGACGCGCTTGACCTCGGTCGATCCCAGCGGCGTGATCTCGCGGCGCTCGAGCGCGCGGAGCACCTTGGCCTGCATGAGCGGGGGCATGTCCCCGATCTCGTCGAGAAAGAGCGTGCCGCCGTCGGCCGCGACGAAGTAGCCCTTCTGATCACGGTCGGCGCCGGTGAAGGCGCCGCGGACGTGTCCGAAGAGCTGGCTTTCGAGCAGGTTCTCGTTGAGGCCGGCACAGTTGAGCGCGAGCAGCGGCTTGTGGGCGCGCGGCGAGAGCTTATGGATCGCTTCGGCGATGAGTTCTTTTCCGGTACCGGTTTCACCGAGTATCAACACGGTGAGATTCGTGCGCGGCGCAACTTTTCGAATCCGCTCCACGATGTGCTTGATCGCGCCGGAGCTTCCGACAATGCCCTCGAACACGTCCGTTCGGCGTTCCTCGATCGATTCGCGGAGCAGGCGGTCCTCGCGACGACTGACGGCCTTCGTCGCGGCGATCGAGAGCGGTCCCAGCAGCTTGAGCGGATCGTCCTCCGCCTGCAACGCGACGACGCGCACCTGCTCGGTCGGCGGAAGCGGGTCGGCGCCACCGATGACCGCCAGCGTCGCGTCCTTCGCGAGACGGTCGAGCAACTCGGCAAGCGGCGACGCGACGGCTTCGCCGTCGATCCACGCGTCGCACACCACCAAATCCGGGCGTTTCGCGCGGATCGAATCGAGTGCGTCTTCGAGATCATGGACAACCAGGCACGAATGCCCATAGCGCTCGCGCAGCGCGTCGCGCAAGCGCTGCCCCGCGTTCGGGTCGGCGGCCACGATCAGAATGAACGCTGTCTGAGACATCGGTCTCCGGTCGCCGGGGGCGGCTCGGCGTCGCGCGCCCCCGCCAGGTGAGCCGCGCCGACCGCGCACAGGCGGCACGCGCGTCACGCAGGCGTTGCTTGGCTCGGCATGAGACCGGCCGAAGGCCGATCCCCCGAAAGCGCGGGGCCGTTCCCGCGTCGCGGCATCGTAGCCGCCCGCACGCCGCACGAAAACGCCGCCCAGGCCCGAACGAACGCCGTACGCACGGCGGCCGCCGCGGCGGCACCCGCCGCGTCAAAACAGCCGATGGAATTCTAAGCGCGGTGCGTCCGCGTGGTGTGCACAATGACGGCTTGCGCCGCGGAGCGGCGGCTTGCGGGCGTGCCGGTGGTTCCGTATGGTGGCCGGCACGAACACACCGCCGCTGCGGCGGTTTCTTGCCGCGCGGGCGTGGGACGATCTCGAACGGTGGTACCTCATGAAAGGAGTTGTGACCATGAAGACGTGGAAGCTTGCCTCGCGTTGCGCCGTCGGACTGGCGGGCGCCCTCTTGCTCGCGGTCGCGGCGACCGCCCAGCAGTCCGACGCCATCACCAAGGACGGCGTCATTACGGGCACGATGGACATCGAGTTCAAGACCCGCACGACGCCGGATTCGAGCGGCGAGTTCGCGGATGGTTCGCCGCAGAAGGGCGTGCAGGACAAGTACACCTTCACGCTGCGCGTCGCGGACACGACCGAATTCAGCGGCTCGATCGTCCGGCAGCCGAATATCTACACCAAGACCCTGCGCAAGCGCGTGCAGGGGGCGGCGATCGGATTCGACGTCGATCTCGCCGTGCTGAACCCCAAAGACCTGAAGCAGAAGAAGACCGCGGGGAAGTGGGTTGGTGTGATCCCCATCGACACGGCGACCGGCGCCTATGACCTCGGCGCCGGCAAGGCCGAGGAGCGCCCGCTGCGCATCGTCGTCGACTCGATCGGCGCCGTGCAGGGCTTCACCGACGCTTTCGCCGGCCGCATGTTCGGCAAGGCGGAGAAGAAGGACAACCTCGCGGAGTACACCTACAAGCGCCTGGTCGGCAAGCGGACCGTGGAGTTCAAGGTGAGCAAGAGCGACCCGATGAAGTTCGACAACATCGAGCTCGCCCGCGGGCCGCAGGGCATCTATCCGCGCGCTTTCGTCAACGGCCGGCTCGACTATGACTACGAGACCGGCAACTGGCTGACCGACGGCATCCGCTTCAAGTACACGCTCGACGGCAAGGAGCTTGAGGACGTCGTCACCGGCACCATCAAGTGGGTCGAGGACGCCAACCGCAAAACCAATGGCAAGGGCCACTACGAGTTCAATCTGCGCTTCAACGAAGAGAAGAACCGTTCCGCCGGCGGCGAGTCGGCGGCGTTTGAGCAGCTCAGCGCCGAGGACGCCTTCTTCGTCGTCGATGACAGCGTCCCCGCCCTC
>JBFXAM010000151.1:0-9686 GCA_050184295.1 Phycisphaerae bacterium | reverse complement strand
GCACATAGAGCCGCGCTATCGCCCCTCGGCAAACGGACCCGAGAATAACTCCCCCAGCCAAGAGCGGGGAGCGTCTGGCGAGAGACCCAAGACGCGCTTCACCGCTCCAGCCGCGGCGCTTGACTTGCGTGGCGCTACGCAGTGTGCATCGATCGCGCTCAATCACGCGCTCGCGAGCGGAGCAGCGTCGCGACTCGCACCGTTGACGCCGCGGGCCACGCCGGTAGAATGCCCACAGAGAAAGTGTTTGAAGAAAGTCGGTTGGGCTCAGTTTCGTCGCACACTTGCCGTCTGCCCCCCGCTGTCGGCCTACCCTCTCGCGTCGAACGATTCTCACCGCATCGACCGGGATGACCTCGCTTGCGGGCGGCGCGTCGCTGCGAGGTTCCAGCACCGACTGACACATGGAGGGCGCGCGGCGCGCCGAACCTCCGCCGCGGCCCGGGTCCACGGACGGACTCGGGCGGAAAGAACCACGAAAGGAATGTTCTTTGACGTTTGATCATCTGAAGCTGCCGGACCCGCTGGCTCGCGCCGTGCTGGAGTCCGGCTACACGCACCCCACTCCCATTCAGGTCGCCGCCATCCCGCACATCCGCGCGGGCAAGGACGTACTCGGCTTCGCGCAGACGGGCACCGGAAAAACCGCCGCTTTCGCGCTGCCCATTCTCGAGCGCCTGCTGAACGCCGCCGGCGACACCGGCTTCCGCGCCCCCGGCGCCCGCGCGCTCGTGCTCAGCCCGACGCGCGAACTTGCCCAGCAGGTTCATGAAAACTTCGTGAAATATGCGAAGCACACGACCCTGAAATGTGCCGCGATCGTCGGCGGCGTGCACCAGTACTCGCAGGTTCAGGCCCTGAAGTCGGGCGTCGACGTGCTGATCGCGACGCCGGGGCGGCTCATGGACCTCATGACGCAGCGGCTGGCGCGCGTGACGCTGGTCGACATCGTCGTCCTGGACGAAGCCGACCGCATGCTCGACATCGGATTTCTGCCTGCGATTCGCCGGATCATGGCACACATCCCCGAGGATCGACAGACGCTGCTCTTCTCGGCGACCATGCCGCCGGCGATTCGCGACCTGGCGAAGGAGATTCTGCGCAATCCGGCCAACGTGCAGGTCACGCCGGTCTCGTCCGTCGTCGCGACGGTCGACCACTTCGTGCATTTCGTATCGCCCGAAGGCAAGGCCGATCTGCTCGCCAGGCTGCTCCGCGAATCGGGCGACGACCGCACGCTGGTCTTCACCCGCACCAAGCGCGGCGCCGACAAGCTCGTCCGCCACTTGCGCAAGGTCGGCGTCCTCGCCGCCCCGATGCACAGCGACATGGAGATGTCCGCCCGCACCCGTGCACTCGCGAACTTCCGTTCCGCGCATGTCCCGGTGCTCGTCGCCACCGATATTGCCGCCCGCGGACTGCACGTCGACGACATCGCGCGCGTCATCAACTTCGATCTCACCCACGAGCCCGAGACCTACGTACACCGCGTCGGACGAACCGGTCGCGCCGGCGCCAGCGGCGTCGCGATCTCCTTCTGCACCGCCGCCGAGCGCCGAGAACTCCGCGCCATCGAACGGCTGATCGGCGAACCGCTCCAGCGCGCCTCCGGCGAGCCGCCCCCCGATGCGGCGCCGGCCGCGTCCGGCGGCGGACGCGCACCGGCGAGCGGCGGACGACGGGGACGACGCGGCGGACGCGGAAGACGCGGATTCTCGAGCCGTCCCGGCGAGCAGCGCCGTGCCGAGGCCACGCCCGCCGGCTGACGAACGACATTCACACCGGCGAGCGCCGACCCGGCGAGCGCAATCCGGCTAAATCGTAATCCATGAACGCGGAGCGCCCCCTTTGAGCCGCGGGCTTCAGCCCGCATGGACGTCGGTGACGTGGTGCGCCGCGGAATCGGACCCGGCGATTCAGCTCTCAGCGACACGCGCACGCCACGCAACGGCGCGGCGTGCCGGGCCGCGGCCGCGAGCCTACTGCGCCGTTCGCCCCGGCGGCGGCGGCGGAAGCTCCCCGGCTCGCATCCGCCGCTCGATCGCTTTTACGCACTCTCGCCGCGCGAGCCGCCCGTCGATCTGCCGCCGGGCGCGTTTCACCGCGGCATACGCCTGCTCCGCCGACAGTTGTTGCGTCCACACCACGTGACAAACCGCGAGCGTCGCGCTCCGGCCGCGCCCGGCCTTGCAGTGCGTATACACTTTGCCGCCGGCCGCCGCGTGCCGCGCGATGAACTCGATCGCGCACCGCATGTCCTGCTCGCTCGGGGGGTGGTAGTCGAGCGTCTTGAGATGCAGTTGCTCGATGCCCGCCGCCGCCAGTTCGCGCGTGTGTCCTCCGAATTCTGCGCAGAAATTCACAACGCCCGTCACGCCGAGCGCGCGGAGGCGCGCCAGGTCGCCGCGCGACGGCAGCGCCCCCAGCAGCAACACGTCGTCGACCCAGTTCCAGCGCTCCCACAGGCCGAGCCACTGCATGACGCGATTCAGCAGCAGCGTGGGATAGAACGACGCACGAATCAGCGGCCGCAGCATCGACCTCATGGGTTCCCATCCGCGACGGCGCGCAGCCCCGCGGCGCGCAGCGGCCCCGCCAGGCTGACGCCGTCGAACGGGCCGGCGGTGCGCAGACACTCCGACTCACCGAGCAGCTCGAGCATGGTCGGAACGACGTCCACGATGCGCGCCGTCGGCAGGCTCGTGCCCGCGGGCAGATCGGGTCCGCTGAACGACAGCCAGATCCGCATGTCGGATGCCAGCGCCGCGCCGTGACCGCCGGGCTGCTCGCGATCGAACGACCAGTCGTCCGCGGCGAACACGACGACGTCGCCGGCCCGCGGCGAGTCAAACAACTCGACGATCTGCGGCACGAAGTCCGGGTAGCGCGTTCCAGCCGTCGCCGCCAGCCACTCGCGCCCCGTGTGCCAGCCGGCGTCGATAAACGCCGCGAGTTGGCCGTCCACTCGATAGCCCAGCGCATCACGAACATCGGCGTGCGCGCTTGTCGCGCGGTCGTACAGGCGGTAGCGCGCCTCCCCGTCGACCGCTGCGTCGCGCTCCACGACGCAGACCCGGGAGCCCGCGTGCACGCGCACCACGCCGGCGCCGATCGAATAGCACACCAACCCTACTGCCGGCACGTCGACCAGCCCCGCTTCCGCACCCGGCACGCCGCACGCGATCCGCTCGCGCGTTTCCCGGGTCGGCGCTTCGAACCAGCTCTGGCGGCCGCGCAGGTGGATCGCCGCGGTGCGATTCGCGTTCACCAGCACGACCGCGTCGCACTCGTTGAATTCCAGGGCGCGCTGGGTCAGATCCAGGTCGCGCCCCGTCTCGTAGCACACCTTCCGCCGGTGCTCGCGCCGCAGCCATTCGGTCAGATCCATCCGCCGATCGCGCGGCGACTGCACGTGCCCATGGTCGCTGACGAGGACGTAATAGGCCTGCCCGGCCAGCGGCGACGCGCGCACCGCGGTGTCGACGCGCCCGATCTGCGCGTCGGCGTTCACGATCGCGTCGCGATACGCCTTGGATGCGGGTCCATCGTGATGCCCGACCTCATCGACGCCGGGAAAGTAATTCAGCCAGAACGCGGGCCACTCGCCGCGTTCCCGCGCGAACGCGCCCACCTGCGCCGCGCTCGCGCCGACGCGCGCATCGACGCCGCGAAAATCGCGCAGCAGCCACGGCATCCCGGCCGTCACGAGGCCGTGAAACGAGCGCGTCGCGCCGCGGTCGGTGTGGCACAGGACGTTCACCGTGAGCCGATCGCTCAGTAGTTCGAAGATCGTCGCTGCCGCGAGATGCTCGTTCACCTTGCGGAATTTTGTCAGCGCGCTGTAATTGCGAAATGACAGCGACTCCCGATCAAACCACACGTTTCCCAGAATGCCGTGCCGGCTCGGCCAGCGTCCCGTCAGCAGCGACGAGGTGTTCGCGTACGTCACCGCCGGCAGCGCCGCGACCGCGTGCTCCACACACACGCCGCCGCGCACGAACAACCGCTCGATGTTCGGCAGCCGGCCCGCGTCCAGCAGCCCGCGCGTGGTGTCGCGGTCCATGCCGTCCACAAAGAACATCACGACCCCGCGCGGCGTCGGCGCTTCCGCGGCCGCCGCCCGCAGCTCCCACGTCGCGCGGCAGCCCGCGCTTGCGCATGCGCCCACGAGCAGCGCGCTTGTCGCGCACGCACGTCCCAGCCCAGTCCAACCACCCTTCACCGCGCGCTCCGACCGCGCAGCTCCTCGCGCGACGCCGGAAAGGCCGGCCCCGTCAGGTAGAGGTCGCTGCGGATGAACTTCGCCGCCCACACCAGCGCGTGCGGCACTTCTTCGCGCAACTTCACAAGGTACGCGAAGTCACGCCGCCCGTTGAGAATGTGCGCAACGTCGCCGCCGCGCACCGTCGGCCACCACGCCGACGCCGCCGTCCACTCGGCCGGCGACCAGCGCGGGACTGCGGCGAGCCGCTGCACTCCCGCCGCCTGCGCCTGCGCGACCGGTTCGGCGACACTACGAAAGAGCGTTTCGGCAAAGCCGGCGAGCGGCGCGTCGGCGCGCGTCGCGGTCGCGATCAACCGGTCGCCAGCCGCGCTGTCGCCGCCCAACAGACACTCCCACGCATCGTACGCGTCCGACTCGCTCGCCAGCGGCGCCGCGCCGCCGTGGCCGCTCGCGCGCTGCGCCCACGCGTCCACCGAGAGGAACCGCAGCCGCGCTGCGCCGCATGCCGGCGTCGCAACATAGAACGCGACCATCGAATCCGCCAGCGGCCGATCGAACGCGAACACGAGCCGGCGCACGCCGCGCGCGTCGGCTTCGACGACCTGCGCCTCGAATCCTTCTGACGGCACGGCGTCGCCCGCGCGAAGCGCCCCCGCATTGCGAAATCCGTCCGTCAAAAACCGCCCCAGAAGCCCGCTGAAAAACGGCGGCCCCTCGGTCGTCAACGCAAAACGATGTCCATCGAGCTGCTCCACAGTGCACGCGTGCTCCACCAACACCGCCCCCGGCGCATACGCCAGCACATGCAGCCGCATGTGCGCGAAACGCTCCGGCGCGAACGCGTCGAGGCTCGGCTTCAGGTACACGTTCACGAAAGGCAGGTTCATGAGGTACACGTCGCGGACCGTCTCCTCCGGCGGCGACGCGAGCACCCAGTCGCGCGCATAGCGCTCCGCCGCGATGATCCCCGTCCATTGCCAGCGGTTCAACACCACGAATCCGCAGGCGGCGACCGCATATGCAATCGCGACCGTCCGCGCGATGTGCCGCGCCGGCCGCCGCGCCGTCGCGACCCCCGCCACGCCCAGCCCCATCGCCAAGCCCACCGCGGAGGGATACCCCGAGTGCGGCGTCGCAATCACCGGAATCACCGGCAGGACGACCAGCAGAATCCACAGGGGCCAGAGCCACGCGCCGCGCACGCCGCGGGTTGCCCGCCAGTACAGCAGACCGATGCCGGCGACGAAGGTTAGCATGAGGAGGCAGTCGCCCGGCGCTTCGGTCCATGGATTGAACCGCCCCGTCGGGCCGATCGTCATCGGCGCGATCCAGATCGACGCGGTCACGTAGTGCAGCAGCTTCGCGACGCACCAGACGAGGTATTCGACGCCCTCGCCTGCGTACCGGCGCAAGTAGACATCCGGCATTCCGTGCGTGACGACGCTCATCCGCCACGCGACGAACCCGACCGCGAACAACCCGAACGTCAGATACACGCCGCGTCGCGCCCACACGTGCCGCCAACCGCCGTGCACGACCTCGCACGCTGCGAAAAACGCGGGCAGCAGGAGGGCGTTCTCCCGCGTGAATAACGCGAGCAGCCAGAACGCCAGCGCCGCGGCCAGCACCCCGCGGCGCAGCGGCGGCGGACTCTCCTCGCGCGCGCCGACACGTCCGCGCATCGCGAGACCGACCTGCGACGCCCGCAGATATGCCAGCAGGCTCGCGAGCGCCAGCACCGTAAATTGCACCACGTTTTGCGACGACGACCACGCGACCGTCATCGTCGCGTGCGGATACACGACGAACACGGCTGCGCTGAACAGCGCCCACCCGCGATGTTCGCACACCTGCCACGCCAGCCGCCACACGAGACACGCCGCCGTGAAGTGCAGCAACAGGCTGTAGACGTGCAGCGCGAACGGGTCGTTGCCGCCCAGGACGCCGTAGACAAACTTCATCGCGAGGATGAACAACGGGCGGGCGTACTCCCAACGGACGACCTGGTCCTGCCACCACAAATGCACAAAATCGCGCGGCTCGATAACCAGCGACCGCAGCAGTTCCGCCAGCGACCACCCGTGCTCGCGGAGGCCCTTTTGATGCCACCAGTCGTCGAGCACCGTGCCGTCGGCGAGCGACCAGCCGTGGGCCAGCAGCGTCAGCGCCGCCAGACCTGCGCCGCCAACGAGTACAACGATAGCGCTCGCCGGACGCATCGACGCGCGGACGCGCGGCGAGGCGTCTGCCGGCGATAAGACCAGGGAAGGAGCGGTCCGCTTCATATCGAGCGGGGGATCGTACCGCAAGAGCGAGCAGAATCAGAGCCCCAGGAACGAACGCGGCGTACGACGCGCTACTCGCCCGCCGATCCCGGCCGCGCGCGCGGCGGCAGCTCGGCGTTTTGGTCGTGCGTCGTGTCGCCCGCATGGGCCGGCAGGTTGATCGGGCAGTTCCACGCCGGCAGCTTTGGGCCGCTGAAGTCCGCGATCGCGCGGAGGAACGGATCGATGTCCCGCACGTCGATCCGGGCGTCCTGGTTCAGGTCCGCGGCCCAGCCCTCGTGCCAGCAATCAGGCCGGGCGGCCGCGAACGCTTCGCGATCGACGAGCACCTCGGCGAAGCCGGCGATGTCCCAGGCATTGACAAGGCCATCGTCGTTCATGTCGCCGAGCACGAACGGCGTCAGAATGGCCGACTCCGATGAAGACCAACTGACGAGCACTTGCCCGCGATCGTTGATCGCGTGACCGGTGTCCAACACACGGGTTCGTCGGCCCCAGCTCTCCGCGTCGAGCAGCTTGTTGAGATCGCGCAGACCGCCGCGCATGTCCCAGCGGAAGGCGTAGAACGGTGGACCGCCGGCGCGGCCGACGACGACGCCGGCGTTGTTGATGTCACGGGGATCGGTGGCCGGACTGGGGTAGGCGCCCAGCGTCCGGAATCCCAGCATGGGATCCCAGAAGAAACCAACGCCGATCGCGCCGCTGCGCGGCTGGGCGTTGCCGACGATTTGCCCGAAGTTGTTGATGTTGCGGGCGCGGACGACGCGCCAGTCCGGCGGGGCGGCGATCGTGCTGAGGTCGAGCATGCCGGTCTCGGGCGTCCAGAGAAAGCCGGTGGTGCGCGTGCCGGTGAGGTAGGCCACACCCACGACGGCGTCGTGGTCGTTGATCCCCTGTCCGTAGGTCCATTCGAGCCCGCCGGGGACGCCGCCGAGCGGGATCATTCCCGTCTCGGGCTGCCAGAGAAAGGCCATCTGCACGAGGCCGTGCCCGTAGGCATACCAGCGCCCACTGCCGGTGACGTGTCCGCGGTTGTTGATGGCGATCGCGAAGCTGTTGTATCCGTGCGGCAGGATGTCCATGATCTCGCCGAGCGGGGTGATGCCGCTTGCTTCGTCCCAGAAGAAGGCTTCGAGTCCGCCGGCGGCGTTCTGCCCCTGCCCGCAGACCTGGCCGAGGTCGTTGATGCCCCAGGGGCCGACGGGGTTGGGGGCGCCGGGAAGAGGCGGCAGCGGGCGCCAGCCCGTACGGGGATCCCATATGCGACCCCCGGCCCCCCCGAATTGACCGCCTACTGCGCGCGCGGCGTCGTTCAAGTCGTACAGTGTGCAACCCGGTCCACCCGACACACATATGTATCGAAGCCGATAGAGCGTTTGAGCAGACGCACTCGCTACACATACACACAGCGTGAACACGGCGGCAAGCAGAGGCGTATGTCGCGAAGTCATGATGTTCACTCCTACAGCTGTCCGTAAGCGCCAAGCACGCGCGTATGCACGCAGTGCGTTGGACACTAGTCGTATGGTTGACACGCTGAGCAGCCCCGATACAAGTGCATATCAAGCGGGAACGACCGCGGCGTGCGCCCGCTCCCGCGTGCGCACGCCGCTGTGAGGCGCCGTCTATGGTTGACCGATGAAGATGTTGAATCGAGCCAACCAGTAGGCCGCAACCACGACGTCGCCCAGGCCGTCGCCATTCAGGTCGCCCGTCGCCACCTGCATCATGTACTTGTTCGGCGCGCTCAACTCCGGCGGGAGCTGCGCGAGCGATAGCGGAAACGCATGCGCCTCGCGCGACAGCCTTCCATTATCGAGCCCGCGAAACACAACGATGCGCGGCGGCAGAGAGTCTCCATCGCCGAATGCGCTAACAACCACATCGAGTGCAGTACCCGCGTTGATGCTACCAACGGCGATGCCGGTTGGGTTCTCCGCCAAGCCGTTGAGAGGGTAGTGATCCCCGGTGTCTGGGTGCGGGTCGTATATGAAATCTCCCGCGCCGTCCGGCCGCAACACATGCACCGCGTTCGCCGTCAGGTCAACGGCGACGACGTCGTCCGTCGCCAGGCCCGGATTGAGCCGACCGGCCGCGATACGCTCGAACACCCAGTTGCCCGAACTGTGCGCGCGGTTGTTGATCGTGAACACGCCGCCGACGTTCCAGATCAGCGACACCGTCGGATCGAGATTGAGAATCTCCGGCGCCCGCGCGCCCGGGTTCGACGTCACCAGATCGGGAAACGCTTTCGTCGTCGGCGGCGCCAACGGACCATCCAGCAGGCCGACGTCAAACACCTGAAATTCGCCGGCCACGATGTCGAACGAGTGGTCCGACGTCTCGTCGCGCAGCATCAGGTCCAACTCTTGTTCCGCCCCGAAGCCGCTCGATCCATACACCCAGCCGAGCCGAACGCGGTCGGCGTTCGGGTCGAGCACCTCCGGCATCGGGGTCGCCACCGCCACGTCGTCCCGGCCGTTCAAATCGAGATCGGCCACGGCGAGCCCATAGCCGTGATCGCCGCGAAACATCTCTTCACCGGGATAATCGAAGAGCCGGAATTCGAATGGCGGGTTCCCGGCTGGACCCGTGTTGAAGAAGATGCGGGCGGCGCCTTCGGTGCAGCTCACCGCGAGATCCAGGTACGCATCCCCGTTCAGATTCGCAAATGCGACCTCGTGCGGCTCGTGCGTGTTGGGCGACTGCGAGACGACCAGGCGCTGGTGGAACGCGAAGCCGTTCGTCCCCGGCGGCGACCGGATGCCGGTGTTCGTATAGATCGTCACGAAATTCGACGAACCATTGACTTCTTCGGCCGCGGCGAGGTCGAGATCGCCGTCGTTATCGAGGTCGCCGAGCGCGATGCCATTGAAACAGCACTCACTGTGTTCCGGCACAAAGACCACCGGCGGATGAAAGTTCGGCGCCGGCCCGGGAACCTGCCCAACCGAGACGACGCTACCCCCAATCGGCAGGGCGACCAGCCCCCCCGCCCCCAACAACCAGTGCTTGAAGCGAATCATCGAGGCAATCACAGCACACCTCATTGGGTCACGAGGCCATCCAAGAACATCCCGCGGCGTCGCCGCCGCTGCTGGCGCAAGGACCAGTTCTCTTTTCCAGCAATCTGCGTGCCAGCGGGCCCGAATTCTCGGGAAATTCAGGAAATGCAG
>JBFXAM010000150.1:0-9724 GCA_050184295.1 Phycisphaerae bacterium | reverse complement strand
ATCGCGATCGTCGACGGCGTCGCGAATCAGCGGCTCGCCACGATCGCCGTCCCGCTCGCGCAGCGGGCCGCGGGAACGCACGAATTCGCCGTGCCGATCCCCGCCGCCGCCGGCCTGCGCGTCACGAACGGCGGCACGCTGGTCGGCGTGCTCGACCCCGACCTGGCGGTCGCCGAGTCGAACGAGTCGCTCGACGCCGGCGTGGCCGCCTCCAACGCGCGCCGCGCCACGCTCAGCCTCGACCTCATCATCGAGCGCATCCTCACGACCGAGCCCAACGATCCCACGCGCTTCCGCACGCGCGATCCCGCGAACCCCGACAGCGAGCGCCTGCCCCTGGTCCTCGATCAGCCGTTCGGTGTGCTCGTTCAGTACACCGTCCGCGGCGCCAACGCTCCGCCTTTCAACATCGCGCTGACCATCGAGTCGCCCGACGGCGAAGGCGGAATCCGCCGCACGGTGGTCGGCACGATCGCCGCGACGGCGCGCAGCGCGAACACCGGACAGGCCGTGCACACGGTCTTCTTCGACCGCGTCGTGGTGACCAATGCGGAGGCGCCACGCAATGAATTCACGGTCCGCGCGACCATCGACCCCATCGCCGACGGGAAGCCGCGCGGCGACGTGCTGGAGAGCGACGACTTCGGCAACAACTTCGCCGATCTGCCGTCCGCGCTCGGCACGCTCAACCAGCTCGACACCGACGGCGACGGTCTGCCGGACCTGGTCGAGACGACCGGGTTCACGGTGTCGCGCTACGTCGTCGCCGCCAACCGCGACGCCGCCGACGCTGCCTTCCGCGCCGTCGGGGCCGACATCGTGAGCATCGCAACGGTGACCCCCACGCTCTTCCGAGCGCGCGTGGCCGTCACCACGGATCCAACCCGCGCGGACACGGACGGCGACGGCATCGACGACTTCTCCGAGCTGGTCACGTTCGCCCCCGGCGCGCTCGCCAACGGCGTGGTGCCCGGACTCGTGGACAAGAACGGTGCGGCCGTGGTGATCCAGTCGCTCGCGGGCGCCGGCGTGAACGGGCGAGTCGCTGCGACCAAGCCCGTCCTCGGCATTCGCACCGACCCGACGCGCGCGGACAGCGACGGCGACGGCGTGCCGGACACGGCCGATCCCGCGCCGCAGCTCAACCCCGACGTTTTCCTCGACGCCGCCGCCGCCGCCGGCATGCGTGCCGATCCCAGCCTCCAGTCGCTCCTCGTCAACTTTGACCAGGACGGCGACGGTTTCCTGGAAGCACCCGATTCGAATCTCGACGGCGTGCCTGACTTCACGCGCTACAACGAAGCCGTGATCGAGCAGCTCTTCGGCATCGATTTCAGCAACGACGGCACGCTCGACGACGGGTTCGACATCGGCGGACCGCCCGAGGACTTCTACGTCGCGCGAATCGCCCCCGGCGAATCCAGCGCCACCGTCGCGCCCGTCGACGAGCCGTCCGCCCGCCGCGTCGCCGCCGGCGTCGCATTCGATCCGAACCTCGGCGGGCCGCGCTTCGGCCGATACCGCGTCGGCGTCGTAACCAGCAAGACCGCCACCGCTGCCGCACGCTTCGCCCCGAGCGCAGACGCCGTCGTCCAGGCGCTCAACGAGACCGGCGGCAACACCGCGCCCGACCCCGCCGCCCCGGGCCTGATCGCCGGCTTCCGCTTCGAGCCGCGCCCCGCCGGTTCGGCCCGCGGCGCGCCCTCCGCCACGAGTTTCGCGACGGTCATCCGCGGCAACGGCCGAATTGACGCGTCCGACGAGTTCTTTACGACGCAGAACGGCGCCTCGCAGAGCCAGACGCTCCAGACTTTCCCCGTCGACAACTGCCCCGGCGACGCGTCCGACCCCAACTCGGCCGCCGTGCGCTTCAACGAGACGCAGGCCGACTTCGACAACGACGGCATCGGGGACGCCTGCGATCCCGATCTCGACAACGACGGGATTTCCAACGGCTTCGAGTCGGCCACCGGCAATTGCGGCGCGGGACTCTGTGGCTTCGGCGCGCTCAGCATGCTGCCGTTCACGCTGCTCGGAATCGGAATGATGAAGCGCCGCTACGGCTTGCGGCGGTAACGCGGCAGGACCGTCGCGCGCCTCGGGCGCGGGCCGCCCGCGGCGTGCGTCGCTCGAGACGCGTCCCCGCCGACGGCATCGATTGCAGAAAAGTACCGAAGCCGGCGTCGCGTTGGGCTCGACGCCGGCTTCGGTGGTTCGTGCGGGTCGCGCGCGCCCCCCGGCGCGCGATCGGCCCGCTTCTGGCCCGCGTCCGCGCCCGGCGCACCCGCCGAGCGCGGCCCCTCCGGGTGCGCGGCGCTCCGCTACAACCCCGGGAAGGGTGCAGCCAGCGGCGCCCGGCACGACAGCCCCGCCCCCATCGATTCCGGCGGCAGCTCGCCGATCCAGAGCGCGTTCTGCTGACCTGAATAATGAAACAGGAACAGCGACGCCGGCTGCACCACGACCTTGTCCTGCGTGTTGCTGTAGTGCCACACGCGACCGTTCATCAGGATCCCCACGTGCTTCTTCGGCACGTTGCGCAGCTCCACCGGCGTTCCGCGGAAGTTGCGCTGCTCGCTCACGAAGATCAGCGCCGAGCCGACCGTCGGGCACTGCCGCAGCTCCTCCACCCGCGGGCAGCGGGCGAAAAGCTCGTGCACGCGGACATTCGCACCGGTGTTCTTCCGCTGGCTCGCCGAAACGAGTTGCCCGCACGTCATGCCGAACGACAGGTTCAGCGCGTGACACACGAAGTGCGCGCAGTGGTTGTCCGTCGTGTCGGTGTAGCCGTTCGAACAGAAGTCCGCGATCGTCTTGCCGAGAAAGTCGTCGAGGCTCATCACGGTCGTGTTGTTCAAGAGACTCATCAGAGCACGCTCTCCATACAGTGTCAGCGCGGCGCGGCGGTCGCGTCGCAAGGCTTCTGCACGCTCGTCGCGGCGCCGCCCGCCGCGCTCCCCGATCGGGGATCGTGGTTCCATCCCGGGGGCGCGCGGCCGGTCCCGGCCGGCACCCCGGCCGCTACCGCGCGCTCCCGATGTCGTACGCCGCCATGATCTGGTTGCGCACCTGCCCGGTCTGGTCGTTCAGCTCGACAAACGTATACTCGATCGACGCATAGTTGAGCGAGATATTCTCGGTCGGGATCGGCGCGTGCGGCCCCGCTTGCGCCGTCACGTTGTACGACTGGAGGATCACGTCCCCCAGCTTGATCTTCAGATAGGGCCGCGCGCGCCCTTCGATCTGCGTGCAAAAGTGCAGCTCCACGAAGTCAAACCCGGCCCCGTGAAGGCACGCCAGCAACAGCGGCGGCGACGACTTGTCGAGCTGCCGCGTCACCAGCACGTTTCCCAGCGTTGGCGCGCCCCGCCCACGCCGTTCGCCGGACTGCCCCTCCGGCAGCGTCCGGTGGACCGGCAGCGTCGCCAGCTCCACAACCACCCAGTCCTTGTGGAACTCGTCGCGCGAGTTGCCTTTGATCTCACCCAGCTTCATGAACGCATTCGACGGCATGGTGTTGTCCTCGTCTTCGCGCGGGCCCCGCGCCCCAATCCCCGGCCGCGGCGCACGGCAGCGCGCGACGCCTTGCGGTCTCGCCGGCGGCCGCGCTATGTGCCGGACGCCTGATCCTGCACCACGACCGTCACGTTCTGTCCGTTCTTCGGCGTGATGTCGTTGTAAATCCTCAGCAGATCGCTCTCGTTGATCACGATACACCCGTCCGACCACGCCGCGTTCGTGCCCAGGTGGATGAATATCCCGGTGAATCCCGGGACGTTCGGGATAAACACGGCTTCGCGCGGATTCCCGGCCGAGTTCTTCTTCGAAGCCATCGTCGTCGCCGAGCAGCCCGTATATGTGCCCGCCGGGATCTTCTTCTGAAGATCCCACCAGCACGTCGCCTGGACGCTGATCGACCCGTTGTACGACAGCTCGCCTTGCGTGGCGCCGCGCTTCACCGTGATCGAGTAGCTCGCCATGTTTCACCTTCTCCACCCACCCATCGCGCGGCGCTCCAACGCCGAACCGCTCGGCGCGGCGGTGGAGGCGACGCCCACGCTTTCGCGCGGGCGCCGCTCACCCGCCCCCGGGCCCATCCCTCTAGGCTTTGTTCGCACCCGCGTCGTACTGCGCCGGAACCTGGCCGCGTACATCGCCGGTCTTCTCGTCGATGTCCACGTACGTCCACTCCACCGCCGAGTAGTTCAGCGAAATCTGCTCGACCGGCTGCGGCGCGTTCTGGCCCGCTTGTGCCGCCAGCGCATAGCTGCTCACAATCACGTCCTTGAGCTTATAGATCAGGTACGGCTCGTTCTTGTTCTTCAGCTGCGTGCAGAAGTGGACTTCCACTTCCTTGAACAGCGTGCCGTTCGCACACGCCTCCTGCAACTTCGTTGACGACTTGTCCAACTGCCGCGTCACGACGACGTCCGCCAGCGTCGTTCCGCCGCGAACCCGCTGCTGCGCCACGGCGCCCTGCGGAATCGTCCGCATGATCGGCGAGGACATCGAGTCGATGATGACCCAGTCCTTGTGGTTCTGATCCAACGCGTTGCCCTTGATGTCACCGATCTTCACAAAAGCACTGGAAGGCATGGGGTAGCTCCTGTTCCTGTCGTGTCCGTTGCTCTCCGCCGCGAATCACTGGCTTATCCGGTCCGAGTCGCACGACCCGGCGGGTGCTTGCGGCTGACGTGACTATTCTCGCCCCGCCGCGGCGATCGTTTCAAAAAATCTCCCGGCGGCTTCAATTCGTTGTCAACGACAGTCCCTCGTCGCGCCGCGCGGCGGCAGTGCTACGCCGCGCGGCGCGCGCACCGCTGCGCCGCAGAGGCTCGCTCGCGCGTCGCAAGTCGTCCATAACTATCTATGGAATAAGCCGTTGTGGACGCCTGCACAACCCAGGCACAGGCCTTCGCGAATCTCATCGACCCGCCGCGCGCGAAAATTCGCACACGATTCTCGTCCGCCGAGTTAGACTGTCGCCCGGTTTTCGCTTCTGGGGTTGCCGCTGCGCCGCCGCGCTGCGCCGGGGGGCGCACGATCTACTCATGCAGGAACAGACTATGCCATTCTCGCAGGCGACTCGCCGTATCGCGATCGAAACGCCACTCGGCCCCGATGTGCTGGTGCTCACCGGTATCGACGGCGTCGAGGAGATCTCGCGCCTCTCCTGTTTTCATGTGCGCATGCTCTCGGAGCGCGACTCGATTACGGCCGCCGAGATCGTCGGAAAAAACGTCACCGCCGTCATGCGCGACGACGACGACACGCCGCACTTCATCAACGGATATGTGCGCACGTTCGTAAACCAGGGCACCGGCGACCGCGGAACCGTCTACCGCGCCGAGGTGGTCCCCTGGCTCTGGTTCCTCACCCGCCGCACCGACTGCCGAATCTTCCAGGAAAAATCCGTCCCCCAGATTGTCGAAGAGGTGTTCCGCGAAGCCGGCTTCACCGATTTCGAATTCAACGTCGGCAGCTACGGCAAGCGCACCTACTGCGTCCAGTATCGCGAGTCCGACTACGACTTCGTCGCCCGCCTGCTCGAGCAGGAAGGCATCTTTTACTACTTCCGCCACACCAACGGAAAGCACGTGCTCGTCCTCGGCGACAAGGCCGCCGCCTACACCCAGGCCAGCGATGCCGGCGTCCGCTATGTCAGCCGCGCCAGCTACGACGACACCAGCAGCGACATCACGAGTTGGGAGCACCGCTACGAATTCCGGAGCGGACGCGTCATGCTCCACGACTTCAACTTCGAGACACCCCAGGAATCCATCGCCTCGCGCGGCCGAACGCTCCTGCCCATCAGCGGAAACCAACGCTGCGAGCTCTACGATTATCCGGGCGACTACCTCGAGCGCGGCGGCGGCGAGCAACGCGCCCTCGTCCGCATGCAGGAGGAAGAGGCCGCGTTCGACACGGTGTACGGCGCCGGCAAGTGCCGCTCGTTCCGCCCCGGACACGTGTTCACGATCCGCGAGCACACGCACGCGCACGAGCGCAACGCGAGGTACGTGGTGACGCGCGTCGAGCACCACGCCGACAGCAGCACGTTCGTCGCCGGAGCCGATGTTGCCGAGGAGACTTATCGAAACGAATTCATCTGCATCCCCGCGACCGTCGTCTTCCGCCCGGCGCGCATCACGCCCCGCAGCTACGTCCGTGGCCCGCAGACCGCGGTCGTGGTCGGACCCGCCGGCGACGAGATCTACACCGACAAGTACGGCCGCGCAAAAGTGCAGTTTCATTGGGACCGCTGCGGGACCAAGAACGACCGCAGCTCGTGCTGGCTGCGCGTCTCGCAGTCGTGGGCGGGCAAGGAGTTCGGCGGTGTCGCGATCCCGCGCATCGGACACGAGGTCATCGTCGACTTCCTCGAAGGCGACCCCGACCGCCCGATCATCACCGGTCGCGTCTACAACTCCGACCAGACCGCGCCGCAGACACTCCCCGAGCCGGAGGTCACGCTCCCCAAGGGCAAGAAGCCCATCGCCGCCATGCAAGGCCGCGCGCAGGAGCTTCCCGCGTGCAAGACGCGCACGACGTTCAAGACCAACAGCTCGCCCGGCGGCGGCGCCGGCAACGAAATGTGCTTCGACGACGACGCCGGCAAAGAGCTCTTCTTCCTGAACTGCGTGAAGGACGCCGTCTCCACCGTCGGCAACGACCAGACCACGACGATCGGGAACAACTGCGAGATCTACGTCTGCAACGACCTGCTCGAGTGCATCGGGCGCAACCACGACCTCAAAATCGGCAGCAACCAGGAAGCCGTCATCGGCGCCAATCAGACCGTCAAGATCGGCGGCAACCGCGAAGAGGAGATCAAGGGCAATCAGAAGATCACCATCAAGGGCAAGGACGAGCTGATCATCACCATGAACCAGCTCACCGACGTCGGCACGGACATCGAGCGCAAGGCCAAAGTCTCGATCAAGGACTCCTCCGCGCAGATCGAAATCAGCGCCACCGCGCAGCTCAAGCTCGTCTGCGGCGGCTCGTCGATCACGTTGACCCCGGCGTTGATCCAGATTCAGGCCCCGCTGGTGAAGATCAACTGACGCCCACGGCGTCGCTTCGGAGCCGGAACATGCCTCCTGCCGCACGCGTCAGCGACAATCACGTCTGCCCGATGGTGTCGGGGATCGTCCCGCACGTCGGCGGGCCGATCCTGCCCCCGGGCATGATCACGGTCATCATCGGCGGCCTGCCCGCGGCGCGGGTGACCGACATGGCCGTCTGCGCCGGCGGACCCGATGTGATCGCCCGCGGCTCCATCGGCGTCATCATCGGCGGGCTCTGCGCCGCGCGCATGGGAGACAACACCGCTCACGGCGGCGTCATCGTCATGGGACTTCCTACGGTCATCATCGGCGAGACCGCCGCCGGCGGAGGGCTGCTTGCGATCGCGCTCGGGATCAACCCGACCGGCAGCGTCATCAACTGCGGCTTCAACATCGACGCCGCCATCGCCCGCCTCTACGGCACCAACGCCGGCGCGACCTCACCCGCCGGACAGGACGGCAGCTTCACCCAGATCGGAAACCGACACGGAACAACCATCAACTGGGGCAACAGCCTGGACGACGCGTTTACCACCGTCCGCAACGGCGGGCCCGGGACTACCGCCATCGTCGGCATCGACTACGGCAACGGAAGCTCGCATGTCGTCGTGATGACGAATCACTACGGTACGCCGGTCATTATCGAGGGACAGAACTGGGGCGCGGGAAACCCCGCGGGCGTGATCTCCGACCCCGCCGTCGCGCAGACGCGCTATAACCCCGCCGACGTCGGGATCGGTGTGCTGCCGAACAACGCGCCGCCACAATGACGAGGCGACCGATGCGAATCGACGTGCTTTGGACCGTGTTGCTTGCGACGCTCTTTTGTCAGGTGAATTGCATGAAGCCTTCAAACCAGCCGCCCGATCCCAAGCATCCGTCGTCCGCCGCCAGCGCCGCTTCTGGCGGCCAGTCGCCCGCCACCGCACCGGCGTCGCAGCCGAGCGGGCCCGTCGACGCCAGGGGCGCCCGCGCCATCGCCGAGAAAACCGTCGCCGCGCTCGCCATCAATCACGACTACGTGCTGATGGACGATCAGACGGTGGAGCGCCCCTTCGGCTGGGTGTTCTTTTATACGACGCGCGAGTACCTGAAAACGCGCGACCCACAGCACCTCGTCCCCGGCACTGCCCCATTCGTCGTCCACCGCCGCGACGGATCCATCGAGCACCTTGCGACCTCGCTGCCGCCAAAACGCGCCATCGACCTGTACGAGGAACGCTGGAACGAGCAGCAGAGACAAGCGACGACGAAGCCGTAGCGCAGTGTCTCGCAAGAAGCGGCCCGCCCCCAGCCGGGTGGTACGGGCGTCCCGCCCGTCGCTTGGTTAGGCCAACGGGCGGGACGCCCGTACCACCCGGAGACCGGACAGAGACTCGCCCGCCCGTACCACCCGAGTCGCGGTGCATCAGGTGCTTGCGAGGCAGTACACCCGGCGCCGATCCGCCGCGTCGCGCGACGTCACGGCGTCCCGCCGGCCGCGGTCGTGAAACGCCACACCTCGATCACGCCCCGATATCGCGCACCGACCGCGTCGCTCGCGCCCGCCGGAGGCGCCACCAGCGGATTCGCGAGCCACGCGTCGATCGCGGCGTCGCCCGCATCCGGGCGGAACACCGGAATATCGCGCTCAGCGCCCGCGACCGCGACCGTCACGCCGCCAACCGGCGCCAACTTCTCCGCACCCGCCGTCCCGACCCGCACGAGTTCCTTCTCACCCCACCATACGTCCCGCCGCAGCGCCCCCCAAGCACACGCCCCGCCGATCGCCGGCGCAGCGCCCGCCGCCGCGTCACGATCCGCCTCCACCGCCAGTTGCCGCGCGATCGACCGCCACTGTTCCCACGTCGGCAGCGCAGCGGGCGCCTCCGCTGCCGGCGGTGCATCGCCCGCCGCGCACGCAACGTAAAGCAGCAGCGTCCCGCCCCCCGTCTCCGTCAGCCTGAGCTTGCGATACGACCCGCTCCCGGCCCCCGCCGCCTCCGGCAGGCTAACCGTCTCCGGCAGCAGCTCCGGCACCGCACCGCCGCCGACCAGCACTCGAACACGCGCGAACGCCGCCTGCAATTTCGCGTCGATCGTGATCGGCTTGTTCGCGGCGCTGGCGGTTTCAAACTCACGTAGCGCTGCGACGAACGTCCGCTCGTCCGTCGGTGGCGCGATCACGATCGGCGGCTCGGGCTGCGGCGCCGACGACGGACAGAGCTCCGCCGAGCACGCCACGTCGTCGCCGCGATAATCTCCGCCGCGTTCGACGCATACCGCACGTGTCAGGACTTCGCACGTTCGCGCTGTTGCAGGCCCAACGCAGCACGCACCCGTTTCAGCCGGCGGTGGCGGGCAAAGTTCAGCCGTGCACGCCACGCTGTCACCGCGATACACGCCCTTCTGTGCTTCGCATTCCGCGCGCGTCAACACTCGGCACGGCCGGGTGCCGTTCACGCCCACGCAGCATGCGCCCGTTGCGGCCGGCGGTGGCGGACACAGTTCCGCCGTGCACGCCACTTCGTCGCCGCGATACACGCCGTTCTGTGCTTCGCATTCCGCGCGCGACAACACGCTGCACGGCGCGGTGCCGTTCACGCCCAAACAACATGCGCCGGTCGCGACCGGCGGAGGCGGTGGAGGCGGCGACCCGAACCACTCGTCAAACG
>JBFXAM010000149.1:0-9850 GCA_050184295.1 Phycisphaerae bacterium | reverse complement strand
GCTGATGAACATCGTGCTGATGCTGTGGTTCTCGGTGACGCCGTTCATCTAAACAGAGGTTCAGTTGTCGCGCGGGAACCAGCAGTGGTTGCAGGCGGTGCTGCCGGTCAATCCGGCGTATCACTACCTGCACGCGTTTCACGAGTCGTTGTTTCTGAACCGCGTGGTGAGCGGGGCGACGTGGGGGTGGTGTGTCGGAATGACGGCCGTAGCCAACGCGCTGGGCTACGGGCTTCTGCGGCGGATGCGCTCCGAGATTCGAGACGTGCTATGACGCCGATCAAGGTCGAGGTCGAGCGCCTCTCGAAGCAGTTCAAGATCTACCGGCGTGCGTCCGGCCGGCTGCGTGAGTGGCTGAGCGCGGGACGACGGGTGGAGCACACGCTCTTTGCGGCGCTCGAAAGCGTGACGTTTTCGATGCGGCAGGGGGAGTTTTTCGGCATCATCGGTCCGAACGGGTCGGGCAAGAGCACGCTGCTGAAGATTCTCACGGGCGTGATGTATCCGACCTCGGGGACGTACCGCGTCGATGGGCGAATTACCAGTCTGCTGGAGCTGGGAACGGGGTTTCACCCGGACCTGACCGGGCGCGACAACATCATCAACAGCGCCCGGCTGCTGGGTTTTGAAGACTCGTACGTGCGGTCGCGGCTCGACGAGATGATTGCGTTCGCCGAGATCGACGACTACATCGACCAGCCGATCAAGTATTACTCATCGGGAATGCTCGTGCGGCTTGCGTTCTCGGTGTTTTCGCATGTCGAGCCGGACGTGTTCATCATCGACGAAGCGCTGTCCGTGGGCGACGTTTACTTTTCGCAGAAGTGCTTTCGGCGGCTCGACCACATGCGTTCGCAGGGCTGCACGGTCCTCTTTGTGAGCCATGACTTGACGGCCGTGCGGCGCTATTGCGACCAGGTGCTGTATCTGCATCGTGGGCGCATGCGCTATCTCGGCAGGGCCATCGACGCGACCGATCTTTACCTGGAAGCGATGTCGCCGGGCGGTGCGGCGCGCGACCTCGCGCCGGAGTCCGATGGACAAGCGGCGGAGCCCGGGGCTCCGACCGTCGCGCGCCGGTCGAGCGGCGGCGCGCGCGTGACGACCCGCGGCGGCCCGACTGGCGACGCGACCGCGTTGGCGACGGCCGATGCGGCGGCGGAGCTGCGCCGCCGCCTGCCGCCGCTGCTGAAGGAGGCGTTCACCGAATCGATGTTGCGCGCGGCGCTGGAGTTTCGCGGGGCGCGGATCGGCAGCGGCGAAGTGCGGATCGTCGGCATTCGCATCATCAACGAAGGCGGCGCGGCGCGCGAGCGTTTCGCGCTCTATGACGAGATTCACGTGCAGGTGCTCGCCGAGGTGTTGCAGGACGTGGAGCGCGGCACGATGAGCATCCAGGTGACAAACCGCATGGGCGTAGTCGTGTGGGGAACGAACCATGCGTTGCTGGGCAACGGCGAGAGCCGGCTGGTGCGCGACACCTGGGCCCTGATTCACTTCACGCTCAAGCCCGGGCTCGGGCCCGGCGAATATACGATCGACGTGGGCTTCGGCGACGCGACCGGCGAGGGACACGTGTTCGACCGGCTGACGGCGGCGGCGCGGATCGAGGTGGCCGCCGAGGGGTACGCGGACTTCATGGGTCTGGCGCGGATTCCGTGCACCAGCGAGTATACGTATTATCCGAGGGAGCAGTGAGGCTACAGGTTTTGGCCTGGCGTCCGCAGTCGAACCGACTGTTCGCTGCCGATTCCAGCCGCTGAACTGTAGACTCAACCCAGAGGGGCAGGCACTGGAATGCTGCGCATTGGGCTGGTGACCAGGTGGGGCAACTACCCGGCGGAGTTCTTCGCACGCCATCGCTTCCAGAGCGCCGAGCTGGTCATCTGGC
Organism: Phycisphaerae bacterium; assembly: GCA_050184295.1. Lineage (GTDB taxonomy): Bacteria > Planctomycetota > Phycisphaerae > UBA1845 > Fen-1342 > JBFXAM01. The sequence goes on along the minus strand of JBFXAM010000149.1, from coordinate 7,959 downwards.
CGGACGACGATCTGAGTCCGTTGCGACACGGGCTGGGCCCGTTGCGGCAGGTTCAGGGGGAGCTGGCCGCGCACCAAGTCGTGATCAGCGCGCTGGCTCACTATGACAACCACCTCGATCCGTCTCGACAGCCCGCGCTGCGCGAGCACTTCACCGCATTGCTCGACGGCGCCGGAAAACTGGGCATTCCGATCGTGGCGGGCTTCACCGGCCGCGACCCGGAGCGCTCGATCGAAGACAACATCCCGGCCTACCGCGAGTACTGGACGCCACTCGCGCGCCGAGCCGAGGACGCGGGCGTGCGGATCGCGTTCGAGAACTGCCCGAAGTTCCGGACGCATCCTTTTCGCGGGGGTAACATCGCTTTCACGCCGAAAGCCTGGGACCTGATGTTCGACGCGTTGCCTTCGCGGGCGGTGGGGATCGAGTGGGACGCGGCGCACCTGGTGTGCATGCTCATCGATCCGATCGCGACGATCCGGCGCTACGGCGACCGCATCTATCATGTGCACGCGAAAGACGCGGAAGTTCGTTGGGAAATTGTGCGTGAGCACGGCATCTTCGACGAGCGCGCGTGTCGACACCGCATGGTGGGACTGGGCCAGACCCATTGGGCGGATGCGATCAGCGCGCTGCTCGAGGCAGGCTACGACGGCGATCTGAACATCGAGGGCCGCCACGACCCGATCTATCGCGACGAGCGCGAGGTCGCGGGATTGCTCGTGGCCCGGGATACGCTGCTCCGGTATCTGCCGGTGAGCTGAATGGGGAGTGCGCAGTCCGAGTGGTTCGTCTCGATTCCGCGGCGTACGACGTGCCGAGCGACCGCGCGGGCCGAAGCCCGCGGCTCAGTACAGCGCCATATTCGTACATAGCCCGCGAGAGCGCCAGTGTGCGATTCCCGCGAAGAGTCGTCTGCTCGCTTGCGGCGACGCCGTGTCGCGCGCGGCGGGCGAGTCGATCGTTCGATACAAGCTCCGCACGCAAGATTCCGTACGCCCGGCTCGTCACGCAAGGCGCCGCACGTCAGACTCCGGACGTGCGACTTCGCACGCCGGACTCCGCATTCCAAACTCCAATCGCGGACGCCCTTGGGTCCGCGACGTGATCACTTGGGGCTCGGCTGCGTCGGCGCGACCGGGGGCAGGCGTTTCCCGGCGGCGTCGCCGACCGTGTCGAGATAGTCGCGAAGCGCCGCCGGCGACCAACTCGTGATCAGGTAACGATCGGTGACGGTGCACGCCGGCCCGGCGATCAACCCGAATTGCAGGTACCACACGCCGTCGCTCTCCGCGACGATCGTCGCCCACGGCGGCACCCCGGTCTTGGCGGCCAGACGGTCGGTCGCGTCCTGCCACGCGCGGCAGATGATCGCGATCGTGTCGCGCACGCGGCGCGCGTCGCCGCGAATCTCGGTGAGCGTCGTCATCGCGACCGGCAGATGGAGCGGGTGTGGCGGGTAGTTGTGCAGGATCCAGCGGTCGCCGAACTGAGCCAGCAGGTCGCGTTGTGCGTCAAACTGGTAATCGGATTGGATTCTGTTCCAGACGTCGTTCGCGTAGCGCCGTTCGGCGGGGTCGCGCGTCGCGACGATGCCGGCGAAAAAACGCGGGATCATCTCGCCCATCGGGAGCTGATAGACCGCGTAACGCGCCCGCGGCGGAACGACGCGGAGAAACAGCGCGTCGCCCGGCGGCAACGCCGTGAAGACGCGCTTCACGGGTGCGCCGTGTTTCACAAAGCTCGCCTCGCAGAACAGCGCGTCGCCCGCGAAGCCGAAGGCCCAGTGGGCCCGCTCGATGTCAGCGGCGTGCCAGGCGGCGAAGAAATCGGTCGCACGGCCGTGGACGAAGGGGTCGAGCCGGGCGCGGATGTCACGGACGGCGACGAAGATCTCGATCAGCGGGTTCGGGCGTTGCGCGGTGCGGGCCTGCACGACCCAATCGGCGTCGCGCAGCCGCGCCGATTCGCCGGCCGCGGTGCGCGCGACGAGCGGCCAGACGTCGGCGCCGAGCGTGAGAACAAAGCAGTCGTCGATCTCGCCCCACGCAACGACGGCCCAGTCGGCGAGGCGCTTGTCCCGCAGCTCCTGATACGACCCGTTGGCCAGCGTCGCGCGGCGCAGCTCGGCGACGTTCGCGTCGGTTTGTTCGTTGACGACCTTTTGCACGATGCGCAGGAACGGCTCGGACTTTCCGCGCGTCTGCACCGCCAGCACGAGCTTCAACTGATCGACCTTGCGGGCGTCGGCGTCGGTGACGAGCGGCTTGGCACGGGCGTCGATCAGCGCCAGCGCGTGCGGATAGCGCACCATCGTCCCGAGCGCCTCGATCAGGCGCAGCGCAATCTGCGTCTGCGGCGGGAGCGGTTGCCCGGCAAGCCGCGCCCCGACGTCGAGCAGCGTCGCGAGCGTGCCGGGCTGATCGGCGGCCGGCGTCGTGTCGGGAAACGGCTGGCCGCGCCACACGAGCAGCGCGTCCGCGGGGACGACGTCGAGCGGGTCGATCGCGGCGGCGCGCTCCGGCGCGAGTGCGAGCACGAGCGCGGGGAGGAGCGCGAGGGCCGCGGGGCTGCAACGCTGTGAGGGACCATCGGTGAACATGCATTTGTGATAGGGCGTGCCGCGCACGCGTGCAAGCGGGCGGCGGTCGTGCGCGGGCGTCCGGGGTCTACTCGGTCTTGGCGCGCCCCGCGCGGCTGCGGCGGCGGCTGAATTCCATGAGAAAGCGCAGCCGCTCCGCCGTCGCATCGCCGAGCGCACTGCGAAGCAGCTCGCGGGCGTCGCGGACGCCGGTGCGCCGCGAGAGGTGCGTGAGCACGATCAGTTCGTTGTTGAGCCGCGGCACGATCGTTCGCAGGTCGCTGACGTGCAGGTGGCCGCCGGCGCGGGCGCGGTCGAGATGATCGGGTTCGACGAACGTGCATTCGAGCAGCAGGATTCTCGCGTTGCGCACGAAGTCGAAGTCGATGAAACTGCCGGGGCCGGTGTCGCCGCAATACGTGATCAACGGAACCTCGATGCGGCGGGTGATCTCGACGCCCTGTTTCTTGAGTTCCACAAGCTGCGGCCCGTCGAGGCTCAGAAATTCGTCGCGGAGCTTCTGGCGGACCTCGATCGCGGCGTAGCCGAGCGACTGCACGTGCGTGCGGTCGTGTCGGCGGCAGGGGTGGTTGACTGCGAACGGTCGGACGACCAGGTCGCGTCGCACGGGGATGTCGACGCCGGCGGTCGCGGGCTGGATTGTTCCCGGCGGCTCGTGGCCGTCGATGTCGGCCCAGACGCGGAGCAGGCGGCGCAGCGGCTCCACCAGCGGCTCGGGCGCCCAGAGCTTGCCGGGCGCGTTGTCGATGAACATCCGCTGCGCGAAATAGTACGCGGCGCCGGCCGCGTGATCCATGTGCCCGTGCGAGAGAAACACGTGGTCGATGGTGAGCAGCTCGCGCGGCGCGCGGCCAACGTCGAAGGCGATGTTCAGCTCGGGCAGCGCGTAATAGGTCTCCTCGCCCGCGAGCGAGAATCCCAGCACGCGGATGCCGGCGTGTTCGAATTCGGCGGGTGCGGGCGTCATCGCGGTGCTTTATACCGCGTGTGCCGCGGATTGTCGTGACGCACCACGCGTGCCTCGGGGCAACGCGCCGGGTGAGCGACCATGCGGGGACCACGCCCGCCGACGCACGCCGCGGCGCGCGTTGCCGGGTTCGCCACGGCTCGCTGTTCTGAATCGCGGGGCGCCGTACGGACGGAAACACACGACCGATGTGGCCGTGCAACGCCGCGCCCCCCCGCGCGTGCCGTTCGTCCTCGGCGGCGTCCATCCGAGCCCCGCCACGCCGAGCGGCGAGTCTGGAACGGCAGGTCCGTCCGGCCTGTCGGCCGCCGTGCTCGGCGCACGGGGTTCGGATCAAGCGCGCGCGCAGCCGGCGCGCGGGATGGGTCGGGTGCGCGACGACGCGCCGGTTTCGGCGCCGTCCCGCGGGCGCGCTGTGCTATCATGGTGCTGCTTCGCGCCGGCCGCGGCCGCTGGCGTGCGAGGGGGATGGGAGATTCACATGAATATGCGCGTGCTCTTCGTGCTCGGCATCAGCGTCGCCGCGCTTGGCCCGATCCGTGCGAGCGCCCAGTGGTCGAGCGACCCGGCAGTGAATACGCCGGTCGCGACCGGGTCGGCCAGCCAGAACGTGCCCAAGATCGCGGCGACGCACGACGGCGGCGCCTATCTGAGCTGGTTCGAAAACGCCGGCAGCGGCTACGTCGTGCGATTGCAGCGGATCGACCGCGAAGGTGTGTCGCAGTTCGGCGCCGCGGGGCTGTTGGTCAGCAGCCATCCGCAGAACTCTTCGCTCGTCGACCACGACCTGATCGCGGACCGCGACGGCAACGCCGTGCTCGCGTTCACCGACGTCCGCAGCGGCCCCGATCTCGACGTGTACGCGTACCGCATCAGCCCGACGCAGCAGTTTCTCTGGGGGCCGGACGGCGTGACGCTGTCGGATAACACGAACTTCGAGGCCGATCCGCGGATCGCGCAGAACAGCGACGGCGACTTCGTGTTCGTCTGGCCGCGGACCGGCACTCCGGCGCCGGCGCTGATGATGCAGAAGCTCGCGCCGGACGGGTCGAAGCAGTTCGGACCGGACGGGATTGCGGCGGCGGGCGACGGCGTCGAGTACCCTTCGTTCGAGGAGATCGTCGCGTCGGATAACGGGTCGGTGATCGTCTCGTACCTGCGCGACACGCGGACCTTCAGCAGCCCACGACACGTTCGCGCGCAGAAGTTCGACGCCGCCGGCGCGCCGCTGTGGGGCGCGGGGCCGGTCGTGATCTACAACGCGCCGGTGCCGATCGCGCATCGCCCGCGACTGGTGTCGGACGAGGCCGGCGGCGCGTTCGTCTCGTGGCACGACGATCGCTCCGGCGGCCAGTTCCGCTGCTGGATACAACTGGTCAGCGCCGCTGGAGCGGTGCTGTACGCCGCGAACGGCGTCGCAACGTCGACGCAGGCCGGCCGGCAACAGTTCGACCCCGCGCTCGCATACGCGCCCTTTCCGGGCCAACTGTACGTCGTGACCAGCGAACGGGACAGCGCGCAGTCGCAGCGCGGGCTTTATGCCCAGGCCTTCGACGCGCTCGGCGCCCGACTCTGGACCGACAACGGCCGCGAGCTGCTGGCGCTGGGCGCCGGCGACCGGCTGGCGCCGCGGGCGCTGCGCATCGGACGCGATCTCGTCGCGCTCTGCCTCGACCAGCCCGACGCGACGCCGCCGAAGCGCGTGCTCGCGTGGCGGCTCGACGCGAGCGGTGCGGACGTGTGGCCGGCGCCGCCGGTCGTGGTCGCGACGACCAGCGGCGACAAGCTGCGTCTGCCGGTGGCGCGGGCGGGATGTACGGGCGTGATCGCGGCGTGGGAGGATCGGCGCAACGACGGCGGCGGCGACGTGTATGTGCAGAACATCGCGCCGACCGGCGCGCTCGGCCCGCGGCCGTATCGCGTCGGCGACACGAACTGCGACGGCGTGATCGACAATTTCGACATCGACCCGTTCATCCTCGCGATCGTCGATCCCACGGGCTACAACGCGGCATTCCCAGGTTGCTGGATCGAGACCGCGGACGCGAATTGCGACGGCGTCGTGGACAATTTCGACATTGACGCATGGGTCGCGTGCTTGACCGGCGGGGCGGGGTCCTGTCCGTAGTCACGACACATGCGATCTCACGCCGAAGGCGTGAGGGTTCGTAGCCGGGCGGGAAGCGCCGCGCCACGACCGGACGGCGACGAAACACGGAATCCCGTCGTGCTTCACGCCGCAGGCGTGGGAATCCGTTGGCGATTCGTGGAGCTCTGCCAGCTCTTCGGGCTGGGCTCGGGGTCGGGACGTCGCGAACTGGGAGGTGGCGCTGCGCTTCACCCCCGGGGCTACGGACTTGCAGTCCTTCGGGCTCGAGTCGGCCCGTAAACGCACTCGGCGGCGCGGATCTCACGCTTCAAGGACAAGTCGCGCGTCAAGGGCGTTGCGGAGGCGGATGGTGCGAACGCGCGGCGCACGCACCTTTCGGAGCGATGCATCGCGCGACCACTCGGCCGCGGGTGCGGGTCTGTCGGAATGCAAAGCGACAGCTATTTTCCACCGCCGCCGGGCGGGTTCATGACGGGCAGCGAGGTACCGTTCGCGGGCTTGTCGCCGGCCGATCCTCCGCTGCCGGACGCCGCGTCGCCCGGGCTCGCGCCGGAGCCGCCCGCCGCACTCTCCACGTCGGCATAGGGATCGTCCCCCGTCGGCTCGTAGAACACGTCCTCGTAGTCGGTGGCGTCGATGTGGCGACGCAGCAGCAGGTAGATTTCGGTGCTGGTCGAGAAGTAAAAGCTCACGACGAACGCACCGACGAGCCCGACGACGAGAAATACCCACGCCGCAATGAGCCACATGCCCGCAGTCTCGCCGCTGCTGAGCGGGGCGTTTGCGAACGTGCCCCAGAAAGGCGTGCCGCCGGTCGCGGGCAGCAGCGGCAGCTCATTCCACGACGGCATGCGCCACATCGCGCTAAGCCGATCGGTCGTGAGCGACTCGGTCGCGTTCACGTTGTGCCACCAGCCGAAGCTGCTCATGCCGATCTTGGTGAACGTGTGCGTGAGTTTGAGCAGCAGCAGGGCGCCGAGCCGTACGACGACGAAGCACACCGCGCCATATGCAAGTCCAGCGACGCCATAAAAGAGCACGTGAAACGGCCGCGAGAAGACATAATTGACCGAGCGCGAGAGCGCGTCCATGGCGTCGGAGGACTCGGCGGCGATGGTCGGCGTCATCAGGTGGAGGCCGCCGACCAGCCCGACGGCGGCGGCGACGAGCGCGACACCCACGAGCAGCGCGAGCCCGTAGATCAGCCCGCCGATGACGTAGCCGACCAGTCCAACGGCGGGGATCAGCGTGAGCAGGCCGACGATCCAACTGAACACGATCAGCAGGACGCCAAGCGCCAGGATGGCCGCGACGAGGATCAGCGGCGTGAGCGCCGTCTGGAGCCACTTTTCCTGCGCGAAGCGCAGCGCGCCGCCGAGGCGGATGTTCTCGTCGCGTGCCGAGTGCACGACCGCGTGGCGCGCGATCGCGGCGCCGGCGAAGCCGAAGATCAGCACGTGCAGCAATCCGTAGATGAGGGCGTACCACGGGCGTTGCGTCACCAGCCAGAGGGCGCCTTTGAGGGCGTCCGTGACTGCGCCGAGCATGGCGGGCCGGCCGTCGCTCGAGAACCCGAGACGTCCCGCGCAGACGCCCTGAATGGCGGCGGCGAAGCAGCGCATCTCATAGTCGAGCAGCGTGATGAACGGGCCCGCGGCGGCGGCGGGCTTGCCCCCGTCGGGCCTGGCCGCGTGCTTCCAGGCATGGAACTCGGCGGCGGGCAGAGCGGCGTAGGCCTCGATCTCGTTTGCCAGCCCGCCGGTCGTGGCGCGCGACGCCGGTGCGGTCTCCACCACGCCCGCTGACGCCGCCGTCCAGATGCCGTCGAGCGAGCGGCCGACCAGGTAGCAGGCGAGGACGCAGAGCAGCGCGGGGACGATGCGGGCGACATGCGCAATCGAGAGCATCGGGCGGAACAGGCGCACAAACGGAAACGTCCGCTGCCAATCGATCGCCCGCAGCTCAACAGCCTGATCGGTCATGACGGATCTTCTCCGATGTCCACCCCGCGCGTGCGCTCCGAGCGCCAGTGGCCCGGATTATAGGCCGCTCGGCGGTCGCGACAAGCCGCGCCCGCCGGCGGCGTTTCAACCCACGCATGTGGTTCGCGCGCGGTTGCGCGTCAGGCCCCTCCCTCGTCCACGGCCTCGAATCTCAAGTTTGCCCACAACTCACCGCCTGGATTGCCGCTGCTCCTGCGACCATGCTTTCGAGTTTGGTCCAGCCGCGCCACAAGACGAGCCAGCCGGGCGGGTGATCGTGTTTGCGATTCTGATGACC
>JBFXAM010000148.1:0-9861 GCA_050184295.1 Phycisphaerae bacterium | reverse complement strand
CGGGTGCAGTCGTTGTCGGCGGCCACAGCGTCCGCGATGCGGAGGTGAAGTACGGCCTCGCCGTCACCGGCACCGTGCATCCGGGGCGCATCTGGACCAACACGGGCGCCCGACCCGGCGACTTGCTCGTGCTGACCAAGCCGCTCGGGTCGGGCATCCTCACCAGTGCGGTGAAAGGCGGCAAGCTGCCCGAGAACGCGCTGCACGAGGCGATTCGCGTCATGACGACGCTGAACCGCGGGGCGCGCGACGCGGCGGCGAACGTCGGGGTGCACGCCTGCACCGATATCACCGGATTCGGACTGGTCGGGCATGCGTTCGAGATGGCCGAGGGCAGCGGCGCGACGATCGCGCTGCACGCCCGCTCGGCGCCGCTGATGGAGCACGCGCTGGAGATGGCCCGGGCCGGCGTGCTGACGCGCGTCGCCGGCGGCGCGCGCACCTTCCTCGCGGATCAGCTCGTGGTGGCCGACGCCGTCGAGCCCGCGCTCGCGGGCGTGCTGATGGACGCGCAGACTTCCGGCGGGCTGCTGTTCAGCGTGGCGGCGGAGCGCTGCGAAGACCTGCTCGCGCAACTGCGCGAAGCCGGCACGCCCTGCGCCGTGGTGGTCGGCCGCGTTGAGCCGCCGGGTGAGGCGCGGATCCGCGTCGTGGCGTAGCAGTTCGACGCGCGTGCGCGGACGTTGTGTGTGCGTGAACCGGACACGATTCACGGTGCGGCCCGCGGGCGGCGCGCCGCTTGACAACGATGCACCGGGCAAGATGCCCGGCTCCCCCTTGTTTTCGGTTGTGCCGCGCACGGGATCCCGGAAAGAGGATCCCTGTGGATGCCGGTTTTCCGGGGCGGTGGGGTTGTTTCAAGACGGCACGGTCGCGACGCTCGGTTAGTAGAACACGGTGACGATCAAGTGCGGATCGAGATGCTTGCCCTCGATGGTTCCCACCGTCGTGGTCGCGAACTTGATCATCACGTCATCGTGGTGATCCGCCCACTCGTTCACCTGCTGGTTCAGGTGCGCGATGGACGCGTCCGTGAGCTTGCAATGAAACGTCTTGCAGCGCGTCGCCCACGGCGAGTCGGGGGCCAGCGGCCGGCGGTACTTCGCCTCCGCGGCAACCCCGCGCTGGGCCGTGATCCCGCCGTCGCCGAACGCCCGAACGGCGCTGCTGGTCATGGGCCGGTCCGGCGCCTCGTCCACCAGTGCGACGGTCGCCTCGTCGCTTGCCGAGACGCCGGCGCCGCTCGCCCCCCGCTTTTCGCGCAGGCAATGCGGGCACAGCAGCCGCCCGGACCAGCGTTCGGCCGTATGGGCCTGCAAATGCTCGGGATAGATCGTGGCGCCGCATTCTTCACAGAGCACTTCGGTGTCGGGGGTTTGCGACATGTTGCGGCTCCTCGCGACCGCCCGCGGACGCCCCGCGCCCAGAGCGGCTGCCGATTCGAGATTTCAGACACGTGGTCGCCGGACGCGCAGCTCCCGCGCGTCCTGCGCCCTGCGATGAACGCGTGTTTTCGCTCGCCAGCGGTGGTCTGCGGTTCAGCCGAGCGTTGCAGCGGCCGCCCGAGCCAGCCGATATGCTTGATGAGGTCAGTATAATTCGGCGTTGGGAGCGCCGGCAAGCCTCTTCGCGCTTCCGTCGCGAGCCTCCGCGCCGCGTTCGATCGGGCGGCGTGGACCTCGGGGCCGACCCCCGGCAGCTTGTGGCGCGGCACGCCCGCCGCGCCGAGGAGTTCCGCGCATGCCGCGTTCGATGAAGTTCCGCGCGACCGTGATCGGATGTTTCGCGCTTCTGCCGCTCGCGCTCGGCGGCTGTCCGGTGCTGAGCGAGCTAGTGCAATTCCCCGACTTCGATCCACCGGACAACCTCGTCCGCGATCAATTCGACGCGTCGCTGAACAACCGTCCGCCGGTCGCGGCGGCCGGCGATGACGTCGTCGTCAAGCCCGGCGACCTGGTCGTGCTCGACGCGGCGCTGTCGACCGACCCGGACCGCAACGCGCTGCTGTTCATCTGGCAGCAAGTCGAGGGCGAGCCCCTCGTGACGCTCGACCAGATGTTCTCGTCGATCAGCAGCTTCGACGCACCCGCGGACGTGTCCGGCGAGGTCACGCTGATGTTTCGAGTGACGGTGGTCGACGGCTTCGCGTCCGCCACCGACGACGTGCGTGTGACGATTCGCCCGGAATAGTGTGGCCGGGGCCGGCGCGCGGTTCGGGTTCCTTCCACGTTGCAGAATCTCAGCTTGCGATGACCGCTCGGCCGATCGGCGCCGCCGCGGTTGGGGCGCCGGCGCGCCATTCCCGCGCGGCGCTTTCGCTCCGCGTTGCGCGCCCGTAGGATGAGTGCCAACGGGACGCTGCGGCGGCGCGCGGCCGGGCGGCGTCGGCCCCGAGCACCCGCCCGGGAGTTTTCGGCTCGTGCTTCGATTCCTGACCTGCCCGCCCACGAACGAGCGGTATGCCGCCGAGCTGCACGGGGCGCACGCGTTCGGCGCCGACTCGGTGCCGCTGCGGGCGGAGTTCAGCAGCGCGAACCACACGATCCGCTGCGACCCGCGCGCGAACACGCCGGCCGGACTGTCGCTGTTGTGGCCGGCGAAAAACTGCGGCGTCTACCAGCTTGAGACGACGCGTCTTCCGGCGCTCGACAAGCCCTATCACCTGCACGTCGAGCTCGCCCGCCACCGCCTGATGCGCATCAGCCAGAAGCGCGAGGAGTGGGGACTGTTCGACTATCCCGGGATGGAGGACATCGCCAACGAGATCGATCGCGCCCGCGACCTGTTCATCACGGCGCTGGAGAAGATCGACGACCCCGCCGCCGCCGCCCGCGCCGCCGACGAAGCCCTCGCGCTCAGCCTCGAAGCGTCGGAGCGCATGTGCCGCTTTCATGCCACCGTCTTTCTCGCGCGCCGTCAGCAGGCCGGCGGGTTCGCCAAGCCGTTCCTCGGCGTCGCCGCTCCGCACGGCCCCGCGCCGGCGGCAGTGGCCAAGCGGCTGACCGAGGCGTTCGACTTCATTCGCGTGCCGTTCGTGTGGCGCGAGATCCAGCCCAAGGAGCAGGAGACGCGGTTCGAATCGACCGACGAGTGGATCAAGCTCGCCAACAGCGCCAAGCTGGGGGTTCGCGGCGGACCGCTGCTGAATTTCGGCGTGCGGTTCGTGCCCGACTGGATGTACATCTGGGAGAACGACCACGAGTCGATCCTCGAATACTCGCGCGAGCACGTCCGCCGCACGGTGCAGCGCTACGCATCGCAGATCAACAGCTGGGTGGTCGCCGGCGGGCTGCACGCCGACAGCGTCTTTTCATTCAGCTTCGAACAGATCATGGAGCTGACGCGAATGGCGGCGCAGGTGACCAAGCAGGTCGCGCCGCGCGCCCAGGTCGTGCTCGACATCACCCAGCCCTTCGGCGAGTACTACGCTCGCAACCAGCGCACGATTCCGCCGCTCCTGTACGCCGACATGGCCGTGCAGAGCGGCATCCCCTTCGACGCCTTCGGACTACAGTTCGTCTTCGGCCTCGACAGCGACGGCTATCACCTCCGCGATTTTCTTCAGATCAGCGCGCTCATCGACCGGCTCGCCAATCTTGGAAAGCCCATTCACATCACCGCCGTCGGCGTGCCCTCGACGCCCTCGATCGGTCTCGGCGGCTACTGGAAAACCCCGTGGTCGGAAGCCACACAGGCCGATTGGCTGGTCACGCTTTCCGAGATCGCGCTCTCCAAGCCCTACGTCGAGAACATCTGTCTGCACTTGCTCGCCGACACGCCCCACGGCGTGATCCCCAGCGCCGGCGTACTGCGCGAGGACCTCGCGCCCAAGCCCGCGTTCAACAAGCTGGTGCAGTTTCGCAAGCGGCTCCAGTCGGAGTCCGCCAAGTGACCAGCGCGCATCGCAAACACTTCCTCGGCGTCCTCGCGATTCTCGCGGGTGTTCACCTTGCGACGCTCGTCGACGCGTGGACGCGCGGTCTGTTCCGCGACGAACCACGCGGGCGAACGCCGACGCCGCGCCTGACGATCGATCCAAACACCGCCTCAGCCGCCGAATTGATGCTGCTGCCGCGCATCGGGCCGAAGCTGGCGGCGAACATCGTGACGTTCCGCGAAGCCGCGGCGCACCGCCCCGCGTTTCGCTGTGTCGAAGACCTCGACGCGGTGGAGCGGATCGGCCCGGCGACGGTGGCGCTGCTTCGGCCGCATCTGCGTTTTGACTCGCGCGCGCCGGTTGAGTCCGCCGATCCGTCGCCACGCTGAGCGGCGGCCGGTGCCCAAGCGGAACCATTCGCCACCGTCGACGCGACCGGTTTTGTGATGACCCACCCGATGCCCGTCATGCTCGAACCGATCTTCGTGCCCAAGCCGTGGGGCGGCCGCGCGCTGGAGCGGCTGTTGAACAAGTCGCTTCCGGCAGGGGTCGCGATCGGAGAGTCGTGGGAGCTTGCGGACCTGCCGGGGGCCGAGTCGCGCGTAGCGTGCGGACCACTGCGCGGGCGTTCGATCCGCGAGCTGGCTTCGGCCTGGGGCGCCGATCTCTTCGGTGACGCGCCGCCCGCCGCCGGGCGTTTTCCGCTGCTGATCAAGTTCCTCGATGCGCGCGAAACGCTGAGCGTGCAGGTTCATCCGCTGCCGCAGCCGGGAGTGCCCGACGAAGTGGTTGGGGTGAAACACGAGGCTTGGTATATCGTGCACGCGGAGCCCGGCGCCGAATTGTTCGTCGGGCTGCGCGACGGCGTGACGCTCGACGATCTGCGCCGCACCGCCGACACACCACAGTGTGCGGATCTGCTCCGTCGCTGGCCGGCGCGCGTCGGCGACTGCTTTTACCTGCCGAGCGGGACCGTTCACGCCCTCGGCGGCGGAATCGTCGTCGCCGAAGTCCAGACTCCATCCGATACCACGTATCGTCTTTATGATTGGGGGCGCGCGGACGAGCGCGGCCGGCGGCGAGAACTGCACATCGCCGACGCGCTCGCCAACGCCCGGCTCGGCGACGCCGACGGCGTGTTGGCGCCGCGCATACTCTCGCCGGGCCGCGGAGCGAACCCATCCCCCGAAGTCGCACAAATCATTAACTGCGATAGATTTACGATCGCGTTGAGACGCCTGACGGATCAGCCGGTGGGCGCTTGCGGCGCGGCGCCGCGGGTGTGGATCGTGGTGGGTGGCAGCGGAGAACTGAGATCCGAAACCGGCGCACGCGCCCTGTCCGCGGGAGACACGCTGCTGATCCCCGCCGCAACACCGGCGGCGAATTGCGTCGGCGTTTTCGACGTTCTCGAAGTCACGCCGGCGCCGCGCTCCCAAAACACGCCAAGAGAAGCCGGCGCGCCAAGCACAGGGCCATAGGCGCGCGCTGGGCGGAACGGGTTCTGATGGGCGCTCCAGCGGGGCGGGCGCGGATTCGAGAGGTGTCCGGCGGGCGGCCCGTCGCACCCTCGTCACCGCGGGGAATCCCGGTGCGCCAGCTCCCGTCGAGCGCCAGCCGCCAACCAGCGATCGCCCCTGGGCGCGAAGCGCGATCCGGAAAACGCGGCCGCTGGGTGGCGGCCCGAACTTGATTCCCGTCGGAAGTGGTTATACTTTGTAGCGCCTGGAATCGGGGACGCGTTTCGCGGCAGGTTCCGCGTTGGGGGTTCACCCCAGGCGCTGCCGCAGGTTCTGATTCGTGCGGGCCGCTTGCCGGCGCCGGTGAGACCGCCGGTCTTGTCTGACTTTTCCGGTCGGCGTGATCGCACGAAGTCCGATAGAAGGATCAGCCGCGTGAGCACATTCGTTCGGGGTCGTCTTCGCAGCGGCAAGGTGAATGTGGGTCTGCTGGTCGCGCTCGCGGCGTTGCTGCTGATCGCCGGCGGGTACTGGACTTACGCGCTGATGTCCAAGCCGAAGGTGGTGCTGAACGCCGACGCGCCCGAGCAGGAGTATCTGCTGGTGTGCGACGGTTGCAAGGCGCGAACCACGCTGACGCTGTCCGCGCTGAAGGCCACGCCGCGCGACCCGTCGGGACTGTACGAGTGTCCGAAGTGCAAGAAGCCGAAGGCGGCGTTCTACCGGCCCGGTGGGTCGGTTCTGCCGCCGGGTGGGGGCTGATGGCTGTTCTCACTCAGGAGGAGGCCGCGCGTTCCGCCCACGCGTGGACTCCATCGGGATCATGATCTGCCGGCCGAACGCCGGCGTGCTGTGTGTGATGCGCAAGGGAAACCAATGACGAGCCGAAGCTGCAAGAGTGCGTTTACGTTGATCGAATTGCTGGTGGTAATCGCGATCATCGCATTGCTGATTTCGATCCTGCTGCCCGGGCTGAACGCCGCTCGCGAGCAGGGCAAGCGGGCGGTGTGCCTCGCGAATCTCAAGAGCATCGCGACGGGCACGCAGCAGTATGCCAGCGAAGACTCGAAAGAGCAGCTCATCCCGATTCACCAGATGATGGTGCGCGCGACCGCCGGGATCCCGGCGGGCGGGATGTGGCTGTGGCGGACCGCGAACTGGTTCACCTGGGGCGGGCGCACGCCCCCGAAGCGGTTCTTGACGACGTGCGCCAACGAGGGTTCGGCGGGTTGCGGCCCGCTGCTCGGGGCGGCCGGCGCACCGGTCGTCTACGCGGCCCGCACACGGCCGCTGAACCGCTACATGTATGGCGGAATCTCCGAGTCGGACGAAAAGAACCTGAAGTTGTTCCAGTGCCCGTCGGACCAAGGCTACCCGGACCACCCGCTGATCGACGACTCACCTGGAAGCAATGCCAATCGCGCGTGCTATGACACGCTCGGGAACAGCTACCGTGCCAGCTTGAACTCGTTCATCGACGATTCGGGCGCGTTCGCGATTGGTCCGTGGGGGCATCGCTCGTCTACGCTCAAGGACACCGCGCGTTTGATCCTGATCGGCGAGCCGACGTTCTTCAACATGATCGGCCAGGACAACGGCGCGACAAACCCTGACCCGGTCGTGGTGATCGGCTGGCACAAGAAGTTCATGGTTGACAACCTTGCTTTTGCGGACGGGTCGGCGCGTGCCTCGCAGGCCACGGGGCGCCAGGACTTGGGCGGCGATTCGCAAGCGCAGCAGGCGATGGGCATTACGGCTGCGGCGGCGCGAGTGATCTCGCGCGGGCCGACATGGCAGTTTGACTGCTGGCCGGTTCCCGGTGCGCGCATCTGGGGCAACGTTGCGGCGTGGGGCCCTCCGAATTGGGGCGCCGTCTCGTTCCTCGGCCTGAGTAGCTGGCCGATCGCGGGCGCGCAACGGAATCTGGAATAGTCCGCGCGCCCTATTCACGTCGTTTCCTGCGAGGCGGGCACAGTCGACGAAGTCGCATGGTTGGCGCGCGCAGGCAACGTCCGAAACCGTATAGATTGCAGGCACTGGAGGAGCCTCGCGTGTCACGTCCATGCGTAATGGTCGTGTCGCCAGTTGCGTGGCGCAATGCAAGCGGGGTGCGTGCGTGGTGTGTCGGGGGGGGGCAGCTCGGTCGTGGCGGATTCTGTGTCTGTTGTTGGCGATGCCGTTAGGTTCCGCTCTCGCGATTGATCGAGTCCAACTCTTCAGCGACGCTTCGCCGAGCATTGGTGGGCAATTGGCGTCCATCTCGCACACCGGCCGATTCGTGGCGTGGATTGACGTATCGAACATCGTGGTTCTTGATCGCGATCCACCGACGAGTAATGGTGTCCTGGACGATACGGCGCCATCGTCCCAGACACGGACGGGGGAGAGCCCGGAGCTAGCCGCCGATGGTGCATACGTGGTGAACTCACGATTACTCACCGGAAGTCCCCCGTACGCCAATAACATTCGGACTCCGGTGTATCGCGCGCCGAGCGGCAGTGGCTCAGAGGCGACCATCACTACTGTAGACGAGTCTGGAACATATACCGTGTCCGATAGTTACACACCCGCGACCTCCGGTGACGGCGAACTGATCGCCTATCATCTCCACCGAGCGACAAGTGGGACATTTGTGCACCTTGGAGTGAACTACTATGTAGGGACGAGTGGCCCCAATTTCGCGACGCAGAGTCCGTATACGATGGAGGAATGCGATTCCTCCTCGTTCGATCCGGTGGTCGCGGCAGACGGGAGCCACATCGCGTTTACTAGCGGTTGCACGAATCTGACTGGGGATGCGCCCGACGGCCATACGCATTGCTTCGCGTATTCAGTCGAGAACGATACGCACGAACTCATTAGCAAGAGCACGGCGGGCGTCGTCGCGAACGCATCTGCGGCGTTTGGTCGCAACATATCCATTTCCAGCACGGGTAGATTCGTTGTGTTCGTGACCGCAGCAACGAACCTCGTGTCGCCGTCAACCGCCGGTCAATCGCATGTGTACGTTCGCGATCGCGACACGGACGAAGATGACGTCTTCGATGAGTCGGGAGGGGTCGCAACGTATATCGTGAGCCGGCAGACGGGGACCACTTATGGTGACCAAGACGCGAGTGAGCCGTCGATCTCGGCGGACGGTCGCTTCGTCGCGTTTCGGAGTTCCGCCACAAATCTGACGGGCCCGACGCTCGACACAACACCGAGGATTTACGTACATGATCTCGATGCCGACAACGACGGCATCTTCGGCGAAGCTGACGCAGTGTCAACGTGGGTTGTGAACGGCGGACCGCACGGCTCCCCCAATGGCGACGTGCGATATCCGCGCATTTCAGGGAATCGGCGCTGGGTGATCTTTCAAAGTCAAGCGACGAATCTCGATGCGGCCGACGAATATTCTGATTGGGACATTTACGTTGCACACGTCGGTTGCGGCCCCGGTGGGGCCTACCTCCCTTGCGATGCCGATTGCAGCGGGCCGACGGATAACTTCGATATCGACGCGTTCGTACTCGCGCTCACAGACCCGGAGCAATACGCTTCGGAGTATCCGAGCTGCGACCCACTATGCACCTGTGATCTGAACCAAGACGGCGCGGTAAACAACTTTGACATCAATCCTTTTGTCGCCTGTATTGGCGAGTGAGTGCCGAACACTAACAGCCGCGCGCTTGCGATCGGTCCCTGGGGTCATCGTTCGCCGACGCCGAAGGACACGGCGCGCGTAATCCTGATCGGCGGACCGACGTTGTTCAATATGATTGGTCGCGACGACCGGCAGCCAGTCGGCGATCCAGTTCTGGTCATTGGCTGGCCGAAGAAGTGCATGGTCGACAACCTGCTGTTCGCGGATGGTTCCGCACGCGCGACCCAGGCCGCAGGCCGCCAGGCGGTCGACGACGCGATGACGATTGCGCTGATGAACGTGGGTGCGAACGTACGGCTGCTCTCTCGCGGCCCGACGTGGCAGTCTGACTGCTGGCCAGTTCCGGGCGCGCGAGTCTGGGGCGCCGCAGACGCGTGGTTGCCGCCGTACGAGGGTCTCGGAGATGGAACGCGCCGGCCGTTCCGGAACGCCCAGCGGATTCTCGACTAGCGGACGCACCGGATCGCGCTTCCGCCGACCCGGAGGCGTGCCCACGCGACAGCGGATATAATGGACATCGCGCGATCGCCGCTCGCGCGGCGACGGCGTGCTCTGCGGGGCGCCCACGCGCAACGCGGGCCGTGTGCATCCGGAAACCAGGGTCGAATGCGGCGAGCCAGGTCGCTTCGAAGTGTATCCGAGGAATTCACCATGATGAGCCGCAGGAGTCCGTCCGCTTTCACGTTGATCGAATTGCTCGTGGTGATCGCGATCATCGCGCTGCTGATCTCGATCCTGCTGCCCGGGCTGAACGCGGCCCGCGAGCAGGGCAAGCGCGCTGTCTGCCTCGCGAATCTCAAGAGCATCGCGACCGGCACGCAGCAGTACTCCGCCGAGGACTCGAAAGAGCAGCTCATCCCGATTCACCAGATGAT
>JBFXAM010000147.1:0-9891 GCA_050184295.1 Phycisphaerae bacterium | reverse complement strand
CGCGTACAGCTCGCTCCGCAGCCGCTCGAATTCGTCGAGCAAGGCCGCGTCGTCGCCGTCGCCGGCGGGCGCGTGTTCGTCGGGCGAATCGAGCGCGCCCTGCACCAGGTCGTGCAGCGAGCGGCTCTTGGCGCGTTCGACAACGCCGAACGCCTCCGCGACGCGCGCGTCGCCGGCGCCGTCCAGCAAGACCGCCACGAGTTCATCGAACGCGCCGAGCCGGTCGCCGAGAAAGGCGGCCCGGAAGCGCTCGGCTTGAAGCGCGCCGCGCACGCGCTCCACCTGCTCGACGGCGCAGCGCAGGTCCGTCGCCGCCGCGGCGTCGTCGCCGCGCAGCCGCGCAAACCGCCCGCGCACCCGCAGCAACTCGGCCAGCAGCGGCGCGACATCGAGGGTCGCGGCCGAGGTGATCGCCCCATCGAGCGCGATCGCCGCGGCGGAGTGCTCCTCGTGCGTCGCGCCCGCGTCGCGCAGTGCGAGCCGCGCGCGGTGCAGTACCGCGGCGGCCCGATCCAGCGGGCGATTCTCAAACTGCTCCAGCGCGCCGACGATCAGCTCGCGCGCCCCACTCACATCGCCGCGCGCCGCGCGCAGCTCGGCCCGCGCCAGATCGAGCCGCGCGCGGGCCGCGGGCTGTCCCAGTGCGTCGTAGCCGTCCGCGGCTTCGGTGAGCGCGGCTTCGGCGTGGTCGAGCCGCCCGAGGCGCAGCAGCACGCGACCGGCACCCGCGCACGCGCGAACGGCCTCGGGCGCGCAGCCGTGCTGTGAGAGCTGCTGCTGCGCGCGTTGATACGTGTCGAGCGCCTCGTCCAGCAAACCAAGCGTCTCGAGCGCGTCCGCCTGCTCGCCGAGCAGGCGCGCGACCTCGGCGTCCGCCGTGTCTTTCTCCAGGTTCCGCCGGGCGCGCTCGTAGTAATACAGAGACGTTTGCAGGCGCCCCTGCCGAGCGGCGAGTTCGGCGAGATTGCCCTCGGCGATCGCGGCCGCCCAGGCCATCTCCGCCTGCTCGAACGTCGGCAGCGCGGAAAGAAACGCCCGCTCGGCGTCGGCGAAGCGATCGAGGTCCATCAGCGCGACGCCCCGGTTGATATCGAGCTGGGCCAGCATGCCGGGATCGTGGACGAAGTGCGGTCGGGCGCGGTCGGCATGGCGGAGCGCCGCAGCGGGATCGTCGCGCGACCGGTGAATCGCCCCGAGATTGGCGTCCGCGCGGGCGGCGAGCACCGGCTCGCCGGCGGCGAGAAAGGCCGCGTGCGCGGCTTCGCCGGCCGCGATCGCGTCATCAAACCGTCCGAGCGCATGCAGCGCATGCACGGCCGCCATTCGCGCGCGTGCCGATTCCACCAGGCTGTTGGCGGAACGGGCGTGTCGCTCGGCGTGATCCAGCAGGGGCAGGGCGGCCTCGAACTCGCCCGCGTAGGAAAGTGTCTGGGCGCGCGCCCGTTCGGCGCGCGCCCGTTCGAGCAGGCCGCCCACGTCGATGGCCAGAGCCAGCACCAACTCGCTGGCGCGTAACGCCGCCGTTACGTCGCTCACCGCGAGTTGCTCAATATGCTCTGCCAGACGAGGCAGCAAAGATTCCGCCGGACCCGCGGCGCGCAGCACCGCCGACCGCCGCTCACTCGGTACAGCGGCCATTTCGGCCAGGAGTCCGGCGATTTCTGTCGGGGTCGTGGTCACCGCAATTCCACGCCCGGTAGCACGACCAGCGCGTCCGCCACCGAGATCAATATGTCAAAGCTCCCCCTGCCGGCTTTCAAACAAAACGCACCATTGGCGTCGGGCGTGGCGGCGTTCACGATCTCGAACGTGCCACGCGTCGCGAGCACGACGGCCTGAACCGTTCCCGAAACGTGGGGCGTGACCTGTCCGAGAATCTGCCACGATCCCGCTTCCTGATCGATTTGCTCGAGTTGCACGTCCACGTCAGCCGCCTCACTCTCGAACGAAAGCTGAAATGTGCCGGTGGCACCGCGCACGCCCGCGAGAGCGGCCTGTGGACGGCTGTCGAAAACCAGCGCGGCGACAAGTCTTTGGAGCTGCTCGAGCCAGCCCACGGGCGGCGTAACAGGGCGCTCACGGAACAGCCGCTTGGCGGCCGCCAGCGATGCCGTCGGTGCGGGCGTCGAATCGTCCTCGCGGAGCGTGCGGGCCACGAGCCGCAGACGATCGACCGTGGCGCGGGCCTGCGGGTCGTGGGCGAGCTCGGCGGCGATTTCGGCGGCCTGGGTCGCACTGAGTTGGTTCATGGCGAAGCGAATCAGCATGTCGGTGTTCATAGTTCGCTCGATTCACACGAGTATCTGCCACCTGTCCCGCCGAGCAGAGGCGCGCACGGGCACCGAAATACAAGCCCTCGGACTTTGTCCATGATTCTGTAACCCGTTTTTTTGAAAGCTGGTTACGCGCCACGGGGGGACGTCGCTACCGGGCTTGGAATCGCTCCCGACGCGCGTCTTCTCACCGCTGGATCGGACAACCCGCGTGCCCGCGCGTCAGAGTCCGAGGTCCGCAAGTTCGCGCTGCATCTTCTCGAAACACCGGGCCCGCGTCGGCCCGATGCTGCCCACCCGCATTCCCAGCCGCTCCGCCAACGTGTCGTACGACGGCGCTTCGGCCTCCAGGAAGAGCGCCGTCAACAGCTCCCGGCAGCGCGAATCCAGCGACTCCAGCGCCCGACGGACGAGATGTTGACGCTCGAGGCGCTCCAGCTCGTCCGCGGTCGGTTCCGACTCGTCGGCGACGTTCTCGTCCAGCACACTCGCGCGCCGCTGGCGCTTCCGGAACCGCCATGCTTCACGATACGTGAGGCGAATCAGCCACGCCGAGATCCGCTCCGCGTCGCGGAGGGTTTCGAGACGACGCAAGGCGATCGAAAAGACGGTCTGCAACACGTCGTCGGAATCGGAGGCGGATAGCCCGGCGCGCAGCGCAATCGAGTACACCAGTCGCCCGTAGCGCTCGACCAGCGCATCCCAGGCGCGCTCGTCCCCGCGCAAGCACGCCTCGATCAGTTGTCGGTCGTCGTGTTCCACGCGGACTCTTCGGTGGCGCGCCGCGCCCTGCGCCCGTGCCCACCTGTCACACCAGCGAAACGCCACGGGCACGAGCGCGCGTCGGCGCGTCGCGGAGACTTCGGCCACACCCGGAGCGCATTGTAGGGCAGAGGTCCGCACATTCGAAAGCGCGGCGGCTGGCCCGCCCGGGGAATCGCGTAGATACTGGCCCGGCACCGCGTGCGATGGAGTCGCGTGATTTCGGTCACCATGCGGGATCCCATTCCGCGCTGCCCAACGCCGAGCCATGACGAGCGACGCCGCCGAACACTACGCCCGCGGACAACGCATCTCCGTGCTGGGGTTGCTCGTGAACGCCGCGCTGGCAGGCGTGAAGCTGATCGCCGGGCTGATCGGACACTCCTACGCGCTTGTCGCCGACGCGGTCGAATCGATGGCCGACGTGATCGCCTCGGTGGTGGTGTGGACGGGCATGCGCGTGGCCGCCCTGCCCGCCGACCCCGCGCATCCCTATGGTTACGGAAAGGCCGAAGCGCTCGCCGCGCTCGTCGTGACGCTGCTGCTCTTTGCCGCCGGCGTCGGGATCGCGATCGAGGCGGTCCGGGAGATCCTGACGCCGCACCACGCCCCCGCAGCATTCACGCTGTGGGTGCTGCTGGGCGTCGTGGCGGTGAAGGAGCTGCTGTTTCGAGTGGTCCGCCGTACGGCACAGGCCCTCGCCAGCAACGCGGTGCTCGTCGATGCCTGGCATCACCGCAGCGACGCGATCACGTCCGCCGCGGCCGCCGTCGGCATCGCGGTCTCGCTGGTCGGCGGCGTCGGGTACGAACCCGCCGACGACTGGGCGGCGCTGTTCGCTTCGGGCGTGATTCTCTTTAACGCGCTGCGGCTGTGCCGGGCGCCGCTCCGCGAACTCATGGACGCGGAGGCCGGCGAAGTCAACGAGCGCGTGCGCGCCGTTGCGCGGCGAATTGCCGGCGTGGCCGGTGTGGAGAAAGTGCTGACGCGAAAGAGCGGCTTGCGCTACTGGGTCGACATGCACCTTGAAGTCGCACCCGAGATGTCGGTTCGCGCGGCACACGGCGTCGCCCACGACGTGAAAGACGCGGTCCGCGCGGCGCTGCCCGACGTAGTCGACGTTCTCATCCACATCGAACCGTTCAACGAGCCGGCGGCACGGCGACACCCGGGCTTGCCCAGCTCTTCGACACCCCGTGCACCGAGCGATAACGCGTAACCGCCGGGGAGGCGCACCCGGATTCGCGGGCGCGCCAGGCAAGTCCGCCGCGCCGGCGGCCGACGTAATCCATGGCGACACGCCGATGCGGCACCCGACCCGGACGGGAGCGACTGCCGTCTGTGGCGGGGCCGAAAATCGGCGGAGGGAGCACGCGCATGAGCAGGTCGGGAGGGCACGGGAGCGCGGTCCGCGCGCCGGAAGCGCAGCTGAATCTCGTACTCGACCGCCTCGACGCGCAGGATCCCGATGTCGCAGCAGAGTCATCCGCCGCCGACCGTCCCCGCATCTATCGCCGGCGGAGCGTGCTCCTCGAGCTAACCGCGAGCGCGGGGCTCATGCAGTCCGCCCGCGTGATGACGCGCGTACTCGACCGCCAGCTCGTGAAGTTCCTGCACGGTGGCTTCGTCCACTGCGGACAGCGAGCGCGCCTGCACCTGCCGCGCGACCCGACCCTCTGCCACCCGGTCGACGGCGTGATTGCCGCGTGTCGGCACATCACCGGGCGAATTCACGAGTGCAGCCTGAGACTCGACCGGCCGATCGAACTCGCGATCTTCGTGCCCGACGCGACTCGGCGCGCTGCGCTCGTCATCGACGACGAAACGACCACCCACGCCTTCGTCGAGCGCTGCCTCGCGCGGCTGAACATCGACGTGACGACGGCGCATGGTGGGGCGGCGGGACTCGTGGCACTCAAGCAAGCCGCGTTCGACATCGTGCTGCTCGATCTCGACATGCCCGAGATGGACGGGTTCGCGACGCTGAAGGCCCTTCGCGAACAGGGCTTCGCCGGCTGTGTCGCCGCAATCACCGCTATGACGGAGCCCGATATCTCGTCGCGCTCGCTCGACGCGGGTTTCGACCTCTTCATCGCCAAGCCGCTCGCGCCCGAGGCGCTGCGCGTGCTGGTGCAGACGGCCGTCAAGAAGCAGCCGCTCTTCGGTAGTGGGTCAGTTTCGTGAGAAAGTGGATTTGAAAGCGTGGTCCGGGCGTCTCGCCCGTGTCTTCCGCATGAACGGGCGAGACGCCCGTGTCACCCGGATCGGACTGACCCACTACCGAGAATTCGTCCGGCGCGCACAACGCCGCCAAAGCGCCGTTTCGCATGATCGCGGGAGCCGACCGGCTGCGGCACGAGAACCGGATCGCGCGGCGATCTACTCCTTCGGATAGGTCAGCATGAACCCCCGCGTCAGGATCGGCTCGGGATCGCCCTCGCTGAACAGCTTCGCTACAAACTCCTCGCCGCCCGCTTCGCGCAGCGCCCGCACGGGCAGCGCGAACGACTGCCCGCGCTTCGGGTCGCTGCTCGACCACGTCAGCGGAAACTCCGCCAGGTTTCGGCGTTCGTCGCGCGGCGTGACGGCGATGCGAAACGCATTGCGTTCACACTCCTTCGGCAGGTCGCGGACCACCACCAGCACCTCTTCCAGGGTGCTCGGCACGCGGCTGGCTTCGTCATAGGCGCCCTCGAAGTAATCGAGCGCGATGAACAGCATGTCGCTGTCGAGCTTGATCCGCTGCTCGATCGGCGCGACGTTCTGGAAGAACTCGGTCGCGAGCGCCTCGGCCGCCGCGAGCGCGAAATCCTCCGGAGCACGCTCCGGCGGGCGGCGCGAGCGCGAGTCGCGGTCGCTGATCGCCGGCGGCGCTACGCTGAGCAGCAACCGCCCGGTGGCCGCGTCGATCACGCGCACCGATCCCGCGACCGTCGCACCGTGGGTGAATTCAAAGAGCACGTCCTCGGCGACGACCAGCGGTCGGCCAAAGCGATCGACGACCAGCCGGCCGCGGCTGTCGCGGGCATAGCGGGGGAACCGCCGCTCGCGTTGCTCGGCGACCAGATCAAACGCGGTGATTCGCGTGATTACGAGCGCCTGGGCGCCCTGGATGCGGCCTTCGGGCAGCGCGGTGGCGGGGTCGGCGACATCCGCGAGTCGCGACAAATCCTGCTCGGTCATCACGTCGCGGAACGCGGAGCGATCCAGCACCGTGAACGCGCCGCTGCCCGCGAGCAGCTCCGCGAGCCGGTCGGTGAGCCGGTCGGCGGCATCGGCGGCGCGCGGGTCGGCGTATTGGGCCGGCAATACGGCGAGCCGCTCATACTGTTGATAAGGCCAGCGCGGGAAGTGCGTGATCGTCGCGCGCCGCGTGCCGCCGGTACTGCCGCCGCAACCCGCGAGAAACAGCAGACCCGAAACGAAGAGACATACGGCAGGACGCCGCATGACGAGGCTCCTGGGGCAGGTCACGCGTGCGCTGCCCGCGCGACGGGGTCAGCGCCGCAACACGAGAGGGGAGGCGCTTTCCGTCGCCGACCGCGGGCGCGATCGGCGTCCCGACGTCCGCGCCGCATCGGGGCCGCGCTCGGCGCGATCAGGCCGCCGGCGTGGCGAATAAACTGGCGATGATCTGGTTGACCAGCGTGGTCAGTCCCGTGTTGAGCACGCTCTGGTAGACCTGCGTGAGCTGCGCGTCGCTCAGCGGACACGCGCCGAGCGTGAGCAACAGCCCGGCGGGAAGCAGCCGGTACGACCGCCTCCAGTGCCACAAACCGTACGTTCGCATTTTCGATTTCCCTTCGGTGCGGTTCGCGGTCCAGCGCGTCCTGCGGCGCGCTCCGGGACGTCGCGACGGCGTCGACGAGCCGCGCCCGGCCGCGCCGCCGAATTCTAGCTGGTCCTACGGTGTCGAGCGAGCCGGCTGCGTCGTCGGCTCGTGCAGCACGACGATCGATTCGACCAGCACCACGTCCGCGGCGAGCACGGCGTCGAAGCGCCGGGCCCCGCGCACGCCTACGAGGTGCCCGACGAATCGGTTCGGGTCGTCCGTCCAGTCGCGATGGAACTCGAGGTACGCGATCACGCGGTCCGCGCCGGGCGCGCGCAGCGGGAAACGCGCCCCGGCGTTCGCCGACGCCGGCAGGCTGCGCGCTCCGAGCGCACCCTCCACCGTGTAGCCGGTCGCGGCGGCCGTCCCGGAGTCGCGCTGCACGCGGGCGAGTTCGGCTTCGAAACGGCGCTGGTCGTCGGCGTCGCGCTGTGCGATGTCGCGCACTTGGCGCAGCAGCGCCTGCTCGGTGTGCCGCGCTTCGATCTGCGGCTGCCAGGCGGTCGCGATGCGGGCCGCCCCCGCGTCTTCGCGCTGCGCCGCGATCGGCTCGAGATCGCGCAGCACACCGGACCAATCGGCGTCGGCGCGCGGCTTCGACGCCTCAACGTCGATGCGCGCTTCGGCGGCACGGAGCCGGCGCTGCCACGGGCTCTCGATCACGCTTACGACCGGCCGCGCGCCGCCGGGCAGATCTGCGGGACGCGTGCTCGCGCCCGCACCGTCGCCACCGACGCGCGCCGCGAGCGGCGCTGAAGGCGCGCTGCCGCCGTCGGCGGGCGCGGGCGTCGTCGCGGGCTGCCCCGCGGGCGCCGTGGTGGGCGCCGACGCGGCGCGGAGCCGGTTGGCCTCGGCCACAGAGATCGGCGCGACAAACGCAGAGCTGATGTACATGTGCGCGTCGGCCGGCGGCTCGATGCGAAGCCAGGCGCCTTCGCGGGCAAGAATCCGGACGTGCTCGCCGATCGCGAGGCGCGTCTGCACGTCGCTGCGAGCGGGATCCAGCGCGACGAGCAGGCTGCCGGCACGGACGCGGAGCGTGCCGCTCTTGACCGCCACGACCCCCGCGTCATCGCCGAGCGCTTGGACAAACTCCGCCGCGACGTAGGAGAAAAACCCGGGCGGCGGCTCGATGCGATGCCAGCCGCCGCCGGCCGGCGCGCCGTGCAGCGCGGTGTCGCGCTCCACCTGGCCGAGGATGAACGCGTTGGGATCGGGGCGCGAGCGGACATTCACGCGCGCCCCCGTGACCCGCAGCCAGCTGATTTCGTCGGCCGGCTGCGTTGCGGACTGCGTCGTCGCGCTCAACAAGGGCCGGAGCACATCGTCCGCCGGCGCGGTCGGGGAGCCAGGCTGAGTCGCCGGCCCCGGCTGGCCGTTGCTCGCCGGCGCGGTCCACCAGAAAACGCCCGCCAGCAGCGCGATCGCGCGGCCGCCGCGCGCCCCGCGGGCACGGCAACGCCGCCGAGACGTTGCGATCGAACCTGCGAGTGGGCTTACGCTCATGGCGATCGGAAGCTATCTTGGAGAGTGGAGCGTGTCAAACACGACGCAACACCTCCGCCGCGCGGCGGCTCTGCGGGCGGATTCGCGGTGTATTCTGCGCCGACGGCGCGCCGCGCGTCGCCGCTCGACCTGGGAACCGTGACCGCGTATGACCCCATCCCCACCGTCTGGGCACGGCGTGACGATTCTGTTGACCTGCGCGGGGCGGCGCGTGGAGCTGTTGCAGGCTTTTCGAGCCGCCGGCCGCGCGCTGGGTGTGACGCTGCGCGTCCTGGCGGCGGACACGACCGCGTCCGCGCCGGCGCTGAGCTGCGCGGACGCGGGATTCGTCGTGCCGCCGGTTTCGGATGCGGCCTGTGTCCCCGCGCTGCTCGACCTCGTGCGGCGTGAAGGCGTGCACGCGCTGGTGCCGACCATCGACACCGAACTGGCACTTTTGAGCCGCGAGCAGGCGGCATTTGCGGCGCTCGGCTGCCGAACGCTGATCGGCACGCCCGACGTGATCGACATCTGCCGGGACAAGCTCGAGACGTATCGGTTCCTGCGCCAGAACGGAATCGACACGCCGATGACTTGGACGCCGGCAGAAGTCCGCGGCCTCGCGGCACACACGTTTCCCTATTTCGTGAAGCCGCGCTTCGGCAGCGCGAGCGACGCGACCCACAAGATCGAGGACGACGCGGACCTGGCGTATTTCCTGAGCAAGGGGCGCGATCCGATCGTGCAGGAGTTCGTCGGCGGGGTCGAGCACACGCTGGACGCGTACGTCGGGCTGACGGGCAGACCGGCGTGCGTCGTGCCGCGCCGGCGACTACAAGTGCGCGGCGGTGAAGTGAGCAAAGGCGTGGTCGTTAAGGATTTTGCGTTGATGGAGGCCGGGCGGCGCGTGGTTGAAAGACTGGGCGACTCGCTCCGCGGACTCGTCACCATTCAGTGCATCGTCACGCCTGCTGGCGCGATCCGCTTTATCGAGATCAACCCGCGCTTCGGAGGCGGCGCGCCACTTTCGATCGCCGCCGGGGCCGACTTCCCACGCTGGCTCATTCAGGAACTGCTGGGAGACGCGCCGACCATCGCGTTCGACGGCTTTGAGCACGGGCTTTGCATGCTGCGCTACGACTGGTCCGTGTTCGTGCCGTCGGGCTCCGACCTGCAACCGCGCCTCGCGCGGCCATTGCGGCCGCCACCGGCGTTCGAATAGGCGTGATGACTCAGACCGGCAAGCACGCCGGTCGTTGTCGGAAAGCACCGCAGGCAGACACAGCCACCTGAGCGCGAGCCGGGCGGGGTCGACCGGTCGCGGGCGGTTGTATCTGCCTGACGGGCTGGCGGTGGAAAGCTAAATCTGAAACGGAAGACCCAACTCTCCGACTCCCGGCCTGCTTCTCTTCCTGCACGCATCCCTCGGAAAGCACCACAACCCAGTGTTAAATCACCGAATTGCATCTATCCCCCGGCACGCGGCGTGCCAGAGCCGGCATCGGTCTTGGATTTCGAAAGCGCGCTCGATAACCCGTG
>JBFXAM010000146.1:0-9912 GCA_050184295.1 Phycisphaerae bacterium | reverse complement strand
CAACGTCCGTGGCTACCTCCGCGGAACGCAGAAACAACCCCGCATCGTCGCAAGCTACTTCCATGCCGAATCCGTCCGCTACGCAGCGGCAACATGAACTGTCATCTGTTTACTGGCCGGGGTAATAATCGCATTGGCATGGGCGGCCCGCCGCCCCGGGAGTATGGGAAGCTGGGTGATGGACTCTTGGTCCCAGATCACAGCGCGGTATCCGCCTCCGAAATAGAGCTGTGTGGACCCAACCACTACATCGGCATCGTTCAGCCCGCCCGCGACCGAGTACGGCACACGAGAATCGGTCGGCGGCAGGTCAATCATCGACTCGCCGTCCCAGAGGAATGCATGCGCCGCACCGTTGACACCGAGGTCGGAATCGCCGATGACGTGACCGAGCGCGTTGATGCCGGAGGCCAGCGCGCGGCCGCCGCCGAGCGTGCCCAGGTCGAACAGTCCCTCCTCCGTCCAGAGAAATGGCCTGGTATCCACGCCGAAGGTCGCGTTCGCCACGACCAAACCGTCGTCATTGATATATGTAGTGTTTACGTGCGTGGCTCCGGGCGGCTCCGGAAAATACGTCCATCTGCCGCGGATCCAAACGGCGCCGATGCGCCAATCGCCGTTGATGCGGGTCGATGCCGTGCCGCCGATTTCGCCCCGTGCGTTGATCGTGCCCGCCGATGAACCAAGGCCGTTCACAGGGTCGTATAGCCCTAGCGCCGTAACGGCGTACGTCTGATCAGCCGCAACAGCGGAACCGAACAGCGCGAGAAGTGCCGCTGCGAGTCGCACAGCGAGCTGAATACGCGACGGTGACAGCTGGCACTCCAACGAACTCGCGCCTACATGAACAACGATGTTCGGAGCGTAAGACATTGGCGCACCACCTTTCCGTGATTTCGTCGCATTACATGTTGAATGCCGCGTAGAGCTCGGCAATGCGATTCCAGAAGTACTCCCACTGCTCCTCCGCGCTCCGTCCTTCGCCGCCGAAGTCCCCCTCGCCGCCGCACGGTCCAATGAAGTCCTCAGCGCAGTACGGATCATACACGACAAGATCGGCAAAGCAGTCAATGTCGAAGTTATTGAAGTAACCGTCGCCATTGCAGTCGCCGATTCCCAGCACGTTCAATCCGAACGGCGCGCCATACTCGGTCTCCCATTCGGCGGGATCCTCGTGCAGCGCGAGCGCGAACGGATCGATGTCGAAGTTGTTCCGGCAGCCGTCGCCGTTGAAGTCGCCGCGCACCGGACCGACCGCGACCAGGTAGCCGTCATTGACCGCGAGCAGTACGCCACTAGTGCTGACGGCGATCGACGAAAGGAAGTCAAAGCGAATGGTGGATGGCGGAAGATAGCGCCAGCTCAGCGACGGCGTCCCGGGTGTGCCGGCAGAGTAGCAGTAGGCCAGCAGACGCTGCCCATCGGCGAATGACCCCGAAGGGCCCGGCGTGGAGATGTACACGCGATGCGCATCACCGGCGGGGGTTCCGCGAACTGAGTTCCCCTTGTGGATCGCAACATCGCCGCCTTCCGACAGCGATGTATCATCGTCTCTGTCGTGGTAGAGCACCGTGCCCTCGTCGGAACACAAGACGTCGCTGTCGTGTGTGAGCACTGCGGTGCGCGAGAACGAGTCAAGGCCGTCCTTCAGCCAACGGCGCAGCGACGAGCCGCTGAGGTCCGACCGATTCAGGAATCCGTAGATGCCGCCGTCATCCGACGTGACGACGACGCGGTCCGGCGTCTGCGAGAGCGAGCCGTGGACGCCGGGCGAGCCGAACGCGCCCGAGGTGACATTGCCGTGCGCATCATCCATACGGTAGCTCCACGCGATCCGACTCGCGGTGCCGTGTGTGCCGCCATCCGCGAATAACGCAAAAACATGGTCATCGGTTGAGGCCACTGGGTCGCCGGCAGTGGCGCAATAAAGTAGCCGGACGCCATCTTCGTCATAAAGAGGGTCATCGTCATCCAGCGTGCCCAACGCCGGGCAGTTTGTCACGGGCCAGTTCGTATAATAGGGTCGCAACGCCTGCACCCACTCGAATGATCGGTCGCTCATGGAGGTCACTGTCGGATCAATCGAGATGACGACGATCTCGTCATCGATGACGCCCTGCGCGAACACTCGCTCCGTGCCGGTCTCCTCGAATCGCGTTACGTGTCCATAGGCCGGCGACGCTCCATTTGACTCCAGCTCGACCGACTGCCATTTGAACGCCGGGGCCGAGCTTGGCAGGCCCGAGATATCGTATGCGATCAGCCGCTGCGTCGTCTGAACGACGATCCATCGGTTCGGCAGCACCAACGGCGTCGATCGGATCAATTCCGCATCGTCAAGTTCGATCGTCTGCACCGCCGTCGCGGGTGTCGACGGAGAGTGTCCCGGGTCGTCGATCGCGTAGATACTGACGACAGAAGCCGTACCGCCGGTGACGGCCACGGCGGCCGGCGTGCCGACGATCGCATAATCGACATCGTCAATCCGTGCAATCGCAACGCCAGAGTGATGGTAAACCGCGGGAGACGACGGGGCGATCGGCGCGTACCAACGTAGCTCCGGGGCATGCGGTCCGCGAATCGTCGTGTAACAAGTGTTCCCTTCGTTGCCGCCATACTTCGGCCATGGATCATCGGGGTCGAGTTGGGCAAATGCCCCAATCGGGTGGGTGAAAATCCCCAGTGCCATGACCGCCACCATACCGCGCCAAACCCACGCC
Organism: Phycisphaerae bacterium; assembly: GCA_050184295.1. GTDB lineage: Bacteria > Planctomycetota > Phycisphaerae > UBA1845 > Fen-1342 > JBFXAM01. The sequence goes on along the minus strand of JBFXAM010000146.1, from coordinate 7,192 downwards.
GACGCCCGTTTCTCCGCCGTGTGCTGCGCGACCGCGCCGCTCCGACCGGGCGCGTTCAACCGCCGCAGCCGCTGCCGTCCGCCACGCGCAACGCTTCTAAGTGCCCTCCCCCTCAACCACTTGCAACGCAACGCCGTTTGTCTGACTGTCCTCGTTCGGGTTCATGAATCGATCCTTTCGTTCACGCCCGGACACCCCGCCCATCGTCGCGCCCGCGCCGCCCTCCTCCGACGCACGCGCGACCGCACACGCGCCGCCCGCCCGCTGCGCGGCGCGGACTACTGTCTGCCCTGCAAGCAGCGTGCCGCGCCGCGTCGAACAAAGGGGAACAGCCTGCGAACCACGCGGACCAAGGAACAGCGCAACGGCACCGCGGGACACCGGCGGCACTGGCCCGCCGGTTAATCAAGCTGCTTGCGAAAGCGCGCCAGACTGAACCCCAGAATCGCTACGCCGCACGCCGCCAGGCCCGCGATGTGCGGCATGAGGTCGCGCAGGTCCGCGGCCCGCAGAATGATGCCGCGCAGGATTTCGAGGAAGTACGTGACCGGGATCGCGAAGCTGATCCAATAGATCGGCGCGGGCATCGTCTCACGCGGAAACACGAAGCCCGACAGCAGGATCGACGGCAGCATGATGAGAAACGTGAGCTGGATCGCCTGAAGCTGCGTATGGGCGATGGTCGAGATGAGCAGCCCCAGGCCGAGGGCCGTGAACACGAACAGCAGCGAGAGCATCAACAGCAGCAGCAGGTTGCCGGCGATCGGCACGCCGAACAGGAACACCATCACCAGCAGCACGAGCAGCGTCTCGGCGAATCCCAGCAGCGTGTAGGGCACCAGTTTCCCGAAGAGCAGCCCGGCACGACCGACCGGCGTCACAAAGAGCTGCTCCAGCGTGCCGTGCTCGCGCTCCCGCACGACCGAGAGCGCCGTCAGAAAGAGCGTCACATTCTGAAGGATGATCCCGACCAGCGCGGGCACGAAGAAGTAGGCGCTTTCGAGATTGGGGTTGTAGAGCAGGCGGGGGCGCACGTCGACCGCGAGCGCGGGCCGGCCCTCGTCGTCGCGGATTTCGTTCTGGCGCGTCGCTTCGGCGCGCTGGCGGGCCGCTTCCAGCGAAAGCTGAATTCCGACCAGTTTGGCCGCATTCAGCGCCGCGGTCGCGACATTGGAGTTGCTCCCGTCGATCAGCAACTGAACCGTCGCCGGCGCGCCGCGAACACGCTGCTCGGTGAAGTCCGGCGGAATCCGGACGGCGACCTGTGCAGCGCCGGAGCGGACGGCACGCTCGAACTGGTCGTCGTCGTTCGCGGTCCCCACGATGTCAAACACGCGCGTATTCCGCAGCGCCGCGACGAGTTCGCGCGAAGCCTGCCGGCCGTCGAGGTCGAGCACCACCGTACGGATCTGCTCGATCTTCATGTCGATGGCAAAGCCAAAGATCGTGAGCTGGAGAACGGGAATCGCCAGCGCGAACATGAGCGTGGAGCGCTCGCGCCGGATATGCGCGAACTCCTTCAGAAAGATCGCCCAGAAACCGCGCATCGACCGCGCTCCCTCTCGGACAGAGTGAGACCCTCGGGTGGATCACGCATCCCTGCCCGTCGCCTTTTCGAAAGCAAGCCGGGCATGATGCCCGGAGCGGGCGTCCCTACACAACACGGGCCTTCCACGACCGGGCGAAACGCCCGGACCGCCCGTTGTCGCTCGCCAAACCCTACAGCGCTCGACGGGCCGCCTCGCTCCGACTCAGCGTCACGAACACATCCTCCAGCGTCGGCGTCGTCGGCCGAAGCGTAGCGGCGTCGCCGAGCCGCGCGGGCAGCGCCGCCAAGGTCCAGTCGGCGTCGACGAGCAGATGCACCGTATCGCCGAACAACGTCGCGTCGCGCACGCCGGGCGCGCCCTTCAGCGCGACGAGCGCGCCGGGCGCGTCCGCGATTTCCAGCACATAGCGCGTCGCTCCTGGCGGCGTCACGGTCGCGAGCTGTTTCAACTCCGCCGGCCGGCCGTTCACGATGAGGCGCGCCATGTAGATATACGCCACGTGCGAGCAGCGCTCGGCTTCGTCCATGTAGTGCGTGGTGACAAAGAGCGTCACGCCGTCGCCGCTCAGCTCGAACAACAGATCCCACAAGTCGCGCCGCGCGACGGGATCGATTCCGGCCGTCGGCTCGTCGAGAAACAGGACGCGCGGTTCGTGGATCAGCGCGCACGCCAGCGCGAGCCGCTGCTTCCATCCGCCCGAGAGCGTCGCCGCGGCCTGCGTCATGCGGTCGCCGATGCCCGAGAGCGCGACGACCGCGGCCTTGCGCTCGGCGAGGCGCGCCCCGCGCAAGCCATAAATACGGCCGTAGAAATCCAGGTTCTCCTCGACGCTCAGGTCGCCGTACAGGCTGAACTTCTGCGACATGTAGCCAATTCGCGTCTTGAGCAGCTCGCTCTGGCGCGCCACGTCGAAGCCGAGCACGCGCCCGCCGCCGTCGCTGGGCGACAGCACGCCGCAGAGCATGCGGATCACCGTCGACTTTCCGCTGCCGTTCGGACCGAGGAACCCGAAGATCGCGCCGCGCGGCACCGCGAAACTGACATGGTCGACGGCGGTCAGCGCGCCGAACCGGCGTGTGATCCGGTCGGCTTCGATCGCGACCTCGTCGGAGCGCCGCGCGCTCACGGAGCCGCTCCGAAGTAGACGTCGGCGGCCATACCGGCGCGGAGCACGTCATGCCCCTCGTCGAGGCGCACCTTGATGCGAAAGACCAGCTTGCTGCGCTCCTCGGTGGTCTGCGTGTTCGAGGGCGTGAACTCAGCCTGGCGGGCGATGAAGGTGATCCGCCCGGCGAAGCGCCGCCCGGGAAACGCGTCGATCGCAATGCGCACCGCGTCGCCGACCGCGGCCCGACGATTCTCCGGCAGATAGGCCCGCACATAGAGACTCTGCGGATCGACCAGCGCCGCGACCGGCGCGTTGGGCGCGACCAGGTCGCCGGGCTGAAGATCGAGTGCGTCGACCACGGACGCCGCCGGCGCGCGAATGGTCAACTCGGCAAGCTGCCGCTCGATCGCCGCGACTTCCGCCTCGGCGGCCGCGGTGTGGGCGGCCGCTTCGGCCTTGTCCTCAACCCGCGAGCCCTCCACGAGCATCGCGAGCTGCGCCTCAGCCTCCGCGAGCAGCGCACGCGCTTCGGCGATCTCCTCGGCGCGCGTGCCTTCCTCGGCGAGCTTCAGCTCATCCTCCGCGGCGGCGAAGCGGGCGCGTGCGGCGGCGAGACGGGTTTCGACATAATCCATCTCCTGCTGTGCCGCGCGCGCCTCCTCATACAGCCGCTTCACTCGCTCGTAGTCCACCTCAGCCAACCGCTGATCCGCGCGGGCCACGTCGAGCTGATCCTTGAGAATCTCGATCTCCAGCGGCCGCTTTCCCGCGACCAGCTTGTCGAGCGTCGCCTTGCGCAAGTCGCGGCGCGCACGGGCCTGTGCGACCTCCTCGGCCCGGAAGCCGGCGTCGACGCGCGCCTGCGTGGCGCGCCGCGCCCCAAGCTGGCGCTGTGCCTGCGCGAGCCGCTCCCGCAGGTCGTAGGGTTCGAGCACGAGAATCACGTCGCCGGGCCTGAGCGCCTGCCCCTCCGCCGCGACCACCGCCTCCACGCGCCCGCCGACGCGCGAGCCGACGCGGATTTCGTCGCTTTCGAGCATGCCCGACACAAAAAAGGGCCCGTTGCGCGTCTGCGTCCAGTACAGCACGCCGATGGCAACCAGCACAAGCAGAACGGAAGTCGCGACGGCTCGCTTCATATCAACTCAAGTGATGTCACGCGCCAGGCAGCAGCGCGGTTTTTCTTTTGAGTCCGGACGCTGGACTCCGGAGCGCTGCGCACTTGCGGCCGCGGATTTCGGATTTCGGATCCTGGCTGGGTGAGAACCGGCGGCTGGGCTGGTGCACCGCGCTCCGCATCCCATGCTCCGCATTTCGTTCAACGGACGGCCTTCGTCGTTGCCGGTTTCACTCTGCACTCTGCACTTTGCACTTCGTTCGTCCTTCGGCCTCCTGCTCACGCCAGCCCCGCCGCCGGCCGGAAGCGGCCGTCGCCGGCCTGCTCATTCAGCGCGCGCAGCAGCGCCGCGCACGTGTGCCGCCCGATGCGCTCGGCCCATTCCAGCGGACCGCGCGGGTAATTCGTGCCGAGCTTCATCGCCGTGTCAACGTCGGCGGCCGTCGCGATCCCTTCGTCGACCAGCAGTGCCGCCTCGTTGATGATCGCGGCCAGCACGCGCGCGAAGACATATTGCTCCGTCTGCGAGCCCGACGCCTCCGTCGCACGCTCGCACACCCGCCGGACCGCCTCGTACAGCTTCGGCGGCAGCGCGAACGACGCCCGCGCGACGCACGTCGCTGGCAGCGGCGATTCGCCCTCGTACGAATAAAAGCCGCGCTTCGTCTTGCGGCCGAAGCGCCCCGCTTCGAACAACTGCTTCTGCAATTCGTGCGGCGTGAGCCGCGCCGGGCGGCCGAGCTGCTCCCAGACGGAGACGGACACGCTGTAGTTCACGTCGATGCCGATCAGGTCCATCAGCTCGAACGGCCCCATACGAAAGCCGCCGAGCGTCTTGAGCGTGCGGTCGATCTCGTCCACGCCGGCGACGCCTTCGCCGAGCATGCGCAGCGACTCCAGGTAATACCCGCGGGCGACGCGGTTCACGATGAAGCCCGGCGAGTCCTTCGCCCGCACGGCCGTCTTGCCCCACTGCTGCGCGACCGCAAACACGCGCTCGACCGCCGCCGCGTCGCTCTCGCTCCCGGCGATCACTTCGACCAGCGGCATCAGCGGCACGGGGTTGAAAAAGTGCATGCCCACGGCGCGGCTCGCGACGCCCAGCGCAGCGCCGAGCTTCGAAATCGACAGCGACGACGTGTTGCTCGCGATGATCGCGGCCGGCGCAGCGGCAACGACCGGCCGCAACGCGGCGCACTTCGCGCTCATGTCTTCGACGACGGCTTCGATCACCAACTCGGCGGACGAGAAATCCGCCGGACCCGCCGCAACGTGAATCCGGGCCATCGCCGCGTCACGCGCCGCCGCGTCGAGCCGGCCCTTCTCGACCAGCCGGTCGAGGTTCTTGCGGATCCCCGCGACCTGTCGTCGAACGAAGTCGGCGTCGAGGTCGGCAAGCATGACCTGCCAGCCGGCGGTCGCCGCGATCTGCGCGATCCCCGTGCCCATTGTGCCCGCACCCACGACTCCGACCGCAGTCGTCGCCGGTCGTGCGTTCGCGTTCATCGTCATTCATCGCTCCGCGCTGACTCTCGCCCGCGACGCCGCGCCGCCGCGACCGCAGTATCATAGTCGCCGCCGCGCGGAGTTCGCGCGCCGCCGACCCGCGTTCGAGAGCCCGCATGTTCGATCCCAGCACGCTGCCGCCGCTCGATCCTCAGCGGCTTGCCGCCATCCTCGACCGCTCGCGCACCGCGCCGTGCATTGCGTCGCTGGGCATCGAGCTGCGCGACGCGCGCGCGGGGTTCTGCCGCCTCACCGCGAAGCACGACCCACGCTTCAACGGGCTGCTGCCGGGCTTTCACGGCGGCATGCTCGCCAACGTCGCCGACTGCGCCGCGTGGTTCGCCGTCGTTACGCGCACCGAACCCGACGAGCCGCTCGTCACCACCGACCTGCACCTGCGCTATCTCAACCCGTGCCTCGGCGATGTGACCGCGACGGCGCGGCTGATCAAGTTCGGCAAGACGCTCTGCCCGGTCGCGATCGATCTCTATGATCCGCAAGGCGAGCACGTCGCCGTTGGTCAAGTCACGTACATTCGCGTCGGAAACCTCGGCGCCGTGCCGCGATGACGCCGCCCCGAACGGGGCTGCCGCCGCGCGGCGCGCGAACCCGTCGTCTCGTGCGGACGTAGCGTTATCTGCGAGCGACCATTAACCCCTCCCGGAGCCCCGCGCCATGGACGCCTACGTCGCCAAGCTGCTCAACCTGCTCGGTTCACGCGACCCGCTCGGCGTGCTCAGCGAAACGCCCGGCGTGCTCGCAGGCATCGTTGCGAAACACGCGCCGGAGTTTCTGCAACGCCGCCCGTTCGAGGGCAAGTGGACGCCCAACGAGATCATCGGCCACCTCGCGGACACGGAGTGGGTGTTCGGCTTTCGCGTGCGGATGATTCTGTGCCACGAGGAGCCGCAGATTCTCGCGATGGACCAGGACCTGTGGGTCGCGGGGCAGCGGCGAAATGAACGACAGCCGACCGATCAACTCGCGGAGTTTCGCACGCTGCGCGAGATCAATCTCGCGCTCTGGCGGCGCATGAAGCCCGCCGATCTCGAACGCGCGGGGTTACACGCCGAACGCGGCCGCGAGACGCTTGCCACGATGCTGAGAATGGAGGCGGGCCACGACCTCTCGCACATCGATCAGATCACGCGCTACATCGCGGCGCTCGGCCCGGCGTAGAGCCCCGCCGCGGCCGCTGACACGCTGCTGCGCTTGCGACGCCGTGCGCGACGGTCGCGCGTTGCAACCGTCCCGGCGGCGCCGACGGCAATGAGTATCACCGGCTTCCAGCCGGTGCTTCTGTCCTGCCGGCGCGTTGCGAGCGCCGACGCGCCAGATTCGATCAACTGCGCGAACACGTCGCTCCAGAACGCAGCCGTCGCGGTGTCCTCGCTGCCGGCGGCGGTAGTGACGACCGCCCGCAAGGGGGCCTGGCGTTCGGCGGCCGTGTTCTCGCGCAGCAGCGTCGCCACGTCGGCGGCGGTCGGCTCGCTGGGTGATTCCGCGGCGCTGTCTCGGTCGTGTTCGCCGCCGCCGCCGCCGGTGAGGCTGTCGCCGCAGGTCGCGGAGCATTCGTTGGCAATCACGCGGGCGACGAAGGGGTCGATGTCGAAGCAAGTAGGGCAGGTCGCGGCAGTCTGCGACCTGCCGCCCCATTGACAAGACGCAATGCGTGACGGGCGCGCCGCGAGGTCTGGAGCCCGCGCCGCGAGGTCTTGAGCCCGCGCCGCGATCCCGACGGCAGGTCGGTCCCCGATCCGCCTTCACCCGCCCGCGCGGCCGCGCGCGGACCGACCTGCCCTCCCCGACTGGGAGACTCCGCGGGGCGGTTGCGTACGTGTTCGCCGCCGCCGCCGGTGAGGCTGTCCCCCCAGGTTGGGTCGCAGGCGGTTGGGATCTCGCGGGCGAGGA
>JBFXAM010000145.1:0-10166 GCA_050184295.1 Phycisphaerae bacterium | reverse complement strand
CAGACCCAGGTAGATGACGTACTGGTTCTTGTACGAGACCGGGCGCTGCGGAATCCACTAGATTTCCTGGAGCTTGCCGGCCGCCATCAGACTGCCCGTGAACGTCAGGTACCCCAGGATGCACTCGGCGACGATCGCGCACATGCGAAACGTGGTCAGCATCTCGGGTTCATAGCCGACCCAGTAGTAGTACTTCGCAGTGCCGACCAGCCCCGCCGCCAACCCGCCGAACGCGTGCGAGAGCGCCGTTCGCTGCGGGACGGCGGTCAGCGGCACCCAGGAGAGCGGCACGCCGATCATCGCGCCGAGCACGAAAGCGACGAAAATCCACGTGTAATCCTGCACGGTGTCGAGGCAGAGCGTGCCGATCACCGCCAGCGCCATCGCCACGACGCCGGAGACGATGCCTTTGCGCGCCGTCCGCGGATCGCTCATCCACTTCAGCGAGAAGATGAACAACGCCGTCGAGAACAGATAGATGAACTGCACGATGTAGTAGCCAAAACCAGCGCCGTTGCCATGCACCGCGGCCTGCGTGGCGGCGGGCTGCGTCTCCGGACTGGCGAGCAGCAGGGGCAGAAAGAGTGTGTTCATGGCTTGCCGGGCTCCCGCTTCTTGAACATCTTCAGCATGCGGTCGGTGATCAGAAAACCGCTGACGATGTTCGTCGTCGAACACACCACCGCCACCAGGCCGAGGGCCTTGATGTGCGGCGGATAATCCGCGCCGCCGGACACGATGATCGCCCCGACCACCGCGATCGCCGAGATCGCATTGGTCAGCGACATCAGCGGCGTGTGCAGCAGGCGCGACACCTGCCGAATCACCTCAAAGCCAATGAACGTCGCCAGCATGAACACGAACAACATGGACATATAGTCAAGGGACATCCGGCGTCTCCGTGTGGCAGACTATGGAGAGCGTCTGCACGCTCGCACTCCCGTTTTCGATTCGTCCGCGCGCGGGCTTCGCGCTCAGCCCGGCTTGCCCGCCGCCCCGAGCGCGTTCTTGGTCGGCTCGTGTACGACAGCGCCGTCGTGCGTGATGCACGCCTTCTTCAGAATCTCGTCGTTCCAGTCGAGATTGAACTGCTTGTCCTTCCAGAACGCGGTCAGAAAGTTGGTCAGGTTGCGCGAGTAGAACATGCTCGCGTGCGTCGCGGTCACTCCGGGCAGGTTCAGCGGACCCACGATCCGCACGCCGTTCTCCAGCACGGTCTCGCCGGGCTTGGTCAGCTCGCAATTGCCGCCGCCTTCCGCCGCCAGGTCGACCAGCACGGCGCCCGGCTTCATCCGCCGCACCATTTCCGCGGTGATGAGCTTCGGCGCCGTCACGCCGCCGATCAGGGCCGTCGTGATCACCACGTCCGACGCGGCGCACTGCTCGCCGAGCAGCTCCGCCTGTTTCTTGTAGTAGTCCGCGGAAAGTTGCTTCGCATAACCGCCGGCGTCGGTCGCGGACTCGCTGGTCTGAACGCCGACATAACGCCCACCGACGCTTTCGATCTGCTCCTTCACTTCGGGCCGCACGTCGGTCGCCGTCACGATCGCGCCCAGCCGCTTCGCGGTCGCGATCGCCTGCAAACCCGCAACCCCGGCGCCCACGACAAAGACCCGCGCCGCGACCGCCGTCCCCGCCGCCGTCATCATCATCGGGAAGTACTTGCCCAGCTCGATCGCCGCGAGCAGCACGCCTTTGTAGCCGCTGATGTTCGCCTGCGAGCTGAGCGTGTCCATCGTCTGGGCGCGCGTCGTTCGCGGAATGCAGTCCGTCGCCCACGCGGTGAGCTTGTGCTCGACCAGCCGGCGAACGACGTCGGTGTTGCGCGTCGGGTAGAGCGTGCCCAGCAACATCGTGCCGCCGCGCTGCAACTCCACCTCGTGCTTGCCCAGCGTCGGGTGCATTCCCGGCGGCTGCACGCGAAACACGATGTCGGCCCCGCCCAGCGCCGTTGCCGCGTCGGTGCCGATCTGCGCCCCCGCCTCGCGATACGCGTCGTCGAGAAACCCGGCGGCAGCGCCCGCGCCGGTCTCGATCACGACCTCCACGCCCGCCTGCACCAATTTCTTGCACGACTCTGGAACCAACGCGACACGGTTCTCGCCCGCGCGCGTCTCCCGGGGAATGACCAATTTCATGTGAACCTCGTGACGGGGGGCGTCCGCACTCTGCAACCGCGCCGCTGCGCACGCCCGCGACCAATTCTGAGGGCCGCCATCCTAGCCGATCCCATCCGTTCCTCGATACCCGCGCCGCGCCGAGCGCCGGTCACCGCGACGCGCCGCGCACACGCGCGCCCGCTGGTCGCTCCGCCGTCGGCCACCGACGACCAGCCACGACCGCATCCGCAGTACGTCCAGAAATCCTTGGCACGTAGCGTGCCAAACACAAAAAAGACGGAATCTCGCCACCCACCCGCTCCCCCCTGAAACCGTCCCTGCAACCGCTCCACGCCCCAAAAAATTACCCCCGACACGTGAGCGCGTCCACGCTTTTGCCCTTCGTCAACGTCGGTGCTGCGGCGGCGGGTCCAAACCACGGGCCGTCGCAGACCTCGGTCGAATCGCGAGTCACACAAGCTCAAGAGCACAAAAGGAGCTGCACGTGTTCACCAAGCGTGAAACCCTGCGATCGGCGATGTTCCTCGCGGTCATCAGCATCGCGGCGGTCGCGCGCCCCGCACAGGCGCAGGCGCCTGCCAGCGGCGTCGATCCGATCTCGCTCAAGCTCATGGACTTGACGCCCATCACGCAACTGTGCCTTCCCGCGTACCTCGACGGCGAAATCAACCAGACGATCGCGGGTCAGTCGCTGATGGACCGCACGCAGACGCTCGGGCTGCCGGCGGTGCCCGAGATCGGGTTCCCCGGCTTCGACGCCATCCGCATCCGCGTCCGCAGCAGCCTGGGCTCCACGTCGATCCGCATCCCGATCGACGAGGACGCCATCCAGGCGGCGTTCCTGAACGGCACGACGACCGCCGGACGAGTGCGCGCCGAGTTCGACTTCCCGTCCGCCGAGCTCCACACGAGCCTGCGGTTTCGCGCCGACTTCGCCGCCGGCTTTACGTTGCCGTTCCCAATCAATGTCTTCCAGTGGTGGATCGAAGACCAGCTCGTCTTTGACGCCACGTTCTTCATCCGCGTCCAGGGTATGTCCGGCCACCTTCAGGCGCTGGTGAATCGCGTCAACAACCGCGTCAGCCTCGGCACGATCGAGCAGGCGCAGCTCCGCGTCGGCCCGGTGACCATGGTGGACACCGCCGGATTCTCCAGCTTCATGAACGCGGTCGACGTCACCGTCGCCCAGGTCTTCAATCAGCCCCAGGGCTCGACCCTCACGACCTGCCTCACTCGCGTGACCAACGCCGCGCTCGCCACCAACCTGCTCTGGCGCAATCGCATCCGCGACGCCGTCAACGCCGGCCTCAACGGCGGCGTCCAGATTCCGCCTTACTCGCAGGAGCTCCCCTGCACCGACGCCATTCGCCTGAATGTCGCCGCCAGCCTCGCGACGCTTTCGACGGTTGGCAATGGCAACGGCAGCGGCGTGCTCTCGACCAGTTGGAACGTCGTGCCCACGCTCGCAACCGCGGCGGTCAACACCACGCTGCGCTACACCTACCAGGCACGGCCGCTCACCGTGTGGATGCCCAACATCGCGTGCGACCTGGACACCTTCGTGCCGTGGTCGCTCTTTGACAAGGTGGGCTTCGAAGCAGCCCGCGGCGGGCTGTTCAACCGCACCGTCGCGATGCCACATCTTGCCGGCGCGACGCTCGTGATGGTCCCCACCGGCACGCCGCGGGCGGCCGCCGTCGCGGGCCAGCCCAACACGATGCGCTGGAGCGTGCCGATCAGCATCCGCAAGCAGAGCGGCCCGACCAGCTTCAGCGCCAGCCTCACCGCGACCATGCAGATCGAAGCCACGCTGGCGCTCGACGACCGCAGCGGCCTGCGGGCCACGGTCAGCAATGTGCAGATCGTGAACGCCGCCGGGACCATCCGCGTCGCCGGGATCATCGTGCCGATCGACACGATCGTGAGCCAGATTGCACCGACGCTGAGCAACGCGGTCCGCGCCGCCGCCCCGCACTACACGATCGTGCCGCGCTTCCGCGGCCTGATCCCCGGCGCCGACGTGGCGCTTCAGACGCTCCAGATGGGTGGCAACGCCGTCCGCGTCTCGCTGGTGATTGCCGAGCCGGAGTAACCCTTCCGGCGCTGAAGCGTCCGCGGCGACTCCGACGCCGACCGTACGCAAACGCCCAACGCCGCGGATGGACGCCGGCGCGTGTGCACCGCACGCATGCCGGCGCCCGTCCGCGGCTCGTTTCGCCTTTACAATCCTGCGATGTCCCACGCACTCTGGACGCTCGCGATCGAAACGTCCGGCCCCGCCGGCAGCGTCGCGCTGGGCGACTCCGCCGCGCCGCTCGTCACGCGTGCGCTAGACACCCATACGCGCCACGCGTCGGACCTGCTGCCCGCCATCGATGCATTGCTTCGCGCCAACGACCTCTGCGCGGCTGATCTCCGCCTGGTTTGCTTCTCCGCCGGTCCGGGCAGCTTCACGGGTCTGCGCCTCGCGGCGACCGCCGCCCGCATGCTGCTCTCGGTCACGACCTGCGCGGTTGTCCGCGTGCCGACGCTCGACGTCCTCGCCCAAAACGCGCTCGCGGTCGCCGATCCGCCGCCACGCGTCGTCGCGTTGCTCGACGCGAAGCGCGACCAGGTCTTCGCCGCGACCTTTGAACTCCGTTCGCGATGCGGTGACCCGGACGCGGATGCCGGCGACGCGATCTACGAGGCCGCCGCACCCGCCGGCCTGCACGACCCCGCCGCGTTTCTGGTGCGCGTCACCACCCCGTTCGCAATCCTCGGCGCCGGCATCGAGAAACACCGCGACGTGTGTCGCGCATCGGGCGGTGAGACGTTAGGCCCCGAGTTCGCCGTGCCCGACGCCGCCACCGTCTACCGCCTCGGCCGTACGGCCCACGCAATCGGGCGCGTCGCCGCCTCGCACGAAGTCGTCCCGATTTACGTTCGCCCACCCGAGGCCGAGGAGGTGTACGAGTCACGCCGCGCCGCCGCCCGGGCCCGCCGCGGCGAGTAGTGCCGCTCCGCGCCGCCCCGGCGGCACGCCCTGCGGAACACGCTTCGCCCGCGGCGGAGACCCGTTATAATCGGCCTGCATCGGACCACGTCCATCGGCCGATCCATGCCCGCGCCGGGATGGGAGCCGCCGGTCGAGAGTCCGCGGCGGGGAAGCGGGAGCGTTCATGAACCAGTTCGCGCATTGCACCGGCCCGATCCGCATCGCGGCCGCGCTCGTGGTCCTCGCGATGCCGGCCGGGCTGTTCGCGCAGCTGCGCGTCGCAACCTGGAACATCAGCAACTACAACGGCGGCCGCCAGGCGCCGATCCACGCGGTCGTGTACGGCGTCTACCAGGGCCGCAGCCTGGCCCCCGACGTCATCATCGGGCACGAGTTCACCACGCAGGCGGGCGCGAACGAGTTCCGCACGTATCTCAACAACGCCCCCGGGTCGCCCGGCGACTGGGCCGTCGCGACCGTCAGCCTCGACGGCGGCGACACCACCGACGCCTTCTTCTACCGCACCACGCGCGTCCATTTCCTCGCCCGCACGACGGTTGCGACCGGCGGCTTTTCCCCGAATCATCCCCGCGCCATCCACCGCTACGACGTGCGCCCCTTCGGCTACACCGGCGATGCCGCCACGCTGGCGCTCTATGGCACCCACATGAAGGCCCAGGAGAGCGGCAGCGACGACGACGACCGCCGTCTGCTTGAATCCCAGCGCATTCGCGATAACGCCGAAACGCTGCCGGCGGCTTGGAACTTCATGCTCGCGGGCGATTTCAACATTCAGACCTCGACCGAAGCCGCGTACGTCGAGCTCGTCGGTTCGCAAGCCAATAACGCCGGTCGCTTCTTCGACCCCATCAACACGCCGGGGACCTGGAACAACAACAGCGCGTTCCGCTTCGTTCACACGCAGGATCCCAGCGGCGCCGGCGGAATGGACGATCGCCACGATCAGATCCTCGTCTCCGCGTCGCTCCGCGACGGACTCGGCTTCGACTACATCGGCAGCGCCGCGCTCCCCTACAGCACCACCACCTGGAACGACTCGAATCACTCGTACCGCTCGTGGGGTAACGACGGCACGAGCTACAATTCCACGCTCAATGTCGCCACAAACGCGATGGTCGGCCCCACGATCGCCCAGGCCATCATCGATGCCGCCGTCGGCGGCGGCCACTGCCCCGTGTTCCTCGACCTCCGCGTGCCCGCGGAACTTGGGCCGACCCCAACGGTGATCGATTTCGGCGTGGTGACGCAGAACAGCGTCGCACAGCAGACCATCGACATCAGCAACGCCGGTGACATCGCCCGCTGGACCGCCGCCGGCATCGCGCAGCTCCGCTACTCATTCGTGGCCCCGGTGGGTTTCACCTCGCCGGGCGGCACGTTCATCGAGAACGCCGGCGGCGGCGCGAACGCGCACACCTTGTCGATGCTCACGACCACGGTCGGCCCGCGGAGCGGTCTGCTGACGATCATTACGAACGCGCCCGACGACCCCATCCGCACGGTCATGCTCACGGGTGAAGTCGTCGCGCCGTTCCTCGCCGGCGATATGAACTGCGACGGCGCGATCGACAATTTCGACATCGATCCCTTCGTACTGGCGCTCACGAATCCGACCGCCTACGCGGCGGCCTTTCCGGATTGCACGGTCGAAAACGCCGACGTGAACGACGACGGCAACGTGGACAACTTCGACATCGACGCGTTCGTCGCCCTGCTCACCGGGCCGTAGCCGGCACGGGCCGTGGCGACGCACCGGGGCCGAAATCCGCGCCCGTGGCGTCCGCCGGCGCGTCTTGCAATCGTATTCACATGCGAAGCGCGCGATCGCGCACGCTTCGCGGCGCACGGCGTTCATGCCGTTGTAGGCGGCGCGCGCAGCGCGTACCGGCGACTCGGCGCCCAGGTCTCTCCAGGGCGCCGGCGCCTGCACCCAGGCGGCGTTGCAGCGCGGCTCGGGACGATTCGCCCCGCGCCGACGATGCCAGGAGCTCATTGTGATGCCACCACTTCGCACGCACGTGTCCTCGACCTACGGGGTGGTGTGCGCATGGCTGTGCCTCGGATTGATGTCGCCACCGTCGGCGGAAGCCCTCTTCGGATTCGAGCCGCGCGTCGGCGGCACGGGGAAGAAGGGCAGCGTGTTGTTCTTTCCGCGCATCGATCTTCGCTGGGATGCGAGCGGCACGCTGGTCCAGGATACGTTCATTCGGCTGGACAACGACGCGACGACGCCCGTGGACATTCTCAGCTTCTACCTCCGCGCCGAGCCGCCGTCGGCGTGCGTCGCGTCCTACCGCTGGCTCTATAACTCGTTCTCGCTCGTCGGGAACCAGCCCGTGTACTGGTCGGCCCACACCGGTTTGCCGCTGGGCATCGCGCCTTTCTCGGTCTTCAGCGCGGGAATGCCGCACGGCTGTCCCGATCCCGACAATCCCGGCGGACGAATGCTGCGCGGAGCGCTGGTTGTCATCGCGGTGAACGCCGATACGACGAGCGGAATCGAAATCAACCACAACCACCTGTACGGCGACGCGACGATCGTGAACTACGCCGAGCAGTCGGCGATGACGTACGGGGCGTATGCCTTTCAATACATCGGGCCGGCAGCCAGCGGGCAGCCGACGGGCACGCCGGGCGAGCTGAACTTCGACGGCGTCGAATTTGAGCGCGGCCCCGGGATGCTGCTGGGAGCGTTCAACCCGCCGGACTCGACCGCGCTGGATGCAGCGGGACAGCAGGTTCGCGTGCTCAGCACCGACCTCGCGCTGCTCCCGATCACGCTCGACCTCCGGCAGGATGGGTCGAACAGCCCCGTCGACGTCATGGCGTCGGTGCAGGACGCCGACGGCGTGGCATTCGACAACGGGCAGCACTCCTTCACGCTGTGCGACCAGTTGCGACTGGCGAACTTTCCCGCGCCGAATGTGTTCAGCTTCCCGGCCACCGATGCGGCCGCGGCGCATTTGGTGGGGTCGCAGCCGCTGCTCGGCGTCGTCGAACGCCGGATTCAGTTCGGCCAGGGGCCGACGGCACGCATCGAGCGCGCGGGCGAAACGCTTACGGGGGCCTCCGGGCAGAACGGTATGGTTCGGTTTGACGTCATTCCGATTGAGGAGCTTCAACCTCCGGGTGGTGGGGCCCCGCGCGGGGAAGTGCGCGCCAGCCACGCCGCGCCGCAGCCCGCTCCGTTGTCGCGCGCGAGCGGGCAGGGCGTTTCCGACGCGCCTGCGACGCAGGGAAACGATGGGGCGGACGACGACTCGCCGCTCGCGGGCGTGACGGACGGCCGCGGCGGCGTCAGCAGCACCGGCAGTCTGCTGGTGTTTCCCGACGTCGAAGCCACGTGGCACGACCTCGACGCCGACATGGTCGTCGAGCCCGAGGAACTTGCGAGCGACACGTTCCTCACCATCACGAACACTCATGTCCTCCTCGACGTCCGCGTGCGGATCACGTATATGCAGGGCGATGCGCCGCTGGTCGCCGGCGGCGGCGAACGCGCGCACGCGGGGTATAACTCCATCACCCAGACGGTCGCGCTGCGCCCCGGGGAGTCCATCTTCTGGTCCTTGGCACGCGGTACTCCGGGACACGCGGGCGCCCTGCACCCGCTGCGCAAGTGGGACGAGCTCGATCCCGGCACGCCGCCGGGCCGGCCGCATCCCTTCCTGGTGGAGCGGCGCGTGATCCGCGGCGCCGTTCTGGCCTGGGCGGTCCTCGATAGTTGCGAGGAAGCGAGTTTCAACCACCTGTTCGGCGACGCGCTGCGGATCGATTATGGACGCCAGGCCGCCGCCGAGCACCTGCCCTACGCGTTCCGGGCGATCCTGGACATCGACGGCGCGAACCTGCCGTTCGAGGGTTCGCTGGCGCTGGACGGCGTGAAGTATGAGCAGGCGGGCGCGGAGCTGGTGATGAGCAGCTTCGCGTCGGGTGCGACGCCGCTCAGTTGGGGGGGCACGACGGTCGTCTCGGAAAGCCGGCAGGCTTTGCTCTCGCTCGGCGGATTCCTGTTGCCGAGCTTCTCGCCGCCAACGACGCGGGCGCGGTTCGAGGTATGGAACCAGAACAGCACCCGATTTACCGGCATGGAGTTCTGTCTCCGCGCGTTCGCGTCGTACCTGGGCGCCGACTCGCCCAGCGCCATCGACTACTTCCCGTTTGGCGTTCTGCAAACCAACAGCGGCCGGGCGCGGATCGACGGACTCAGCGGCGGTGCGTGCAGCGGCGGCGTCGCCATGCCGCTCGGCGGCGTGGTCGAGGAGATCCATACGTTCAGCGGCGCACGCAGTCCCCTGACGTCGAGCACCATGCGCCTGCTCGGGTTTGAGAGCACCTCGATGTCGACAACGATGCTCACCAACGCCGAGTGCGAGGTTTACACGCTGGACAGCGACGGCGATCGCGTTCCCGACATCTATGACACCTGCCCCGGCGCGCGCGACTGGGAGGACTGCGACGGCAATGGCATTGCGAATGCTTGCGAGCCCGACTGCGACAACGACGGACGCCCCGACCCCTGCGCCACGCAGCCCGGCGGATCGAACGTGTTCGTGCGCCTGAACAGCACCGGGACGAACGCTGCGTTTGCCGCGCTCGGCCCCGCCGAAGTCGCCGCGAGCGACGCCTTCACGTTGGCGCTCTGGCTGCGTTGCGAGTACAAGCCGACGACCACGGCGATTCTGACGTTCGACAACATCGCCGCCGCTGACCAATTACGGTTCTACGTCGACCCGACCACGGACACCGCGATCGTCGATCGCCCGGGGCTGACGCTCTGCCAGTTCAATTTCCGACCCCACTACGGCCGCTGGATTCACTGGGCGTTTACCTACGACGTCGCAAGCCAAGCGGCGTCCTGCTACGTCAACGGCGCCCTCGTCGACCAGTTCGCCGGAACGATACCGGAGGTGGCGCCCTTCAATCTCGTCTACGTGAGCGGGAACAGCGCACTGGGCCCATCAACCCATCTGCGCGGCGACATTGACGAGCTCAAGATCTACAGTCGCGCGCTCGCACCCGCTGAAGTGCTGGCGAGCGCCGCCGTC
>JBFXAM010000144.1:0-10443 GCA_050184295.1 Phycisphaerae bacterium | reverse complement strand
GGCAGTCGGCGGCGACGAAGAACGCGTGGCGGTCGTCGCCGCCGTGCGCGTGGCACATGTGCATGGCTTCGGCGGCGGCGGTGGCTTCGTCGAGCAGCGACGCGTTGGCGAGCGGCAGACCAGTCAGGTCGGCGATCATGGTCTGGAAATTCAGCAGCGCCTCGAGGCGACCCTGGGAAATCTCCGCCTGATAGGGGGTGTACTGCGTGTACCACCCGGGATTCTCGAGGATGTTGCGCAGAACGACCGGAGGCGTCACCGTGTCGGCGTAACCCATGCCGATCAGAGCGCGCGCCACGCGGTTCTGGGACGCGATGGCGCGAAGCTCGGCGAGCGTTTCGTACTCGCCGCGCGGCGGATCGAGGCGGAGCGGGTTTCGCAAGCGGATGCCGGCGGGCACGGTGTCGTCGATGAGCGCGTCGAGCGAGCGGCAGCCGAGCGTTGCCAGCATCTCGCTGACTTCTTCGTCGCGCGGGCCGAGGTGTCGTGGAACAAATGGGTCGGTGGCGGCGATGAGATCGGAAACGCGGACGGTGTCGAGCATGGGCAAGCCCACTCCTGGCTGGAGCGCAGCGGCGCTCCGCAGTGCGGGCCGCACGCCGCCGCGGTCTGCCGGTCGCACAAATGGCGGGCCGCGCGGGCGCTCCTAAAGTCCTCAAGTATACCGGGCACGGGCCGGCTCTGACACGCCGACCGACCGCACGAACAGCGGTGTGCACGCCGCGTCGCGCTGGGAGTCCGAACCGCGGGGGCGGCGAATCGAGCCGGCCCCCCGCGGGGCGCCAACGCGCGCCGACCCGCCCCCCGTCTGCACCAGCACGTGCCGACCCGCCCTACCGCCGCACGAACGCGTGCGGGGCGCGCGAAGCAAGACGGATGGAGCCTCGCGGGAACGGCGCGACGATGATGCAATCTACGCACGGGCCGGACAGTGCCCCCTGATCGTCATCCGCGAGTGTGAAGTACTCCGACGAGTCCCGGGCTTCAGGCCGCGGCTCGGTCCGTGACATGATCGTTTTTTTCGAGGCACTACGCTAGCGCGCCGCGGTCTGCCGGTCGTAGGTCGCAGCGTCCATCAGCTTTTCGAGCGGCGCGAGGTTGGAACACTGCACGCGAATCATCCAGCCGTCGTCGAACGGCCTGTTGTTGACCAACTCCGGTTCAGTCGCGAGGCGTGGATTGACCTCAATAACCCGACCCTCGATCGCGGAGTAAAGATCGCTGGTCGCCTTGACCGATTCGACTTCGCCGAAGGGCTGGCCGGCAGCGACGGCGGCGCCCTTCTCGGGAAGCTGGACGTAGGTGATGTCGGTAAGTTCGTCGGCGGCGAACTTGGTGATGCCGATCGTCACCACGTCGCCTTTCGCCGCGAACCATTCATGTGTCGTGAGATATCGGCGATCGTTGGGCACACCCATGGCGGCTTTCTCCCGTGCGCGTCGGCGGCATCACCAGCGGCCGCGGCGGGCGGCTCCGTCGGCGATGACCACAAGCGGGCATTTTAGACGGGCGCGGTCGAAGCGTCAGCGCCGCGGCGCACGGCGGTCGCGCCGGCGCGATCCGTGTCTGAGGCCCACGCCCGGGCGTTACTCGTAGTCGGGCCGTCTCCCGCGAACGGCGCGGCGCTTGCGCTGTGGGCTCAGCTGGCATTACCATGGCGCCGGCGGGCTCGCACGCCGCGACGCCCGCGAGGAGACCCGCCGATGCTAAAGACGCCGCTGAACGCCTTTCATCGCCGCCAGAACGGGCGGCTGGTCGACTTTGCGGGCTGGGAGATGCCGGTCGTTTACACCGGGATCATCGAGGAGCACCACCACACACGCCGACACGCGAGCGTCTTTGACGTGTCGCACATGGGGCGCGTGCGGTTCCGCGGCGACGAGGCGGGCGCGTTTCTGGAGCGGCTTTGCACGCGGAAGCTCGCGGACGCGAAGGTCGGCCAGAGCCGCTACAGCCACGTGTGCCGCGAGGACGGCGGGATTCTCGACGACGTGATCGTCTCGCGCTATGAAGATCACTGGTACATGGTGTGCAACGCCAGCAACCGCGAGAAGCTGCTCGGCTGGTTTGAGCAGCAGCCCGGCCGCGCGAATGTGCAGATCGAAGACCTGACGACCGACACGGCGATGGTCGCAGTCCAAGGACCGGAGGCGATCGAGACGCTGGAAAAGCTGCTGCCGTTCCCGGTCGGCGATCTGAAGCGCTATCACTTCAAGACGGGGCGCGTGCTGGGCGCGGAGTATTCCATCGCCCGAAGCGGCTACACGGGCGAGGACGGCGTGGAGATCATCCTGCCCGCGAATTTCGCCGACGCGGCGGCGAACATGCTGATCGAACGGTCAGCGGAACGGGGACGGCCGATCAAACCGGCCGGACTCGGGGCGCGGGACACGCTCCGGCTGGAGGCCGCGATGCCGCTGTACGGACACGAGTTGACGGAGGACTGGGACTCGATCACCGCGGGGCAAGGCTGGTGCGTGGCGTTGGACAAGGAATTTGTGGGGCGCGCGGCGTTGCGGCGGGTGAAGGAGAGCGGCCCGGCGCGGCAGGTGGTCGGACTCGAGATTGCCGGCAAGCGGATCGCAAGGCAGGGCGCGCCGATCCTCGCCGCCGGCAACCCGGTCGGCGTGGTGACCAGCGGAACGCAAAGCCCGACGCTTGACAAGGTGATCGGGATGGGGTTGATCGAAGCGGCGCATGCGGCGGCCGGGACGCGGGTGGAGATCGACCTGCGCGGGACGGCGCTGGCGGCGACGATCGTGCCGCTGCCCTTCTACAAACGCGCCCGGTAACACAGCCCGCCAGGCGAAGTGTCGTTGCCGAAGGACGGGAGTTTGCCCGTCTGCCGCAACGGCTGGCGATGCGTCCCGCGACCTGGAAAGCGCCTCGCCGAGCGCGCGGGCTACTTCAGATCGCCGTCGCGCGTCAACGCCGGGAAATCCGCGATAAAGATGTGCGGCGACGTGACGTTCTCGCGTTTCGAGGTCCACATCACCTGTCGGCCATCGGGTGAGAATACGGGTAGGCCGTCGAATGCGGGGTCGGAGGTGACGCGGACCTGCCGCGAGCCGTCGTCGCGCAGCAGATACAGGTCATAGTTCGGCCGGCCGCGATGATCGGCACGGGTGAAGATCAGCCACTTTCCTGACGGGTGCCAATAGGGACACCAGTGCAGCACGTCGTGGTCGGTGAGTGCCTTCTCGGCCGTGCCTTCCAGGTTGTTCACGAAGATCTGCATGTTGCCGTCGTTGTTGCGATCGGAGCGATAGACGATGCGCTTGCCGTCGGGGCTGAAGAAGGGGCCGCCGTCGTAGCCCTTTGCGGCGACGACACGCCGCGCGTTCCGGCCGTCGGCGTCGCAGATGTAGAGGTCGCAATCGCCGGCGCGCATCGAGGCAAATACGATGCGCTTGCCGTCGGGTGAATAGGAGCACTCGGCGTCGTAGCCGTCGGCGTCGGTGAGGCGTTTGAGTTCGCTGGTCGCGAAGGTGTATTCGTACAGATCCATGCCGGGAAAGAACGACCAGGCGTAGCTGCGCGAGCTCGCGGAGCCGGCCTGCTCGTCGCTGGGCGGCGCGGGGCGCAGGTCATGGTGATTGGCGGCGAAGAGCAGGCGCGTGCCGTCGGGGTGAAAGTAGGAGCAGGTGGTCGCGCCCTGGCCCGTGCTGACCATCTTGAGCTCGCGGCCGTCCACGTTCATCACGAAGATCTGGTATTGGTCGGCGCCGTGCGGATAAGCCTGAAAGCTGATCCGAGCGCCGTCGGGAGAGAAGTAGGCTTCGCCGGCGCGGGTGAAGCCCATCTCGTCGCGTGTCAGCGCCCGGATGTTCTTCAGATAGCGCGACTCGTCGTGGTCGGTCGCCGGCTGCGCGAGCGCGTTCGCGGCGTTGGCGCAGATGAACACGCCGAGAATCGCGCGCGGCACGCGCGCGGTAGGTGACGTGCGCGCGCAGCCGCGTGCGTGCGGTGCGTGCGCGCTGCGCGACGTTTGCGAAGCGCCGCGTGAATGTTCAACTCTCACTGGCAGGCTCTCCAAGTTTCGGCGTCCCGACAGCCCGACGGGCTGACATTCTGTAGCTGGGGGTGAGCGGAGCGACGCACCCGGCTACGTACGTCCAGGCCTTCGGCCTGAATCCCGCGTCAAACGTCGCTTCACCGTGTCGCCAGCGAAGCGCCACTGCTTCGCACCACCACGTCGCGAACACCACGCCGCGAACAACGCGCTGCGAACACGTCGATGCCGCCGACACCGCACGTTCGCCGTCCGCGCGGGATTGCCTCGTCGGCATCGCTACGTACCGCGCGCCCGTCTATTTCCCATAAAGGAACAACAGAATTCGATCGATCCGGTTCGCCCACGACGACTCGTGATGGACGCCGCCGGAGACCTCCTCGTAACGAAAGTCGCGGCCCTCGACCAAACCCTTGCCTTTCAGTATCTGCGTCAGGTCGCGGCTGTCCTGCAAGGCGCGGCTGAAGCTCTCGAGCGGCGTTTTGGCGACGGCCTCGTCGGTGCCGATGTCGATCCAGAGGCGGATCGACTTGTGCAACTCCGCATTCTTCACCACGTCCAGGATCGCGCGGTCGTTCCACCAGAGCGCCGGCGACACGACGGCGGCGGCGCCGAACACGTCGGGGTGACGCGCCGCGGCGTAGAGCGATACCAGCCCGCCGAGCGATGAACCGCCGATCGCGGTGTGCTCGCGATCGGGGAGCGTGCGGTAGGTGCGGTCGATCATCGGCTTGAGCGTCTCGATGATGAACGCGAGATACGCGTCGGCACGGCCGCCGCCCCCGCGCTGGGCGTCGCTCCAGGGTGTGTACTCGTGCATGCGGTCGGCGTTGTTGTAGATGCCGACGATGATGGGCTTGCGGATGCGGCCGTCGGCGATGAGCTGTTCGGCGGTCTCGTCGACGGCCCACTCGGCGCCGGCGAAGGACGTGGCGGCGTCGAAGATGTTCTGGCCGTCATGCATGTAGAACACGGGGTAGCGCTCGTCCGTGTTCTTCTCATATCCCGGCGGCAGGTACACGAGCACCGTGCGCTTGTTCTTCAATTGCGGGGACGCACAGTCGAGATGCTCGCGGATGTCGCCGCTGCGGCCCGTGGACTTCGCCGGCTGCGTGGCGGGAGGAGCGAAAGCAGCGGTGGTCTTGCGGCGCGGGTCTTCGTGGGCCCAGCGCGCGACAACGTGAAACACGAGCTGCTCATCGACGTCGCGGGCGACCACGAGCCGGCGATTATCCAGTTCTTCGCCCGACGCGGCCTTTTCGACTGTTCGCCAGGCGCGCTCGCGGACGAATTTGTACTCGACGGCGGCGCCGGCAGCGAAGGACCAGGCGCCTTCGAATAAACCATCGGCGATGCGCCGGAGCTCGCGCCCCCCTTCCGGCCAGCCGTCGGTGGACATGGAGCAGAAGATCGGTTCGCTCGCATCGGCGCTCGTGGGCGCATAGACGACGAAGCGGACGTTGATGAGCTTCGCTTCATCCGCGGGGGCGGCGGGCCGGACGTAGGGCTTTGCGGGCTTGACGTCCTGTGCGAGCGCGACGAGCGGCATGTACGCGACCGCCGCGAGGAGTCGCGCCGCCCAGCGGCGATGGCGATGCAGTGGGTGTGGAGACATGCCCCTGTAATAGCGGACGACGGCGGGCTTTCGCAAGCGTGTGTTCGAATCGCGAAACGCGCCGGGGACGCCGCGACCCGCGCGCCGAATCGGCGGCCGGCGCGGCACACAGGGAGCCGGGACCGCCGCGTGGCGCCGCGGATCCCGACGGAATGCGTTTCGCGCCGAGTGACCGTTGCCGGTTGCGGGCGCACGCACCGGACGACGGAAGCGCACCGCAGGGCGAAGGAATCGCATCGCAGGGCGACTCACGCGCGCCATCGCGTGACGGTCGCACGCCAGGTGCGACGGTCGTGCGCCGGGCGGCCACGAAGGCCCCCGATGCGGCGGCGGGGCGCCGGTGGCGCGCCGCCGCACGTCGCAAGGGACGCCGCAACGCGGGGTCGCGGCGGGAACGGAGCCTATGGCGAACAGATGCCGCGGCTTCTCAGGAGCAACTGGCACTTGCCGCCGCTGGGGCACACCTCGATCTGGCTGCGGGCGATGGTGCCTGCGGGGGGGCACTGCGGGTTCGCGGTGCAGGTTGGGTCGGCCAGCACGACCGCGGGCGGCGCGGGGAGCGGGCAGTCGGTGCAGTCGCCGGTGCGAATGCGCGCGATGACGTCGTATTCGCAGTACCGCGGCCGGCCGCCGATGAGGATCGCGACGAAGGCGTCGATGTCAAAGTTGTCGACGCGACCGTCGCCGTTGGCGTCGCCGTTGTTGATGTTGCAGCCGGGGAAGACGGCGGCGTATCCGGCCGGGTCGATCAACGCCAGCACGAAGGGATCGATGTCGAAGTTGTTGAGCGCGCCGTCACAATTCATGTCGCCCAGGTCGCCGCTGACGACGTGAATGGGCGGCTTTCCGCAGACGCTGCCGGCGCAGCTCGTTCCGTCGCCGAGATAAGCGCCGTTGAGCTCGGCGCACTGAACCGGCGTGAGCACGGCGCACTGGTCGTCGATCAGGCAGCAGGCGCCGATCGGCCGGAGGATCGCCGGTCGGGCGTAGCCGCGGAGATTGGACACGACGTTGAGCGCGATGACCAGCCCGGGGTCGCCGAGCGCGCGGCCGCGAATCGCGACCCGCGCTTCCACCGAACTCACCGGGGACAGCGTCAGTTGGACGATCTCCACGGGGATGTTTCGGCCGTCGAGCGTGAGCGCCTCGCTATTGACCTGATAGAAGATGTCGAAGAAGGACGGCCGCATCGGGGGTGCGAGCGGCTGGATACGGGCCACCCCCATGCCCATCGGCGCTTCGGTCGCGTGGCCGGTCGGAATGCCGGGCACGGCGAAGAAGTCTTGCAGGAAGACTTGGAACGGCGCGCTCGGCGGGTTGGGGCGAAGGGCGATTCGGTACTCGATGTCGAAGAAGCTGTCGACCTGGAACAGCGGCTGGAACTCGGGATCGGTCGCCAACGTCTGGGTGCGACCACAGTCGCACGTCGGGCGATGCGGATTCGTCATCAACACCGAGTCGTCCTGCGTTTGCAGCGTGCGCGGCGGCCCGGGTGAAACCAACTGCATCGGCAGGAGTTCCGTCTCGATCTGCCACGTGTCTGCCGCGTTGGGTGTCGGCCTGCCCACGTGCAGCAACCCGCCGTGCGGCGGGGGCAGCGGCTGGAGACAGGTCGTGGCGCCGCTGTCGGCACAGCTGTAGGAAGGCGGGTGCGTCGCGGTTGCGACCACCGCACCGGTTCCGCACGCGAGCACCGCGCCGCCGCTGGCGCGCGTGCCGTTGAAGTGGATGTCGTGCTCGCTACAGCTCAGGTCGGCGCACATCCCCCACGGGCGGATGCAGACGAAGTAGTCGCGCGATTCCCCGGGCATCAGCAGGATCGGGCGGCTGGCGCCCGGAAACGCGGGGGCTTGGGGCGCTGCCGGCAGATCCACGCAGCCGACGAAGTCGCCGACGAACTCGATCGGCGGATTGTCCGTCAGGCCGCTTTCGTCCGGGTCGGAGACGGCATAAACACCCGACCCCGGCATCCCGGGCGAGAGCAGCGTCGGCATGCGCGAGACATTGCGCGAATTCGCCGAGAGCACGCCCGTGACCGGTTCCGAAAGGTTGTTCGTCAGGCGAACCTCAAGGCAACCCATTTCGCCGGGAGTCACCTCGACCGTATCGGGCCCGATGATCTGGAGGTCGAATTCGGGCACGCTGGGGTTCCCGGGCAGCGCCGGCACAAGACACACGGACGCGTCGCCAACGGCGGACGCCGTCAACGTCCCGACCGATACCGTCGCCATGCCGCTGACCACGCAGACGCGCGCCGGACCGGGTGGAATCAAGACCGGCACGACGACCGGGTTGAGACCGGGCACGATCGGAACCGTGACGGTACCTGTCGCGGCCGGCGGCGGAACGCACGCCAGCGTGATACTCACCGTGACCGGGAATGGCGGTGGCGGACACGCGCCGCTGCCGGGCGGCGTCTCCGTCAGTCCCAGCGTGACGGTCGTGGGAATCGCGACCACCACCGGCCCCGGCGGCACGATGATCACCGCTGGAACCGCCTTCGCAAGCGAGAGCGTCACGCCGCAGACCGGCGGCGGCGGTGTCCCGCCGCAGGCGCGGACGGGATCGACGCGGACCGAGTACGAAAGGGCGAGCGCGAACGCGGCTGCGCCGGCCAGGAGCGCGACGCGGACCACGGCGCGACAGCTTCGT
Source organism: Phycisphaerae bacterium (assembly GCA_050184295.1). GTDB lineage: Bacteria > Planctomycetota > Phycisphaerae > UBA1845 > Fen-1342 > JBFXAM01. The sequence continues at coordinate 2,164 of JBFXAM010000144.1, read as the reverse complement.
TTGGGTGGAGACGTGGCAACAGGGCTCATCCGAGCACCTCCGTGCGGAAGAAGTGGACGAAGCACCGCCGAACGACCGTCGCCCGGCGGGAATGTGCGGTCCCCAAGCGCAGTGAGAGGGCGCGGCGCTCCCGCGCGGCGGCGCGCATCGTGCTCGCAGCACGGGACCGAACACACGCTCGGACGTGACGACGCATCAGCGTCGCGCGCGGCTGGCGATTAGAAAAAAGAATTGTCCGCGAGATCGGCTGGGGGGGACGGAACTGGGCGCACGCCGCGGCCGGAGGAGACAGTGACCGCGCGTGGCTAGGCCCGCACCGGTGCCCGCAGTCCTATGGCGGAAGCGAGCACGTAGTCGCCGCTGTGCGAGATGGAGACGATCACTGATCCGATCTGGGCGGCGGCGGCGAGCTGAGCCGCGACGCCGTGGAGCGTAACCACGGGGCGCCCCAGCGCGTCGGGGAGAGTCTCGACATCGGCCCACCCGATGCCGGCGCGCCAGCCCGTGCCGAGCACTTTCAGCACGGCTTCTTTGGCGGCGAAGCGGCCGGCGAGGCGCTCGGCGGGGGTGCGTGAATCGAGGCAATACGCGCGCTCGGCGGGCGTGAACACGCGCGTCAGGAAGCGGTCGCCGTGCTCGCGCCAGAGGCGCTCGATGCGGGCGATCTGGACCAGGTCGACGCCATGCGAAGCCACGCTCACACCGCGGAGTTTACTCGACTGCGCGGCGCGGACGGATGGCGACGCGCGCGGAAATGGGCCGGATCGCGAGAACCGGGGCCGGGCGGCGGCGTCGAAAACCGACAGGACCGCGGCGTGTGCGCGGCGCGGTGCGCAGCAGTTCGACCGCGAACCGATCCCGGCAGACCGGAGCCAGGAGTTCATTCCATGCCAGCGTTTGTTCGACTCGCGACTCTGATCGTTTCCGTTGGCGCGTTTCTATCGGTCGGCGCTTGGCCGACGGCGGCACGTGCCGACCAACCGCGCTGCCCCGGCGGCGAGCTTTACATCGTGGACGACCAGCCGCCGGGGCCGGCCGGCCCGCCGGTGTGTCCGCTGAAGGGCACCGATGTGGCGGCAGACGTCACGGGGATGTTCGCGCGCGTCCGCGTGACGCAGGTTTTTCGCAATCCCCTCGACCGCAAGATCGAGGCGATCTACACGTTCCCGCTCCCCGCGGACGCCGCGGTCGACGAGATGATCATGACCGTCGGCGCGCGCCGTGTGATCGGGCAGGTCAGGCCGCGCGAGGAAGCCCGCGCCGTTTATGAATCCGCGAAGGCGGCGGGCCACGTCGCGAGCCTGCTGGACCAGGAGCGGCCGAACATCTTCACGCAGTCGGTGGCCAACATCGACCCGGGCGCCGAGGTGACGATCGAGATCAGCTACGTCGAAGTGCTGAAGTACGACGCGGGCCTGTACGAGTGGTCGTTTCCGATGGTCGTCGGCCCGCGCTACATCCCCGGCGGCGGCAGCGCGCCAGCGCCGATGACGAACGCCACGCCGACGCCGCAGGTGCCGGACGCGAACAGGATCTCGCCGCCGGTGACGCCGCCCGGAACGCGTGCCGGGCACGACATCCGCGTCACGGTGCACATCGAAGGCGGGATGGGGCTGTTCGACCTCAAGAGTGAGCTGCACGAGGTCGACGTCGCCGCGCGCGACGCGCAGACCGCCAGCGTCTCGCTCAAAAACAAGGCCGAGATTCCGAATCGCGATTTCGTGTTGCGCTATCGGCTCGGCGGCGACCAGATCAGCGACGCGTTCCTCGCGCAGCGCGATCCGCGCGGCGATTTCTTCACGCTCATCCTTCAGCCGCCGCGCCGCGTGTCGAACGAGGCCGCGGTGGCGCGCGAGCTGGTGTTCGTGCTGGACACGTCGGGGTCGATGAGCGGATTCCCGATTGAGAAAGCCAAGGCCGTGATGGCGAAAGCCATCGACGCGCTGCGGCCCGGGGACACCTTCAACCTGATCACGTTTGCGGGCAGCACAAAGGTGCTCTGGGAGCACCCGCGCCCCGCGACGAACGAGAACCGCGCCGCCGCGCAGGAGTCTCTCGCCAGCCGCAAAGGCGGCGGCGGCACGGAGATGATGAAAGCGATCGACGCCGCGCTGAACACCGGCGTGATCAGCGTCGAGCAGGCGTTCCGCGAGCTGCGCGGGGA
>JBFXAM010000143.1:0-10657 GCA_050184295.1 Phycisphaerae bacterium | reverse complement strand
ACATCGAGCACCATCCGCGCCAGCGGGCCGACGCGCTCCGGCTTGCCGGCTTTCTGAAGCCGTTGTAGCGAGGTCGCCAGATCGCCGATCCGGAGCTGCCCGCTTTCCAGCAACTCCATGCAGCGGGCCTCGAAAGCGTCCGCCTTGCCCGCGTCGGCCTGGCTGAGCAGTTCGGTCACCGACATAGGCGCAAACCACCGAAAAAAAGACACCCCCGCCACCCGAGCGCCGCCGCGGGCGCCGCAGGTCGCGGAGATTGAGTCCAAAGCATAACCGAAATCCCGTCGCGTGGGGAGCGCCGGCTGTCGCTTGCGCGAACGCCGAGCATTTCGATTCAGCGCCGCGCGCAGGTCCGCGATCCACTCCGCGTAGACTTGGGCCCGCAAGTCGCCGGCCGGTCCGAACGCACACGCCGGGCGCGGGGTCACGATCGGAACCCCGCGCGCCACGCAACGAGCCCGGCGGATCGAGGCTCCCAGCCGCACTCAAATCCACCCGAGCGCGTGCAAATCCGCCCGCGGCTCGTCAAAACTGCAACTGCCGAAGGACAGCGCCACCGCGCCGCGGGCGGCTGCGATCTCGTCGGTCGTAATCGACAGATCGCGCCAGCCAAACCCTTCGTCCGTGAACGCAAACGCCGCCGCGTCCTCCTCGCCCAGAATCCGCTCGATTTCCTCGCGAAGCAGATCGTGCGCGGTCGCGAGCAGCAGCGCCCCGAACACGTTCACAAACCCGTGCATCGACGCACCCAGCGCGGCGTCGAAGCGCCGCACGGGATGATGCAGCCCGGCGGTGAACTTCGCGGCCACCCCGCATTCGCGCACCGCATCCAGTACCGCCGCCACCCGCTGAACGCTTGGGAACGCCGCGGCCTCGACGCCCCCGCAACGCAGCTTCATCACCACGCGGTCGGCCGGCGATCCGCGCCGCTCCATCGCCAGCCGCAGGTTGTAGAAACTCAGTCCGGCGGCCGCGACCCGGCCGGCGTCGGTGTGAACGGCGCTGAGTGGCGGCTCGCACGCCATCGGCAAATCGCGCAGCGCCGCGTCGTGAAACGCCGTCCGCGATTCCTCCAGCAGCTTGACCAGCGCCTCGGTGCAGTCGTCCTTCACGAGCATCGCCGGCAGACGCACCTCAAACGCTTCGGCGCGAATCCGACGGTCCGGGGCGGCGTGCAGCCGGTTGATCGCAGCGAGATCGTCGCGCAGGTTCGCCAGAAAGTCTGCCGGTGTCTCGCCGCCGCGGCCGAGCACGCTGAGTCGCAGCGGGCGCTCGTCGGTAAAGCGCGCGTCGCGGAAGGGCGCGAGGTCGCCGAGCTTGGCGGCGGGGCAGATGAAACGTCCGAGCATCCACGCGTCCGGCGACTGCTGATAGGCGGCGTAGTTGACGACCGCGGGTTCGAGCGCCAGCTGCGCCGGCGGAAACAGCCCGGCGTAGTCGACGATCTCGCGAAGAAACGTCTTCGTGCTCGCCCGCATCGATCCGCCTCCCTAACCCGCCCTGCGCCGATCGCGCGGGCGCCCGCAACGCGGCGACAGGATAGCTACGCACACCGCCGGTGCCAAACGCCGCCGGCGCCGCAATTTGCCGGCGCGACATCGCCTTCGCGACGGTACACTGAACTTCGGCGTGTCCGGGCGTTTTGTCGCGCGGCCGTGCGACGAACGGCAACCTGCATTCTCTTGAGAGCTCGACCGATGCTGTCACAACCCAATTCCGCGCTGCGGCAGCGCGTGGCGCGCGCTGCCCGCTCATTCGTCGTCCGTGGTCTCGCGGTCGCATTCGCGGCTGTCGCCGCATGGCTGGTCGTCGCGCCGCGGGCGGTGCGGGCGCAAGGCGCCGACCCGCCGCCGCTGATCGGGCCGGTCGCGATCACCAACGTCACGCTGGTAAGCGCGCCGGGCCGGACGATCGAACGTGCGACCGTCGTGATGGAGAGCGGGCGGATCGTCGCCGCCGGCGCCGACGTGACCGTCCCCGCGGGCGCGCGTGTGCTCGATGGCTCGAACCTGCACGCCTACGCGGGCTTCATCGACGGCTTCACACGCACCGGCGTAAAGGAAATCCGTCCCGCGGCCGACGAGGAGCGGCGCGTCGAGGACGAGTTCGAGAACATCTCCGAGGGCCCGCGGGCCCGCATGGAAGCCGCGAACCGCAACGGCATCTTCGCGCAGCGGCGCGCCGAGGAGCTGCTCGACGTCCTGCCCGAGACCTACGCCGATGCCCGCGCTGCCGGTTTCACGGCCGCCTTGATCGCGCCCCCGCGCTCCGTGCTCGGCGGCCAGGCCGCGCTGTTGGCCTTGGGCGACGAGCCGGTCCGCCGCGGGCTGATTCGCGTGGGTGTAGCGCAGACGGCTTCTTTGTCCCCGCCCGGCGAGCGCGCCCTGCGCGATCGCGGGCGCTACCCTTCCACGACGTTCGGCGTGATCGCGCATTTGCGGCAGGTGTTGAGCGACGCGGCGTGGCACGAAGCGATGCGCGGCTACGTGGCCAAGAATCCGGAGCACGCCGGCGATCTGCCGGTCGACGCCGACCTCGACGCGCTTCAGGACGTGCGCAAAGGCGGCCTGCCGGTGTACTTCGAAGCGGATGACGCGGCGGAGATTCACCGGGTGCTCGATCTGGCGGCAGAGCTGCGCTTGCGCGCCGTGATCGTCGGGGGTCGCGAGGCGTACAAGGTGATCGACCGGCTGAAATCGAGCCAGACCCCGGTGATCGTCAGCCTGCGCGTGCCGGCGAAACCCGATGAGTACAAGTTCGACGCCGGCGCGACGCGCAAGGCGCCCGACGACACCACGCTCTTCGGCAAGAACTGGAGCAAACGGCCCTTCGAGCCGCGCGCCGCGTATGACGAGGCCCGTCGGGTGCGCGACGAGTGGTTGCACGGGGTGAAAGCGCTCGAAGAGGCCGGCGTGACGTGGTGCATCACCACGCACGATCAGCGCAAGCCCGCCGACGCGCTCGGCGTCCTGCGCGCCGCGATCGAAGCCGGCCTGCCCGCCGACGCCGCTCTCCGAGCGCTGACCCTCACACCCGCGAAGCTCTTTGGCACCGCGGACATCGGCGCGGTCGAGCGCGGCAAGCGCGCCAGCCTGACGATCCTGACCAAACCGTTCAGCGACAAGGACGCCAAGGTTCGCTGGGTGTTCGTCGACGGTGCGCAGCACGAGCTCGACGTCGCCGCCGGGCCGCGCGATCGCCGTCGTCCCGATGCCGGCGCGGCCCCGGGCGGACCGGGCCGCGGCCGCGCGCGGCGCGACGCCGCCCCCGCGAACGCGCCGGCCGCCGAGTCGGAGCGCGGGCACGACCCGCACGAAGGCGACGGCGCGCCGTCAGCAGATACACAACCCGCCGCCAGTCGGCCGACCACCGAGCCCGCCGCCACGCAGCCGACGCCGCGTGACGATCTCTACCTGCACGAGCCGACGTGGGCGATCGAGACGGATCGCGAGCGCGACCCCGGTTTCAAGACGAACGGCGCCGTCCTGCTCCGCAATGGCACGGTGCTAACGGTGAGCGGCGACGACCTGCCGAACTGCGACGTGCTGGTCATGCACGGCAAGATCGAGAAGATCGGCCCACATCTCGCTGCGCCCGCCGGCGTGACCACGATCGACGTCGGCGGCTGCGTTCTGATGCCCGGAGTCTTCGACGGCCACTCGCACATCGCGCTCGACAGCGTGAATGAAGGCGCCAACAGCGTCACGCCCGAGGTCCGCTGCGCCGACGTCGTCCGCCCCGACGATCTCCAGATCTACCGCGCGCTGGCCGGCGGCACGACCACCATCCATGCCATGCACGGCTCCGCCAACACGATCGGCGGGCAATGCGTGTTGATGAAGCTGAAGTACGGCCGGCCGGCGGCGGCCATGATCCTGCACGACGCGCCGCGCACGGTAAAGTTTGCGACCGGGGAGAACGTCAAGCGCGGCGGGTTGCCGACCGGTCGCTTTGGCGCCGAGGGCCGCGTGCGGCGATTTCCGGGATCGCGGATGGGCGTCGAAGGCGTGATGCGCCGCGCGCTCTACGCCGGCCGACAGTATCTCGAAGATCGGGCGGCGTACGAGGCCGAGCAGAAAGCCGGCCGCTCGCCGCCGCCTTTCCGGCGCGACCTGCGACTCGAAGCGCTCGCGGACATCGTCTCCGGCGACCTGTGGGTCAACAGCCACTGCTACCGCGCTGATGAAATCCTCCGCCTGCTCAGCGTCGCCGAGGACTTCGGCTTCCGCGTCGCAAACCTCCATCACGTGCTCGACGGCTACCGCATCATCCCCGAGATCGCGGCGCACGGCTGCGGCACGCTCACCTTCTCGGATTGGTGGGCCTACAAGGTCGAAGCCTACGAGGCCGTCCCGCAGAACGCCGGCATGCTGCTGCGCAGCGGCGTCAATTCGGCGATCAAGAGCGATTCGTCCGACCTGATCCGCCACATGCCGCTTGAAGCGGCCAAGTGCATGCGCTACAGCGGGCTCAGTGCGAACGAAGCGCTGCGGCTGGTGACGCTGAACCCGGCGCGGCAGTTCGCGCTGGACGGGCGCATCGGCAGCCTTGAAGTCGGCAAGGACGGCGACATCGCCGTCTACGACGGACATCCGCTCGACACGTTCAGCAAATGCGTGCTCACGTTCATCGAAGGCGAGGTCTATTTCCGCCATCGCGATTTCGCGATCGACGCCACGCGCCAGCCCGCGCCGCCGCGGCGCATGTTTGAGAGCTATGCGCTCGCGGGCAGCGGCGTGCGGCCCGTTGCGACCGTGGTCGCGTCGCCGCCAGCGACCGCCGGCGGCGGCGTGCCGGGTGCGCGCGGGGGCGCGGCCGGGTCGAACGGCTCGGCGGGCTCGAATGGAGCCGTCGGCGTGGACGCCGCCCATACGTACGCGATCGTGAACGCGACGCTGCATGCGATCAGCGAACCCGCGATCGAGCGCGGCACGCTCGTGATCGAAAACGGGAAGATCGTGGCGATCGGGCCGACGGTGCAGCCGCCGCCGGGCGCGACCATCGTCGACGCCGCCGGCGGTCACGTGTATCCCGGCTTCATCAACGCAGCGTCGACCGTGGGATTGAGCGAGATCGGGCAGGTCGATGTGACCAATGACACCTCCGAGCCCGGCACCTATCAGCCGGACATGCGGGCGATCTCGGCGTTCAACCCCGACAGTGCGATGGTGGAGGTGGCGCGGGCCGAAGGCATCACGACGATCTTGTTGGTGCCGGATTCGCCGAGCGTGCCGGGCCAGGCCGGACTGCTCGACCTCGCCGGTTGGACCATGCCCGAGATGCTCATCGAGGCCGAGGCCGGCCTCGTCGTCAACCTGCCCAGCGGCCGCGCGACGCCGATCATCGATCGCGAGCGGCGCACCAACCCCGAGTTTGACGAAGCCGAGGACCGCGACCGCGAGAGCGACGAGCGCGTGGAAAAGTCGCTGCGGAACATGCGCCGGCTGCTGGAGAATGCGAAGGTCTATGCGACCGCGGTCCGAGCCGCGCGCGATCAAAAAGCGAAACCGCCGGTCGCGACCGATCCGCGCTACGACGCGCTCGCGCCGTACGTGCTCGGCGAGAAGCCCGTGCTGTTCTCGGCGAACGGGTACAAGGCGATACTTGAAGCGCTGCTGTTCGCCGACGAACTGGCGCTGAAGCCGGTGATCCTCGGGGGGCGCGACGCGTGGAAGCTCGCGGACGTGTTGGCGCGGCGCGATGTGCCGGTGATTTTCGACGGCACCTTCGCGCAGCCCGACGGCGTGCCGACGGTGCCGGGCGCGAGCGAGCCGTGGGACGCGCAGTATCGCGCCGCCGGCGTGCTGGCGCGGGCGGGCGTGCGGTTCTGCATCGCGAACCGCTCCGCCTCCCTCGCCAAGCTGATCACCACCGACATCGGCTTTGCCGTCGGGCACGGGCTCGACCCCGACGCCGCCGTACGCGCCCTGACGCTTTCCGCCGCCGAGATTCTGGGCCTCGCCGATCGCTACGGTTCGCTGGAGGTCGGCAAGGTGGCGAACGTGGTGATCTGCTCGGATCACCCCGGCCAGGCGAGCAATGTCATCCGCGGCGTGTTCATCCGCGGCGTGCCGATTTCGCTGGAGAGCAAACACACGCGCGACGCGCAGAAGTACGACGCGCGGCCGACGCCGGCGGCGATCTCGCAATCTGCCGCTCCGGCGCGGCCAACGCTCCGAGGGCCGGCGTCGCAGACAACGACCACAGGCCCGGCCGCACAAAGCGGCAGCCCCGCACCCGGCGGAAGCGGCGGTGCCCCCAAAGACGGCCGCGCGACCGGGAGCGCAGGGCAGTAGACGCGGCGGCAACGCGACTCCCGCCTCCGTTTCCCCGCCGGCGGCGTCGCCGACGGAGTCATGCACGCATCGGTCGTGGCAATGGAGCGGGAGTCAGTTCGCACCGAAAGTGCACCCCGCGGTGCCCACGGCAACGCCTTGGGTGATCAGCGGATATCACCGTTTGCCCTGAAAGGGCCGCACAATCCGCCTCGGTTCGTCGATGGCCGTGTGTGGGGACGGCGATGCAGGGTCCCGGTGGAATTCATCGCGCGGAACGCGCGCTCGACGTTGCGCGCTTTCAGGGCCGAAGCGCGGGCCGCCGTGCCTGACCCACGGCGTCGCCCCGGGCTGGGGCTGGGCCGCCGCGTTGCTGCGGAAGTGCGCGCGACTCACGACAGGCCCGAGGCGCCCCGACGCTTGGGTGCGGCGACCCCGTTTGGTCGCAACACTTGCGCGCCGCGACTCCGGTTCGTCCATGCGATTGCGTGCGACGTCACCGGTTCGCTCGCTCTCTCTCTCTCTCTCTCTCTCTCTCTCTCGCGCGCTCGCGCCGAGCGGCCGCGAAACTCGGGCCGGTTCCGGCCCGCACGGGGCACTTCCGCCTCCGGGTTGCTTCGTCGACAATCCGTGCAGCAGGCGCCGCAGGCACGCCGCCGTGCTCGTGACGTCGCGCGGGCGCGCGGTGCTAGGAAAGCGCGGCCGCGACGGATGCCGCCGCGTACGCGTCGCCGCGCTCGTGTCGATGGAGAATTCGTTCCGTGCCCGATGACACGTTCACCGCGCTGTTGTGGACCGCCGCGTCCATTGGACTGATTCACACCCTGGCGGGTCCGGACCACTATGTGCCGTTTATCGCGATGTCCGCCGCGGGGCGATGGTCGCTGCGCAAGACGCTGGTGGTGACCTTGTTGTGCGGGGTCGGGCACGTGCTGGGGTCGATCGCGCTCGGGTTCATCGGCGTCGGGCTGGGGACGGCGCTCGGTGCGATGGAGTGGTTCGAAGGCGTGCGCGGCCAGGTCGCGGGCTGGCTGCTGCTGGGATTCGGAATCGCGTACACGGCGTGGGGCGTGCGGCGCGCGTACCTGGGGCGCACGCACACGCACTGGCACGTCCGCAGCGACGGATCGCTCGATGTGCATGGACATCCGCACGCGGGTCGGCACTCGCACTCGGTCGAACGCGCGCATCGGAGCGGAGCATCGCACCGGAGCGAGTCGCGGCAAACCGGCGAGCACTCGCATGCGGCTCAGCCGGTCCTCGAATGCGGGGCGGCGGTGGAGGGGCGTTCGGGCCGCGGCTCCGAATGCGAGCGCTTCAACGCGGAGCCCGTTGCCGCGATGACGCCGCGCATGGTTCCCTGGGTGCTGTTCACGATCTTTGTGTTTGGTCCGTGCGAGCCGCTGATTCCATTGCTGATGGTGCCGGCGGCACGGCTGGATTTCTGGGCGGTGGCGGCGGTGAGCGGCATGTTCGCGGTGTTCACGATCGGCACCATGTTGACGGTCGTGCTGCTCGCCGCGCTGGGGGTGGCCGGCCTGGGCCGTCATCGGCTGGAGCACTTCGGTCACCCGGCGGCGGGGCTGGCGCTGGCGGCGTGCGGCGTGGCCGTGGTGCTGGGGTTGTAGAAGCACCTCGGACCGGGCGTTGACGCGATCTTAACTCTGACCGAACTGTCGGTTAATATCGCGCGGGTAGCGTGCCGCCGATCGGCGAAACCGGGCTGCGCGACCGCACGCACCGGCGACGCCGGCCTCCGCGACGGGAAGCATGCGCGTGGCCAAATCCATTCTGCTGGTCGAGGACGAAACCGATCTTGCGGACGCGCTCGCGTACCACCTGACGCGCGAGGGCTACGCCGTCCGGCGGGCCGCCAACGGTGAGCAGGCGATGAGCGAGATCGGCAAGCAGGCGCCCGATCTCGTGGTGCTCGACCGCATGCTGCCGATCATGTCCGGCGACGACGTCGCGCTGAAGATCAAGCGCGACCCGCGCAGCAACCAGATTCCGATCATCATGCTGACCGCCAAGACCGAGGAGACGGACGAGTTGGTCGGGTTTGCGCTCGGGGCGGACGACTACGTTCGAAAACCGGTCAACGCCAAGGTGCTGCTCGCCCGCGTCGGCGCGGTGTTGCGGCGCAAGGAGGCGGGTGTGAAGTCCGGCGACGTGTTGTCCGCCGGTCCGCTCATGCTCGACCGCGCGCGACACGAGGTCACCGTCGAGGGAACGCCGGTGGCGCTGACCGCGACCGAGTTCCGCATGCTGGCGACGTTGATGGCGGCCCGCGGACGCGTGTTGGACCGCGAACAGTTGATCGACGCCGCCTTAGGCGACGGCGTGGCGGTGACGCAGCGTACAATTGACGTGCACATAGCGGCGCTGCGCAAGAAGCTGTCCGGCGGCGCCCATTGGATTCAGACGATCCGCGGCGTGGGCTACGCGTTTCGGGCCCCGCCGAGCGACGCGCCCGAGGGGTGATCCGACCATGATTCCGTACGGCCTTTCCGGAAAGCTGCTGTTCGGAAACGCCGTCCTGCTGGTCGTGACACTGACGCTCTGCTTCTGGATCATCTTCGCGGACGCGCAGGCGCGTGATAACCGGCGCGCGGCGCAGAGTCTGTTGGTGCAGGCGGTGGCGCTGCGTCCGGCGTTCGAGGACGCGCTGGGCCGCGGGCAAGTTCCCGACCTTTCCCCCCTGATTCCAGCGCTGACCGAGAACGACACGCGCATCGCGGTGCTCGCGCCCGGCGGTGAGGTGCTCGCGGAGTCCGGCTTTTCGGCGGCGGGCCTGGCAGCCGGCGCGCGTCTGGCGGATGCGCGGATCGAGGTGGCGTTGCGCGGCGGCGTCGTGCAGTCGCGCGCGCCCGGGCGCAGCATCGCACCGCCGGTCGAGCGGCAGTGTCACACGGTCATCGAGCGGCTCGGGCCCGCCGAGGCGCCGCTCGGCGTCTTGTGGATTGAACATCCCGACTGGAGCCTCGTCGCGGATCCGGCGTCGTTCGTGGAGCCGATTCTCGGGTTGGTGCTCATCGTCGCGCTGTCGACGGTGCTGGTGGGCATCGGGCTGGGGCGGCTGTGGAGCCGGCCGCTGCGACGAATCACGGAGGCCGCCCGGAGCCTATCCGACGGAGATCTCTCCGCGCGGATTGACGTGTCCGGCGCTGACGAGCTGGGCCTTCTGGCGCGCTCGCTGAACGCGATGCGTAACCGCATCGGCTCGCATCTCGAAACGATCGACGAGCAACGGCGCACGTTCGAATCGCTGCTGAACCAGCTCCAGGAAGGCGTCGTCGTGGCGGATTCCGCGGGGCGCGTGGTGCTGCTGAACCCGGCCGCCGCCCAACTGCTCGGGCTGCGGTTCGATCCCGCGTCGATTCAGAGGTGCATCGGGGTCGCGGTCGAGCGCAGCATTCCACTCCACGACCTGCAACTGCTGCTCCGGCCCCTGTCGCCGTCGGCGAGCAACGGAACGCCCGGCGCCGCCGAACGCCAGCTTCCCGACGAAATCCGACTCCAGGTGGACAACGACGCCGGCACCGTGCACCTGCTGGCCCGCGCGACCGACATCTTCCTGCCCGCAGGCGCCGGAAGCGTGGCGACGGCGGATCACGGCCGCGTGGTTGTGCTGACGGACATCACCAAGCTCGTTCGGATGGTGCAGATCAAGTCCGACTTCGCCGCGAACGCCTCGCATGAGCTTCGCACGCCGCTCTCCACGATCCGAGCGGCAGTGGACGCGCTGCTGACCATGAATCTCGTCCACGACGCCGCCCAGGCCGACCGGTTCATCCAGGTGATCGATCGTCACAGCGCCCGGCTCGGCGACATGGTCTCCGACCTGCTCGACCTCAACCGGGTCGAGAATCCGACCGCGCCGTTCCAGGTACAGCCGCTCGATTGGTCCGACGTGATGCGGGCCGTCTCCGAACGATTCGAAGAGCGCGTGGAAAAGAAAGCGCTGCGCTGGCGGACCGCGGTGGTGGGCGCGCCCGACGACGCGCACGTTGTCGCGAATCCTTACCTGTTGCGCCTCGTGCTCGACAACTTGGCCGACAACGCGATCAAGTTCACGCCCGAAGGCGGCGAGGTCGGTTTGACGCTGCGTGTGTTCGAAGACGCGGTCGCGATCGAGGTTGCGGACACCGGTTGCGGCATTCCGGCGGAAGACCAGCAGCGAGTGTTTGAGCGGTTCTACCAGGTGGAGCGGGCGCGGTCCGGTCCGGAGCGCGGGACCGGGCTGGGGCTTTCGATTGTCCGGCACGCGGTGAATGCGATGGGGGGGGCGATCAAGCTGACCAGCGAGGTCGGCGTGGGGACGCGCTTCACGGTCACGATTCCGCAGAGAACGGTTGCTTCGGCGGGTCATCTGGATTGACCAT
>JBFXAM010000142.1:0-11119 GCA_050184295.1 Phycisphaerae bacterium | reverse complement strand
CCCGCCCCTGCGTCGCAGCGATCGAGCTCCACGATCCGAGATCGCTCCATCGACAGCGCATTTCCACGACCAACCCCCTCCGCGCCTTTTCCATTACGCCGTAGTCGATCGAGATCTTCTGCAAACTCGCGAAACGCTCGGTCCGGGTCGCGGCGTGCGCTGTGTTTCCCCAGACTTCCGCAAGCTCGTCAAGCGTGCGGAAGTTCTCCAGCAGCAGCCGCTCAAGCTCGGCGCGGATCGCCGACGCCCGCCACGCGAACATACCGCTGTTCCATAAGTATTCTCCGCTACTGAGGTAACGCTCGGCAACCGCCCGGGTCGGCTTCTCCCGAAACTCGCGCACGCGATAGACCGCCGTGCCGCTCGGAGCGCCCTTTTGCAGATAGCCGTAACCCGTGTGCGGACTGTCGGGCGTCACGCCGAAGGTCACGAGCGCGTCGGGGTGCGCCTCGGCGGCGTCGAGCCCCGTACGGATGGCATCGGCAAAGGTGTCGATCGGTTCGACGATGTGGTCGGCGGTAAAGACCGCGATGGTCGCGTCCGGATCGCGCCGGACGATGAGCGCCGCGGCCAGCCCGATCGCGTTCGCGGTATCGCGGCCCGTCGGCTCGCCGATGAGGTTCTCGCGCGGCAGGTCGGGCAGCTCGGAGGCGACCAGATCGATATACGCGTCGTTCGTGATGACCCAGGTGCACTCGCGCGCAAAGACGCCCGCCAGCCGCCGCCGCGCGATCTGGAGCAAGCTGGCGCCGTCGAAGAGACGCATGAGCTGCTTGGGGCGCATGCGCCGACTGAGGGGCCACAGGCGTGTTCCCGAGCCGCCGGCCATGATGACTGCGTGTCGCATCGTCGTCTCTCAAGAGTTCTGGACCGCCGCGCCGGTCCACTGCGGCGAGCTACCGCGGCCGCCGATTGGCCCGCGGCGCGCGTGCCGCTCGGCCGCGCCTTGCCGGGTAGTCAGAGGGTCGCGCTCGGTCGGCGGCGCTCGAATTCGGCGAACCGCCGGGCGTGGTCTTCATAGCCCTTGCGGCGCATCAGCGCGAACGTCATGTCCTTGCCGAGCTGGACCGCGGGCTGGTCGTAGGGATTGATGTTGAGCAGGCGGCCGGCGATCGTCGTTGTCGCCTCCCAGAGCATGAGGAACTGTCCGACGGTGCCCTCGTTCACCGCGGGAAAGCGGATCGTGAGGCACGGGCGTCCGCTGTTAACCAGCGCGTACTCCGTCGCGCGCTTTTCCGCGTTCAGCAGCCTGCCCAGCGATGAACCGGCGAGGTATCGCAATTCCGGGGGCGTGCGCCGGTCCGCGCGCGGAATTTTGACGTCGCGCGCGAACTTCTCCACCTCGAGGAACACGAACACCTTGTCGTTCGGGCCCTCGCGATAGAGCTGCACCTGCGAGTGCTGGTCGGTCGCGCCGAGAGCGCGGATCGGCGTCGGGCCGGTGTGAACCGTGGTGCCGTCGAGGTCGGTCGCCTTTCCCAGGCTCTCCGCCCACAACTGGCGATACCAATCCGCGAGATCCTTGAGCTGATCGCTGTACGGGATCATCACGTGCAGTCGCTTGCCGCGCACGTAGAACGCGTGCAGCAGAATCGCAAGCAGCGCCGCGGGATTCTTGCGCGCGTCGGTCTGCGCCACGCGGCCCGCCATCGCATCGGCGCCGGCCAGCAGCTTCCGGATGTTCGCGCCGCACATCGCGGCCGAAAACAGCCCGACCGCCGACAGCACGCTGAACCGTCCCCCGACGATGCCGGGGACCGGGAGGCTGTCGAATCCGTCGCGCGCGAGCTGGTCGCGGAGGATCCCCTTCTCGGCGTCCGTCGTGACAAGTACGCGCTTCGCCAGTTGCTTCGCGCCGAGCCGCCGCCGCAGCAGGTCGCGGACAATCAGAAACTGGGCGGCGGTCTCGGCGGTTTCGCCGGACTTGCTGATCACGTTGAACAGCGTCCTGCGCAGCGCGGGGCCCAGCAAATCGAGCAGATCGGCGATGTGCGTCGGATCGACGTTGTCCAGCACGAATAGCCGCGGGCCCCGTCGTTGCCGTGCTGTGCGCAGGTTGTGATACGCCGGGTTCAACGCGGTGTGCAACGCGATGTTGCCCAGCGCCGACCCGCCGATGCCGAGCACGACCAGGTTCTCACAGCCCGGCCGGCAGCGCTTCACTGCCGCGAGCACCTGCTTCAGCATGCCGGCGGCACGCGGCAGCGCGCGATAGCCGTGCTGGCCGCGCGCGACTTCCTCCTCGATCGCCGTGAGCATCGGCGTCAGGCGCTTCTGTTCGGCGGCGATCTCGGCGGGGCCCAGGCCGTGCGCAGCGCCGACGGCCGCGTCGAGTGTTCCGGCGTAATCGATCGCGAGCGAGTGTGTGGGCATGCGGCGGGTCTCTCCAAAGGCTTCGCAGGCCGGCGGCGACGACGGTCGGCGGGTGGCGCGACAGGCCGGACGGTCGCCGCAGTGCGCGCGGCGCGACTACATCTTGAACCAGATCAGGTAGACGACCGCCGTCGCGGGGTCGTCGAGGTTGATGAGGATGCTCGCGCCTTCCGCCTTCGGGACGACTTCGAGCATCGCAGAACGGAAGCTTTGGGCGTCCTGCGGCGCCCACCAGTCCGGCTGGCCGGTGTTGGAGACGTGTCGAAGCTCTGTGCTGAGCGTCTTGCGCGCAAACGGCGAGCCCGCGAGAAACGCGTTCACTTCACTCGCCGGCATCTCCAGCTTGAGTTGAATCAGCACGTCGGGATTGTCGTCGATGACGCCGGTCGCCTTCGCATGGGACGGCAGCTTCAGACGCAACTTCTCGACGGCGCGCTGCAAGCGGTCGGGCGGCACCTCGGTCGTTCCCACACCGGTCGCGGGCGGCGACCCGCGACCGCAGCCCGGCGCCGCCGCGAGCGCAATCGATATGAAAACGAGGATGAGTCGCGGTTGTTTCATCAGGCGAACTCCGTCGCAGGACGCGGTCGCGGGTCGGCCGGACCGCGGAGGGTCGGGCTCGCGCCGGTCGCCGCCGGCGTGGATTACTTTTTGCCGAGCCAGGTGTCCCAGTTCTTGGCGTATTCGGCGACGTTTTTCTGCGTGACGAAATCAAGCTCGGACAGGTCGCGGCCGTTGGGCGGCTGCTTGTCGAAGTGGAGCTTGTCGATCAGCAGCTCGACGCTGCGATAGCCCCAGTGATAGACGCGCTGCGCGACCAGGGTCTGGGCGATGCCTTTCTCGACATACTTCAACTGCGCGGGCAGTGCATCGACCGCCACAATCTTCACCTCGCCGGGCTTCCAGCTCATCAGCGCATCGGAAAAGAGCGGCCAGCCGCCGACCATCGCCCAGCCGGCAATGTCGGGATTCGCGGTCTGCACTTCCTGGACCTTTGCGGCGGCGTCCTGGGCCGTTTCCTTGTGATAATACACGTCGACGATCTTGATCTTCGCGTGCTTGCCGGCTTCGTCGCGAACGCCTTGCACGCGGGCCTGGAGATTCGGCGCGGTCTGGTTGCCGGCCAGCACCGCCACCTTGCCGCCCGCGTCGCCGAGCGCCTGGGCCAGCTCGCGCATCACGATCCGTCCGCACTCGATGTCGTCGACGCCGTGATACACGAAGCGCTTGCTCTTGGGGGCGTCGGAGTCGAAGCACGCAACCTGGATGCCCTGGTCGACGGCCTTATCGATCGCCGCGTTGACCTTGGTGGCGTCGCTGCACGAGATCGCCAGGCCGTCGACGCCGCCGACCATCAACTGCTCGATGAAGCTGGCCTGCTTCTGCGCATCTTCGTCGGCCGGCGTCCGCCAGAGAACCTCGATCTTCAGCCCGTGCTTGGCGCCCAGGTCGCGTGCGGCGGCCTCCGCCCCGACTCGGGCCGCCTGGAACACTGGATTGCTCTCGCTCTTGGCGACCAGTCCGATCTTGTAGCTCGTGGGCTTCTTCGACTGGAGCGGGGCCGGCTCCAGCGCGAGCAACGGTCCCAGCAACAACGGTGCGATGAATGTGGCGATCATGCTTGGTCTCCCTCGGCAAACGCGGCCGCGGCGCCGCGATCGCGCCGTCGGAACCGACGACTCGCGGCGTCGCTGGCGGCCGGCCGACGCCGACCGCGCTGCGCGTCGCTCCAAATGCTACCGCGCTGCACGAATCCGAGCGAGCGCGTGCTACAATCCGATGCTGCGAGCCCGTCATGTTCAAGCCCCGGACGGATCGGAGCCGACGCGAACGCACGACGCCGCCGTCCGAATCGGCGGCGGACGACGCCGACACGCTGCGTGCGTTTACGCTGATCGAGCTGCTCGTGGTGATCGCGATCCTGTCGCTGCTCATCGCGCTGGCGCTGCCGTCGCTGCAACGGGCGCGCGACCGCGCCCGCCTCCTCCAGTGCCTGGTCAACCTTCGCTCGCAGGCGCAGGTGGTGCACACGTACGCGACCGACCACGGTGATCGGCTTCCGCCGATGCACTACTGGGTGTTCGACGACACGATCGGCGCGCCCTACGAGCTCATGAACGAGTTTCTTGCGAACTACATCCGCCAGCCGTTCGCGCGCGTCGAGAACGAGCTCTTTCGCCGACCGACCGGCATCTGGCGCTGCCCGGACGTGCAGCCGGCCGACGACGGCGCGCGCGCCACGCACTCGGGAATCATCCACCACGCCCCCAACACCTACGTCTTTAATTCCGTGCAGATCGTCCGCGAAACGAACGAGATCTACGTCAACGGCGGCGTGCTGGCCGGTTGGGAGAGCTTGAGCAACCCGCGCGACTGGCGCCGTCTCGCACAAATCGACCGACCCGCCGAGATCATGCTGCTGATGGACAACGTCAACCACAACGTGCCGGTGCACGGCCATCGCGATGCGCGCGAGTCCATCGGGCGAAGCTGCGAGATCGTCTTCAACCCGTCGGACACGCAGGGCTGCGGCGACAACGATGCGAGCCACCTCGCGACGCGGCTGCGACCGACGGCGTTCGTCGATGGGCACGGCGAAACGCTGCCGATCGGACCGGATTATTGGCTCGGTCCGGCCGGCATGTTTCAAGCGCCCGGCTCGTCCGAAGCGCCGTTGCGCTTGTACTGGCGCGAGATCGAGCGCCTCGCGTGGTTTGTCAAGCCGACCGACTGGGTCGGCGATGCCCAGCCCTGACACGCCCGCGTGTCGGCACGAGCCGAACCGCGTCTGCGCCGCCGCGGCGGCGCGCCCAGGTCTGCGCGAGGCCGCGGTGCGCGCATCCGGCGCTCGTCGCGCTATGGAACGCTGGCGGGGCGCGCCTCGGGGAGTTCATGCGCCGCGACCACCGCCCGTCCGCCGCGCTTCGCCTGGTACATCGCTTCGTCAGCGAGTCGCAGGAGGTGTTCAGACGAGCGCGCTGCGTGGCGGCGCAGGGCGGCGACGCCGACCGCGAGCCCCGGCGGCCTGCGCAGCCGCGCGTACTTGCGCGTGCGCTGGATGAAGAGCTTGTGGACGCGCTGGACGAGCGCGAGTGCGTCGCCGACGTTTGTATTCGAAAGCACGAGGACGAACTCGTCGCCGCCGTAGCGGGCCGCGAAGTGCTTCTGCCGGTCGAGCGCGGCGCGGAGCACTTCGCCGACGCCGGCAATGAGATCGTCGCCGGCGCTGTGACCCACCTCGTCGTTCAATGTCTTCAGGTTGTTCACGTCGACGACTACGACCGACAACTCGCCGCCCGCGGTGTGGTGTTCGTCGAACGCGCGCGGCAGCTCGCGCTCCAGCGCGCGGCGGTTGGGCAGGCGCGTCAGCGCGTCGGTGTGCGCGTCGCGGTCGGCGCTGCGGAGCGCGTCCTCCGCCTGGCGCGTGCGCGTCTCGACGCGCGTATCCACTGCACGCCGCAGGGCGCTCGCGTCGCGCAGCGCCTGCTTCATCGCGCCGCGCAGCTCCTCCAGTGCCGCGACCGGCTCGGCGGCGCCGGCGCGCGCGTCGCGACCCGCGAGCGCGAACAGTTCGTCGCGCACCGCGGCGGCGCGAACCCGCAGCCGCCGGTTCGGACGCACCACGCCTGCGTACAGCAGCGCAGACGCGACGGCCAGCCCCGCCGATGCGATTCCGGCAGCCGGAATGTGCAGCGCCGACGCCGTCGCATCAGTCGCCGCGGGAGTCTCGACCAGCGCTGCCAGCGCCCCACGATCCTCGCCGAGCGGGATCACCAGTGCGTGCAGATCGTGGCTGCCCACGGCGGTCTGAACCCGCTGCGCGTGCCAGCGGACACGCGTCCGGTCCGCGCCCACCAGGCGCAGCAGCTCGACCCGCGGTACGTCGAATTTCTGTCGAAGCTCCAGCACGCTCCCATCCGCGCGCACCAGCGCCACCCAGCGCACCGCCTGGCTCGCTTCCGCCAGCCGCGCCAACGCCGCATGATCTTCAGGCGTCAGAGGCCGACTGCCGCCCGCGCCGGCGGCCAGCACAAAGGACAGCAGCGGTTCGGCGGCAGCGGCGCGCCGCTGAAGCTGGGCGGCGGTCGCGTCCCGCTCGACGAGCCGCCACGCCGTCCCGCCGGCGACGAGCGCGGCAACGAGCGCGGCAAGGCCGCACGTGGTTTGTGACAGGTTCATTTCCGTCCCCGAAGAGTGCGGACGGAAGTGCTATCGGCTCGCGGAAGGGAGCCGGCCAGCGAGCACAGACAGGCGCTCGGGCTTACGAATGGCCGAACCGAGCTGAAACACAGACAACTCGCGAATTATCGCTCGTGGGCCGCGCCGGTCGTCGCAACGCCGATCGCGGGGCGGCTCTTCAGGCGCCGGCCGCGACGCGCCTCGGCGCTTCGGTTTCGCGCGGCGCTTCGCTCGCAGGCTCGCCGCCGAGGCTGCGCCGCAGCGGCAGCGAGTCCAACGGCGGCAGCGCTTCGAGATCGTGTAACCCAAAGGTCTCAAGAAACTTGCGCGTCGTGCCGTAAAGCAGCGGCCGACCCACGATCTCGGCTCGACCGACGGACTTGATCAAGCCCGCGTCGCGCAGCCGGCTCAGCGCGTCGCCGCACGCCACGCCGCGGATTGCCTCGATGTCGGCGCGCACGATCGGTTGCTTGTAGGCGATGATCGAGAGTACCTCGAGCGCCGCGGCGCTGATGCGGGTCTGGACGCGCTGCTTGTCGAGCTGCACAAGCCACGGCTGAAACGCGGGCAGCGTCAGCAACTGGTAGCCGCGCGCGATCCCTTCCACGCGAAACGACGAGCCGTTGGAGACGTAGCGATCGTTCAACTCCGCGATGGCCAGACGCACCTCGTTGTGCGACGCCTGCGCGATCTCGCTCAGCCGCGCCAGGCTCAGCGGCGTGTCCGCCGCGAACAGCAGCGCCTCGACCAGCGTGGGCAGTTGCGGCCCGGGCGCGGCGGCATCGTGCTTCGCCGACGTTGGGCGGACCAGCAGTGTCCGGGGCGCGGCGTCATCGGCGTGGACGGCGCGCTCGTCACCGGCCGCGTCGTCATCGGCGGGCTGGCGGTTCATCTCGGTGTGCGGCTCGGTCGGGTTCATCATCGGCGGACGCCCCGCGGAGTCGGAATCGCATTCGACGGGAAGGAATCGATCGGCCGCCTGGCATGCGGCGACAGCATCATCCATGACGCGGCACTCCTTTCGTAATCTCGATCCAATGCGAATTATACCCGCGATTTTGCGGCGCGGCCAGCAACCGCGCCCCGCCGCGCGCATGATTTGCACACGCCGCGAGTCTATGCGACACTGCCGCCCGATGGACCGCGGCGTCGGCGTCGGATCGAGGCCTTCGCGTCGAGCGCTGGTCCGAGGATCGGCATGGCTGTTCGTTCGCGGATCAGGCCGGACCACGCGCAAGTGCTCGTCGTCGACGTGCAGGCCCGCCTCACGCCGCACATCCGCGAGCACGAGTCCGTCGTCGCGCAGATCGTGCGGACGCTGCGGGCAGCTCGCGAGCTGGCGCTGCCCGCGACCGTGACTGAGCAGTACCCGTCCGGGCTGGGACCGACCGAGCCAACGATCCTGGCGGAGACGCGCGACGCGCCCCGATTCGAGAAAACGACCTTCAGCGTGTGGGCGGACGAAGGCTGCCGGACGCGAATCACGTCTCTGCACCGCCCCGTTGTCATGCTGGTCGGAATCGAAACGCACGTGTGCGTGCAGCAGACCGCGCTCGACCTGCTGGCCGACGGGATGGAGCCGTGGCTGCTCGTGGACGCGGTCGGTTCGCGGCGCGAAGTCGACCGTGCAACCGCGGTGGAGCGGATGCGACACGCGGGCGTGACGGTGACCACGGTTGAATCGTGCATCTATGAACTGATGGAGCGGGCCGGCACCGAGCTTTTCAAGCGGATGCTCCCGATCGTGCGCTGACATGACCCGCCGCCGGCGATTCGACGAACCGGATGACGATCCGACGCCGCCGGAGAGCTGGCGCAACTCGCACGATGCGTGGGAGGACGATCGCGACGCACCGCTGCCCGGCGACCTCGACGACCCGGACAACGACGACGCGGCCACCGAGGAGTGTCCGGAGTGCGGCGCCGTGGTTTACGAAGGCGTCCTTCGTTGTCCCCGCTGCGGCTCGTGGATCGTCACCGCGACGGCCCGGCCGGCGCGGCGCGGCGTCTGGTTCGTCGTGGTCGCGATGGCCGCGATCCTGATCGTGCTGCTCTGGACGATGGGCTGCGCGTCCCACACCACGCACCACGCGGTTCGTGCCGCGCGCGGCCCGGCGCGCGCGTGAAGGGACCGGCCGGGCGCGGTCGGCCGCCGGACGGCAAGCGCCACTTTTCGCTTCCCGGCGGGCCCGCTAGGATCAATCAGGCCGGCGATCGTCGAGTCGCGCCGGCGGGGCGATCGGCGCCGTTCGGGCGGGCGACGCACGCGCATCCTTCTCGCGCAAAGAGGTGCTCCATGAAACGCGGACTGCTCGTTCTGTCGGCTCTTGCCATCGTCGGCGTCCAGCTCGCGCGGGCCGATCTCGAGAAGGGCGCGCTCGCCCCCGACATCGAGGCGAAAGAGTGGCTGAACACCGAGAGCGGCGAGGCCGTCTCGCTCACCGAGTATCGCGGCATGATCGTCGTGCTGTTTTTCTGGGTGAACTGGTCGACCCGCGGCGGCGAGAACATCCTCGGGCTGATTAACCTGGTCGAGAACCACGACGCCCTCGGCAAAGGCCGCGGCGTCATCGTCATCGGGCTGACCGACGCCGAGAAAAAACGCATCGAAGGTCAGCTTGAGAAGGAAAAGATCAGCTTCCCGGTGGGCACGGGGTCGAAGAGCGCCGAAGAATACCGCCTCCAGCGCTACCCGAGCGTCGTCATCATTGACGTGGAGGGGCGCGTGGCGTGGAGCGGCTGGCCCGGCAACGACGAGGAGATGGTCAAGACGCTGCGCGAGACGCTCGCCGCCAACCCGCCCACGCGCACCCACCCGCAGTATGTGAAGATCGTGCACTCGAAGCTGGAGCGGGCCCGGGCCGCGATCCGCGAGGAGGACTGGCCCGAAGCGTTCTCCGCCGCCCGCGACGCGTACGAGAACGCCCTGACCGGCGACACGCTGAAGCAGGACTGTCAACAACTGCTGGATCTCCTGGAGGCGATCGGCCGCGACCGGCTGGCGGCCGCCGAGGACCAGATCGAGCAGAAGCAATACGAGGAAGGCGTCAAGTCGCTGCGCGCCGTGGTGCGCCGGTTTCACGGGCTGGAGGCCGCCAAAACCGCCAAGGCGCGGCTGGAAACGCTGACCAAGACCAACGAGAAGATCGCCGAGGTCGTCAAAGCGATGCAGGGCTCCGCGCAAGCCCGCGCCGACCTGCGCAAGGCGCTCGACCAGCTCGAGGCGAAGCGCTTCGGCGAGGCGTTCACCGCGCTCGACGAACTCCAGAAGGAGTACTCCGACAGCGAGGAAGGGCAGCGGGCCGAGCAAGTGTTGGCGCGCATGCGCCAGGACGCGCGGATCATGGGCGAAGTGCGCGAGTTTCAGGCCGAACGCGACTGCAAGCGCTGGCTCTCGGAGTCGAAGACGTACATGGCGGCGCGGCGCTGGAAGGAAGCGCGCGAACGCCTGGAGCGGATTCTCGACAAGTATCCCGAAACGAGCTTCGCCAAGGACGCCGCGCGCGAGCTGGCGCGGATTCCATAGCCGGAGCGAGCCGATGAGCCCGCGTTCGGTCTCCGGGCCGGCCGCTGCACGCTACGTCCCCGGCTGCGGGAACGCGTCGAGTCGGCGTGACGCAACTTGTGCCATCACGCTTCCGTCGCGCCGCTGCTCCTGAGCGGCGGCACAACGAACGAGCGGCGTCAGGCGTACAACCCGTGCGGAATTTTTCGAGCTTCCTTCATGCCCGATGACGACGCCATCCATCCCTCGCAGCGGATTCTCCGCCACGAATCGCCCAGCCACGAGGGCCCCGGCTCCGTCGGCGACCCGGCCCTGATCGACGCGGTCAGTACGTTCGTCGAGAAGCACCTCGGCCCGGTCGCGCATGTGTTCCACGAAATCGTCTCGGAGCACGTCCACATCGACGTTCACGTCGTCGCGCCGCGCCCCGAGCGCAACTTCTGGACACTCGTGACCAGCGGGATGGCCGAAAAACCGATGAACGTGCCGAATGAGCCGGGATTCGAAAGCGTCCCGCGCCATACCGAGCTCATGATCTGCCTGCCGCCCGAATGGGCTGTGCGTCACGAAGCGTTTCGCGACGAACGCGTCTACTGGCCGGTTCGCTGGCTGAAGAAACTCGCCCGCCTGCCGCACGAGTTCAACACCTGGCTCGGGTATGGGCACACGGTTCCGAACGGCGACCCGCCGCAACCGTTCGCGCCGAGCGTGCGGTTCTCCTGCATGCTGGTCGCGCCGCCGCTGTCGGTCTCCGATGACTGGGGGCCGATCGCAGTCGATGACCGGCGCGACGTCTGGGTGTTCGGGCTTTATCCGCTTTATCCGGCGGAGATGGAATACAAGCTCGCGAACGGCACCGAGGCGCTGCTCGACCGCTTTGACGCGCTGGAGCTGCACGATATCGTCGATGTGAACCGGCCGAGCGCGGTGGATCCCTAGTGTCACGAGTTATAAATTCGTTGAATAAGTGTGCTGCCACGGCGTTTGGCTTGGTAGGATTCGCTACCGGAGCCCGACGATGGCACGTGGACGACCGATCAAACCGTTGACGTTGACCGAAGT
>JBFXAM010000141.1:0-11167 GCA_050184295.1 Phycisphaerae bacterium | reverse complement strand
GGATCGCGCGCGGCGCTACCAGAGCGCCGGCGAACAGGCCCGCGACCTGCGCCGCTACCGGGCCGGCGAACCCATCGACGCGACGCGCGACAGCGCGCTCTACGTGCTGCGCACGACGCTGCGGCGGTATCGGCTGCGCGTCGCCGCCGCGGGCGCGTTCGTCGTGCTGCTGGTCGTGTTCGCGATCGTGATGTCGCTGCTGTACCGGCGCTCGTGGCAAATGGAGCAGCGCGCCGTGCAGTCGGCCGGGTCGCTTGCCGCCCTGCTCACGCAAAGCACGATCGAGCAGGCGCGCATGGCCGGCCTGCTGGGCGACCGCGAGCAGGCGGAGCGGCTGCTGTGGGGCGAGCTGCTCCGCAGCCACGAGCCGGGCGCCGCGCGCGGCGCGCTACACGCACCGCCGGGGCCGATTGAGCCGTTCTGGGCCCTGTGGGAGCTCTATCGCCGACATCCCTGCGCGCAGACTTATGCGACGCCGACCGCGGCGTGGTCGACGCTGACGGCGGCCGACGACGACGCGACGGTGTGGATCGCCCATTCGTCCGGCGACGTGCGCCGGATGGGCCCCGATGGGACGGTGCGCGAGTCGTTTGTCGTCGAGAATGCCACACGGAGCGTCCTGTCGGTCACCGCGAATGCGGCGCTCATCGTGGGCCTCGAGCCGGACCAGGTTCGGCTGTGGCGGCGCGACGTGGCCGGCGCGGCGCCGCAGTTGGTGGCACGTTTGCCGGTCGAGATCGTCGCGGCCGGCCGCACCGGGCGGCGCTTTGCCGGCATCCTGGGACAACAGGTCATCGTCTGGGACACCGCGCCCTTTGCGGAGCGCGCGAGATTCTCGATCGCCGCGGGGCTCTCGTCCCAGGTCGCGCTCTCGAACGACGAGCGCCGCGTCGCGGCGCGAGACAACCACGGCGACATCCTGATCTGGGAAATCGACGAGCAACGCTTGCTTCATCAGGCGCGCGGGGCGACCGCCGCGCGCACGTCGCCGCTCAAGCGCGGCGCGCTGCTCTTTTCCCCCGATGACACGTTGCTCGCGGACGCGTGGCTGGAAACGCCGGGCCGGATCTGGGACCTGGGCAGCGATCCCCCGCGGGCGGTGGAGCTCTCCGACCGCCCCGGCGACTATCGCGCGCTCGCATTCCGCGGGGACTCGCGCGTGCTGGCCGTCGGCGACTTAAATGGCGCGATGCGCTTCTTCGACGCCCGGACGGGCCAGCGCCGCGGACTCATCATTGCGCACCGGGGGCGCGTGCGGTCGATCGAATTCGGCGACGCAGGCCGCACGCTCTGGTCCTGCGGCGAGACCGAGCTGCGGCGCTGGGATCTCACGCCGGACGCGGGCGTGCGTATCGCGCGCCCGACGGGCGAGCTGTTTCACGCCGTGGACATCGACCCCGCGGGGCGCCTGATCCTCGCCGCCGGCAACAGCGGCCGACTCCAGCGCTCGCTCCGTCCGGGCTTCGACTTCCAACCGGTCGCATTCGGCAACGACATAACCATCAGCGCGCTCGCCATCGCGCCGAATGGGCAGAGCGTCGCCGCCGCGAGCTATGGCGACGCGGCGTTCGTCTGGCCTGGAGGCGACCTGGAAGCCCCTCCGTTGCGGCTGGCGCACCCGCGGGCCGTCAGCCATGTCGCGTTCAGTCCCGACTCCCAGTGCGTCGCGACGGCTTGCGAAGACCGCGTGGTGCGCGTCTGGCGGGTCGGCCAGACCGAACCGGCGCGCGTGTTTGCCGAATGTGGCGATCGGATCCCGCAAGTCGCGTTCGATCCGGTGCGGCCGCGCATCGCGGTCGCGGTGCGCAGCGGGGCGCTGCTGATCGCGTCGCTGGACGGCGACGCGGAGCCGCAGTCCTGGGCGCCCGCGAGCGGCGTGCCGCGCCGCGTCGTGCGGTTTTCCGCCGACGGGCGCTGGCTGCTCACCGGCGGTGCGGGACGCGTGCTCGAAATCTGGGACGCCGCCGCCGGCACCTTGCGGGCGGAGCTGCCCGGCCATGCCCAGGAGATCTTCAGCCTGGATGTCGCGGCGGACGGCGAGCTGATCGCCAGCGGCGACAGCGGCGGTACGATTCGGCTGTGGCATCGCGAACTCGGCCGGGCGCTCGCGACGCTCGACGGGCACGGCGGCCCGGTCATGTCGCTGCGCTTCACGCCGGACGCGCAGGCGCTGCTGTCCGCGTCGCTGGACGGGAGCGTACGGGAGTGGAACCTGACGTATTTCGACCAGCACATCGCCGGCCAACTCGAATCACAACTCGCGCGCGTGAAGGATGCAGACGCCGCGGACGTGGCGGCGTGGCGCGAGTGGGCAAGCGCAGTGCGTCGCGCCGCGGCCGAGCACGCTCGCGCAGCCGAACCGGCGCCCGCCGCGGCGCCGGCGCCGCGCGACCCGTGAGATCGCGCGGCCCGGTTATTGTTCAGCGCCCCGGGCGCCCAGCAGCCGCGCCAGCACGGCGACCTGCACCCACATCCGATTCTCCGCCTGATCGACAACCACGCAGCGCGGATCGTCCAGCGCCACGTCGGCGACCACGACGTTGCGGCGCACCGGCAGGCAGTGCATGAGGATCGTGTGCGGCTGCGCCAGGTGCTCGACGCCAACGCGCCACGCGCCGTGCGCGCGAAAGCTCTCTTGCTGCACGTCGGGTTGGCCGTAGAGCGCGGCGCTCCCCCAGCTCTTGGCATACACGACATCGGCGGAACTGCACGCGGCGCGCTGGTCGTCGGTGGTGTGAAACCGCGCGCCGAACGCGGCGCACCAGCTCTTGGCCCGATCCAGAACCGCCGGGTTCAGCTCGTATCCCGAAGGATGCGCCACCGTCACGTGCATCCCCGCCGCAGCCGCCGCCAGGATCGCGCTATGCGGAACGGCCATGGGCGTGGCCTTGACCTGCGGGGCCCAGGTGAGCACGAAGCGGCGGTCGCGCGCACCGCCGAGCTTCTCCTCGATCGTCAACCAGTCGGCAAGCCCCTGGCAGGGGTGCTCGGTCGCGGACTCGAGGCTCACGACCGGCACCGTCGCGTGCCGCGCGAAGGCCCGCAGCAGCGCGTCGGTTGTATCCTCGGCCGCATCGCGCAGCCCCGCGAATGTCCGTACCCCGAGCACGTCGCAGTAGCGGCTCAGCACCGGGGCGGCTTCCTTTACGTGCTCCGCTTTGTCGGCGTCCATCACGACGCCGTCGCGGTGTTCGAGTCCCCACGTGTCGCCGCCGACATTCAGGCTGATAGCGTGTCCGCCGAAGCGCGTCATCGCGGCTTCGAACGAGGCGCGCGTCCGCAGCGACGGATTGAAGAACACCATGCCGAGGATGCGCCCGCGGAGCGCGTCGGCGTGGCGCTGGCCGCGCCCGCTCTTGATGTGCCGCGCGAGCGCCACCAGCGCCGCGAGCTCGTGCGGATCGTGTTCGCGCAAGCTAAGCCAGTGTCGCATACGCCACTTCTCCCAGTTGCGCCAACGCCAGCGCCAGCTCGCGCACCGCTTCGAGCGGCAGGCTGATCGGCGGCATGAGCCGCAGCACGCACGGGTCCGCGCTCGTGCCGGTGACGAAACCGGCTGAGAGCAGCTGCTGATGCACAACCTTCGCGCTGCCGCCGACGCGCAGCCCGATCAGGCAACCGCGCCCCAGCACCTGTTGCACCGGGCCGACCCGCAGCCGCGCGTGCATCTCCCGGCCGAGCGTCTCGGCGTGCGCGCACAAGCGGTCGCGCTCGATGGTGTCGATCACCGCGAGCAGCGCTGCGCACGCGAGCGGCCCGCCGCCGAACGTCGACCCAAGGTCGCCGGACTTCACCTGGTCCGCGACGCGGCTGGTCATGAGCACGGCGCCCATGGGCACGCCGTTGGCTAGACCCTTGGCCGAGGTCGCCAGGTCAGGACAGACGCCGAAGTCGCCGGCAACGTACGGGCGACCGAGCCGCCCCACGCCGGTTTGCACCTCGTCATAGATCAGGTAGCAGCCGACCTCGTCGCACCGCCGCCGCAGAGCGCGCAGATAGTCGCCGCTCAACTCCACGACGCCGGCAATGCTGAGAATCGGTTCGACGATGATCGCGGCGACGGACTCGTCCAGCCGCGCGAGGTCTTCGACCGCGTTCGGCCGCAGGCACACGCTCGGCACGAGCAGTGGTTCGAGCGGCGCCCGCAGCTTCTCCTCGGTGGTCGCCGACAGGGCGAGCAGCGTGCGGCCGTGCCAGCCGCCGTCGAGCATGGCGATGCGCTTGCGGCCGGTGTGCTGGATCGCCAGCTTCAGCGCGTTCTCGTTGGCCTCGGCCCCGCTGTTGCAGAAGAAGACGTGCTCCAGCCCGACCGGGGCCGCGCGCGGACCGAGGTTGCTCGCGAAGCGGCAGAGCGTCTCGGCCGCCCGCGTGCGGATGTCGAGCGCCAGGACGTTGGAGTAGAACGCAAGTCGCTGCGCCTGATCGGCGAGCGCCGCCGCGACGGCCGGGTGCGAATGCCCCAGCACCGCGACTGCGTGCCCGCCGTAGAAATCCCACAACTCGCGTCCATCACGCAGCTTCAGGCGCGCACCGTGCGCCTCGACGACGTCGATGGGAAGCTGTGCGTACGTATCCACCAGCGCCGGCTTGCCCAAGCGCTCCTCCTTCCTGCGGCGCGATCTTCGGACGCGCCGCCTCGTTTGGCGCGTCGCGCCCCGCGCGTCGGTGCGCCGACCCACGGCGCGTGAGCGAGCTACACAGGCCGCAGCGACGGCGTCCAAAGCCCGGTCGTCTCCGGCAGCCCGCACATCAGGTTCATATTCTGGATGGCCGCGCCCGCCATCCCTTTCACCAGGTTGTCGATTGCCGCCATCGCGATCACCTGCCGGCCGCGGGCGGCGACCGCGATGTCGCAGAAGTTGGAGCCGACCACGTCCTGCAACGTCGGCGATCCGTCGCGGATGCGCACAAACGGGCTCTCGCGATAAAAGTCGGCATATTGCCGCTGCAACTCGGCGGCGGTCGTCTCGTGCGCGAGCGTCAGGTGCGTCGAGACGAAGATGCCGCGAGCCGCGTCCATGCTCTGCGCCACGAAGCTCAGCGCCAAGCGCTGCGCGGTCGGGTCGCCCCAGGCCTGCAAGATCTCGCCTTCGTGCTGATGCTCGAGCGGCTTGTACGCCCGGAAGTCGGCGTGCCGGGTCGGGTGGTGCGTCGTGTCCTTGAGCTGCCGACCCGATCCGGACGACCCCGTCTTGGCGTCCGCAACCACCACGCCGACATGGTCTCTCGACACCAGCGGCGCCGCGGCCAGGATCGTCGCGGTCGCCAGGCAGCCCGGATTCGCCACGCACTGCGCCGTATGCAGCGACTCGCGAAACAGCTCGGGGAGTCCATAGACGAACTGTCCGCGCCGCAGCGGCCGCAGGTCCGATTCGGGATAGCTGCGTCGATGCACCGCCGCGTCGCGAAGCCGAAAATCGCCGGAGAGATCGACGCAGCGAACGCGGCAGCCGTCCGGTCGCGGCTCCAGCTCGGTCATCCAGCGGTCCAGCGCCGCACCGCTCGCGCCGTGTGGCAGCGCCGAGAAAAGCACGGCGTGCTGCGCGCCGAGCAGCCGCTCGACATCGATCGTGTCGGAAACGCGCAGGTCATAGAAGCTGCGCAAATGCGGATGCACAGCGCCGACCGGCTCGCCGACCTGGGTGGTGGACGTCGCCGCGACGACCTCGACGTGCGGATGCTGGGTGAACAGGCGCAGCAGCTCGCCGGCGCCGTAGCCGCTGGCGCCGAGAATCGCGACGCGGATCGGCGCGCTCACGACGCGCTCCGTGTCCGTCGCGCCGCGAGCAGATCGGCGATGAACGCGCCGAGTTCGCGGCCATGCGTGCGGGCGTTGATCGCGCGCAGCCCCAACTGGTCGGTTACGTATTTCACGCCGACGGCGTTGTCGGTCGTCGGCCCGCTCACGACGTCGATCGACAATCCGTACTGATCACGCAGCACTTCGCGCGCTCCCCATGCGCCGACCGGATCGTTCGCGCACAGCACCAGCGCCGCCGACCGGCTCATCAGCGCCTGATCGGCCAGAATCTGCTGCACGCCGTACTCGCCGAGGATGCCATCGCCAAGCTCCGCGACGACGACTTCGACGTTCTGCTTGCCGAGGTGGCTGATCAGCCCGCGCGAGACCTGGACGGCGGTCGCGCCGCTGGTCGTCACGATGCCGGCGTCGGTGAACGAGGCCGCGACCTCGGCGCCGTAGTCGATCATCTGGAGCGTGTCGCGCCGCAGCGAGACGCCGGTGAGCTTGCAGGCCGCGATGCGGATGTCGCGCGCGTCGAGCTCTCGGATGAGGCGGCAGGCCGCGGACGTCTTACCGCTGTTCATGCACGTGCCCGCGACGTAAACGACGGGCACGTCCGGCAATCCGTTGCCATCGTAGCGAATCGCGTTCATGCCGATGTGCGCGGGAACTCCGGCGCGACTCTCGAACTCCGGAAATACGAGCACGGCGCCGAGCACCTCGACGTCGAACGGCTTGCCGACGTCGGGGTTCTCCGACGTGCATTGCCCGATCACGCCGCCGAGGTTCAGCAGGTGCAGCGTCTGACCCGCACGAATCGACTCCGGCACGACGCCGCTGTAACCGTGCAGCGCGTTGCGATGTCCGAGCACGCCGACGATGACGTCGCCGTCATGCAGCGTGACCATGCGCCCGTAGAGGTCTTCGATCTGGTTGTAGACCGTCTTCTCGCCGCGGATGCGGCCGGCGATGAGATAGCCTTCCTGCGCGACGATCTGATCGCTGACGCGGATGTCGCGGCGGAGCGGCACGTTTCGCGTCGCGGAGGCGATCTTGTCAACCCAGATTCGCATCGTGGGCGGCTCCCTTCTGCGCGGCGCGCTCCAACAGCCAGTCCTGCAGGCCAAACACCTTCGAGAACGCGGCGGCCTCGGCACCGGTCCACAGCGACGACGACTCGCCGTAGAGCGCGATGTCCCTGTTCATCAGCGAATACGGGCTGGTCGCGCCGAGCACCGTGTGCTGTCCGGCGAAAAGCTGCACGCGCACGTCGCCGCTGACGCGCCGCTGGCTGCTCGACAGAAACGCCTCCAGATCGCGCATCAGCGGATCGAAAAAGCGCCCCTCGTGCACGAACGAGCCATAGAGATCGCCGAGCGTGTTCTTCCAGAACTGCTGCTGGCGCGAGAGCACGAGCTTCTCCAATTCGCGGTGGGCCGCGATCAGCGTGACCGCCGCGGGCGCCTCGAACCCGACGCGCCCCTTGATTCCCAGGATCGTGTCGCCGACGTGCATGCCGCGACCGACGCCGTGCCGCCCTGCTCGATCGTTGAGCTGCTCCAGCAGCGCGACCGGATCGAGCGCGTCACCATCGAGTGCGACCGGCACCCCGGACCGAAAACGAATCACGGTCTCTTCCGGACGCGACGGGCGCCTCTCGGGCGCCGCAGTCCACACATACGCCGATTCGGGCAGCACGCCGTCGCTGCGATGTGTCTCGCCCCCGCCGATCGTCGTTCCCCATAACCCGCGATTCACAGAATAAACGGCGGTCTTCGGCGGAGTGTGAATGCCGCGCTGGGCGAGATACTCGACCTCCTGCTCGCGGCTGAGCGCGTGCTCGCGGATGGGCGCGAGGATCGCGAGCTGCGGCGCGAAGACGCGAAACGCGACGTCGAATCGCACCTGGTCGTTGCCGGCGCCGGTCGAGCCGTGCGCCAGCGCTGCCGCCCCGATCCGGACGGCGTGCTCCGCGGCGACGCGCGCCTGCACGACCCGCTCCGCCGACACGCACAGCGGATACACGCCGCCGCGCAACGCGTTCGCGAAGATCAGGTTGCGCAGCACGTCCTGGAAGAGTTCGGGGCGCGCGTCGACGACCTGGTAGTCGGCGACACCGGCCTCGCGCGCGCGGCGTTCGATCCGGTGCAGCTCGTCGGCGTCGAAACCGCCGGTCTGCACGGTGACGGCGTGCACGTCATAGCCTTGCTCGCGCAGCCAGACGGCGCAGTAGGTCGTGTCGAGCCCACCGGAAAACGCCAGGACTATGGCTCGCTGCATCTCTATTCCTCTCGGCGGAAACCGCTTCGCCCGATCAATTGCCGCTCCGCGGTAACGCTTCGCGCACCCAGCGCGGCGCGCGTCACGCGCCGCGTGCCTGCGTCGGGGTCGCGATCGCGGTCGCCACGGGACGGGTCCACGCCCGCAACAGCCCGACGAGCCGGCCCTGGGCCGAGCGGCTGCGTACGGCGATGAACATCGTGTCGTCGCCGGCGATCGAGCCGATCTCGTCCGGGAGGTTGAGCGCGTCGATCGCCGCCGCCACGGCGCTGGCCCCGCCGGCGGTCGTGCGGACGACGACGAGGTTCGCGCCGGCGGCGGCGACCTCGCTGATTAATCCGGGGACCGGGTTCGGCGCGGCGTCGCGCCCGCCGGGCGGCAGTTCCGCCACCGGCAGATATCGGCCGCGCACCTTCACGAGCCCGAGTTCGCGTATGTCGCGGCTGACGCTCGCCTGGGTCATGGAGAACCCAGCCTTTTGCATCAGGCGGACGATCTCCTCCTGCCCGGAGAGCCGTTTTTGCCGCGCCAGTCGCAGCAACGCCGCCTGTCGCTGGGCCTTATCCGACACGACGCCCTCCCGATCACTGGTGAATAATACTTCAGAAGTGAATTTTTATTCACACCGTCGCGAAAGTCAAATGCCGCCGACGATATTGCACGCGTGCGACCCGCGCCGCCAGTCCCGCCGCGGCGGATTCCGACGGCGCGGCGCGGCGCGCGTCCGCTCCGCAGGTCGCGGGGCACGCGCGAGCGGACCCGTTCACCCGACACCGCCGGATCGCGAACCGCCGCGCGACCCGCTCCGCTTCGGCGCGCGGCGCGATCGTGAGCGCGCCGCAGTCCGCGGGCCGCCGCCGGCCGGGCCGCTGGCGGGTGCGCGGGGAACCTGTCGTTTGCGCCACTCGCACGGACGGTTCTTGGCCACCAGCTCGCGCAACTTTTCGCAGTGAACCGCGGACATGGTGCGGCAAATCCCGGCCGTCTCTGCGGGTGGGAAGCGGGCGTGCGGACAATCGAAGTCGCAGATTTCCGGGATCAGCGGCAGCGACATGGGTTTCGTTCCGTGGTGCGACTGCGGGAGGGGGGACTCGAACCCCCACGGGTTGCCCCGCGAGAACCTAAATCTCGTGCGTCTGCCAGTTCCGCCACTCCCGCGAGTTCGGCGGATGATACCGCGTTTTCGCGTGAAATTGGAAGCAGCGCGGTGCGTCAGTCCGAAACCGCGCACGAACGCTCTAAGAAGCTACGAAAAATAGGTTTATCTGCGTTTCGGCGGCGACAGTACGCCGCGTAATTGGGGCCCACGCCGGACGTAATTCGCTTGACAGGTCGGGCATCCGTCCTAAGCATCTTAGACCCCCTGGGCGGTCGCGGGGAGGTCTAGCCGAGCCGGTCGCTTGGCCGATGGTAGAGACAGCGAACGCCGCGCATGGATTGCTAAGCGTATATTTGACAAGATGTTGAAGGCGAACGACATGGCCCGGACCAAACGCGAGGCCCACACGCTGGTGATCGTCGAATCACCTGCGAAGGCCAAAACCATTAATAAGTACCTGGGGCCCGACTACGTCGTGAAGGCCTCGATGGGACATGTGCGCGACCTGCCCGAGCGCGATTTCGGCATCGACATCGCCAACGGCTTCGTGCCCAGCTACCAGGTTCTTGGCGGGCGAAAGAAAGTCATCGGCGAACTCCGCAAGCTCGCCGATGCCGCCGACCAGGTCTACCTTGCCACCGACCGTGACCGCGAGGGCGAAGCGATCGCGTGGCACCTGGTTGAGGCGCTGGGCTTGCCCGCCGAGAAGGCCCGCCGCGTGATCTTCAACGAGATCACCAAGTCCGCGATCGGCGAAGCGTTTAAGAATCCGCACGAGATCGACGCGGACCGCGTCAATGCGCAACAGGCCCGCCGCATCCTCGACCGCATCGTCGGCTACGAACTCAGCCCGCTGCTTTGGCGAAAGGTCGCCAAGGGCCTCTCCGCCGGCCGGGTGCAGTCGGTCGCAGTCCGGCTGATCGTAGAGCGTGAACGCGAGATTCGTGCGTTCGTACCGGAAGAGAGCTGGAACATCACGGCCGACTTTGCGGCCGACCCGACGAAGCTGCCGCAGCTCGCCGCGCAGTGGCGCGAGTTTACGCGCGCCGAGCGCACGCAGAAGGATGTGCAACGCTGGCTGAGCGAACACGGCTGCGTCCGGACCGAGTTGACGCACGTCGGGGGAAAGCCATTCGACGCGAAGAACGCCGAGCAGGCGGCCGCGATTGTCGCCCTCCTCGGGTTCCGTGTGGAGGACACGCGCCGCACCGCGTGGAACGAGTACAAGCACCTCAGCCTGGAGCAAGCCGAGCTGGTCGGCGGGCTCGATCCGACCCGCGCACCCGCGTTCGTCGTGGCCGATCTTTCGACCAAGCGCACCACGACGCGTCCGGCGGGACCGTTCACCACCGCGACCCTACAGCAACAGGCGAGCAACCAGTTGCGCTATGCCGCCTCGCGCACGATGCGGCTCGCGCAGGATTTGTACGAAGGCATCGACCTGCACGGTGAGGGTCCGGTCGGTCTGATCACCTACATGCGAACCGACTCGACGAACATCGCGCAGGAGGCGTTGGGCGCCGTCCGCGCGTTCATCGGCACGACGTACGGCGATCGTTACGTGCCCGAGGAGCCGAACTTCTACGGCAAGCGCCAAGCGCGGGCCCAGGAAGCCCACGAAGCCGTCCGCCCGACCGACCCCGCGCGCACGCCCGAAAGCGTCCGCGCCGCGCTGAGCGACGACCAGTACAAGCTGTACGACATGATCTGGCGGCGATTCGTCGCGTGTCAGATGCCGCCGGCAGAGTGGGACAGTACATCCGTGTCATTCGAGTGCGACACGTCGGCGGGCCGGGCGCGCTTCGGCGGCAACGGGCGCAAGCTCGTGTTCGACGGGTACATGAAGGTCGCGGGTGTGACGAGCGACGACCAGATTCTGCCGGCGCTCGCGGTCAACCAGCCCGTCGGGTTGCTTGATCTCGCCCCGAAGCAGCGCTGGACCTCGCCGCCGGCGCGTTACACCGAGGCGTCGCTCGTCAAATCGCTGGAGTCCGAGGGCATCGGCCTGCCGAGCACCTACGCCGCGATCATCGACACGGTCCAGG
>JBFXAM010000140.1:0-11169 GCA_050184295.1 Phycisphaerae bacterium | reverse complement strand
GCGGCGTCCTGGCCGATCCATGCGCGGAGCTGCTGCGCGATTTTTTTCGGCAGCGCCGGACGGCCGGGGAGACGTAGCCGACGAGGGATCGTCCCACCGGCGGCGCGTTGCAGAGTCGACGTGTCGCCGACGAGTGCGGCGGTGGGCGCTAAACCCATGCGGGTGCGATCCGCACCGCGCGCAACGCGTTCAGTCCTCACCCCCCGGAGGGCGCGCGAGCGCCGGCGCTCGAAGCGCGTGATGAACACGAATGGACCGCGGGGAAACGTCGCGCCCGGAGGTTGAGGCTTCCAGCCGCGATCACGCGGCCGGTCAGGCGCGGAAAAACCCTGTTCGGACACGATCTCGCGTTCGCGCCCGAACCTGAACATCGGCGTCAGTTCGCCCTGCGCTTGGGATCAGGCCCCCGTTGTCGCCATCGCCGGCGGGCGGTCGGCGGCGCGGCTTGTGCGAACCACGTCCTGGGCCTGGGCGAGCGCCTTGGCCTTCTCGGCGCGGGCCGCGGCGGCGGCCTGCTTCGCCTCGGCGCTCACGCGGCGCTCGCGCAGCTTGCGGGCCTTGCCCACGCGGTCGCGCAGGAAGTAGAGCTTCGCGCGGCGGACCTTGCCCTTGCGGAGCGTCTTGATCGCGGCGACCTTCGGCGAGTGGATCGGGAAGGTGCGCTCCACGCCTTCGTTGCCGACCAGGCGGCGCACGGTGAACATCGCATCGAGGCCGTGGCCCTTCCGCATGATCACGGCGCCTTCGAAATCCTGGAGTCGCTCTTTCTCGCCCTCGACGATCTTGGTCGTCACGACGACGGTGTCGCCGATCTCGAAATCCAGCGCGTTCGAGCGTTTGTAACGAGCTTCGATGATGTCGAGCAGGGGGTGTCTCATGAGCGACTCACTTTCTATCCCATCGAACCGACGAGCAGCGAGGGTGTAGGGGAGCGTTCCGCCGCACGCCACGCGCCGTGCGCGTCGCGCGCCGCGAACGCCTGCCGCACCGGCGGCCCGTCGCCGCCCGTCAGCAGGTCCGGCCGGCGATCGGCCGTGCGGCGCAGCGCCTGCTGCTGCCGCCACGCGTCGATCTCGGCGTGATTTCCATTCAACAAGACATCGGGCACGCGCATCCCGGCGTATTCACGCGGGCGCGTGTAGTGCGGACAGTCGAGGCGATGGTCGGAGAACGATTCGGCGGCGCTCGACTCGTCGCAGCCCAGCGCGCCCGGCAGCAGCCGCACAACCGCGTCGATCACCGCGAGCGCCGCGAGTTCGCCGCCCGTGAGCACGAAATCGCCGACGCTGATTTCGAGCGGGCGCAAGCCCTCGAGGATGCGCTCGTCGAATCCTTCGTAGTGACCGCAGATGAGCAACAGCCGACCGTGCGACGAAAGCTCGCGCGCGACCGGCTGTCGAAAAGGTCGGCCCTGCGGGGTCAGGAGGATCCGCAGGGCCGGTCGTGGATCCAGGGCTTCCACCGCGGCGACGGCGTCGAAGACCGGTTGACAGGCGAGCACCATTCCCGGGCCGCCGCCGAACGGCCGGTCGTCGACTTTCTTATGCGGATCGGCGGAGAAATCGCGGAGCTGGTGAATGTGGAACTCAACGACGCCGGCGGTTTGCGCGCGCCCGAGCACGCTGGCCTGGAGATAAGGCCGCATGACCTCGGGAAACAAGGTGAGCACGTCGACGCGCATGGCTCGTTCCGGCCGTTCGTGGCAGTGGCATCACGACTTGACGGCAATTCCGTTCTTCTGGAGCAACTGTCGGACCGTGTCCGTCGGCTGGGCCCCGCAACTCAGCCAGTGCTGGATGCGATCGGCGTTCAGGGCGCGTACCTGGCCGGCGGCGTCCTGGTGCTCTGGGTCATACAGCCCCAGCTCTTCAAGAACGCGACCGTCGCGCGGATCGCGCGAGTCGATCGCGGCCAATCGATAGACTGATCGATGAGTACGCCCAATACGCTTTAACCGCAGCTTGACGGCCATCGGCCTCTCCGAGCATCATCCTGGGCGGCGCCGAACGCCGACCCCGGCGCGCAGGATCGCGACTCCGACCCAGCAAAAGCGCGCAGAGGGGTAATATAGACCGCTCCGCGGCACCTGCCAAGGGGCGATTTGATCGTGTCTTCACATCGGCCGGGCATCCCGCGCACGGCTGCCGAGCGAGAGCCCGCGCGCGACGAGAGACCCGAGAGAGCGGACGTTTCACCGATGCCGGGGTCGCCGCTCGGCGCGGCGGGCGCCGAAGCCCGACCGTTGTAATCGAAAGCAGACCGACAGCGTTCGCACAACCCTGATTGCACCAAAAAGCGTTGCCACCGCATTGGGCTTCGATTCGCGGAGTCTGCGACGGTTTGGAGACAGAGCGACCGAGCTCGGCGTCGCCAAGCCCGGTCGCCCCGGATTGCCTTGCGGTGCACCCGGACGTGCGTGTGCGGCGATCAGGACGCAATCGGCTGCTTGGCAGTCTGATAACTAAGCACCAGATCGCGAATCGCGTCGCGCCAAGTCAGCTTCGGCTGCCAGCGAAGTTCGCGGATCAGCTTGTCGGCCGACCCACACAGCGTTGGGATCGGCTCCTCGTCGCTCGCGGGCGAGGGCTGGTCGACGAGGGTGAGTTCGCGCCCGGCGGCCTGGACCATGCTCTCGACGAATTCGCGGCAGGTGGATGACTGCCCGGCGCAAACGTTGTAAATCTCGTTCGGCTTGCCCTCGCGCAGGATGCGCTCGTACGCGTCGATTACGTCGGCGACATGGCAGAGATCGCGCCGGAAGTCGAGGTCCGACAGCGCGAGTTGCTGGCCCAGCGCGCCATCCCACTGCGCGACCCGCTTGGCGATGTTGGCGAAATAGAACTCCGGCGACTGTCCGGCCCCGGTGTGCAAGAAGGGACGTGCGATCGAGACGTTCAGGTGATAATTGCGGAAAAACGTGTGTGCGATCGTCTCGGCGGTCGCGCGGAGCGAGCCGAATGTGCTGACCGGATCGAGGGCCGCGTCTTCGGTAAGCGCTTGGCCGCTGCGCGCCGTCGCACCGTACACGTCCGCGGCGCTCACCATCAGCACGCGGGCGCGCGGGACCGCGCGGCGAGCGCCGTCCAGCACGTTGGCCCATGCCGTCACGGTGGACTGATACGCGGTGAGGGGTTCGGCGGTGGCTTCACCCGCCCGGGACATCGCCGCGAGGTGAATGATGCCATCCGGTTTTGCGCTCGCGATGACGCGGGCGACGTTGATCGCGTCGCTGACGTCGCAGACGAGCGCCCGCCCGAAGCGCTTCTCCAACGTGAGTTTGCGCGCCCGGTTCCGCACGCCGGCGACGACGTCGTAGCCCTTGTGCTTGAGGAACTGGATCAGATGTGAGCCAACGAAGCCTTCCGCGCCAGTGACCAGGATCGTTTTCAAGCGTCGTCCTCCGGACCAGGGCTACGAGCAGCCGTCCACGGCGGTCTGGGAATCGCGTCGACCGACCTGACAGGCGCGATTTCCCTCGGTGGTATCGGTTTGCACGGCGCGGAGGTTTGGTAGAGCGCGGCGCCCGCGCCGGACCGTGCCGCGCACGTCGTACACTTTGATTTGGAACTGACTTGTGCCGGTTTCGCGGCTCTCTCGGCGCACGGCGCGTGCGCCCGGCGCGCTCCCCTCGCGGCCGTCTGGACGGGCCGATCGCACATCCTGCGGCCCATCGGGTCGATAGAACGTGGTCTAGCAGACCCGCGTGCGAGCCGACCAGCGAGACGCCGCACACGACTCAGGTTCACGGACTTGCACTCCAAATAGAGTGTAGTACACTCCAAATGGAGCGTTGTCTATGCAGGTCGACGTGCCGACGTGCGACGACGTCGAAGCCGCGAGGATTCAGAGAGCATGCGTCAAACGCAGTCCGGCAGCCATTCCGTCCGATCCGCCGCCCGCAAGGCTCGACGGTCTCGTCGCGTCGTCGGGGTTGGCGTGTTCGCGTTGATCGTGCTGACCGTCGCAGGATGCGAACGCGCGCGGCCGCCGGCCGCATCCGCCGCGGACGGGTTGACCGATCGGACCGCGAGTGTGGTGCGGATCGGGTACTTCGCCAACCTGACGCATGCCCAGGCGGTGCTGGCGGTCGAAACCGGCGACTTCGCGGCGGCGGTTCGCCCCGCGACGCTTCGGACGCAGGTCTTCAACGCCGGCCCCTCGCTGATCGAAGCGCTTTTCGCCGGCGAGATCGACATCGGCTACGTCGGCCCCGGCCCCGCGCTCAACGCGCACGCCAGGACACGCGGCGCGGGAATCCACGTCGTCGCGGGCGCGGCGGCGAACGGCGTCGCGATCGTCGCGCGGCCGGACGCCGGCATTCGCACGCTCGCCGACCTGAAAGGCAAGCGCATCGCCACGCCGCAACTCGGAAATACGCAGGACCTTTCCGCACGACACTACTTGCGCAACGTCCTCGCGCAACCGGACGTCAACAACGTCACGCCGATCCCGAATGCCGAGCAACTCGCGATGATGACGCGCGAACGGATCGACGCCGTCTGGGCGCCGGAGCCGTGGGCGGCGCGGCTGATCGTCGAAGGCGGCGGCGTGCTGGTCGCGGAGGAGAAGGATCTCTGGCCTGAGCGGCGCTTCTGCCTCGCACTCGTCGTCACCACGCCCGAGTTTCTCGCGCGACACGCTGACGTGTTGCGGCGCGTGTTGCAAGTGCATATGCAGTGGACAAAACAACTGAACTCAGACCGCGCCGCGTGCGCCGCGCCGCTGGCGGCGGCGATCAACAAACTCACAGGTAAGAGTCTGCCGCCGAAGGTGTTCGAGGATGCGCTCGCGCGGACGGAGTTTCTGACGGACCCGCTGGAGGACTCGCTGCGCGAGTTTGCGCAGTGGTCGTATGACCTGGAGTTTTCAAAATCACCGCCGAATGTCAGCGGCCTGGTCGACACCCGGCTGCTGCGCGAACTGGAATAGCGCTGCGGCGCGCGCCGCTGAGTCGGAACCCCGTGCGCCAAGCAGGGGGTTCGAAGCCAGAGGTAGCGCGTCGGTATCCGGTCGATCGCTCGGCGACTGCAAGCGGGGCCCGCCGCTCGCCGCGACGGATTCTGATGGCGACCCGGCGGCCGGGCGGGTGGCCTGCTTTCGCGGCCGAGTGGCATGCTCGCGCGGTACTCCGCGCGACCACGCCGCTCGCGTGAGGGCTCCGTCACCCGATCGCTTCGGGTCCGGCTGCTCGGGTCGCACGACCTCCGAGAGCTTGAGCCGCCGCGCAATTGAGGGATAGAGTAGCGCGGCGGCCCGGGCTTCGGCGTGTCCCGGGGCGACGAGGGTTTTGCGACCATGCTTTCGAAAGGCGGATTCATGAAGCGACTCCTGATTGCGATCTTGCTTGTTGGCGGCCTCTGGCCGGCCCGGGCACGCGCCGCGCCCTACTGGGTGGCGTGGGAGGGCAATGACTACCCCGAAAATGAGGGGTGGGAGCGCCGGATGAACGGCGTTGGGCCGGCCGTCCGGACGTTGCACGACGGTCTGATGACCATGGACGGACTCGCCGATTTGCAAATCGACGACTACTACCGCATGGAGCGACCGTTGAACCCGGAGACCGGCGAGGAATTCGTCATGCAGTGGCGTGTCCGTGTTAACGAAATCATCGGGCACCCACTGGCATTGTACGATCCCGGTGTCGCCGTCTGGTCGGATGACGATTGGGCTGTCCTGTTCATTCTCGGAACTGACTTTATTCGCAGCTTTCACGAAGACCTTAACATCCCAGTTCAACCCGGCGCGTTTCACGCCTTCGAGTTTCGCTCGTCCGACATGCGGAGCTATCAACTATTTGTTGATGGTTCGCTGATTCACGTCGGTTCATTCTGGGAGCCGGATTTTGATCGATCCCGCGTCCACTGGGGTGACATGACGCGCGGGTCGGCAAGCAGTTCCGATTGGGACTATTTCAGGTTTGGCGTCGTTCCGGAACCGGGTACCGGTCTCTGTTTTCTTACTTGTCTGTGTTGCGTACAAATGGTCTTTCTCACAAGGCGCAATCCATGAGTCGCATCTTAGGCATCCTGCTGTTTGTTTTCGCGTTTTCGACGCACATTACCGCTGATCTGTGTCTGTGGAGTGGAGACTCGGGTAACGTCTCTATTACGGGGACTTCCGCCGTAATCAACGCGGCGGGGACCTACAAATTCGAGGCGGTGACGACCTGCGGGTCATCAAACACGCTTGCCAACATCGGTAACATCACGATCGATTCCTCCGTCACCGGAACCGTCACGGTATACATTGAGAGCCGGTCTGACAATAACACGCCCGGTGCCGCTAACGTCGGCTCGATCAACCTGACGAACACGTCCGGCGTGACTGGCGACCTGGCCGAACTACGAATTACTGGCGACCTCGGAACGCCGTCCGTCGCTTCCGAAGTCACCGCGATCACCGGCGTTGCCACCGTCGGCGGCGATCTGGTTCGCGAGTTCAAGTCCGGCAGCCTCAGCGGCACATTCACCGCCGGTTCGATCGACGAGACGTTCAAAGTCACCGGCACGCACGCGGGCGCGATCACC
This sequence comes from Phycisphaerae bacterium, assembly GCA_050184295.1. Lineage (GTDB taxonomy): Bacteria > Planctomycetota > Phycisphaerae > UBA1845 > Fen-1342 > JBFXAM01. The sequence goes on along the minus strand of JBFXAM010000140.1, from coordinate 4,642 downwards.
GTCAGCACGATCACGCAAACCGGTAACATCTGGTTGAGCGGCGCCGGCACGCACACCGGTTCCGTCACGGTCACCGGTGAATGCCGCGGCAGCCTGCTCGCGGGAACGAGCGGCACGAGCGCGACGGTCAGCGGCGACTGGACGGTGGGCGGCGATCTCACGGGCAACATCCGCATCTGCGGAACCATGAACGGCGTCATCGACATCGGGGAAACAGTGAATCAGGCGGCCGACGTCCCTTCGCGGCCGATCTACATTTCGACGCTGAACAACGTCGTGCGCAACCGCGAGTCGCTGCAACCCGATCCCGGAACGCCGGGCGGAACGCACGATCGCGACTGCGACACCGATTACACCGGCTCGCTCCGCACGGTATGGATCGGCGCCATGGGCGACGACGGCGCGGTTGTCATCGATTGGGACGACTGGGACCCCGGACATAACTGGAACGCGTCGGCAATTATTCACAAAGAATCGGCCGACTACACCGACCATACGCCGGCGGAAAAACTCTATCGCGTCACCTATTGTCTCGGCGATATGAACAACGACGGCGTTCTGAACAGCTTCGACACCGACCCGTTTGTCGAGGCCCTAACCGATCCGAGCGGTTTTGACGAAAACTACCCGCCGCACGCTGGCAGCCGGGTGGATCACGCCGACTGCGATTGCAGCGGCACCGTCACAAACGACGACATCGACGCATACACCGAACTGCTGTTCGAAGGCGAGGGCGAGGGTTGCTTCCTTTGCGAGGGCGGCGGCGGCGGCGGAATGCGCAACCCCGTGTTCGACGACCCGTTCATCGTCGCGGTTCACGACCGCGACCACGTCGACAGCATCCGCTTCGCATCGCTTTACAACCTGATTGCCGGAGTCGCCGAGACCCACGCCGACGGCGAACGCCGCGCGTTCTGGACCGAAGTGCTGGGGTATCTGAGCGAGTAGCCGACGCACCGAGAGAATCCATGCAAGGACGGCTCATGAAGAAAAAACGTGTGTTGCGTGCGTGTGGATGCGGGGCCCGAAGTTTTCGGCGAAGATCTCGCGCCCAGCGGACGAGGCCTGAGCACCGATGAGCGCGCTTTGGGAGCAGTGTGTGAAATCGACCGGCGTTCACAGCGCCGCGCAGTCGCCGCCTCCGCCGACGCCGCAGCGCGGCCGGCTGGAGCTGCGCCATATCACGCGGCGTTTTCTGGGCGCCGCCTGCCCGACGCTCGACGACGTCACGCTGGTCTGCGACCCCGGCGAGTTCGTCGTCGTGGTCGGACCGAGCGGCTGCGGCAAGAGCACGCTGCTGAACATCGCCGGCGGATTGCTCGCAGCCAACGCCGGCGAAGTGCGCCTCGACGGGCGCCGGGTGCGCGGCCCCGGTCCCGATCGCACAATGGTGTTCCAGGAACACGGCCTGTTCCCGTGGCTCACCGCGGCCCAGAACGTCGAATTCGGCTTGAAGATGGCGGGCGTGTCGCGTTCCGAGCGCGCCGACCGCGCCGCCGAAGCGCTTCGCATGGTCCATCTCGCGAGCGCCGGGCAGAAGCTCGTGCATCAGCTTTCCGGCGGAATGCGGCAGCGCGTCGCGATCGCGCGGGCGCTGGTGCTCGATCCGGCGGTGCTGCTGATGGACGAGCCGTTCAGCGCGCTCGACGCGCAGACGCGCACGCTCCTGCACGAGCAGATGCAGGAGCTGTGGTGCACCACGCGCAAGACGATTCTCTTTGTCACGCACTCCGTCGGCGAAGCGGTGCGGCTTGCCGACCGCATCATCGTGTTGCACAGCTACCCGGGGCGCATCCGCCGCGAGGTGCCGGTGAACATTCCGCATCCGCGCGACTTCGACAGCCCCGAGATCAGCGAAGTCGTCGGCATCGTCCGCCGCGAAATCGAAGACGAGGTCAACCGTGTCAATCGGGAAATGGCTTGATCGCACCAGCGTGCTGAAGGTGGCGGCCGCGTGGCTGCTCGTGATCGGCGCGTGGGAAGGCGCGTATCGCGTCGTCGGCTGGAAGCCGTGGGTCTTCCCTGCGCCCAGCCACGTGCTCGACGCGACGCTGAGCCTGCTGCACGTGCGGACGGCGTTCGGCGACGCGGTCGGGCCGGGCTGGCCTTGGCCCGCCGATGCGCCGCCGCCGACGCGCGCCGGTTCGTGGCTGAGCAGCCCGCTGCCGGGGGCGATCGCGATCAGCGCGCTGCGGCTCGCGGTGGGGTTCGTGTCGGCGCTGGCGCTGGGCGGCGCGCTGGGTCTGGCGATGTGGCGGTATCGCTTTGTCGACGCGTTCTTCGGGCCTCTGTTTCTCGGGTTTCAGACGCTGCCGAGCGTGTGCTGGGTGCCGCTGGCGATCCTGGTGCTGGGGATCAACGAGGCGGCGATTCTGTTCGTGCTGTTGATGGGCAGCTTTTTCGCCGTGGCGCTGGCGCTGCGCGACGGGCTGCGGCAGATTCCGCCGGTGTACAAGAACGCGGGGATGATGCTGGGGGCGCGGCGGTGGCGGCTGTACTGGCACGTGCTGCTTCCGGCGGGGATGCCGGCGCTGGCGGGCAGCCTGCGATCGGGGTTCTCCTTTGCGTGGCGGTCGCTGATGGGCGCGGAGCTGATCTTCATGCTTCAGCGGCGTGGGCTGGGGTTCCTGTTGAACGCCGGGCGCGAGTTCGCCGACATCGCGCAGGTCGTCGCGATCATGCTGCTGATGGTGCTGATCGGCATGCTGGTCGATCAGGTGCTGTTTGCGCGGATCGAGCGGCGCATACGCACACGGTTCGGGCTGGCGTAGACCGCCGGCGTGCTCAGGGTTCCGAAATCAGAAGCTCGACGAACGGATCGATGTCGAAGTTGTTGACGTAGCCGTCGCGGTTGATGTCGAGGTTGCAGAGCCAGTTGCACGCGGGGTGCGCGTCGCCGTATTGGTCGGCGCTGGTGAGGGCGAGGACGAACGCGTCGATGTCGAAGTTGTTGACGATGCCGTCGCAATTGGCGTCGCCGCGCGGGAACCCGCGGCACTCGGGCGGCGTGAGGACGAAGGCGCGCTGCGGCACGCCGCTGGGGTTGGCGATGTACACGCCGCGGCAGGCGAGCTGGCCGGCGTTGTTGATCGCGTGGGGGCCGAGACTCCATGGAAAACCGGGCGGCACGAGCGACGTTGTATAGGTCAATACGCCCGCGCGCCAGATGAAGCTCCGCGCGGCCCACGGATAAACGGTTCCGCTGCCAACCGCCTCGTCGTAATCATTGACGTCGTATACCTGCGATGAACGAAAGGTGCCCGGAATTCCGCTTGACGTAGGGGTTAACAGGATGATCTGTCCCTGCCGCCACATGACGGCGAAATCGCGATCGCTGTAATGTGAGATTCCGACGGCGGTACCGATGTTGTTTACGCGCACCGCCCACGACGCGGCATCGCCAGGCAGCATTCCCAGGGAAACCGGTGCGCCATTGTTCCACATCGCAGCGCAGCGGCGCGTTTGTGTACCGAACAACACTGTCGAGTCTCCAACGACCACGCCTGCGTCATTTATGTCGCGACCATAGCAGTCGTCATCATCGAGACCCGTGACCGGAAGCAACTCGTGTAGTGCATCGTCCCACCAAAATGCGTGCGACGTCGCGAATCCACCCGGCTCAATTTGGGCTCCGCCAGTCACATGACCGTGCTGATTGATTCCCCAGGCGAGTGCGCTTTCTCCCTCTCGCAATAAACCGATCTCGTCATACTGATCTCCATGCCACCGATACGGCCTTCCAATTAGAGTGTCGTATGTCGCATCGCCAGCAATGTGACCACTATCATTAATGGCGCGCGCTTGCACATATCTCGCGCCCGGCGGCTCGACAAGGGCGCGCATGGCGCCTCTTGTCCAGACGAATCCTAACGTCGCGTCGCCGTTGTCAAACACGTGCGAAGCGCCAACCACCTGCCCAAGATTGTTCATGTCCGTTGGAACGGTGAAACCGGCGTTCGGCGCGAGTGCGCCCAAATCCGTGAGACCCCACAGCTGCTGTGCAGCGGCGCGCCAGCACAGCGCAATGCAGAACAGCATGATGAAACCTGGTCGCAAAGACATGACGGTGCTCCGTTCAGAGGCGATGCCAACCGATTTTCCGGCCAGCGGTAGTGCCGCGACATGGTCGGGGACATGATCCGATCGGCAGCCCGGTTCGGTCACATATCGAAGTAAATGTGCAGCGCCGCGATCGCGTTCCAGAAGTACTCCGAGTTCCGCGGCGCCATCAATGGCTCCGGCTGGCAGACTTCGCCGCACGGCAGGTAGTCTTCGGGGCCGCAATAGGGATCTTCGCTCAGCAAGTCGGCCATGCAGTCAATGTCGTAGCTGTTGAAGTAGCCGTCGCCGCTGCAATCGCCGATGCCGAGCAGATCGATTCGCGCCGGATCGCCGTAGCACTCCTGCCATTCCTCAAGATCGACGAGCGCGAGCGTGAACGCGTCGACGTCGGTTTCGTCGCGGCAGCCGTCGGCGTTGAAGTCGCCGCGCAGGGACACTGCCATATCACAGGACCGGTCCGACCCGGTCGCGTTCGGTTCGATCGACACGGCCGCGACTTTCTCGGCGTCTCACTCCTTTGCCACGCCTAGCGCAAAGATGCGAACGTCCTGGACTTCGTCGCTCCGGCTCACGCGACCAA
>JBFXAM010000139.1:0-11608 GCA_050184295.1 Phycisphaerae bacterium | reverse complement strand
GACCGCGGCGCCCTGGCCATGGCCACGCTCATCAGCTACCGCCTCAACGACGACTGGAACACCTTCTGGGCCACCAACCCCCTCCGCCGGGCCGCATAATTGCAACCCGGAGCGGGATGCACCCCCCACTACCGGTTCCGACGTGCAGCGCTGGATTAGCGGTACGGACTGGGTAGAATGTGTGGCCTTCGAATCCGTGGTGAGTGTAGCTCAGCTGGCCAGAGCACGAGGTTGTGGTCCTCGGGGTCGCGGGTTCGAGCCCCGTCACTCACCCTTCGCGAAAACCACCGCGGCCCGCCGACTCGAAACATCCGGGTCGTGGGCCGCGGCGATTCCGCCTGCAATCTTCCAGCGCGCGCCGCGTCCCCGAAGTTCCGAGCTCGCCGGTTCGCCGCGCCGCGGGCCCGCGGCATCGACCGTCACGCCGTGCCGCCGAGCACCTGATCGTCATCGATCCGCGAGCAGCCGCACGAACGGCTCGATGTCGAAATTGTCGATCCGTCCGTCCGTGTTGGCGTCGGCGGCGGAACGATCGCAGTTCGGAAACCGAGCGCGGTAACCGGCGGGATCGACGATGGCCAGCACGAAGGGATCGATGTCGAAATTGTTGACGACGCCGTCGCAGTTCAGGTCGCCCAGCAGCGGTCCGACGACGATGCGCGGGTTGTCGAGCCCCACGTCCCAGACCTGGAAGATGAAGAAGAGCTCGGGATCGCCGTAGAAGAAGCGGATCTGCGAGACGCGCGTGATGACTTCGTTCCAGTCGGGCTGGGCGTTGGGGCCGAAAACGATCGTGCTCCAGCCGGCGGGGAGCGCCGGCGAGCCGGCGGGGATGCTGAAATCGTAACCGCGCCAGCCCTCTCCGGGCTCGGGGCAGTCAGCGCCAAGCGTATACGCCGCCCAGTCGTCGCTCGCGTCCGCGGGCGTACGTCCGTCGCTGACGAGCATGAGCGCGAGCGGCCGGTCGGCGGCGCTGAAGTCGACGTAAAATGTTTTGAGATCGATGCCGACGAGCCGAACGTTGCGGGCGCGGAAGTCGCCGGCGAAGGGTGTTCCCGCGGGGTTGAGGGTCCGCGGCTGGGGGGCGAAAGTGTCGACGCCGGGCTCGAACCAGAAGGGTCCGGGATTTCCACCGACGGGGCTGATCGCCCCGTTGCCGGTGCCGTAGCTCCAGCCGCCGAGGTTGCTGCCAAAGTCGAAGGTCTCGACGGTGGTGCCGGCGGCCGCGGCTACCGGCATGACCCACGCGGCAATCAGCTCGCAGAGCCGGCGTGTCAGACGCTTCATGAACACTCTCCCGATCAGGTGCATGCCGGGCGGCGTTGGAACATGGCGATTCGCGTGTGTATTGTAGCTGTGCGGCCGCACGCGCGACACGCGATTCGCCGCATGGCGGCGCATCGCGTGGGAGCGGCGTCGGTCGGGTCGACATGCAGGAGTCACGGCCATGGGCGGGCTCGCCGGCAAGCGCGTGCTGATCTTCGTCGGTGATGATTACGAGGATCTGGAGCTGTGGTATCCAAAGCTGCGGCTCGAGGAGGCGGGGGCGGCGGTGACGCTCGCGGGGCAGGAGGCGGGCCGGCGATACACGGGCAAATGGGGTTATCCATGCGCGAGCGAAGCGGCGGTCGCCGCGCTGTCGGCAGAACAATTCGACGGCGTCATCGTCGCGGGCGGATGGATGCCCGACAAGCTGCGCCGTGATCCCAGCGTGCTGGGACTGGTGCGTGATCTGAACGCGGCGGGGAAGCTGGTTGCAAGCATCTGCCACGGGCCGTGGGTCAACATCTCGGCGGGCGTGGTCCGCGGGGTGCGGATGACGAGCACCCCGGCGTTGCGCGATGACCTGACCAACGCCGGGGCGCAGTGGGTCGATGCGCCCGTCGTGGTCGACCGCAATCACGTGAGCAGCCGGCGGCCGGCGGACTTGCCGGCGTTCATGGAGAAGGTGGTCGGGTGGCTGACGGACCAGCCCAGACCCTGAACGCACAACGACAAACGCCAAAGGTCGACGGACGAACGTGGCGCGGTCGCCGCTCCCTGGCGTGTGGTGCGCCGACGGGCAGGACGCTCGCCCCCGCGAATCCGGTCGTGCGGCGCGCGAAAGTCCGGTGCTGAATCGTGTTATAATCACGAGAGAACGTCGCGCCGCGGCTGCACGTCGTGCGGGCGATCTCGTGTAAATCCAAGAGATGCAGGAGTTTGGCATGAGCTCGGAGGTCGCCTCGACAACCACGCGACCGGGGCGACCGCCCCGCAACGCCGACCCGACGACGATGTCGGGGCTGCCCATCAAGCGCGTGTACGGGCCGGACGATTTCGGCGGCGTGGACATCAGCGAGGCGGCGGGCGCCGGCGGCGCGATCGGCCTGCCGGGGCAGTTCCCGTACACTCGCGGCATCCACGCCGAGATGTACCGCAAGAAGGTCTGGACGATGCGGCAGTTTGCCGGCTTCGGCACGGCGGCGCAGACCAACGAGCGGTTCAAGTACCTGCTGGAGCATGGGCAGACGGGGCTGTCGACGGCGTTTGACCTGCCGACGCTGATGGGGCGCGACAGCGATGACGCGCTGGCGCTCGGCGAGGTCGGCAAGTGCGGCGTCGCGATCGCATCGCTCGAAGACATGAAAGTGCTGTTCGACGGGATTCATCTCGCCGACGTCAGCACGAGCATGACGATCAACGCGCCGGCGGCGATCCTGCTGGCGTTCTATATCTGCGTCGCGCGGCACCAAGGCGTGCCGCTCGACCAGCTTCGCGGCACGCTTCAGAACGACATCCTGAAGGAATTTCACGCGCAGAACGAATTCGTCTTTCCGCCGGGGCCGAGCGTCAAGCTCGTCGTCGACACGATCGAGTATTGCACGCAGCACATGCCGCAGTGGAACACGGTGAGCATCAGCGGCTATCACATCCGCGAAGCGGGCTCGACGGCCGTGCAGGAGCTGGCCTTCACGATCGCGGACGGCATCTGCTACACGCAGGAGACGCAGAAGCGCGGGCTCGACGTCGACGCCTTCGCGCCGCGCCTCAGCTATTTCTGGGACGTGCACAACGAGTTTTTCGAGGAAATCGCGAAGCTGCGCGCGGCGCGGCGGATGTGGGCTCACATCATGCGCGATCGCTTCGGCGCCAAGAGCGAGCGGAGCTGGTGGATGCGCTGCCACTGCCAGACCGCAGGCGTGTCGCTCACCGAGCAGCAGCCCATGGTGAACATCGTGCGCGTCGCGTACCAGGCGCTGGCGGCGGTGCTGGGCGGGACCCAGAGCCTGCATACCAACAGCATGGACGAGACGCTGGCGCTGCCGACCGAGCAGGCCGTCAAGATCGCGCTGCGCACGCAGCAGGTGATCGCCGAGGAAACCGGCGTGACGCGGACCGTGGATCCGTTCGGCGGCAGCTTCTTCATCGAGAACCTGACCAACGAGATGGAGAAGCGGGCGTATGAGCTGATCGAGGAGATCGACCGCATGGGCGGTGTGCTGCCGGCGATCGACCGGGGCTTCTTCCGCCGCAGCATCGCCGACGCCTCGCACACATACGGGCAGGAGTTCGATCGCGGAGAGCGCGTCATGATCGGCGTCAACAAGTACTCCGACGACGATCACCCGCCGATCGACACGCTGCGCATCGATGAGAACGTGGAGCGCGAGCAGTTGACGCGGCTGCGCGAGCTGCGGCAGCGGCGCGACGCGACGCGGCACGACGCGGCGCTGCGGAAACTGCGCGACGACGCGCGGGCGGGGACGAACGTGATGCCGGCGCTGATCGACGCCGCCGAAGCCCATGCAACCGTCGGCGAGATGATGGACACGTTGAAGGGGGTCTACGGCGTGTACGACGGCGGACCGGAGATGTGACGGGTGGGGTCAATGGCCGACCAGCGCGTGCGGCTCGCCGATTTGGACGGCGCGCGGCGGGTTGCCGAATGTGCCTTTGCCGCGCTGCACGCCGAGCTGTCCATCCTGCTTCCGCACGCCGACATTCAGCACGTCGGCAGCACGTCCGTGCCCGGGGCGCTGACCAAGGGCGATCTCGACATCGCGGTGCGTGTCAGCGCCGGCCGTTTCGAGCGCGGCGAAGCGGTGCTCGCGCGGCGTTTCGCGCGCAACGAAGGCAACGAGCGGACGACGGAGTTCGCGTCGTTCAAGGATGACGACGCGGACCCGCCGCTGGGCGTGCAGCTCGTGGTCGCGGGGAGCGAGGCGGACACGTTCGTGCGCTTTCGCGACGCGCTGCGGGCGGACGCGGCGCTGGTCGCGGAGTACAACGCGTTGAAGCAGTCGTTTGAGGGGCGCGCGATGGACGCGTACCGCGTCGCGAAGTGGGCGTTCATTGATCGCGTGCTGGCGCTGCGAATCGCGGCACAGGCCGACGAGCCGAAGTCTGCGTAGCCGCCGTCGGAGGTTCGATCGTCGGCCCGGCCGCGGCTCGATGACGGTCGGTTGACGCGCGGCCGAAACCCGTCTATTTCTGGCATCCTTGGGCGAAATCACCGGGGCCCGGCGCGGGTCTCGCACCGAATCCAACCAAGGAGACGCCTCATGATGAACATTTTTGTGGCTCTGGTATTGCCGTTTGTCGCCGCGATCGATCGCGGTCCGGCCAACATGCAGATGACGCCGGCGGTGCTGGAGAGCGAAGCCGCCGCCGTCGAGACCTTCGCGGCGCCCGCGCTGACGCTGACGAAGAAGTGCCCGAGTCTCCGCTACGTCGGCCGCGACGCGACGTTCGAGCTGACCGTTACGAACAGCGGGACCGGCCCGGCGCGCGACGTCGTGCTCACCGACGTGCTGCCGAGCGGCGTCGAGTTCGTAAACGCCGACGGCGGCGGAACCCGCGACGGCAACAACATCGTCTGGCGCATCGGCGCGCTCGAGGCCGGCGCCAGCAAGACGTTCAACATCAACGTGCGCTGCAACCAGATCGTGACCGTGAAAAACACGGCGCGCGTCACTTGGTGCGCCGAGGCCGTCGCCGAGTGCGAGCTTCAGGTGAAGGGGATTCCGGCGATCCTGCTCGAAACCGTTGACGACCCCGATCCGATCGAGGTCGGCGGCGAGACGACCTACACGATCACCGTCACCAACCAGGGCTCGGCGACGGACACGAACATCGTGATCACCTGCGAGCTTCCGGACGAGGAGACGTTCGTCAAGGGCGCCGGCGCGACCGCGGCGACCGCAGAGGGCAAGAAGGTGAAGTTCGCACCGCTGCCGTCGCTGGCGCCGAAGGCCCGCGCGACATGGACCGTGACCGTGAAGGGAACCAAGGCCGGCGACGTGCGCTTCCGCACCGAGCTGAACAGCGAACAACTCGGCACGCCGGTGTTTGAGACCGAGAGCACGCGGTTCTACGAGTAGCTGATCGGCGGACGACGCGACAGCGGGCCATCCGAGACGCGCGGCCGGGCACACTTCCCGGCCGTGCGTTTTTCTTGCCTTCCAGTCGCGCGCGGCAGCGTGCGCGACGGGGCCGTCGTCGCGGGCTTGCGCCCGCGGCGCTGATGATGCCGGGCGCGTGCCTGCGCGGCGCACGCGGCGGCGGCGCGGCGCGCTTGCGACGGGGCGTGCGTCGTGCAACACGGCCCGCTTGCGACTTCGGAGCATCGCGGCGACAATGCGATTCGTTCACGCATTCGAGCACGCACATGACCACCCAACCTTTGCTTCCCACCGGAAAACCCGTCGTCGATCGTCGCGGCATGTATGGCGTCGTGCCGCCGGAGCACCGGCTGGGCGTCGGCGTCGTCGGGCTGCACGAAGGGCACACGCTCGTCGTCGCGCTCCAGCAGACCGGCTACTGCCGTGCGGTCGCGGGTTGCGACCTGCGGCCGGAGAAGCTCGCGGCGGCGTGCGAAGCCGCGCCGGAGCTGTATTGCACGGCGGACTACGCCGAGCTGCTGAAGCGCCCGGACGTGGACATCGTCGCGATCTACACGCCGGATGCGCTGCACGCGGACCAGATTCTCGCGGCCTTTCGCGCCGGCAAGCACGTGATCTGCACGAAGCCGCTGATCAACGACCTGTCGCGCGCACCCGAGCTGCTCGCCGAGGCGCGCCGCAGCGGCCGGCGTCTGCTGGTCGGGCAGAGCACGCGCTTCTTCGAGCCGTTCCGCCGGCAGCGGGCCGCATTTGAGCGCGGCGCGCTGGGCGAGGTCGAGGTCGTCGACGCGCACTACAACCACCGCATGGACTGGTTCTACGAAAAAAGCCCCTGGTCGCTCGCCGACACAGATTGGGCGTTCCTCGGGCTTTCGCATCCGCTCGACCTCGTCCGCTGGTATCTCGGGCGCATCCGCGCGGTTCACGCGTTCGGCATGCACACGGCGCTTGGGCGGCGCCACGGCGTGCTGGGCTACGATGCGTACGTCGTGAACCTCAAGGCCGAGGACGGACGCATCGGCCGCGTGTTCGGAAACTACGGCGTCACGGAGCTGCCGCGCGCTCGCGCACACATCGAGTGCTTGCTGATGGGCCAACTGGGCACGAGCCTCGCGAAGTACCCGGATCTGGCGTTTGTGGAAAGCGGTCCGGACGGCGAGGAACGGTGCGAGGACTATCACCACGCGCTGACCGGCTATTACTTTCACCACCAACTGAAGGGCATGCACTTCGGAGAGTTCGCCAACTACGCGGATTACTTTGCGAAGGCCATTCTCGAAAACACGCCGCACTCGCCGAATCTCGTCGAAGGCATCGAAACCGTCTGCGTCATGCAAGCCGTGTGCGAGTCGGCCAAGAGCGGGCAGCCGGTCGACCTGGGGCCGCGGCTGGAACAGGCCGGCGTTGCGCAGGCGCTAGGGTAACGATCGCGCGACCGCGAACGACCGAGCGCACCGGCCGAGGGGTTCGTCATGCTGACACTGGATCGACTCGCGGGCGACTGGCTCGCGCCGCGCGACGAAGTGCATTTCAGCCTGCCGGCGATCGTGAACTTTCACGGCATGGTGCAGGCGGCGTGGGACCTGGCCGGCGTGCAGAACTGGATCTGCGCACCGACCGGCATGAACACGCCCGCCGGACTGCTCTTCGTGCGCGAAGGCGACCGCCTCCGACGCTTCCCCCGCGCGGGCATCGAGTATCGCTGGAAGGCTTATGAGATCGAGCGGCGCGGACACGGCGTGTCGAGCGCGGTGCGCATGCCCGCCGGGCGTGCCGCGGTGATGGTGCGCCTGCGCTTCGAGCGCGAGATGCACGCGTGTCTCGTGTTCGGCGGACTGCCGCGCGTGTGGCGATTCACCGATTACTGGAATCTGCCGCCCGAGGATGTGCCGCAGCGCAATCTCGTCGCGACGGACGGCGGCTTTCTGCTCGACGACGCAAAGACGTTCGGCGTCGCGCGGGTCTGGGCGCCGGGCGAACGGCGCGTGTACAGCGACCTGCAGGCCTGGCTCGACGGCGAGCAGCCCATGCAGCGCGGCAAGGTCGGCGTCGTCGAGCGGCGCGTCCGCGCGGGTGACGAGTGGACGTGGTCGGCGGTGCAAACCGCCGAGTCGTCGATCGAGCCGGTCGATCCGACAATGGCGTGGGATGAGGCGAAGTCCGCCTGGGAACGCGTCTGGCAGGCGGCGTTCACAAAAGGCAACGGCGAGTTCTCGGGATCGCTGCCGCGCTATGAAGAGCTCGCCGGCGTAGCCCAGCCCGACGTGCCCGACCTGGCGCGGCTCTATTACATGTCCGTGCTGACGCTGCTGATGACGCGGCGCTGTATCCCCGCGCCGACGCCGCGTTCGCTGATCGCGACCGGCGGACAATGCATCTGGACGCCGCCGGCGGCGCATTCGGATGGCGCAGGCCCGCCGGACGCGTCGCTGGATGCGGGCGCGGCGGTGCGGAGCGCGTCGGGGCGGCTGGAGCGGGCGTACGTGTGGGGCGGGCCGGAGGGCGCGCCGACGACGAGTTTTCTTTGGGAGGTCGAGTTTCAGGCGCCGCTGCTGGCGCGGCTCGATCCCGCGGTGTTGCGAAACCAGCTCGATGCGATGCTGCGCGTCGACCTCGGCCGGCACTGGGGGATCGAGACCGTCAGCGGCGCGGGCGCGGGCATGGCCTATGGCGTGAATCCCGGGGCGCTTCTATCGTGCGTCGCCGATTATGTGCGCATCACCGGCGATCGCGCGTGGGCGCTGGAGCGGATCGACGCGCTGAAGCGCTTCGCGCGCCCCGAGCTGACCGACTACGGCGACTGTCAGAACATCCTGGAGTGCGTCGCGGCGTATGAGCACACCGTCGCGTCGTTCAACGCACTCGCGGTCAGTGGACTGCGGTTTCTCGCGGAGCTCACCGGTGACGCGACGTACGCGGAGGCTGCGACGCGGCTGGTCGGCGCGCTGCTGACGCTCTACGCGGACGGACCCTGGGCGTGCGTGCAACCCGACGGTTCGCGACGCGTCGTGCGGACGATTCTGGACTTTGTGTACGTCGGGCGAAGTGTCGCGCGGGATCTGCCGGAGCCGGTGCGGCGCGGCATGGTCGCATTCTTCGAGCGCGAGCTGCAAACGGAGGACTGGCTGTATGCGCTGGCGCCGAGCGACCCCGACGCGCTCACGCGCAAGCTGCCCGCATTCCAGACGTTTCGCGCCGACCACCAGGCGACGGGCTCGTACGACGGCTGGCCCGCAAGGGCCGCGAGCGCGCTCCTCCGCCTCGGCGAGCGGCGCCGGGCGCTCGACTGGCTCGTTCGACTCCAGGAACTCACGCGCGAAGGCCCCTTCGGACAGGCACACTACGTCCACGCAAACGACTCGCCCGAGGCGGCCAACCGCAGCTTTCCCAGCCGCACGCGGAAGGCCAGCTTCTACAACGGGAACTGTTACTTCGAATCCGCCGGCTGCGGATTCGCGACCACGCTGATCGAGGATCTCGCCGCGAGCCACTGATTCCGCCGTGATTCGAGAGCATCCCGCATGCGCACGATCGTCGTCATCGGCAGCATCAACACCGATCTCGTTGTCGTCGCGCCGCGCCTGCCGCGCGAGGGCGAAACGGTGCTCGGCCGCGACTATCGTGTCGTGTGCGGCGGCAAGGGCGCGAATCAGGCAATCGCGGCGGCGCGGTTCGGCGGGCGCGTTCACATGGTCGGGTGCGTCGGCGACGACGAGTATGGCCGCACTGCGAAGGCGAACCTGGCGGAGCACCGCGTGGGCGTGCGCGCGATTCGCACCGTCAGGGGACCGACCGGCGTGGCGCTGATCGTCGTCGATGAGCGCGGTCGGAATCTGATCGCCGTCGCGCCGAACGCGAATGCAAAAGTGCGTGTGCCGCGCCGGCCATTCGACGTGGTCGTGATGCAGCTTGAGACGCCGTTTGCGATGCCGCGGGCCAGGCTCTTCATCCTGAACCCTGCCCCAGCGAACTTCGATGCGCTGCGGCGCGGGGTCGCGGCGCGAGACGCGCGGCGGCCTCTGTCCGGCGTCCACGTAATCGTCCCGAACGAGCACGAAGCCCAGGAACTGACCGGGCAAACCCGTCCCGAGCGGGCCGCCCGCGCGTTACGGCGCATGGGCGCCGAGTGGCCGATCATCACGCTCGGCGAACAGGGCGTGTTTGACACGCGCGCGAACGGCGGGCGCGGCGGCGTCCGCCCGGCGTTCAAGGTGCGCGCGACGGACACCGTGGGCGCCGGTGACGCGTTCGTCGGCGCGTTCGCCGCCGCCGTGGCAGACGGGCACGCCGATCCGATCGCGTTCGCGCAGGCGGCTGCGGCGCTGAAGTGCACGCGTCCGGGTGCGCAGAACCTCCCGACGCGGCACGCCGTCGAACGGCTGCTGACCACGTAATGCCCGCTGCGCGCCCTGCGCGATCCGCGCGGAGCGCTCGCCGCGTGCGCCGAACGATCGACTTTGCACGAGGACGAACCGCGATGCGCGGGAGGACCACATGAACGAAAAGGACGTCCGTCTTGCCGCGTTCTGTCGTGAGCAGGGCTGCGACGGCGTGCTGCTGCGCCGTCGTGCGAATATCGCCTGGATTACCGACGGCGCGGACGTGCACTGCGACACCGCGAGCGCGCTGGGCGTGGCGGCGGTGTTGTGGACGCCGCGCGAGAAGCGGGTGTTCACCGACAACATCGAGGAGCCGCGGCTGCGCGCGGAGGAATTCGGCGACGAGTGGGAACTCCGCGTCGGATCATGGTGGGAACCGCCGCCTGTCGACTGGCCGCGGTCGCTGGGCGGCGAGCGCGACGACGCGCGCTTTGCCAAGGACTGGCCGTGCGACACGCTCGCACCGCTGCGGGCGTCGCTCACCGCGCGCGAGATCGAGCGGGTGCGAATGCTCGGCCGCGACACCGCGGAGGTTGTGGAGCGGTTGCTGAAAGACGACGTGCGGCCCGGGATGACCGAGCGGCATCTCGGCGGCGCGGTGGCGGGGTGGCTACGCGATCGCGGCATCTTCGCGCACGTCATACTGGTTGCCGCCGACGAGCGCATCGCCCGCTTTCGACACCCGATTCCGACGGCGCGCGCGATCGAGCGCGTCGCAATGGTCGCGGTGTGCGCGCAGCGCCATGGGCTGATCGTGAGCGTGACGCGGCTCGTGAGTTTCGGGCCGCTGAGCCGCGACCTGCGCGAGCGGCACGACGCGGTCTGTCGCGTCGATGCGAGCCTGCACGCCGCGACGCAGCCGGGGGCGCGCTGGTGCGATGTCCTGGCAAAGGGGATCGAGTCGTACGCGGCGACAGGCTTCGCCGACGAGTGGTGCAGGCACCACCAAGGCGGCCCGATGGGCTACGAAGCGCGCGACTTCAAAGCGACGCCGACTGAGACGCGCCGCGTCGCGCCGCGGCAACTGGTGGGCTGGAACCCGACAATCACGGGCACGAAGAGCGAGGACACGATTCTGACCGGCGCGGGTGACGCTCCCTCGGGATCGTCAGCGCCGGCCGCGCAGTCCCGCGGGCCGGAAATCGCGACCGCCACGGGCGGATGGCCCTTGTGCGCCGGGCGGCCCGACATCCTCGTGCGGTGAACGCCGGAGCGTGCGTTCGGCGCGATGCCATCGCGGCGCTTCGGACACCGACGAAACGACCAAGCCGCGGGCCGCTCCGCTGCGACGGCGCGCGGGGCGGCCTGCGACCTATCGCGATCATCGAGCGCCTCAGGGTACCGCGGGCGGCGGCGTGATGCCGGGCTCGGCCGGGTTGCTCGGCGGCGGGACGCTGATCCCCGGCTGCGCCGGCGGGACGATCTCGACGGTCGTCGTCGTGTTCGACTGATACTCGCTCCGCGGGCGATACGCGCCGGATATCGGGCGGTGGATCACCTGGTTGTTCTTGCCGACCTGCGTGACCCGGAAGTAAATGCCCTCGGGCACGTTGACGGTGTTGTTCGAACCCCAGATCTCGAGACGCGCGAGCGGGACGTTTTCCTCGACCATCACGTTGTTCTTGTCGCCGATGATCGACAGCTTCACGATGAACTAACCGGCTTTCAGCGTCACTTCGTTCCCGTTGCCCACGACGCCGAAATCGCCGTACGCCTGGACGTTTCGCACGGCGTTGTTGGTGACCATCGCGTTGGGCGCACATCCGGCGGCCACCGCGACGCAGCACCACAACGGGATCGCCACTCGCTTCGACATGATGGAATACCTCATCCTTGAGTCCGGGC
>JBFXAM010000138.1:0-11696 GCA_050184295.1 Phycisphaerae bacterium | reverse complement strand
GGCGGGCTGACGACACGGCGGGGAGAGGAGAAGCGCGCGGCGGCACTCCGGGACGCGGCTCACGCGCGCGCGCCGGAGCGCCGCAGACCAGGTGCGTGAAATCGTCGACGTGCTCCGCGACGCGGCTCACGCGCGCGCGCCGGAGCGCCGGCTCCGAGCCGGTTCATCGCGCCGAGCGCGCGGGGTGCGGTCTCGATCCATTTTTGCTGCAAGGTGCGTGTCGGTTGGGCGGTTCTGTACGGGTTCTTGGACGGCGCTCCCGGTGCTCCCAGGTGGGTAACGCGTGCGGCGGTGGCGGACACTGCTGAAAGCCGTTCGGAACGGCAGGACGCCTGCGACCGCGACCTGCGTTACCTGCTGACTTATCGTGGTGCGCAGCCGGGTCCGCCGATCGTCACGTTCGAGCGCGAACGAACTGCCGCAGAATCCCGTGGTGAGTCGCAAGCGTCGCCATTACCTCCCGCTGCTCCTCGCCCGGAATATCGGTCAGGCAGTGAAGGTGTCCATAGTGTGTGTCGTTTGGGTCAGGATCGATGCGAGGCGGGAGCGGAGGCCTAATAGAAAGCGTGAGGTCAAGGAACGTCAACTGACAGAGACCGGGCAGGTCTCCGTGTGGAAGTTTATTCCGAATTTGGTACTCGTCCAATGCATGATCAGGCTTCAGGGACTCGTTCCGCCAGGTGAAGGAGAGCGAAGTCTCGTCCGGTCGCGCGGAGAATGCGCCTGCAGCGACAACACCGTTCTGCAGGTGATTCTTGCGACTCACGCGACGGATGAAGTGATCGTCCTGAGTGAACGTCATGGCTGGCGTGACGTTACCCATAGGGCCAGCCGGGGCATTGTATTGTCGTCCACGTGAGACAGCGGCTCCGGCCTAACAGTCATACGCTCGTCGGTCTTCAGCACGTATATCGACGTCCCGTCCTGCGAAATCTTGCAGTTGACTCGCCGATCGGTGAGCAGTGACTGAACCACAAGCGAGACCGTTGAATCATCTCCGATGAATGCGGCAATGAGAACCTTCCGCGACCGAGTCACCTGAAGGGGCATGTTGCGAGCGAGTTCTCTGCAACGACTGATCGCAGCGGTTGTTGGAACAAGATCGTCGGCGACCTGATCCTGCAACTGCCGATCTATCTGCGTTTCAAGGCGCGCAGCTTCGTCACCGAGGACGCGTCGAATCGGGCCAAGCCCAGACTCCCGCGAGTCACCAAGCGATTCCGCCGGGTCACATGCGGGTAACGCGTTTCGCTCCCACGGAGTGCGATCCAGCACGGAACAGCCCACGGCCGCATTCTCGCTGCGATCGCCGTGATTTCTAGGAAGCGACCGATCCAACATCCGAGGCTCCTTGTAGACCCCACTCCCGCTGCGCGTCGTCACTCAGAATGGAATAAAAGAACTCCTGGAGTCGTGCATGAATCCCGTCGAGCGCGTCCATCGGCGATGCTGGCGACTTTAAGCAGCGTCCAGCTGCGGTCGTGAGCTCAGAGCCTTCCACTTTCTGCCCAAGCGTCGTCAGTATCAGCTGCCGCAGTCGAAAACGAACGTCCAAGCCGGAGTCCTCTTGCCACGACGCCTCAACAATGTGTACGCGGCGCGCACAGGCGGCTGCGCCAAACTGCACCAGTGGCGAAAAGTAGCGCTGCAGAACCGGAAAGTCATGTGGGATTCGCAGGAAGTTAGTGTACGACATATTCACCGTTACGACCGGCAGGTTCTCAAAACGAAAGGCCTGCGAGAACGCCTCCATGATTCGGTTGAGTGAAGCCCTGAGGGCGGGGTAGCGTGGATACGCAACGGGCTCGGCCGCCGTACCCACCCGCGGCGGTTCAACCCACCGCGCAACGAGCAGTTGGCTCTGCACGATCACGGACACGCCATCCGGTCGCCCCGCAAACACAGCGCCCGGAACCTGTCCTGGGCCAAGCTCCATCGACGCTCCCGGAACGCCGGGGGGAATCTGGAACTGCTCGAGCTCCGTCATTGTCGGAAACTCGCCTTGCAGCGCGTTCCGAACTTCGTTCAAACCCTCAAATGTCAGTTTGGTAGACGTCGCCAGGCTCGCCCGTAAGGCGACGTCAACGAGCGGCAGACTGTCGAAGTTCAGTTGACGCATCGTGACACCTGAGTGCGTGCCTCCAGTCCGACAAGCCGAGACTGGCGGCGGCCGAGCGACATCCCCGCAATTATACGCCTGCGAAGGCGCGCCGCCGACACGGCTCGCTTGCGCCAGCGACCCGGGTCCGGCTCGGACTCCGAACGTTGCTGGGCACGCTCCTAGCGCCCCTCGTAAAGCCGCGTCGCCAGAAGGTCGTCGAGCATGGGCTCAGCCATGATCTTGCGCGCGGTGGCGTCGATGTCGTATTCGACGCGGACGAACTCGATCTGCTCCACCGTGCCGCCCAGCGCCTGCGCGACGAGACTCTCCGATCCATTGCCCGTCTCGCGGTCGTGGATCACGACAAAGCTCGCCCGCGGGTCGCGGTCGCGCGGCTGGCCGACGCTGCCGACGTTGATGATGGCGCGCTCGTCCTCGACTTCGTAAAAGGGCGAGTCCGGCAGCTCGTGCGGCGGGTCGAAATACGGGTCGTCGAGGAACACGCCGGGCTGGTGCGTGTGACCCACGAAGCTGAGCTGCGTGTCCATGCGCTCGAAATTCGCGATCACCTTCTGGGGGTTGGTGAAGACGTCCTCGGGAAAGATGTACTCGTTGATCGGGCGGCGCGGCGAGGCGTGGACGTACAGGATGTCGCGCTCCTGCTGCCGCACGGCGAGACGCCCCAGAAACCGCCAACGCTCGTTGCGTTTCTCGACGCTCGTCTCCGCCTCGAGGAGCTGCCGGGTCCAGTAGCAGGCCCGCTCGGCAGCGGAATTGAAATTGGCGGGCTCGTAGAGCACGGCGTGGTCGTGGTTCCCCATCAGGCAGATGCGCGCTCGTTCGCGCACGATGTCCAGGCATTCCTTTGGATTGGGTCCGTAACCCACCACGTCGCCGAGGCAGACGATGTCAGCGATCTTGCGGCGATCGATCTCCGCCAGCACCGCTTGCAGCGCTTCGAGGTTCGAGTGAATGTCGCTGATAATGGCAAACATGGGCGGTCGGTCGATCGTCCGATCAGGTCTCGTCACGCGGTCGCCGCGAAGCCGCCCCGGCGGCCGCGCGCTTGGCTGCGTCAGGTTGCTCCCCCCGCGGAGGCCGCGCCGGAGTCGCGCGCGGGTGGGCTGCTCTTCGAACGCAAGGCCGCAGGCCGCGCCGCCGGATCGGGCGGCGTGGCCTCATCCGGAATCAGGACCGGCCACGACTGCTCGATGCGATACGACCGCCCGCAGCGCCCGCACAGGAGCGCCGCTTCGGTCTGTGTGAGCGGCCCGTGGCAGCCACCCGCCGGGCAGGCGAGGATTGCGAGCAATTCCGGGTGAAGACTCGCCATCGCAGCGCGTTCCTGCCGGCGCCAGCCCGTCCGCGTCCCAATCCGTTGTCGGCGCGCCCGCGATCGTCGCTTGGCTGACCACACGGCCTGCGCACAAGCCGAGGTACGATAAGAGCCTCGGACCCGCCCGGCAAGCCGCACCGCGGCATGGGTAATGGGTCAGTCCCATGAAAACGTGAATTTGAAAGCGTGGTACGGGCGAGGCGCCCCTGCCCCGGATCGAACTGACCCACTGCCGCGGGATCGCCCCAAGCGGCGTCGACCCCGGCCGGGCGGGGATCGGGGATAAGGCGACATTCCAGCACCGCGAATCACCACCGAGCAACGCCCGCGGAATCGCCCCCGTCGTGCCAGCACGTCCGGCGTCCGACTCACGGGCGCGATTTTCTTGCGATTCTCGCGCCGCTGGCACGCCGCTTGCCACGAAATCGGGAAGACCGGCGGCGGCCCGGTGCGGACACTCCGCCGGATCAAACGGAGGCTGCGCCATGAATCTCGAGCTTGAACTCCAGCAGCGCAAGATTCCCTATCAGAAGCACGAGCACCGCACGACGTTCACGTCGCAGGGGCTGGCACAGGTCGAACATGTCTCGGGCTATCACGTCGCGAAGCCGGTCGTCGTCAAAGGCCCGACCGGGTTCGCGATGTGCGTGCTGCCGGCGCCCTATCGCGTCGACCTCGAACGAGTCGCCGCGATCCTCGGCGAGTCCGTCGTTCGGCTCGCCAACGAGACCGAGCTGTCGCGCCTGTTCCCGGGTTGCGAACTCGGCGCCGAGCCGCCCCTCGGACATCTCTTCGGCATGCGCACGATCATGGATGAATCGCTGCGGCACGAGGACTTCATCATCATGCAGGCGGGCCTGCACACCGAGAGCGTGCGCATCGCGCGCCAGGACTACGAGGCGATCTGCCGGCCGCTGGTCGCGAACATCGCGCGCCGGACGGAGGCATTGCTCGAGGAGTGATCTGCGGAGCGAGAACCGGAGACGGGACGCGCCAGGTCCGCGGGCGGGCGCGGCGTCGCTCGGAATGGCGCGCGGCGCGGGCGCGCACACCGCGCTTAGCGCAAGACGCCCGCCATTGTCTCGCCGATGGTCGCGGGGCTTTCGCTCACCGCGATGCCCGCCGCCCGCAGCGCCGTGATCTTCGACTCCGCCGTCCCCTCGCCGCCGCTGATGATCGCGCCCGCGTGCCCCATCCGACGCCCCGGCGGCGCGGTCCGCCCGGCGATGAACGCTACGACGGGCTTGCGGATGTGCTTGCGCACGTGCTCGGCGGCCTGTTCCTCATCGGTGCCGCCGATCTCGCCGATCATGACGATCGCGTGCGTCTGCGGGTCCTTTTCGAAGAGATCGAGCAGTTCGATGAAGTTCAGCCCCTTGACCGGGTCGCCGCCGATGCCCACGCAGGTGCTCTGCGCGAGCTTGCGCTGCGAGCACTGCCAGACCGCTTCGTAGGTGAGCGTTCCGCTGCGGCTGATGATGCCGACGTTTTTCGTGTTGGCGCCCGGCGGAAGGTGGATGTAGCCGGGCATGATGCCGATCTTGCACTGCCCGGGGCTGATGATGCCGGGACAGTTCGGTCCGACGAGCAGCACGCCTTTGTCGTCGAGGTACTTCCGCGCCTTCACCATGTCGAGAGCGGGGATGCCCTCGGTGATCAGCACCACGAGGCGCACGCCCGCGTCCGCCACCTCCATGGCCGCCTCGGCGGCGAACGCCGCGGGCACGAACACCATGCTCACCTCGGCGCCGGTTTTCGCGACGGCCTCGTAACACGTGTCAAACACGGGCAGGCCGTGCTCGCTGGTCGTGCCGCCCTTTCCGGGCGTGACGCCGCCGACGAATTTCGAGCCGTATTCGAGACACTGCTTCGTGTGAAACGCGCCGGCCTTGCCGGTGATGCCCTGGCAGATGATGCGCGTGTTCTGGTCGACGAGGATGCTCATGACGAATACCCGCGATTGAGAATACCTACGGTTGACGAACACCCACGGCTGACGAATACCCACGGAGCTTCGCGCTGCCGCCGACGGCCCGACCGCGACGTCTCCGGGTCGAACGAGGCTGCCGCCATCCGCGCGCGGCGGCGAGGAATCGGCATTTATAAAGGCAAAACGCCGCCCGGGCAAAGCGCCGCCCGAACCGCGCGCGGCAGGATGCGCATCGAAGCCGTGCGAGGCAGGATGCGCATCGAAGCCGCGCGAGGCGAGGCGCCCATCAGAGCCGCGGGACTTCCGCGATGCGAACCGAGAAGCGTGACCAGAGCCGCGCGAGGCGGCATGCGCATCGAAGCCGCGCGAGGCGAGGTGCCCATCAGAGCCGCGGGCGCAAGCCCGCGATTAGGGCTGACGAACGGTCTGAGTCGCCGGGTGCCGTGGCGAGGGTCTGCCGGGTGCCGTGGCGACGGCTTTTGCGTCGCCACGTTCTGAGGAACTCGATCGGCCCACTCCGGCGCGCGCCAGCCGGGTGCCGTGGCGACGGCTTTTGCGTCGCCACGTTCTCAGGAAATCGATCGGCCTCGCCACGCGTCCGCAAGCGCGGCCGCCCGTCCGCAAGCGGGGTGCCGTGGCGACGGCTCTTGCGTCGCCACGTTCTCAGGAACTCAATCGGCCCGCCGCCACGCGTCCGCAATCGCGGGCTTGCGCCCGCGGCTCTGATGGGTTCCGCGAGCCTACTGCAACTTCACAATCATCCCGTTGGACGGGAAGTTCACATACGGCCGATCGCCGGCCTTGAGCAGGAAGAGCATGTAGTAACCCGGCGGGGCGGCGTGGGCGTTGGCGGGGCCGGCGACTTTCACGAGCGGGCCGCTCACGGTGAACTTCAGCGTGACGCCGCGGGTGTTCTGGTCGAAGGCGTGCGTGGAGCAACCCAAACGAATGAGCTTGGCGTCGACAATGCCGGCGGCGTCGGCTTCGCTTGTCATCCACACCGTCGCGGCCGTGTCATAATACATATGAGTCGGCGCACCATAGACCTGCGGCCGCGACGCCGGACTGCCGTCGGCGGCGAAGAGATACGGCGGGGAGAAGATCTGGGCGGTTTCTTGAAGTGTGGCGCCCGGCAGCGTTCCCCATTGTCCGCCCGCGATGTACACTCGGCCGTCGGGTAAGAGCAGCGTGGACGAGTGATACATCCGCACTTCGGACATCGGCGCCAGCAGTTGCCAATCGGTGGCCCAGCCCGATTGCATGCTGTAACGTCGCCATTCGGGGCGCCGATAGGGAATGCGCTCAGCGTCTGT
The DNA here is from genome assembly GCA_050184295.1 of Phycisphaerae bacterium. GTDB lineage: Bacteria > Planctomycetota > Phycisphaerae > UBA1845 > Fen-1342 > JBFXAM01. The sequence continues at coordinate 5,016 of JBFXAM010000138.1, read as the reverse complement.
CGCCAGGCGCGACGTTCCGCCCGGGCTGTGTCCACCCCCAATAATGAGGACCGAGCCGTCCGCGAGCACAAGCGCGGATGATTCGAAGCGTCCCACATTCAGCGACGGACCGACAGTCCACACTCCGGCCTCGCCCTTTGTAGTGGTCAGGTATACATGATCTGCGGGCTCGCCGGTTTCGTACTCCTTTCTGCCGCCGGCCATGAGCACCGAATCCACATCGTACATCACCGCGGTCCCGCAATCGTAGTTGTAGTTCGGGCCGGCGGACCACGTCGACAACGCCGGATTTAGGTATCGACTTGTGTTTGGATGGACGCAGAACATGTAGTCGAAGTAGTTTGACCCGCCCATGAAGACTCCGGCCGCGACGGTCTGGAAAACGAACGGATACCACATCAGATCGAGCCGGGCCGACTCGTCGAGCCAGGTCCACTGCTGGCCGCTGGGCTGGTTCACGTCGAGAATCAGCGGAATATTGCCGGGCTCGTACGGCGGATCCGCGTCACAGGGATCGCTGATTGTGTCGCGACCCGCGGTGACCAGAATCCTGCCGTTCGCCAGCGTCGTGCAGGTGGGATACCAGCGCGGGTGAGCGTTCATCGTCGGCGGCACAGTCCGTAGGCCGATGTTATCCCGTTTCGTCCATGGGTTACCCGGGAGCGCGTCGGGGTCGAACACAACGGTGTACGCCGTACCCGGCAGCGTTCCGCCACCGACAAAAACGACTCGTCCGTCTGCCAGTTGCGCATGTCCGGAGCAGAACAGGTCGAGCGGCGGGTTGGCGAAGCCGGGCTGATTCTGCTGTTGCAGGTTCGCACTCGTGTCACTCGTACCGGTGATCGGGTCAAAGATCGAGACGTTGATGTCCTCCGGATCATCTTCGCTCGGCGGCGCGATGCAGAGCACCTTTCCGTTTTTGAGCAACGCGCTATGCACGGCCCACACGCTCGGCCAGGTCGGCGAAGTACCGCTGTTGATCTCGGGCGCCCAGCAACCCTGCCCGGCGGGGTCGGGACATTGGGCCGCGACGAACGGCCCCGGAACGCACGCGAACGCAAAACCGAGAGCGATCAACGAACGACGAGACATGGACGTTCTCCCGAGCCCGGAAATGTGCTTCAACGCGACGCGGAACGGACGCCCGCGATCGCGCGCCAGCGCGCTCGACGGATCGGGCCGTGTCCGCCTCGCGCCACGCCGAAACAGGCTATCACTCATCCGAGATTCCTGCTACAATCGAACGGGCGAATTGGGAGTTGCTCGCGATGTCAGCGAATCGCCTGATGTTGATCGCGCTGTGTGCGTTCGCGCCTGCGCCGTCCGCGCCGGCGTTTCCGCCCGGTCATATTTACGTTTCCGAAACGACGCGCGAAGGTTGCCTGGAGCAGGGCAACTGGGTGCGGCAGATCGATCCGACGACGGGCGACTCCTGGGTCATCGCCGGCTTCGACGACGGCCTGTGTACAAACAACGGCCTCGCGTTCACGCCCGACGGCGAGCACTTGTTCGTGCTCAACTACAGCCGCGACAACATCCTCGCGATCGACTCCGAGGGGACCATCTCCGTTCGCTACAACCGATCGAACGGCGTGGCGGCGCCCTTCGGGCAGAATGGATTAGCTTTCGACAGATATGGGAATCTCTATCTCTCGATGATTCTTCTCGAACCGCTCTGGAGAATCCGGCGCGGCGCCGAGACGGCCGAACCGCTCCTTCCGCGCGGCACACTAGTGAACGGTGGTTCGGCCATTGCGATGACTCCCAGCGGCGATATCATGACCTCGATGTACGTCAGTGGCAACACGGGCGCGCTCGCGCTCGTCACGCCCACAGGCCAGGTCTCGCAGTTCGGCCCCGAGGAGATCACCGGACCACCGAACACAATCGCCATCGATAGCCGTGGAGATATATTCTTTTCCGCCAGTCCCGGCCTCGGGCGCTACGACGCCATGGACCCCTCCACGCGGCGCATCTTGCCAACGACGCTTATTGGCTATCGAGCCTTCGCGCTCTCCGACGACGAACGGACGCTCTGGGTCACCGACCAGGTCGGCGTCTACGCCGTCGATCCCAACACCGGCGAGCGCACAGAAGTCTTCCGCTTCCCCACCGGCCACCGCGGCGGCCGCGGCATCGCCGTCTACATCCCGCCCAGGCCCGGCGATCTCAACTGCGACAAACGCGTCAATCACTTCGACATCGACCCCTTCGTCGCCGCACTCGTCGACGCCGAGTTCTATCAACAGAACTACGGCTGGTGCCGCCGCGACCTCGCCGATGTCAACCGCGACGGCGCGATCGACGTGTTCGACGTCGACGCGTTTGTCGATGCGGTGGTGTCGCAGAGCGATCGGTAGACAACCGCCGGACGCCGCCACGAAACGCGAACGTGGCTCGGGGCCGCAAGCATGGCCGCGCGCCCGACGATCAACGGTTCCCGCGTCCGCAATCGCGGGCTTGCGCCCGCGGCTCCGAGCGCGCCGCGCGCGATGCGGACGCACGCGCTCAGGTCTTCACACTCGCCCACTGCGCCGCCGCCCACGGCCCGAAGATCAGGATCGGCGACCACGCGACCAGTTCGGCGTGCTCCTCGCGCACGATGCTCTGCGCCATGAACGCGATCGCGAAGAACACGCCGCCGATCAGCAGCGCTCGCCCGCCCCTCGCCAGCACGTTCGCCGGCGCCCGCGACACGAACACGGTGGCGGTCAGCACCAGCAGAATGAGCTGCAATAGAGGCGTCGTCAGTCGCACGTGTCGCGCCATCACGATCGTCGGGCGGTTTGCGAGGCTGCCGTGCTCCACCAGCGCGTTCATCTGCTTCAGGCTCAGCAGCTCCGACCACTCCGCCCCCTGCCGCAAGACGAGGTCTTCGGGCGTCAAGCGCAGCGGAAACTCCGCGACCGGCTCGTAGCGGATCGGCGCGCCGAGCCCTTCCGTGGGGGCCGCGCCCATCTCGACGCGCCGCCCGCGCTCCAGCCGCCAGGTCCGCGCCGCGGGATCGTAGATCGCCTCGTCGGCCTCGATCAGCCGCGCGGGCGCGCCGCTCTCGTCCGGCTCGATCACAAAGGCCCGCGCGAGCACGCCCTCGCGCGGATAGAGCCGCAACGCGGTGAGGATGTTGTTCTTGTCGTCGCGGATGCAGTAGACGCCGAGTGTCCGCGCGCCCTGCACGTCGGAGCGCTGCCGGGCGATCTTATGTGCGATCTCGGGCAGAACAAACTCGCGGTTCGCGAGCCACGCGCCCGCCAGCACGACGGCGCAGGCGAGAATCGGGACGAGCAGCCGCTGGAGCGGCATGCCCGCCGCCACCAGCGCGGTCATCTCGTTGTTGCGGTGCATCAGCGCGAGCGTAAAGCAGGCCGCGATCGCCAGGGCAAAGCCGCCGAGCTGCGAGAAATAGAGCGGCACGTTGTACAGGTAATAGTCCGCCATGCTGCGGAGCGCCTGCGGCGCGGGCACGGCGCCGTCGGCCGTGAAATCGTCGATATTGACCAGCAGGTCGCCGACGACATAGAGCCCCATGCCCGCCAGGAGGAGCAGCACGTAGCTCATCAGGAACGTCCGCGCGACATATCGATCGATCGTGTTCAACTCGCGGCTCCTCGCGCGCCCTAGCGCCGCACACCCAGCTGCGCCAGCAGCAGCGTGCCCGCGTACATCCCCGCGACCCCGCCCCAGATGACGAGCAGGCCCAGGTTCTGGGTCAGCTCGCCCTTGGTCAGTTGGCTGCCCATCGCCATCAGAATGACGACGCACCCGAACGGCACACAGGCCAGAAGGAACGCGCCCAGGGCGCGTCCGCCGCGGAAGATCAGTCCCAGAACCGCCGCCATCAGCACCGCCGCCGGCACCGCGGTGGCGGCGCCGAGTCGAAAGTGAATCTGCGCGGCGACCTTTCGCTGCGTCTCGCGCGCCTCGCGCGCCAGCGCCGCCCGCGCGTCGTCCAGCTCCACCAACTGCACCGGCAGCGGCGCTGCGGCCAGGACGCGCGCCGGCGTCAGCTCCGTCGCCAGCGCCGACGCCGGCAGCTCGATCGGATCCAGATTCAGCGACGGCTTCTCCAGCGGCTTGCGGCCCGCACCCGCCCGCGGGTTGGTCTCGAGCACGGGCTGCTCCGGCGTCTGCAACAAGCGCAGCTCGACCACCATGCGCCCGTCCGGCAGCGGGCGCCCGCTCAGTTGACCGCGCGCCGCGCGGTACAGCGTTGGGCCCGTTTCGTCGGCGCGGATCGCTTCGACGCGCAGCTTCTCGAACTGCACGCCTTTGGGCGTGAGCTTGGCGGTGTCGGCCGCGACGACCTGCCGGCGCCCGTCGGGGTCGGTCAGCGTGAGCTTGTCGCCGGCCGCCACGCGCCGCGCCACGTCGGCGTGAAAGGCCGCCGTCGCGACCACGCCGACGAACTCGCGCAGCCGGTCGCGAAGCGGCGGCGCGTCCCAGGGCGCCGTGCGGAAGTGGAGCAGGGTGTTGAGGTCCATCCACGAGAGCCGCTCGGGAAACGCGACGGGGAATTCGATCGGGCCGATCTGCTGGCGGTCGATGTGCACGACGCTGCGCCCGATCTCGAAGTCGCGCGCCTGGTGCGTGAAGATCGTGACTTCGACCGGCGAGCGCGTCGTGTCGAACTGGCACAACCCCCACTGCGCCGACGAGAACCGCACCAGCCGGCCGTCCTTGTCGAGTTGCAGAAAGGTCGGCTTCTCGACCAGCAGGTAGTCCTGCCCGTCGATCGGCATGTTCTTCTCGCGCAGCGCCGCGGCGCTGGGCGTGTTCACGCCTTCCGCGGTCATGAAAAACTGGTTCTGATAGCGCAGTCGTCCGCGGCTGAGCAGTTGCTGCGCCGCGATGTCGCGCAGGTTGGCGCGCCCATACGCGACCAGCCGCTGCATGAAACTCGGAATGACATAATTGCCGAACAGCAGCGCGAAGGCGCCCACGAACACGCCCAGCAGCAGCGCCGCGAGGAACATCCGGTGAACGTTGATCCCCGCGGCCCGGCAGGCGACAAACAGA
>JBFXAM010000137.1:0-11790 GCA_050184295.1 Phycisphaerae bacterium | reverse complement strand
GGAGATCCAAGCCTATCTCGAGCAGCACAACCGCGACCCCAAGCCATTCCGCTGGACCGCCAGCGCCGACCTGATCCTCGAAAAGGTCTCAAGAATTTGTGAACGAACTTCTAACTCGGGACACTAGATCTTCCCGTGTGTCGTCGGCTTTGCGACCGACTTGTCCTGCCCGCCGGTCAGGCCGTAGTCGGTCACCGGCGGGTTCTTGCGCGGCTTGATGTCCTTCGTCTGGTCGTAGACGTGCAGCAGCTTTTCCTTGTCGAAGATCATCTCCTGGCGCGTGCGGGCGACCAGCTCATACTGCGGGGTGAGCTCGATCGCGTCGCAGGGACAGGCTTCCTCGCACATGCCGCAGTAGATGCAGCGCAGCTCGTCGATATCGAACTTGACCGGGTACTTCTCGCGGTCGGGCCAGGGGGACTCGCCGGCCTCGATGTGGATGCAGTGCGCGGGACACGCGGTGCTGCACATGAAGCACGCGACGCACGCGACGCGGCCGTCGGGGTCCTTGTTGAGACGGTGAACGCCGCGGTAGTTCTCGACGCGGAGCTGGCGTTTCTGCTCGGGGTACATGAGCGCGACGTGCTCGCGCTTCTTGACGTTGAACATGTGCTTGAGCGTCGTGACCATGCCGCCGACGATCTGCGGGAGATAGAGGCGCTCGGCGGCGGTGAGCTGGGGCTCTTCGATGATCAGGATGTCTTCTTCGCGCACAAGCGTCTCCTCAGGATCGAGCGCATTCTGCCATCGATATCTGAACTACCACGGGGCCCGGCGAAGATTCGTCGCACGACCCGGCAATCCAGGACTCAGCGCCTGAAACTCACGATCAAAAGCTGGACCATGCTCAGGCCGGCCGGACGTCGATGTCCGGCAGGCCTTCCTGCCGGCCCGTGATCGGCGCCCGTAGCGCGCCGGCGACGAAGATCGCCGCGGCGACGAGCGCGACGTTCACCAGCAGGCTCGCGACCACGCTGCGGTGCAGGTCGAGCACGACCAGCACGCCGGTCGCCAGGATCGCCGCCATCCCCGCCGGAACCAGCGACTTCCACGCCAGCCGCATGAGCTGGTCGAAGCGGAAGCGCGGCAGCGTCCAGCGGATGAGGACGTAAAAGCCGATGAATGCCGCGACCTTGCCCCAGAACACGCCGAATTTGATCAGGCCGGCCCACCATGCCTGGTTGTCTGCCAGCAGCCCGAGGCCGGGCAGCGGGGCCCACCCGCCGAGGAACAGCGCGACGATCAGCGCGCTATTCGTGATCATGTGGCTGTACTCGGCGAGGAAGAACAGCGAGAACTTCATCGCGCTGTACTCGGTGTGATAACCGCCGACGAGTTCCTGCTCCGCCTCGGCGAGGTCGAACGGCGCGCGGTTGGTTTCGGCGAAGGCGCTGATGATGACGAGCAGCGCCGCGACCGGGTGGAGGAAGATGTTCCAGGCGCCGGTCTTCGCCTGCTGCATCACGATCTCATCGAGCCGCAGCGTGCCAGAGACCATCAGGATCACGAGCAACCCGAGGCCGAGCGGGACTTCGTAGCTGAGCATTTGCGCGGTGGCGCGCATGCCGCCATAGAACGAGTATTTGCTGTTGCTGGCCCAGCCGGCGAGCACGACGCCGTACACGCTGAGGGCCCCGACGGCGAGCATGTAGAGCAACCCCATGTCGATGTTGGCGACTTGGGTGGAGACGGTGATCGCGTTCCCATCGGCGTCGGTCCAGGGCCACGTGATGTCACCGGCCCAGGGAATGACCGCGAAGCCGATGAGCGCGATCACAAACGCGATGCAGGGCGCGAGCAGAAAGACCGGCTTGTCGACGCCCTTCGGGATGATGTCCTCTTTCAGAATGAACTTGATGCCGTCGGCAACCGGCTGGAGCAGTCCGAACGCGCCGACGCGGTTGGGGCCGTAGCGATCCTGGATCCACGCAGACATCTTGCGCTCGATCCAGATGCAGCCGGCGGCGCCGTGGATGATGATGAACAGCGAAATCGCCATCATCAGAATCGAGAACGCGAACTGATTGGAGAGCATCGGCTTGAGCAGCGGCAGGCCGAGCCACACCAACGCCACGGGCGCCACGAGCAGCGCCGCCGCCGCGCCGAAGATCACGAGCGGCCGGCGGAGCAGCTTTTCGATCGGTTCGAGGACGTATTGCGTCATGCGGAGAATTCGTCCGTGTCTGGTCCGCGCAAGCCGCCGGCCGACCGGACGGTCCGGCCGCTCCGACCGCGCCCCGGCGGAACGAGCGGGGCATTATAGCGGAAGCCTGAATGCCAAACGAAGGCGCACGCGCTCGGGGGCAGCGGGTCGGTTTCGTGAAACAGTGAATTCGAAAGGGTGGTACGGGCGGCTCGCCCGTGTCTGCCGCATCAACGGGCGAGACGCCCGTGCCACCCGGATCAAACTGACCCACGACCCACTCGGGCTGCGCGGCCGGTCCGATCGTATTCGTCCTTCGTCCTTCGGCCTCCAGCGTTGCCGCTCAGTGCGCGAACTTCGGCTCGTGCTGCGGCACGTGAACGTTGGCGAACGCGGGGACGCCGGCCGCCATCTGCTGGCGGAAGCGCGCGGCGCGGAAGAACCCCGACTGCCCGGCGAGCTCGTAATAGAACTGACCATCGAACTTCACGCCGTCGAGCGGCTTGATCGCGCGGCTGAACGCCTGGAGCAGGCCGTCGCAGTTCACGAACGAGCCCTCGCGCTCGGCCCAGCTCGCACCCGGAATCTGGAATGTCGCCGCCGCGTCGAGCTTGCCGGCGAAAAGGTCGTGGACCGCAACCAGCGGGATGCGCTTCGCGGCGGTCGCGAGCGTGTCGCTCGCCCACGGCGTCGGATAGCCGCCGGCGAGGAACGCCGCTTTGAAGCGGCCGTCGCCGGCCTGCGTCACGAAGTCGTCGAAGCCGGTCGTCGCGCCGCCGAAGTGCTTGAGCACGAGCTCGACGCCGCGGCGGTTGGGGCACTTTTCGTTCTTGATGACGAAGCCCTTGGCGAACTTCTGGTCTTGACCGACGAGCGGGACGAAGCCGAGCGCGAGCGTGGACTTCGGCGCGACCTCGCGCACGAAGGACGCGAGCAGCCAGGCTTCCTCACAGCTCATCATCGGGCTGAGTACGGCCGCGACGCCGGCGCCGCCATCGGGCTGAGCGGCCCGGGCGAACTCCCCGCGCAGCAGACCCGGCAGCTCCTCCCAGCGGAGCGTCTGTCCTTCGCCGCCGACGATCCGCCGCGGATGACGCAGGCGGTTGGCGGCCTGGACGTACTTCCAGCCGAAGCGACCTTCGTCGCACATCCACCATTCGTTGACTTTTTCGTTGAAGCGCGGCCGCAGGCGGCGGAGGTTGTCGTCGTAGTGATCGACGTGGATCGTGCACCCGCGGCTGCACCCGGCGCAGACGCTGTCGGCGCTGCGGAGCTCCCAGACGCGCTGCTTGAAGAGGAAGTCCTTGTCGAGCAGCGCTCCGACCGGGCAGAGATCGACGACGTTGCCTTGCAGTTCGTTTTCGAGCGGCACGCCGGGGAAGACGTCGATCTCGGCGCGGTTGCCGCGATCGACGACGGTGAGCTCGCCTTGGCCGGCGATCTCGCCGCAGAAGCGGACGCAGCGCGTGCAGAGCACACACCGGTCCTGGTACAGCAGCGTATGGGAGCCGATGTCCTTCTTGGGGTTCTTGGTTTTTTCCTCGACCATGCGCGACGCGCCCGGGCCGTAATCCTCGGTGTAGTCCTGCAAGTAGCACTCGCCCGCCTTGTCGCAGACGGGGCAGTCGAGCGGGTGGTTCAGCAGGTAATACTCCATGACGTGCTGCTGGTTCTGCTGCACTAGCGGCGATTGGAAGCGGACTTCCATGCCGTCCTTGACCGGCGTCTGGCACGAGGGCACGAGCCGCGGGGCCCACTGCAACTCGCCGGTCTTGGGGTGCGGCATCTTCATTTCCATCAGGCAGAGCCGGCAGCTCGCGACGATGGACAGGCCGGGGTGATAGCAGTAGTGCGGCACATCCCAGCCGGCTTCGAGGGCGGCGCGGAGCACGGGCACGCCGCCGCGACACTCGATCTCTTTTCCGTCGATGATGATCTTGGGCATTCTCTCGCTCGCGTGTTCGTCGTCGTCTCGTTTGCGGCTGGGTCGTCGCGCTGCCGACCGGTCCGCGGCAGCCTACTTCTGCGTCCCGGGGTAATGCTCGTGGGCCATGCTCCCGCCTGCGTGCGCGGTCGCGCGGCCGTGCAGGATGGGCAGGTCGTACGCGGCCGGGTTGGACTGCTTGATGAACTTCAGCGCCGCGTCCGCGGGCTGGGCGCCGATGCGCTGCTCGAACTCGCGGCGGAACTTCTTCACGAGCGTGCGGAGCGGGAATGCGGCCCCGTCGGGCAGGCCGCAGATGCTCATGCCGGGCATCATGCCCATGTTCTGCGTCACCTCGGCGATCAGGTCGAGGTCATAGACGCGGCCGGCGCCGCTCTGGATGCGCCGTGCGATTTTGTACATCCAGCCGGTGCCCTCGCGGCATTGGGTACACTGCCCGCACGACTCGTGCGCGAAAAAGCGCGACACGTTTACGAGCACGTCGCGGATGTCGACGTCTTCGGGCACGACGACCATCGCCGCGGTGCCAAGCCCGAGCAGGTCGTAGCGCCGCACGTCGTCGAAGTCGAGCTTGCAATCGAGCTCGTCGTAGTCCTGGCTGGTGTCGACCTTGCCATCGGGCGCTCTCGGAAACGCGTCGCCGCGCAGAAAGCCCATCGACAGCCCGCCGGGCGCGACCGCTTTTACTTTCTTCCCGCCGCGCATCCCGCCGCCAAATTCCGGGCTGTAGATCAGGTCGCGGACGCTGATGCCGAGCGGCCCCTCGTAGCAGCCCGGTCGATTCACCGGCCCGCTCACGCAGTACATCTTCGTGCCCGGCGAACTCGCGCTCCCCAGGCTCAGCCACCAATCCACGCCGTGCGTCAGGATGTGCGGCAGGCACGCCAGCGTTTCAACGTTGTTGACGACGGTCGGCTTGCGAAACGCGCCCTCGACGGCGGGAAACGGCGGCTTGATGCGCGGCCAGCCGCGCTTCCCTTCAAGACTCTCGATCAGCCCGGTTTCCTCGCCGCACACATAGGCGCCCGCCCCGCGGTGGATAAAACAGTCCATCGACCAGCCGGAGCCGAAGATGTCCTTGCCGAGATAGCCGGCGGCATAGGCCTCGTCGACGGCTTTCTGCATGACGTGGAACTGCTCAGTGTATTCGCCGCGCATGTAGATGTACGCGGTGGTGGTGCGGGTCGCGTAACCCGCGATCAGGATGCCCTCGATGAGCATGTGCGGGTCTTGCTCGATCGTGATTCGGTTGCAGAACGTGGGCGGCTCGGACTCGTCGGCGTTCACGCACAGATAGGTGATCGACCGTTCCTTCGGTAGAAACGTCCACTTCACGCCGGCGGGGAACCCGGCGCCGCCGCGGCCGCGGAGGTTCGCCTTCTTCACGAGCTCAATCAGTTCGTCCGTGGTCATCTTCAGAGCCTTGCGAGCGCCCTCGTAGCCGCCGCGCGACTCATAGACCTTCAGCGACGTGCTGTTCGGCACGCCGGCGTTCTTCATCAGGAACTTTTCGTAGGGCATCGCGTTGGGGCCTTTGCTCACGCGTCCATGCCGCCGGTCGGTGCGCTGGATCCGTGCGGCGGTTCGGCCGGTCGGCGCCTTTGCTCCGCGCGGCGGGACCGCGGCGATTCCGGCGAGCGGGGGATTGTACACTTCCGCGGCGCGGTGCGGCAATCGGCGGCGAGCGGGGGTTCGTGCGTCCGTTTCGTGAAGAAGTGAATTTGAAGGGGTGGCACAGGCGTCTCGCGCGTGTCTGCCGCATGAACGGGCGAGACGCCCGCACCACCGAGAAGAACATGAACCGGCGAGACGCCCGGACCACCCAGAAGAACACGAACGGCCTAGACGCCCGCGCCACCCGGATCAAACTGACCCACTATCGAGCGGGGCACATGGGCGCGGGTGCGCCGAGCCGGGCGGCGGAGCGCGTAGTCCCGCACGGCGCCCCCCTACGCCTGCCTGGCGTGGGGGATCCGACTCTCCGTGCGTGAGGACGCCGCGCGGAATTCACTCTCGTCCCCAGGGGCGGAAACCCGGATAATGCGGCGCGCCGTCGCCAGGAGTCGCACCATGCAGGGCTGCATCGCGCCGAGCGAAATCCCGGGTGTCTCGTCTCAGGAGGCGTCGGTCTTCGGGCAGGTTGCCGAGGCGCTGATTTTTGCCGACTTTTGCACCCAATACGTGGGGGTGTCGAACCAGGTGTTCTGGGATCAGAACAACCCCGCCGCCTACCTCTACTTCCTGGCCAGCAACAACCCGCAGTTCACCGAGCGGTTGCAGCGCGACTTCTACGCCCGGCTGCGGGCCGAGAGCCTGATGTTCGTGCCCGACATTCTCGTTCACAAACCCGACGAGAAAGCTTTTTATGAAATCAAGCCGGACTCGACCAGCGGAATGGCGGCGGGCGTACAGAAGGTCGGCACGCTCCGTGCCGTGTACCCGTATTACCAACTCCCTTATGTCGCCGGCGAGCGCTACACGCCGCGCGACCACAACGTCGCCGGCCTCGGCCAGGCGCTGCGCGCGACGCTGCGCGTACGGCGGGTGGCGCCGGGGCTGATCGTGTACAAGCTGTGCCTCGACGCCGAGGGCGAGCTGGCGCTCGCGACGCTGGCCGTGCTGCTCGCGTACATCGTGCGGCAAATGAACCAGCAGCGCAACAGCGGTCAGTTCCGGCCGATCGATCTTCGACCCGCGTTTCAGAGCAACCAGCAGCTGGCCGACCTGGCACGAACGCTGGGGCTGACGTTTGCGACCGCGGCGACCGCGGCGGCGGGGGTTGCGGTCGTACGTTCAGTCGGCTGGCGGCACTTCTGGAAGGCCGTAATCGTGCGATTCGCGCTGCGCGGAGCGGCGGCGCTGGGGCTGGCCGCGGTCGACGGGCCGCTGCCGATCGGCGACCTGGTCGCGGTGGGATTGACGATCTGGACGGTGGTGGACATCGTGCGCTTGAGCGACGAACTGTGGGTCGACGCCGCCCGCATCGCCCGCGAAGAGGCCTGACTCAAACCGAGCGCGCTGCGTGCATCATGGCCTGCCCGCCGCGCCGGCTTCTCCGCTACCATTCGTCGCATGAGAATCTGCCGCTTCGAATCCGCCGACGGACGCGTGTACGCCGGCCGCATGGTCGACGACCGCTCAGCCCATCCGCTCGAAGGCGATCTCTTCGGCGATCACCGCTTCGCGGATCGGGCGCTCGCGATTACGCGCCTGCTCGCGCCAATCACGCCGCCGAACATCTTTGCGATCGGCCGCAACTACCGGGCCCATGCCGAGGAGCTGGGAAACGTCGCGCCCGAGCAGCCGCTGATCTTCATGAAGCCGACGACCAGTGTGATCGGCCCGGACGAACCGATCGTGCTGCCGGCGAGCGCGCCGGGCGAGGTCGACTACGAGGCCGAGCTGGCGATCGTGATCGGCCGCACAGCGCGACGCGTCGGCGAGGCCGACGCACGAACTTACGTGTTCGGCTACACCTGCGCCAACGACGTGTCGGCCCGCGACTGTCAGCGGAATGACAAGCAGTGGGCGCGGGCGAAGGGGTTCGACACGTTTTGTCCGCTCGGTCCGTGGATCGTCACTGAGCGTGCATTCACGACCGGCGCGCGGAACGACACGGGCACGATGCCGGAGCATGATCCGCGTTTCAATCCCGATCAGTGCGTGGTGCTGAGCCGGCTGAACGGGCAGGTGATGCAGAACTCGAACACCGGGTTCATGATTCACTCGTGCGCGAAGCTGGTGAGCTACCTGTCGCACCAGTTCACGCTGCTGCCGGGCACATTGATCCTGACCGGAACGCCCGAGGGGGTCGGCATGGGCCGCAAGCCGCCCGTGTTTCTCAAGTCCGGCGACACGATTGAAGTGGAGATCGCCGGCATCGGGACGATCCGCAACCGCGCCATCACCGTCGAATGAAGCATGAAGCAAGAAATGAATGCAGAATGCAAGGCGGCACCCACGCGCGCTCTGCATTCTGCATTCTGAATCGAGCATCCGCCCCTATGGGCACCCGCCGGCCGCGACGCACGCGACGAACGCATCGATGTCGAAGTTGTTGACGACGCCGTCGGCGTTGGCGTCGGCGTTCTCCGCGGGACAGAGCGGGAACTGCTGGGCGTACGCGGTCGGGTCGGCGAGCGCGAGCACAAAGGCGTCGATGTCGAAGTTGTTCACCACGCCATCGCAGTTCGCGTCGGCCCGCAGCGGGTCGGCGCCCAGCGCCCACACCGAGCGCCCCGCGGTGCCCGCGTAAAGCACGCCGTCGCGCGACGCCAGCGACACGACGTGAACGCCGGGCAGGTTGTCGCCAACGCGATCCCAGCGCGCCTCGGCTTCGTCGAAGCGGTACACGCCGCGGAGCGGGTCGTCCGACGGCGCCGCGGGCAGGAATCCGCCGGTGCCGGCGTGCACCGCGCCGTCGTGGAGCGCCAGACAAGCGATGCCAATGGCCGGCAGGCCGAATCCGACGTCGCTCCAGCTCAGCCCGCCGTCGAGCGACCGATAGACGCTCGGCAGCGCTATTCCGCTCGCGTCGGTGGCGAGGTACACGCTCTCGCCGACGGTCAGCATCGCGGTGATCGGCACGACCGCATCGCCGGCGCGCGGCAAGCCGATGCTCGCACCCTGCCACGAGACTCCGCTGTTGGTGGAGCGGAAGACGCCGGTCGAGAGGAACCCCGCGAGGACGACGTCGCCGCGCACCGCGAGCGCGGTGGTGGCGTCAAAGAGCGGCTGAAGGAAACACCCGATGCCGCGGGTAGGCAGTCCGCTGGTGAACTGCTGCCACGAGGCGCCGCCGTCGGCGCTGCGCAGGATGCCGGCGCCGGTGGTCTGCGAGCTGAGCGGTCGGCCGTCGCAAATCGATTCGTCGCTGATTCCGGTTGCCGCGAACAGGAGCCCCGGCTTCTCGACGATCGCGGGGATCGGCCGAAACGCGCCGCCAGCCAGCCCGACGTACGAGGGCACTCCGTTGCGGGCAAATTCCCAGGTATCGCCGCCGTTGCGCGTGACCGTGATTCCGTCGAACTCGTGTCCGGCGAAGAAGGTGTCGGGTGCGCCCGCCGGTTGAAAGAGCGTGCGGACGTCGCCGCCGAAGTCGCCGTTGTCAAAGATGTGGTCGAACAGCCACGGCTGTCCGGGCGCGGTGAGGGTCCAGAGCTGATTCGTGCCGGCCGGGTTCGCGATCAGCCCGGCGGACGTGCTGAGCAGCGCGCGAATCTCCGCCAGCGCGACGCCGCGATCGGAGCGCTGCCAGCTCGCGGCGTGGTCGTCGGAGCGTCGGATGCCCCAGCTCCCTGCGAGCAGCACGCTGCCGCCGTCGCCGACCCAGGGGGTGAAGGTGATCGCCGACGCCGGCAGGTCGTCGGTGTCGTGCTGGGTGAAGGACTCGAGGGTGGTGGACGTGTAGACGTAATAGCCGTCGGTCGGCTGCACGTCGCCGGGGTCCGAGCGATAGCCGAACACATACGCGACATCGTCGAGAATACGCCACGACCAGCTCCACAGGTAGCCGGTGTGCGCCGTGATGTCGAACTCGGTCCATGACTGCCCATCGTCATCCGAGTAGAACTGCCCGCTGACCAGGCGAGCGCCGAGTCGGCCGACCGGGGCAGCGGGCGCGACGAATGACGTGGAAGGCCCCGGCCGGCCATTCAGGCTGTCCGGCCCGCCGCCGATCAGCGTCCAGCTTTCGCCGGCGTCGGTCGAGCGAAACACGCTCAGCTCGTGGGAGAATCCGCCGTCGCTGACGAGATCGGTGTGTGCGAGCAGCTCTTCGCCGCGCGCCGAAAATTCGGCCACGTCCGCGAGTGGCAACTCGCTCCAGGAGTCGCCGGCGTCGCCGGAAACGAGGATCACGCCGAGGCCGAAGGGCTCGGTCGTCGTCCGCGCGTAGATGCGGCCGGAGTCGAACGTCAGTTCGGCGAAGCGAGCGCCGCCGGGCGGATCGAAGGGTTGCCATGACACGCCGCCATCCCGCGAGCGATAGGTTCCGCCAGCGCCCGCCCGCGCAAAGGACGCGAACGGCGTGGCCGCAACCCACACGAACAGCCGCTGCCCGTCGGGCGCGATGGGGCCGGTCCAGGAGCGGCCGCCGTCGCTCGACCGATAGAGACCGCTGAAGGTGGCGGCAACGCCGACCGGCCCCGCGACGTCGACAGCCAGCACATGGCCGCCGGTGGGCCCGTCCATCGACACCCAGGTGCGTGCGCCGGCCGGTGCGACGACGAGCACCGCCAGCGCCCCGAGCAAAGCCGCGGCGCGCGCCGGACACAACGTGGAGTGCGGCGAGAACGCGGCCCGGCGGCGTGCGATCGTTTTCATGTGCGGACCTCCCTTGGATGGGCACGCAGGTCGTTCGCGCGGCGCACAACACGCCGCGTGGAGCCGCCGGGCTCGAACGGCCGGCTCGTACGTGCGGTCGGATGGAGACGGAACGGGGTCGGCAAGGCCGTCACGGTGAAAATGTTGCCGGTCGCGCGGGCTATTGCAGCGCGCGTCCCGAGCGGCGCGCGGGGCCGGCGCCGCGCACGGCGCGCGACGCGTACGCGGCGTGCGGATGACCGGCGGAAAAAAACCGGGGCGCAGGACGCCTTGCCCGCACCGGGGGCGCGACGCTAGAATCCCTCGTAATCGCTCATGGTCTCGCGCTGCCGCCGAGTGGCGGACTAGCCCTCCCGGGGATTCGAGCAGTAGCGCACCAGCGGGGCTCCTGGCCGCTTCCGGTCTTCGGCGCGCCGGTTTCGCACGACGCCGCTTGCGTCGTGAGCGACCTGTTCCGCAAGCGATTCACGACTTCCCGGCGACTCGCACGGCATGGACGCGTCGCGACAGCCGGATTCTCTTCCGAGAGCAACACACGCATGGCCGTACAACAACACAGGGAAGTCCCGGCGCGCAACAATGGCGCCGTCACGGGCGTCCTCGAACTCAATGAACAGGGCGCCGGCTTTCTTCGCGACGCAAAACGAAATTATCTGGCCAAGCCCGACGACCCATTCGTCGCGGCCGAAGCGATCCGCAAGCTCGGACTCCGCGGCGGCGAGACGCTTGCGGGCGCGACCGCCCCGCCGCAGAAGGGCAGCCGCAACGTGCGGCTGGCGCGGATCGACACGATCGAAGGCGTGCCGGCGGCCCAATGGACGGCGCCCCCGCCGCTGGCGGATACCACCGCGATCGACCCGCACGACGCGGTGCGCTTTGACACGCCCGGCGGCCCGCTCTCGATGCGCGTGGTCGACCTGTTCACGCCGATCGGCTTCGGCCAGCGCGGGCTGATCGTCGCGCCGCCGCGCACCGGAAAAACCGTGCTGCTTCAACAGATGGCGCACGGCATCGCGACCAATCACCCGGACGTGTACATGATCGTGCTGCTGATCGACGAGCGGCCCGAGGAAGTCACCGAGATGCGCCGCAACGTGCACGGCGAGGTGATCGCTTCGAGCAACGACCGCGACGTGAATTCGCACATCCGCCTGGCGCGGCTCGTGAACGAGCGGGCCCGGCGGCTGGTCGAGGCGGGCAAGCACATCGTGATTCTGCTCGACTCGATCACGCGACTGGCGCGGGCGTTCAACAGCTTCGTCGGCAGCAGCGGACGCACGATGACCGGCGGGCTCGACATCCGCGCGCTCCAGGAGCCCAAGCAGATCTTCGGCTCCGCCCGCAACCTCGAGCACGGCGGGTCGCAGACGATCATCGC
>JBFXAM010000136.1:0-11823 GCA_050184295.1 Phycisphaerae bacterium | reverse complement strand
CGTGCTGGGGCGCGAGGTGTGTGCCGTGCTGCGCCGGCGCGGCGCGGCGGTCGTTGCGCTGGCGCGACGGCGGGATGCAGTGACGCCGAGCTCCGCAGGCGAAGTCCGCATCGCCGACCTGCTGAGCGCGGAGCCGCTCGCTGGCGTGCTGGGCGGCGTCACGCACGTGATCTCGTGCGTCGGGGCGAGCGTGGAACTTGGGCGCGGCGGGCGGAAGTCCTATGATCGCGTCGATGTGCCGGCGAACGCGGCGCTCATCGCGGCCTCGGCGGTCGCCAACGTGCAGCGCTTCGTCTACATCTCGGTGCGGGGCGCGGACTCGCTTCCTCATCTCCGGTACTTCGCGGCACACGGGCGGGTTGAGCAGGCGCTGCGCGGGAGCGGACTCGCGCACGCGATTCTGCGGCCGACCGGCTTCTTCTCGGCGATGGGTCAGATTCTGGACATGGCGCGGATCGGGATCGTGCCGCGGTTCGGCTCGGGCGCGGCACACACGAATCCGATTCATGAGGCGGACGTCGCCGAAGCGTGTGTTGACGCGCTCGGACTCGACGCGGCGAGCGAGAGCGGATCGGACGGCGTGGCGACGCGCGGCGCGCCCGGCGAGCGCGCCGCGGTGGTGCGCGAGCTGGGCGGACCCGAAACGTTCAGCCGGCGTGCGATCGCGGAGCTGGCGTTTGCGGCGCTGGGCTCCCAGGCACGGTTCATTCCGATGCCGACCCTGTTGATGCGGATGAACATCGCGCTATTGCGGCCGCTTCACCCGCGCATGGCAGACCTGATGGCGTTTGTGCTGCACGTGATGCGGCACGAGACCGTCGCGCCGGCGTATGGGACGCGGCGGCTCGCGGATTACTTTCGCGAGCGGGCGGCGGCGACTTCAGCGCGTTCAATCTCATGAGCCGCCCATGTCGGAAGCCGTTCCGCGCGCGCGCCACATCGCCGCCAGCAAGCGCCAGAGCCCAAGCCCGCTCGTGACGAATAGCACGCCGCAGATCGTGGCCGGGACCGCCTGCCCGTAGAGCACGCTGCCGACGCCGAAGAGTGCCGAATAGACCGCGACGCAGCCGACGAACACGCCGAGGAAGCCCTGCGCGAGGCTGTCGGGGGCGGCGGCGACGCGCGCTTCCGCCGCGATCGCGCGCCAGCCGGGGCCGCCGGGTCGGACTCGCCGATAGAAATCGACGAGTCGTTGGCGCGGGGCGGGGGGCGTAAGGAGCGTCACGAGAATCCACGCGAGCGTTGTGACGAGCACGGTTGCCACGAGCGCGACGTGCTCGACGATTTGGAGCTCTCCGGCGCTGTTGACTGCGACCCAACCGGCGTTCTGAAGCCCGGCGGCCCACGCGGGCGCGTCCGGGCCGGCGGCGAGCTGCTTGTTGGCGACGAAGACGACGACGGCGGTGGCGAACGAGACGGCCATGCCGGTGATTTCGCTCCACGCGTTGACGCGCCACCAGAACCAGCGGAGCAGGTAGACGAGCCCGGTGCCGGCGCCGACGGAGAGCAGCAACTGGAACGCGGCGCCGGCGGTGGTGAGCTCGAACACCAGCAGTGCGGAGAGGACCATCAGCGCCGCAGACACGGCGCGCCCGAGCCAGACCGTGGTGTGCTCGCTGGCGCGGGGATTGACGAAGCGGCGGTAGAAGTCGAGGACGAGATACGACGTGCCCCAGTTCATGTGCGTCGTCATCGTGGAGACATAGGCGGCGAGCAGCGACGCGACGAGCAGTCCCAGCAGGCCATGCGGCAGGCGCGTGAGCATCGCCGGATACGCGAGGTCGTGCCCGATGAGCGACTTGTCGACGTTGGGCAGGGCGCGCTCGATGTCGGCAAGCGTGGGAAAGACGAGCAGGCTGCACAGCGCGACGATGATCCACGGCCAGGGACGCAGCGCGTAGTGCGCGAGATTGAACCAGAGCGTGCCCGCGAGCGCGTCGCGCTCCGAGCGGGCGGCGAGCATTCGCTGCGCGATGTAACTGCCGCCGCCCGGCTCGGCCCCCGGATACCACACCGACCACCACTGCACCGCGAGCGGGATGATGAACAGCGGCAGCAGCGCCCCCCAGTTCGTGACCTGCCCGCCGCTGACGGGATCAACGATCGCGAGCGGCGGGAGGATCGACAGCTTGTCGGCGTGCGCCGCGCCGAGCTTTTCGAACAGCGCCGCGAGACCACCGACCTCCGGCTGCTGGGTTGCGACATACGCGGCCGCGACAACGCCGACCATTGCCATCCCGAACTGAAGCAGGTCGGTCATGAGCACGCCCCACAGCCCAGAGAAGCTGCCGAAGACGATGCAGATCACGGCACAGACGACCACCGTGCGTTCGCGCTCCCAGCCGAGCATGACGCTGGCGATCTTGCAGGCGGCCAGCGTGACGGTCGCCATGATCATGCAGTTGAAGAACAACCCGAGGTAAAGTGCGCGGAAGCCGCGCAGAAACGCCGCCGACACGCCGCCGTAACGCAGCTCGTAGAACTCCAGATCGGTGAGCACGCCGCTGCGGCGCCATAGGCGGGCGTAGAGAAAGACGGTGGTCATGCCGGTCAGCAGAAAGGCCCACCACAGCCAGTTCTTCGCGACACCGCCGGTGCGGACGAAGTCCGTGACGAGGTTCGGGGTGTCGGTGCTGAAGGTGGTGGCGACCATCGAGGTGCCGATCAGCCACCACGGGGCAGACCGACCGGAAGCGAAGAACTCGGCGGCGTTTCGGCCGGCGCGACGGTAGTAGTACAGCACGGGGAGAAAGGTGGCGGCGAGCGTGGCGGCGACGATGAACCAATCGAGTGCGTTGAGTTTCATGTACGGCGATACCTCGACGGCGGATCACGGACGGGGGCGCAGCGGCGCGCGGCGCCGGAGCGCGGGAGAGTTGAGGGGAGAGTGTACGAGAAAACCCATCGGAAGGGAGCACGCCGGCGCGCACGCCGGGGGCAGGGGGGACGCATCCCGCGCGCGGCTGCGAATCCGAACCCGGTGCGCCAACCAGGGGTCAGGCGCCGCGCGCGGTCCACGAAACACCAGCGGCAACCGGGGCATGCGCCGCGCGTTGCTGCGTTTCAGAACGCCGGACGCCGGGCCGCGCCCGCCGATTGGCGCGGCGAGTACTGGCGTGCCGCGGACGCAATCCACAACGGGACGGCCGCAGTGCCGGGACATCGGGCGGATCGCGTCAAGGCGAGCGGGCATGCCGACGGGAGTGCCGTCGGTGCGGCACCTGGCCCATCCGCGCCCGGGCATGCCGGGGCAGCGGCGGTCGATGGGCCCGCGGTCAGCCGCCGGCGGGCCCCATCTTCTCGCTCGGGTGCGTCATCTCGCGCGGGTCGAGGGCTTCCTTGATCTGCTGCTCAGTCAGCTTGAGCTTGCCGGACTTGGCCTGCTCGGTGACGAGCTGGCGGACGGTCTTGCCGGTCTGGTGGGCTTCCTTCGCGATGGCTGCGGCCGTGTCGTAGCCGACCAGCGGCGCGAGGCTCGTGCACATCATCAGGCTCTGCTCGATCAGCTCTTCGCAGCGGACGCGGTTGGCCTGGAGCCCGTCGATGCACTTATCCACAAAGACGTGACACACGTTGGTCATCAGCCGCGTCGCTTCCAGCAGATTGTGCGCCATCACCGGCATGCCGACATGCAACTCGAAGTTGCCCAGCACCGACGCGGCCCAGGTGATGGCGGCGTCGGCGCCGACGACCTGCGCGCAGACTTGAAGCACCGACTCGCAGATCACCGGGTTCACCTTGCCGGGCATGATCGAGCTGCCCGGCTGCGTCGCCGGCAGCAGCAGCTCGCCGACGCCGCAGCGCGGCCCGCTGCCCAGCCAGCGAATGTCGTTGGCGATCTTGGCGACGCTGATGGCGACGACCTTCAGCGTGCTGGCGGCGCCGACGATGGCGTCCTTGGCGTGCTGGGCCTCGAAGTGGTTTTGCGCTTCGTGGAAGCTCTCGTGCGTCTCGTGATTGATGATGTCGCACACGCGCTTCGCGAACTCCGGATGCGTGTTGATGCCCGTGCCGACCGCCGTCCCGCCGATCGGCAGCTCGCGCAGGATCACGACCTTCTGATTGATGCGGCGGTCGCTGTGCGCGACCTGCGAGGCGTATCCGCTGAAGACCTGTCCGAGGCGGATCGGCGTGGCGTCCATGAGGTGCGTGCGGCCGATCTTGACGACGTCGTCGAAGTCGCGGGCCTTGGCGGCGAGAGCCTTGTGGAGCTTGTGCAGCGCCGGCTGGAGATCCTTGTGGAACGCCTCGACCGCGGCGAGGTGGATCGCGGTGGGGATCACGTCGTTGGACGACTGCCCCATGTTGACGTGGTCGTTCGGGTGGATTTTCAGGTCGCCGGGCGCGCCGTTGGCGAGTTGCATCGCGCGGTGGGCAATGACCTCGTTGGCGTTCATGTTGGTGCTCGTGCCCGAACCAGTCTGGAAGATGTCGAGCACGAAGTGGTCATCGAGCCGGCCGTCCATCACCTCGCGCGCGGCGCGCTGAATCAGCCCGGCGGCCTTTTTGTCGAGCCGCCCGAGCGAGGCGTTGGCTTCGGCGCCGGCGTACTTGATCAGGCCGAGGGCGCGGATGAAACGCCGGCCGAAGCGGTAATCGCTGACGGGGAAGTTCAGAACCGCGCGCTGCGTCGAAGCGCCCCACAGCGCGCTGGCGGGGACTGGCATTTCACCCATCGAGTCGCGTTCCATTCGGGTATCGGCCATGGGGAGTTCCTTTCCCGGCGGGCGCGACCTGTCGCACGCGCCGCGTGGATGACGGAATCGTCCGCCCCGTCGGGCGGTCGCGCGGGCCCGGTCGGCGGATCAAGCGGTGCGCGATTTCCGCACTGTAGCGAAATTCGGGGCGGCGGGCCAGCCAACGGGCCCGGTGAGTAGTGGGTCCGGCGCCCCGGCAACGCCCGGCAACTGGCAGTGGATCAGTTTCGTGAAAAAGTGAATTCGAAAGGGTGGCACGGGCGTCTCGCCCGTGTCTGCCGCATGAACAGGAGAGTCGCCCGCGTCTGCCGCATGAACGGGCGAGACGCCCGTACCACCCGGATCAAACTGACCCACTACCGCGGGGTGGTTCGACCAACGGCGGCATCCCGCGCACGGTTGCGGATGGGAACCAGGTGCGCCAAGCACGGGGCCAGGCGCCGCAACCGGCCCGTGCGCCGAGGCCCGCCGCTTGGCGCGACGGCTTCCGACCTGCCGAACGCCGGCTTCCGACGCGCCCAGCGCCGGGTTCCGGCGCGCAGCCGACGCCACCCGACATGCGATGCATCCCGAGCGGCGGACGGCGCCGCCGCGCTGCCGCGCCAGGTGTCCCGGCGCGCCGTAAGATGCCCGCGTGAAGCGCGTGGTGATCGCGTTGTTGGGCTGCACGGCTTCGGGCAAGAGTGCCGTCGCGCGCCGGCTCGCGTCCGCGCTCGACGCCGAGATTCTGAGCGTCGATTCGATGAAGGTCTATCGCGGCATGGACATCGGCACGGCCAAGCCGTCGGCCGCGGAACGGGCCGGCGTTCCGCATCACCTGATCGACGTTGCGGATCCGTGGGAGGCGTTCAGCGCGGCGCGATTCGTGGAGCTGGCGGACGCGGCCGTCGCGGAGGCCCACGCGCGCGGGCACACGGTCGTGGCAGTCGGCGGAACGGTGCTGTATTTCAAGGCATTTTACGAGGGGCTCTTCGCCGGACCCGGCGCCGATCACGCGGTTCGCGCCGAACTGCGGGCGCGCGCCGCGCGCGAAGGCGCGCCGGCGCTGCATGCCGAGCTGGCCGCGATCGATGCGCCCGCGGCGGCCCGCATTCATCCGAACGACCTGCGACGAATCGAACGCGCGCTGGAGGTGCACCGCCTTACCGGCGTGCCGATCAGTCGGCTGCAAGCGCAATGGGGCGCCGGCACGCTGCGGCGACCCGATTGGCAGTGGCGGCTCGTTGGCCTCCGGCGGGCGCGCGACGCCGCCAACCGCCGCATCAACGACCGCGTCCGTCGCATGCTCGAGGCGGGATTGGTCGAAGAAGCCCGGCGTCTCGCCGCCGATCCGCGTGGCGTCAGCATGCCGGCGCGCCAAGCGGTCGGCTACGCGGAGCTTTTCGCCCACTTTGAAGGCAAGTGGTCGCTCGACGACGCGATCGAGCGGATCAAGGTGAACTCGCGCCGCCTCGCCAAGCAGCAGCGCACGTGGCTGCGACGCATTGCCGGTGTGGATTGGTTTGACCTCGTGGAAGAAGACACGCTCGAAACGGTCGTGGAACGCGTACGCTCACGCGTGCAACCCGCCGCGGACCGAAACCCAGGCGCGTGAGCCGGTCAGCGCCGCGTGCTCGTTCGACGGGACGCGCGCTGGCGGCGGCGACAGCCCTGCGCACCGCGGGCGCCGTCAAACACCGCCGAGCGCCGCGCTAGGGAGCGACGTCGTATCGAATCACCGCGTTCTCGCGACCTTCGCCGATCGGCGTGCCCGCAGTGTAGACGGTCTTTCCGCTCGGCGCGAGGAAGAGGATGCGCTCCGCGACGCTGAGGAGGGCCGCCGGCGCGCTGCGGATGCAATTCGGCCCGGCCACGCCGTTGATCCGCGCCTTGCCCTTGTTGGTTTGCAGGCGTTCGACCGTGAAATGGCGGGGGTCGCCGTAGCGGCTCAGCAACATCTGGTCCCAGCAGTTGACGCAGCGCGCCTGTCCGCTGAACGCGACCTCGTTCTCGTTCCAGATCGCGAACTCGGCCCGCGTGACGACGGGACCGGTGCTGTCCTGGCGCAGGTCGACCGACGCCGGCATGAGCGTCAGGTCGGTGTCGACGGTTGCGCCGAGACCGCCCTGCGTTTGGAGCAGCCCGCCGGACGCGAAGAAGTCGAGCAGCAACTGGTCCGGCGCGTGGTTGTATTCGAACCCGTCGAGGCCGAGTCGCCCCGGCACCACCATCGCGTCGCAGCACACGCCATTCGCATCGTACCGGGTGCAGTCGACCGGCTGCTCGCCGTGATCGACGCACAGCGCGCGAAACGCCCAGACGGGGTAGTCCCACGCCTCCACACCGGCGTAGTCGACGTGCATCACGCTGCCGCTCAGGTGATTCCAGCGGATTTCCTGGTGCTGCGAGTTGACCGCCCACGCGAGAATGAAGCCGCGCAGCATCCGCTGCCCCGGGTTGTCGGGATCGGGCCGGCCGGGCGGATCGCCGGGGTCGAGCACGGTGAAGCTGGTGAGGCCGATGGGCTGGCCGGTCGCGGCCGACCAGTACAGCGATTGGTTTGCGGTGAGCACGAGGCGGTTGTCGGCCCAGTTCCATCCCGGCTCGCCGCCCTCCGGCGCGTCGCCGTTCACGAAGTAGAGCTGCACCTCGACGTCGGCGGTGTAGTCGTTGACGAGGTTGATGTAGGCGTCCTGGATGAGGTCGCCTTGCTCGTTCCAGCGCAGCTCGACGGCGGGATAGACCAACAGGCTGCCCTTGTTCGACGTGCTGGCCCACTCGCCGGGGAGCACGGTGATGTTGGCGCTGCACGACGCGGTGTTGCCGCAATCGTCACGAGCCGTCCAGACCACGGTGGTGGTGGAACCCGGCGGGAACCCGCAACCGGTCGCGCTGTGCGTGACCGTGACATTGCGGTTGCACTCGCTCATCACCGTCACGCCGTCGAGCCACTCGGACCAGTCGGCGTCGCACAGCACGTCGCCGCGATCGACGACGATGTCGGGTGGACACGTGATGATCAACGGCGCGGTGTTGCGCACTTGAGCGGTCGCGTTGCACGCGGCGCTGGCGCGGCCGCAGCGATCCTGCGCCACGAACGTCAGCCGCACCGTCGCGGCACAGCCGATCAGTTCCGTGATCGGCAGCGTGCCGATAAAGCGCGTTTGCGTCGGAGAAAGCGGCTCCGCGGTGTAGCTGGGCAAGCCAAAAGTCGCGTTGCCGGCCGTCAGCGTCGGCGTGACCGTCAGGCCCTGGGGGTCCACGCCGCAGTTGTCGTTCACCGTCACGGTGAAGCTCATCGTCGCGGCACAGGTCGCGTCCGTGTTGGCGGGCTGCGCCGCGCACGCGCTGATCTGCGGCGCCGTGGTGTCCGAGACGACCGCCGTTGCCACACACGGAATCGCCGCGTTGTTGCAGCGATCGACGGCGTTGACCGTGATCCGCACGGTCGCGCTGCAATCGACCAGCCCCGAGACCGGGACGGTCCCGGTGACGCGCGCCGTGGTCGCGTTCAACTGCGTCCGCGTGATCGTCGGCGCCCCCACCACCGCCATCCCGTCCAGCACATCCGCGCTCACGCTCAGCGCCGCGGAAGAGATGCTGCAATTGTCCGTCACGGTTGCGCTGTAGCTCACCGAGCCGCCGCACGTCCCGTTGACGGCGCCCGCGGTGGCGGTGCAGGCCGTGAACACGGGCAGCGTGGCGTCGGCGACGGTCGCGGCGGCGACGCACGCGGTCGCGACCCGTCCGCAGCGGTCGGTCGCGTTGAACGTGACGCGGATCTGGGCCGAGCAGTTTGTGACGCCGGATACCCGCACGGTGCCGCTCACGCGGGCTTCCGTCGGACTGATCTGCGTGCGGGTGATGCTCGGCGCCGCCAGTGTTGCCGGGCCCGCAAACACGCTCGGCGTGACGGTGATGGCGTCGGCGAGGATGCCGCAGTTGTCGATTACGGTCGCGGCGAATGGCAGATCGTAGGTGCAGTTGGCGGCCGTTTCGCCGCCCGTTGCGGTGCACGTCGTAAACACCGGCGCAACCGTGTCCGTCACGTTCACGCTCGCCGTGCAGTTCACCGGGGGGAGCACGCCGTCGCTGATCGTCAGCGTCACGGTGCAATTCACGTTACAGCCCGGCGCGGTCGGCAGCGTGAGCACGGGCCGCGCGATGTTGGGATTGCTGAACGTCGCGCCCGGACAGTTCGTCGTCCAGAGGTAGGTGAGCAGGTCCTGGTCCGGATCGAACGAGGCGCTGCCGTCGAGTGGGATCATCGTCGTGGCGCCGCCGCAGGTCGCGGTGTAGGGCCCGCCCGCATCGCACACCGGCGGGCGTCCGAAGGTGACGCACACTTCCTGCGTGCCGACCTCGAAGCCGTCCGCGAGCGCTCGCACGGTGCAGCAGACGGTGCCGCTGGGCGGGATCACAATGTCCGCCGGTACACGGATCGTCTCGCGAAAACAAACCGTGGCCCCGTCGCTGACGTCGATCGGCCCGGCAAACGGGGGCTCGAAGGCGATTTCGAGCGGACAGTTCGGGTCGGGCACGAGCCGCACGTCATTGACGGTTGTGGTGGCGCCCGCGATGAGATTGAACAGGAGCGTGGGCAGATCGACGCCGCCGGGGATCGTGCCGTCGGCGTTGATGCGGAATCCTGCGCCGCCGGTCTGCTGGGCCCACGAGTTCCACGCGCACTCGTCGAGCGTGCTGGTGCCGCTGTAGATGCTGATGAGCTTGACGCCCATGGCGATCATCGCCGGGATCGCGTCATCCTGGAGATCGATGTCGTCGGCGGTGTTGACGCGGTTGTCGCGTCCCGGGTCGACGCCGGTCGTCACGACCGACGCGGTGCACCCGGTGCCTTCGAACACGTTGCAATCGTGCGGAATGCCGTCGCCGAAATTCACCAGGATGCGGAGCGCGCCCGGGCGGAAGTTCATCGTCGAGTTCGGCTGCCCGGCCTCCCACAACACACGCGCGTAAGACTCGGCGTGGTCTGCGCCCAGGCGCAGGACCATCGCGTTCACGGCGTTGATCACCTGCTGATCGGTGGCGCCGATCGCGGCGTTGACCTGATAGGGAATGCTGTTCGGATAGCCGTAGTAATTGTGATAGCCGCACGACTCGTAGTCGGGCGGAGCCACGTTGTAAAACTCGCGGTAGTCGTCGTAGGTGACGAGACCGAACTTGATGTCGCTGCCGGTGCCGGCCCGCAGGATGTTCATGATGTCGACGATCTCGGCCTTGAGATTGGCGACCTCGCCGCCCATGCTTCCGGAAAGGTCGACCGCGATGACGACGTCGATGCGCGGGGGCACCGGGGACAGGCAGATGCACTTATTCTCGATGACGGCGCTCTGCCCGGGATCGAGATCCAGCATCACGGACGCGGGGGTGACCGGCTGCGTGCAAGGCGGGGGCTGCGCCGCACCGTGGAGCGACGCGCCGAAGAGAACCGCGCCGACGGCCAACGTGATCATCCGTGTCATCACAATCCCTCCGGTCGAACGTGTCGGGCGGTCGGCCAACCCATCACCGGCGCCCGACGCCACCCACCGCCGCAGCGGCGCGCCGGTTCACCCGGAGCCCCCTGCGCGCGTCGCACGGCGATACGGCACACTTCCGCCGGGCCGGTACTCGTCAGGAACGCAAATCGTACCGGACCCCCGGTTGAGGTTGCACGCTCGCACGACGTGCCGCCGGAGCCGCCCCGCGACCGAAAACGGTAACGGAAAACCGCTTCAAAGTCAACAAGTGACGTTTTCTCGGCACCGACCGTTTCGCACCACCCACAAGGGTGGATGCTCTCTGGAAACGCCCGCGAACGTCAGCGTTGCGCCGGGTCCTCGGGGCGCTGCGGCGTTCGTGCGGCCGGATCTCGCGCGATCGCACCGTTGTGCGGGCGCCGCGTGTGGAGGTCTTGGGACCGCTCGGCAGCAGACCGGTGTGGGCGGTTTGTGCAGCCCGCGACGTACAGCTTTTCGTCGGCGTCCGCAACCCAACGGACACTCCGGGGGTATCTCATTCGCGGGACGCTCGGGGATTCGCGTGAATCGTCGAATGACCCGTCAACCCCGGCTTGGAGCATTGTCATGCGTTCGTGTCCGCCGATCCGCCGAACCGGCGCGGCCCTCAGCGCACTCGCCCTCTTCATCGCCGTCCCGCTCGCCGCAGCGCAGGAGCGGCCGCAACCTCGCGGTGAGCGTACGCCGCGCCCCGCGCCCAGCGCCGCACCGGCCGCCCCGCGCGAAGCGATCGCGGACGTGGCACAGCCCGACGATGACGCCCGCCGGGCACCTCGCGAAGAGTCGCGCCGCGGCCGCAGCGGTCGGCCCGAAGGACCGGCAGTGCGGTTCGAAGCGACGGTGTTCTCGGTGTCGTTGCCCCAGGACGCGATTCTGCAACTCGAGGCCGACAAGCTCGCGGAGAGCGCGACGAGCAACGCGGCGCTCGACAAGGCGCTGCGCAGCCTCGGCCAGGCGGCGATCCTCTACCGCGAGGATCAGATCATCAAGCTCGGCATTCCGGTTCGCATCGGCACCACGGCGGACACCCCATACGTCTCCGGCACATCGACGTCGCCGGCGGGCGCTGTAACACGCGCGATCGCGCGTCAGGACGTGGGCACGCGATTCGATCTCAACACGATGTTCTCCGACGCGGACGATCCCCGCGCGTTGACGGTGCAGCTCGCGATCGATGTGTCGTCGGTCACGTCGAGCGATGTGGCGATCGCCGAGGACGTCAAGAGCCCCGTCTTTCGCAAGGTCTCGCAGACGTACGCCGGTCCGCTGCCCAATCGCCCGATCGTGCTCGTGTCGGTGGACGGCGCCGCGACCAACGCGAACGGGCACGCGAATGCAATCGTCACGCGCATCGTGTTCACGCCCTTCGGCGGATAGCGCCGGACCGGACTGCTCGGCGACGTCGAAAGCGCGACCGGATTTCAGCGACCCCGCCGCACGGATGCGGCCGGACGCACCCCGCCCGCGGTGGGCGGGGCCCTGTCTAACGCGGGCGCCGGCGAGTTGCGGCGCCCGCGTTGCGCGCCCGGCCGGCCCGGGCGGCGCAGCGTGCCGCATTCCCCGGCGCGCGCGAACGTGTGCGGCGGACGCTCACCTGGCCGCGCTGCGCAGCGCCTTGCGGATCACGG
>JBFXAM010000135.1:0-11837 GCA_050184295.1 Phycisphaerae bacterium | reverse complement strand
CATGGATCGGCCAGGACGCCGCCGACGGTCACGAGGCGGTGGTTCAGGCGCGGATCGCGCGTGATCTCATAGAGCGAGCCGCACGCGCCCGCCTTGGAATCGAAGGCCCCGAACACGAGCCGCTCGATGCGCGCCAGCACGAGTGCGCCGGCGCACATCGGGCAAGGCTCCAGCGTCACGTAGATGGTGCAGTTCTCCAGCCGCCAGTGACCGACGTGCTGCGCCGCCGCCGTCAGCGCCAGGATCTCCGCGTGTGCGGTGGGATCCTGAAGCCGCTCGCGCTGGTTCCAACCGCGGCCGATGATGCGCTGGTCGCGCACGACGACCGCGCCGACCGGTACGTCCTCGGATTCGAGCGCGCGGGCCGCCTCGTCGAGCGCGTGGCGCATGAAGCGCCGGTCGATCTCGTCCGGATGCAAGTCGAAAGGCGCCACGCTCGGATCCCGTTCCTGCCCGCGACGCGGCGCGGGTTGCGTTACACTGTTTCGTCGCGCGCGACGCAGCGCACCGCGTACGGGAAATCTACCATGAACCGCGACTCCCAACTCGACCAGACGCTGCGACGATTCCTCGATCAGCTCGCGTCCGACCAGCCCACGCCCGGCGGCGGAAGCGTCGCGGCGCTCGGCGGCACGCTCGCCGCCGCGCTCGGTCACATGGCCGCGGCGCTGACGATCGGCAAGCCGCAATTTGCCGACGTCGAGCCGCGCGTGCGCGAGATCGCCGCCCGCCTCAAGCGCGCCGGCGAGCTGCTCAAGCAACTCCTCGACGACGACGTGGCCGCGTACGGCGGGTTGCATGCGGCGTTCCGTTTGCCCAAGTCCGATCCGCAGCGGCGTGAGGCGCTCCAGGCCGCGGCGAGCGTCGCGGCGGCCGTCCCGTTCGAGATGGTCGCGCTGGCGCGCAAGCTGCGGCTCGACCTGGCGCGGCTCGCGCTGATCGTGAATCCGCAACTGCAATCGGACGTGGAGGTCGCGCTCGTGATGGCCGATGCCGCGATGCGCGCGGCGGCGGTCATGGTGCGGGTCAACCTGCCGCTGTTGTCCGAGAGCGACCGCGCGCACATCGACCACGAGCTTCAGCGCCTGCTCGCGCCGCCGCACGCGGACCCGCCGGAGCCCGCGTAGAACCCGCGGCAATCCGATGATGCGATGCTGGTTCTCGCCGCGATCGATGAACGGCGGGAGTTCAGCGCCGCCGAGCGAGCAGCTTGCGTTCGTGCCCCAGGATGAGCTCGAGCGCAGCCGGCGCGTCCGGCGCTTCACGCAGCTCGTCGGGCAATTCGCTGGAAAGCAGTAGCGACAGGCGCGCGAGGACGTGCAGGTGATCGCGCTCGTCGTGGCTGATCACAAGAAAAAACAGGTCGGTCAGCCGGCGGTCCGGCGCACAAAACGGCACTCCGGACTCAACGCGGCCGACGCAAATCAGCGGCTCGGCGGTCGCCCACGGCAGCGGGCGCCGCGGGTGCGGAATCGCCAGACCGCGCGGCAGCGCTGTGGGGCCAAGCTCCTCGCGCTCTTCGATCGCGGCAATCAGGCCGTCGCGGTCGTAGACGAGCCCGGTGCGCTGGGCCACCGTCACCAGTTCGCGAATGACCGAGGCGCGCGAACGTGCAGGCAGGTGCAGTTCGATGCCGTCCGCGCGCAGCAGCGATCCAACGAGTTCGGCATCGGGCACGATCGCGGTGGCGCGCTCCAGGCTACGGATTTGCGGCTCTTCGAGGCCGTGCATCTCCTGTTGCAGCCAGTCGTGCAGTCGGGCGCGGTTGAAGCGCCATTCGCCGCCGATGAGCTGACCGGGCAGCTTGCCGCGTTCGGCCATGCGGCGTAGTTCGCGCGCATTGATTCCGGTGTGGCGTGCGAGCTCGTCGAGATTGAGGTTGCTGAAAGGCACGTGATCACCGCTGGGTTCCGAGACGTTCAATTATTGCGTAATCGACACGCCAGCGGAAGGGAATCGTGCCGTAAGCCTTTGCGCTGGTGGATTTAGCGCGACCCTGATCGAAGTGCGAGCGGGGTGTGAAACGCGATTTTTTCGGACCTTTGCCGCGGCGTCTGCACACAGCGATTCTAGATCGCACTTGACGAATGCCGAGCGAACCGTTGACCCGCGGGCTTCAACCGGCGCGGATCTTTGTGACGTGGCGCGCCGCGGAATCGAGGATGGCGGTTTAGTCTTCGAGAACGCGCGTGATGAGGTAGATCACGCCGCCCGCCGTGACCGAGGTCGCGACCCCGGTGATCACCGAGAACACCTCCGTGCAGCCGGGCATCTGAAGCATCATCGAGCCGCTGCAGAACGCCAGCAGATACCGTTTCCAATTGACTTTGCGCATGGGTGCTCCCGCGAGATGAGCAGGTCGCTCTCCAGACCGGAACCGCGACGGTGAATATCGGGCGGCGGCGGCGTTTCGTCAACGGGGCGCGGCGCATGGGGCGCGGGACAGCGGTTCGGACGGGGCAGTCGACGAGATGCCGATCCGTCGCCGGATCGGATGTCACACCGGCCGGGAGCGAGCGTCCCAGTGCGTCGCACGTGGGGCGAGCGATCGGAGCCCAGCACACCGAGCACGGGGCCCGTCCGGCCTCGCGGCGCGACGGATCGCGAGGTGCGGCACGTGAATCCCAGGGCGAGATGCACCCAGCGTGTGGGGGGCTGCTTGCGAGCGCAGCGCCTGCCGATATACTGTTCACCGGGCTGCGGCGCGCTCCCGGGCGGGAGTGCGCCGAAATGCGTCGGCGTGCCCTCGCACCAAGGGCCGGTCACGTCGGCTGCCAACCGACGTCGCGCCGGCTTGCGGCCCCGGATTCCGAACCTGCATGAGCAGGCGTCCGCCCCATGGTCTGGGGCGAATCCGCCTCGGCGGAGCGAGTCCCGCCGCAGGGGATGTTGTCGTCACGATTCGCTCAGGAAAGGCCCACAGGTTGCATGATTAAGGTCAAGGTGCGCAGCAACGAGTCGGTTGAGCAGTTGGTCCGGCGGTTCAAGAAGCTCTGCGAAAAAGAGGGGTTGAACCGCGACATCAAGCGAAACAGCTACTTCGAGAAGCCGTCGGAGCGCCGGCGGCGAAAGGCGCGCAAGACGATCAAGCGCATCGCCCGCGAAGCCGGCGTGTTCTAAGCGAGCGCCGCTCGACGCCAAGCGATCCATACGAAGCGGCCGTGCCCGGCGCAACCTGCTCCGCGGCGCGGCCCTTCGGTTTTTCCGCGACTCCGTCACCTCGTCCGACGCGAATGACCGGCCGCGCCGCACTGTGAGCCAGTTTCCCTCCACCCGGACGTGCGCACAGTGCGCCGCCACCCGAAACCCGTGCTGAAGTTCAAATAGCGCTTCGCGCGCGGCCGAAGGGCATCGCCCAACGCGCGGTCGAGGCTCATGTCCCGCTCCGCCGGTTCGGCGTCGCCGTATTCTTTACGGGCGTTGCGTCACATCGTTTCACAACTTGGTTTGGGGGATCCAGAAGGCACCTGATGTTTCCCGGTACACACACACTCCGCCGACCGGTCGCCGGCGCAGCCGTCGCGGGAGCCTTCGCGTCCTTGCCGGCCGATACACGGGCCCGCGCAGCGGCACGCGTTCTTCGCCGTCGAACGGGAAGTTCGCGCTCGATCGGGCGCGCGCCCAGCGCGCCGCCGTTGAGAACTCGTGCTAGACTGTAGGTAGCGCATCGCGCGCGGCCGAAGGGCCTCTCGCAAGGGAGGACGAGGCCCATGTCTCCGTCCACGACCCGCCGGTATATGCCGGTGTGCGGTCGCCGGATTGATGTATCTCACACCTCAAACCAAGTGGGGGCCAGGAGAAACCCTATGTCTCATCGTGCGCGCACCACCGGCGTCATCGCGGCCGCGATCGCCGCTCTCGCCGCACCGCTTGCCCAAGCCCAGGACGACTGGTCGGTCCGCTATCGGCTGCTCGAAACGTCGATGCTGCTGGAGGAAGTCGGCCCCGGCGTCATCGTCACGCCGCTCACGGGAACCTTCGACATGCAGCTCGTCAGCGACGGCGACGACGATATTTACAACGTCGCGAACTTTCGTGCCAAGGGCCCCGACGCATCGGTCCGCGTCCACGGCGCCGGCGACTTTCGCTTCATGACGCTCACGATGCCGCTCCACCACCGCATGCGTCTCACCGTTTCCGTGGATTCGCGACTCGCCGAACTCGACAGCGGCACGGTCGAGCCGGTTCCCTTCCGGCCGGTCACGCTCTACCCGACCTTTGAAATTCAGCTTTGGGAAACCGGCGCCCCCGGCCAGGACCGCATCGGCCTGCACCTCGTCGCCGTTCCCGCCCACCCGCTCTGGTTCTCGACCGAGATTCCTTTTGACACCGCCCCACCGCCCGGGCGCCTCATCGGCGCCGGCGCGATCCTCAGCAGCGGCGGCGCCGTCATCGCCGACAACCACGATCTGACGCGCAACCTCGGCATGATGCCCATTCCGCCCGACATCGGCCTCGACGCGCTCTACTTCGTCAACGCCCCCGACGCGACGCGCAAGGAGTTTATCTTCTCATCCGAGCAGGACGCCTTCAGCGAGTCGCTCGGCCCGCTCTCCGCGGGCGACCTCTTCAGCGACACCGGTGTGATCGTCGCCCGCAACGCCGACCTCTTCGGCGCGCTCGATCCCGACCCGCCGGACGTCGGCCTCGACGCCCTCTGCGTCGGCCTGTGCCGCTGCTGGAAAATCTCCAGCGAACGCGACTTCTTCTCCCGCACCCTCCAGCAGACCATCGGCCACGGCGACCTCGTCGCTCAGCACGGCGAGCCGCTGCTCACCAACGCCCAGCTTCGCGCCCGCTTCCATCCCGTCTCGCCCACGCCGGACGATCTCGGCCTCGACGCGTTTATCATCCGCGACAATGGCGAGGTCTGGTTCTCGCTCGAAGAGGGCTTCGAAGACAGGGTCGTCGGCTGGATCGGCGCAGGCGACCTGCTCAGCGATTCCGGCTGGGTCGTCGCCCGCAACGCCCGGCTCATCCGCCGCTTCGGACCGGTCGCCTCGACGCCCGACGTCGGCCTCGACGCGATCCACGTCGTGCCGCTCGCGCCCGGCGACATGAACGCGGACGGCTTCGTCAACAACTTCGACATCGACGCTTTCGTGCTCGCGCTGGTCAACCCCGACGCGTTCTACGACCTCTATCCCGAGGTCGACCCGAATGTCGTCGGCGACACCAACCGCGACCACCGCTTCAACAACTTCGACATCGACGGCTTCGTGACGCTGCTCACGCCACCGTGAGCCGCGCGCTCACACCGTCAGGAGACGCAACCATGTCTCGCATGTTCGAGCTCACGGCGCTCGCCGCGCTGCCCCTGCTCTTCGCGGGCGCGCTCCGCGCCGACCCCACGCTGCCGCCGCTGACCGAACTCTCCGGCGCGCCGCTTTCGACCTCCTCGGTCGACCTCGCGTGGAACACGCCGTTCTTCGACCGCACGGAGGCCGACCTCGCGGGCGCCGCCTTCGAATTCCGCTTTTCCGCCACGACCATCGACGACAGCAATTGGGATCTCGCCACGCCCATCGGCGGGCTGATCCCCTCGCTGGCCGCCAATGTGACCGTGTCGCTCGACCTGAGCGTCATGGCCAACAACCAGGGCGCGATCATCTACTGGGACGAGGCCTACCTTCGCGCCTGGCTCACCGTCTCGGTCAACTCGGCGTACCTGATTCCCATCGGCTTCGGAATCCCCAACGAGACCATCACCTTCACCGTCAGCAACAACGACTACAGCCAGTCCTGGACCTACACCGGCACGACCGACCAGTACGGCATGGCCGCCGTCACCACCGCAGACCTCTACAACGGCCCCTACAACACCTGCTCGCTCTTCCACTTCCGCGCCGACTGGGCCGGACACAGCATCAGCCTCGGCCACGGCGCGGTCGTCGCCGGAAACTCCAAGTCCGACGCCCAGGATATGTACCTCTGCGAGTACACCTCCGCCTTTCCGCCCCTCGGAACCTGGAGCCAGCGCGGCGGCGTCTACGTCTATCCCAACGTCGGCGGCGCGCAGCTCACTTTCACGCTCCCCGGCGAAGCTCTCAGCAATGACGCCGTTGTTACCGTCAACGCGTCGAGCAACCCAACCAACCTCGGCCTGCTCCCCGAGGTTCCCGGCACGCTGTTCGTGTTCGAGGCCGTCGCCACCGCCGCGCCCGTCCTCAACAAGCCGCTCGTCATCGTCGCGCAGTACCCCGCAAGCTGGTTGAACCAGTACGGCGGCGTGGGCGAGTCGTCGATCCGCGGATACTGGTACGACGCGGCTGCGATCCCGCCGCAGTGGCGCCTCGCCGACGCCATCCCGCTGCAGCTCAACCGCGACCAGCATGTCGTGGGCTTCGGCGTGACGCAGCTCGGGCGCTTCGCGATCGCCGCCGAGCGCGACCCCGATCTCGACGGTCTCGGGTTCGCCGAGGAAGTGGCGCGCTACGGCACGCTGCCGATGGTCGCAGACACCGACGACGACGGCGCGACCGACGGCACGGAGGTGTGGAGCCTTCGCAGCGACCCGCTCGACCCGCGCAAGGCCGGCGCCGCTTCGCAATGGGGCCGCCTCGACGGGCTCACCCCCGGACAGACGTACTACATCGCGGGCCGCGCGCGGACGGATCTCGAATACTCGCCCGTCTCGAACAACATCACCGTGACGATGCCCACGCCGCAGTTCGACCGCGGCGACCTGAACTGCGACGCGCGGATCGACAACTTTGACATCGATCCGTTCGTTTTGGCGCTCGTCTCGCCGGATGACTACGCGCAGCAATACCCCGGCTGCGATCGCATGCTCGCCGACGTAAACGTCGACGGCCGGGTCGACAACTTCGACATCGACCCGTTCGTCGCGCTGCTGGTCGGCGGTTGATGGGAAGGAAATGATTCGACCCAGGCAGTCGCGCGGGCGCCGCAAAGCGGCGCCCCGCGGCGACGCTTGAGCAACGGATGGGCAACCCAACCTGGCCGCAGCGGCAGCGTTCGTAACGCCGTGCTCGCGGAGCCGAAGGATCTCTTGGAGCGCTTTCGATGAATCGGACGCCTGAAGCTCATGACGGAAAGAACGCTCGACACCACTACGCGCATCACTCCACCGGCGGACGACGGTGGCGCTGGCTGCCGGTCGCGCCGCTCATTGCCGGCGTCGCGGCGCTGGTGTGGCTGCTGCTGCGTACGGGCACAAAGCCAAGCCGCCTGAGCTACCCTTGCCAGCAGGCCGCATTTTCGACCGCGTCGCTCACGCTGGGCGCGCCGCTCGTGCTCGCGCTGCTGGCCGCGCGGCGCCGCGTGATGCTTGTGCTGCGCGCCCGCGCGGGCGTGGCCTCGGCTGCGTTGGCGCTGTTTGCCGTCGCGGGGGTGTGGGGCTTGCTGAGGCCGGCCCGCGGCGGCTGGCCGCCCCCGGGACCGCCGCTCGACTATCGAGCCCGCGTGTTTCACGTGACGGACTGCCCGCCGGCGCCCGTCGGCGAGCGCTTCCCGGGCCTCGATAATCTGCTACGCCTCATGGGGCGCGAGGGCTTGAAGTTCTATCGCTCCGCGACCCCGTCGCCGACTGCCGGCCCCGACGGAATCATCGCGGCCGACGACGTCGTCGTCGTCAAGATCAACTATCAATGGGCCGAGCGCGGCGGCACTAACGTGGACCTGCTGCGCGGGCTGCTTTACCGCCTCGTTCACCATCCCGATGGCTTCGCGGGCGAAGTGATCGTGTGCGAGAATGCGCAGTTCGCGCTCACCGAGAACTTCGACCGGGCCGCCAACAATGCCGAGGATCCCGCACTCTCGCCGCGCGACGTGGTCGAGGCATTCGCCGCGCAAGGTCAGCGCGTTTCGCTCGTGGATTGGACACCCTTGCGGAACACGGCCGTCAACGAATTCTCCTCCGCCGACCTGCGCAGCGGCTACGTCGTCGACGCCTACAATTCGCAGCTCCAGGGACGCGTGTCGTACCCGAAGTTCCAGAGCACCTACGGCACGTACGTCAGCCTGAAGTACGGAATCTGGCAGCCGGGCAGCGCGACCTATGACCGCGCGCACTTCAAATTCATCAACCTGCCGGTCCTGAAATCGCATCACGCCGTCTACGGCGCGACCGCCTGTGTGAAGCACTACATGGGTGTGGTCACCGGCAACCTGAGCACGAACTCGCACAACGCAATCGCGCGCGGCATCCTGGGCGCAGTCATGGCTGAGATCCAGCCGGCCGATCTGAACATCCTCGATTGCATCTGGATCAACGCCAACCCGTACTCCGGTCCGGGGACTTCCTACGGCGGCGCGACGCGGCGCGACGAGCTGGTGGCCGGCACCGATCCGGTCGCCGCCGACATCTGGGCCGTCAAGAACATCCTCATACCCGCGTTCATGGCGAATGGCTACGCACCGCCGTGGCCGGCGCCGAGCGCGGACCCAGACAACCCCGCCGGCGCGTTTCGCAACTATCTGGACCGCGCGATGGGGTATCTGCTGGCGGGCGGCTACAGCGTAACGAACGACCTGGCGCAGATCGACGCGTTCTCGTGGAATGGCCGCGGCGACCTGAACTGCGACGGCTTCGTGAATAACTTCGACATCGATCCGTTCGGGTTGGCACTCGTCTCGCCGGATGACTACGCCCAGCAATACCCGGGCTGCGATCGCATGCTCGCAGACGTGAACGTCGACGGCCGGGTCGACAACTTCGACATCGACCCGTTCGTGGACTGCCTCGTCAACGGGGCGTGTCCGCCGTAATCCACGCGAGCGACGGCTCGCCGGCGAACTGCGGTCGGCGGGTCAGCAAAAGAGGAGCTGCGGCGCGGCGACCAGTGAAATGGCAGCCGCCGCGCCGCATTCGATCAGAATCGCGGGCACGCTCCCATGCGCCCCGCGCCAGCGTCAGTTCACCCCGTGCATCATCGCCTTCACCTTCCGAATCGACGCATAGCACACCAGCGACGCAATCCCCAGCGCCGCCGTGATGAACACGAAATACGTCGTCGGGTGCACGACGCCCCAGCTCTCGCCCGCCAACCCGGCCGCGAAGTTGCCGAAGAAACTCGTCAGCAGCCACATGCCCATCAGCATCGTCGCAAACCGCGCCGGCGCCAGCTTGCTCACCATCGAGAGCCCCACCGGCGACAGACACAACTCGCCCAGCGTGCACAGCATGTAAAACGCGATCAGCCACCACACGCTCAGCTTGAACGCCGCCGATTTCACATAAATGTCATTCAGCGCGTCCCGCAGCGGCGCGTCCGCACCCGCCAGCAGCAGCATCTTGAACTCGCGGTCCGCCAGCGGCTTCGCCACGATCAGCGTGCGGCTTTCCGCTTCATAGCGCACGTCCTTCGCGTCGAAACCCGCGAAGCGCATGTCCATCCCCACCGGCTCGCTCGCCAGGACCACGCTCACCTGCTCGTCCGTCTTGCCCTTCAATGACGCCGACTCGAGCGCCAGCTTTCGAACCGCCGCGAAGAACTCCGGCGACACGCTCGCCCGCAGCAGTTGGTCGCGATCCGTGTCCGACAACACGCCGTGGCTCACCAGCCGGCCCGCGCCCGCCTCGAATCGCAGCCGTCCGCCGTGCACGACGGCATGCTTTTCCGGCGTTTGCTCGAACCGCGCGAATCCCAGTTCATCGTCCAGCGCCGGCGCGTCGCGAAAAACGACGCGCCCGTCGGCCTCGGCGACGATTCCCGCCGGCAGCGCGGCCAAGGTGGTCTGCGTCGGCCGATTCTCATACTGGATCGCCCAGATCATGAGCGCGAAGCCCAGCCCCTCCAGGAAAATCCCCGTGGCCATCTTCGCCGGAATCGAGAGGTGAATGCCGCGCCGCGGAAGCGTCGTCCACAACCAGGCAAACAGCGGCGCGAGGATGAAGATCGCCAGCGGATTCACCGACTGAAACGACTCCGTAGACATCGGGTTGAAGCTGAACACCTCCGCGAACGCGCGGCCGATCTCGTCGAAAACCCCGCCGTGCTCGGCCTCGTGCGTCACGGTGGGAAAAATGCTCGGCGTCGGGGCGGGCTGGGTGACGTAGCGATCGGTCTTCTTGTCCGCGAAGATGTTCATCGCGTTGCCGGCCTGCTCGAACGCGCCCCAGAAGAACACGACGAACACCGCCAGCACGATGATTGCCAGCACGCGGTCGCGCGCCGCCAGCTTGATCTGCCCCAGCATCCAGGCCGACATGAACGCCGCCGCTCCGCCGCCCAGCCCCAGCGCGAACGCGTTGTCCGCCGCGGTCAGCCCCATGATCCACAGCACCAGCGCCGCCACGATCATCACCACGCCCGCCGCCGTCAGCAGCAGCGGTGCGATGGATGAGATCGCCGGGATCGCCGACGGCGTCGCCGCGGCCTCGGCCTCATTCATGTAATGCGCGCGTGCCTTCTTGCCCTTGTCCTTCGGCGCCGCGTCCGGCCCTTCATACTGCGTCCCGGGCGGCAACTCGCGAATCCACCGCAACCCGAACAGGTAAATCACGAGGCTGAACACCATGCCGATCCCGGCGGCCGTAAACCCCGCGTGATAGCCCCAGCGCGTCCCGTTCGCGAGCGCTCCGCACACGATCGGGGCCAGAAACGCCCCCAGGTTGATGCCCATGTAGAAGATCGTGTACGCCCCGTCGACACGCGGATCATTCGCCGGATAGAGCCGGCCCACCTGCGTCGACATGTTCGGCTTGAAGAACCCGTTGCCGAGGATCAGGAAGACCAGGGCGGCGTAGAAGATGGACAGCTGCTCGAACGCCATGCAGAAGTGCCCGATCGCCATCAGCGTCGCCCCGATCACGATCGCCCACTTGTTCCCCAGGTAGCGATCGGCCAGGTACCCGCCCAGCAACGGGGTCAGGTACACCAGGCTCGTGTACCACTTGTAGATCGTCGACGCGTCCGATTGCGTCCACTTGAAGTAATTCACCATGTACAGCACGAGCAGCGCCCGCATGCCGTAATAGCTGAACCGTTCCCACATCTCCGTGAAGAACAGCACATAAAGACCCGCCGGATGTCCCAGGAACTCGCCTTTGCGCGATGTGGACACGTGCTGATCTCCCGGACTTGAGGGTCGGAAAACACTCGACGGGGGGCCCCGGCTCGACCGCGGCGGAAGGACCCGCCGGCCAGCCCCGGCTCGGCGGCGCAGGATAGCGGAAACGCCACTTCGTCACGAGCACCCGGCCGGAACCGGACTCGCGGAGCGGCCGGCGGGACCGCGCTTGCCTCTCACGCCGGCCGCTCCGGCCCACCGTCGGCCCCGCGGCGGGACGCCGTTGCGGTCAGCCCGCACGGAGCAGCGCGGGTGGCGGGTGCCCGGCCGACGGCGCTTGCGTCGGCCGGTCGCGGCGCACACCCCGCCAACTCCCGTTACGCAAGCCCCGGCGCCCCCCGGTGGAATCGGTCCCGCGCCGCCCGTTGACACCTTCGACCCCGCGCGATTTACTTACACTCCAGTTCGTGGGATGCGCGCCGCACAACCGGCCACGTTCGGCCGCCGCGCGTTCCCGTGTGGCCTTCGCACAAACGGAACAGAAAGGACACGAGTCCCATGACCATGCTCGCAGACATCATGAGCAGCCCTCTCTACTGGGTCGGAATCGGCGGCCTGGTCGTCGTCCTCGTCGTCCTGCTGATCATCAAGAAAAAGCAGGCGGGCTGATCCCGACGCGACTGATCCCGCGCCGCCGGCGCCTTCCGCCACACCGGTGGCGACCCGCGCGGCGGGCGGCGCAGACAACCACGCCGGCGACGACCGCCAATCGACGCGCTCCACGCGGCTCACCCGCGCGGAACGCCCGATTTCACGACCATCGCCGGCGTTTCACTCGACCGATGCGGCCGCTCGCCGCGGTC
>JBFXAM010000134.1:0-12522 GCA_050184295.1 Phycisphaerae bacterium | reverse complement strand
TCCGGCGAGATCGAGTCGATCTCGTCGCGCAGATCGCGCGTCAGCTTCTCGATGTCGGCGAGCACGAGCGTCTGGGCGGCGCCGACCGAGCGGCCCTCGATGCGCGCGACCGAAGGCATGACATAAAGCACGTTCGAGCCGAGCGACTTGAAGTCGTTGATGACCTTGTTCGACGCGCCTTCCAGGATCGACATGCACGCCAGCACGCTCGATACGCCGATCAGCACGCCCAGCGTCGCGAGCAGCGAGCGCATGAAGTTCGACTCGAGACTGCGCAGCGCTGTGAGGGTAAGCCGCAGATAAAACACATCGTCTCCCGGCTAGAGAATAGGCGGGTTTCGTTCATGCGGCAACGGCGCGGCGGGTCCGTTGCGGATTGCCGATTGTGTGCGGGAGATCGAACTCGCCCGCGGATCGACGTCGCCGTGCTCGATCCGCGATCCGCAATCACAATCGAACGCGGGCGGCGCCGCCGCGCCCCCGTCAATCCTCGGTCCTCGATCCGCGATCCGAAATGCGAACGCCGCGCTCGGCGAGCGCCGCGCGATAGAGCGCGAACATCCCCTCCCAGATCGCTTCCGGCCGGAAGTCATGCACCGCCCGCTCGCGTCCGGCGCGGCCCATCCGCGCGCGCAGCGCCGCGTCCGACAGCAGCCGCTCGATCGCGTCCGCCAGCGCCGCGGCGTCGCGCGGCGGCACGAGGAGCCCCGTCCGGCCATCGGCAACGGCATCGCGCACGCCGGTAATCGCGGTGCCGACGACCGGGAGCTCCATCGCGTTCGCTTCGAGATACACGTTGCCAAAACCCTCGCGATAGGTCGGCAATACGAGGAGATCCAACGCCTCGAAACATGCGACCGTGTCGTCGTACCAGCCTGGCAGGCGGACGCGCTCGTCAGCGCGCAGCCGCTGCATCACGTCGTCGGCAACCGGATCCTGCGGCTCGGGTGTGCCCACGAGCACGAGGTAGGCCTGCGCGAAGCGATCACGGAGCTTGCGCCACGCGGCTTCGAGTTCGACCACACCCTTGTCGCGCACGATGCGGCCGACGAAACCGATCGCCAGCGCGTCGCGCGGGATGTTCCAATCGCGCCGCAGCGGTGCGTCCGCGGCCGGGCGGCGGCGGGTGAATCGATCCGCGTCGATGCCATTCGACGACCCGCCGCCGATCACTACACACTTCCGCGCCGGCACAAGCCCGAGTTCGATCGCTTCCTGGCGAAGACTCGGGCTGATCGCGGTGACGTGCGTCGCGAGGCGCATCGCGAGCCAGTCAGTCCACCAGAGCACACGCCGTTTAAAGCCGGTCGCGACCGCGAGCGGCAGCCCGCGCAAGGTATAGACGCGGACGGGAACGCGTGTGAGCCAAGCGGCGAGCGTCCCCAGCAGGCCGCCCTTCGGCGTGCTGGCGTGGACAAGCGTGAAGCGCTCCCGGCGCATGAGTCGCCAGAGCCGCCAGAGCGACACGAGATCGGCGAGCGGGGCGATCGGGCGCGCGATGGGAATCTCATGCACCCGTGCGACGCCTTCGCGACGAGCGAACTCCGCGAGCGCCGCGCCCGGCGAGGAGATGGTGTGCACCTCGACGCCGCGCCGCGCGAGGAACGCCGGCCAGCCTTTCATGAGCGCGACGACGGAAACCGCGACGGTCGTGACCTGGGCGACTTTCAGTCGTGAAGTGGGCGTGTGCGGCGACGCGGCCGAGGAAGGGGGGAGCGGTGTCGGGTTCGGGTTGGGCATCGGGGCGTGAAGCATACGGCGCGGCATGGCGGATGGGCATGCCGCTGCGCCGGGGATTCTGGCGACCGGCCGGCACGCGCACGCCCCCGCGCTCGCGATGGCGCGGGGCGGCGCTGTTGCACATGCACAAACGCGGCGCGTCCCGGCCGACGCGTCACGGCTGCGATTTGGGCGACGGACGAAGGTCGACTTTGATCTTCAACGTCTCCGTTCCGCGGCGGAGTTCGAACTCGATGCTCTCGGCCTTGCCGAGTTCCTGGCGCAGGACGTCACCCTCCACCTCTGCGGCTGGGCGGCCGGCGATTCGCAGCACGATGTCGCCGGGCTTGATGCCGGCGCGTGCCGCCGGCGTCTCCGCGACGACGTCGTGGACGACAATGGTCGTGCCTGTGGTTTCCTGTCGGCGTTCGAGTGTGACTCCCAAGCGCGGCTTCGAGGCCACAGGCGCGGTGGTCGCGCCCGGCGCCACGCGCTCGAAACGCACGCGCTGGTTGGCCGAGTCGAGCGTTACACGAAAGAGCCGCAACAGCTCGGTGCCGATGTTCGCAGTGCGCAGCGCGCCGCTGAAACGAATTTCTGGCGCGTCGAGTCGCTGGCCGCCGATCTCGAGCGCGCCGTCGAGCGTGGCGCCGCGGATCCCGTATTCCTTGCTCGCGGTCCGCGCGCGGCCCACGACCGCGACCGGACCGGACACGGGAAAGCGCGGCTCCCATTCGTTCGGCACGCTCAGGCCGCTCATCGCACCGGAGTCGAGATGCGCGGGCACGCGCTGTCCCGCGATCTTGATTTCAAAGGTCGGTATCCCGCCGTGCTCGATCCGATAGTCGATCACGCCGACGCCGTCGGCTTTCGGTAGCTCGCCGCGGGTGAGCTCGATGCGCTGCGCGCCGTAGTCAAGCGTGAGCAGGCACTTGGCGAACAGGGGGTAGCCGAGGATTCCGCGCGGCGCGTTCGCGCCGCCGTAGAGCGCGCCGCGGTCCCACGCGAGCGCGCGAAGTCCCTCGAAGCGTGCGTCGCCGAGCTGGATCGAGTCAAGCCGCACGATGGTTGCGCTGATGCTCTCAGGATTGGTCGGATCGCCGACCTTGGTCTTGCCCGTTGTCTCCAGACCCAGCTCATCGGCGAGATCCTGGTTCAGGATGTTGGCGCCCGCGCCGGTGTCGAGCACGAACGGGAACGGTCCGCGGCCGTTGACCCGCGCCTCGACCACGATCTTCCCGCGGTCAAGACTGAACGGCACGCGTTGCGGCGCGCCGAGCTCGGTTCGCTCGGGTCGTCCGTCCGGCGGTGGGCTGTCGAGTTGTGCCTGTGCGGCGATCGGAAACAGGAGGCAAGCCGCGAGGAGTTTCAGCCGCATGTTTGTGGATCCTCATTGGTTCGGCGGTCTATTCGTCAACGCGATGCGCGGATCACGCTCCAAGGATGACGCGGGCGCGCCGCCGAAGTCTCCGTCGCACACGACCGAACGCGTCCCGAAGCGCGTGCACGTTGCAACGCCCGTCTACTATGCACGTAGTACTATAGCCCTAGTAGTGTTCGATGGCAAGCCTGCGACGGCACGACTCATGGCACGACAACCGGCGCGGGCATGGATTGCGAGTGCGGTGCGAACCGATCGACTGGGGAAATGGATCGCCAGCGCGGCGCGGATCGGCAGCGCGGCGGCGACGGACGAGCGCGC
Organism: Phycisphaerae bacterium; assembly: GCA_050184295.1. Taxonomy (GTDB): domain Bacteria; phylum Planctomycetota; class Phycisphaerae; order UBA1845; family Fen-1342; genus JBFXAM01. Next base: position 9,101 of record JBFXAM010000134.1, on the reverse strand, counting down.
AGAGTGCCCCCAACGGGAGTCGAACCCGTGTCTCCAGGATGAGAACCTGATGTCCTAGGCCACTAGACGATGGGGACAGGTCTGCGCTCTGCACCCACGCCGCAATCCGCGGCGAAAGTGGCGGGATTCTAGCGTCGTCCCGAGCGGTCGTCAACCGCGGTGGGGGACGGGTTCAGGCGGGTGCGTTCCGCGCTGGAACTCGAAACCCCGTGCTCCAAGCCCGCGGCGCGGCAGGAGAGACGAAGCACGGCGTCCGGAAGGAAATATGGTGCCGTCATTCCGGGCCCGCCGCCTGACGCGGCGGGCTCTGATCGTAGCGTAGCGTGGCGGGCGGGCGCTGACACGCAGCCGAAGCCAAGCGGCGGGATCGCTTCGCCAGTGAGGGCGGGCGTTCAGCATGCAACCTGAATCGTGATCGTCACCTGCGCGGTCCGTGCGTTGCCGTTCGAATCCACGGCGCGCAGCGTGATCGTGTGGGTGATGCCGGGACAGGGACCGTAGAGTCGCACTGTCAACGATTCCTGGCCGCTGCCGAGCGTACCCATCGCGTCGCCGCCGAAGCCGATCTGGTTGGTGGACCAGGTCAGGTTTGTCAGTCGGCCGTCCTCGGCGTCGAGTGCCCAGCCGCGGAGGGTAACGTCCCGGTAGTACTGATCGCGGCCCGCATCGTAGCCGCTCCAACTGTTAAAGGTCGTGTTCCCCGGCGGGATGGTAATGCGCACCTCGGTCACCGGAGGCGGGCAGGCGGTCGACACGACGTTAATGGTACGGACCTCCAGGTCCAACCCGCCGTGCGAATCGACCACCTCCAGAGTGATGTTGTGAGTGCCGGGCTGTGCCAGCGGCGCGCCGAGCGAAGGTCCGGTGCCGAGCACGCCCGCGATGTTGGAGACCCAGCGCAGGTGGGAGTCGGGTACGGAGAAAGTCGGCGGCTGGTTCACATCGCTTCCGCGTCCGGTGAACTGGATCACCTGATTGACGCAGAAGGTCTCGTTGTTGGCGGGCTCGAAGATCGTGGCGACCGGCTCATCGTTTAGGATACGGACCTGAAACGGCACAAACGCGACGCGGTTCTGCCAATCCGTAACCTGCAACGTGATCTCGTGCAGCCCGATGGCCAGATCGTTGCTCAAGATCGGATTGCCCACGCCGATCAAGCCTCCGCGATCGCTAATCCAGCGCACGTCGTCGGGGCCTCCGGGCACGCCGGCGGGGTGCCGAACCTGGGCGAAGAAAATGATCGTCTCGCGACCCTGCGGAAATGTCGGAATACTGCCCGCGGGTCCGCCGGACCCGCCCGAACACGGCGAATTCGCTCCGGTGCACGTGTCGACCGGCAATACGACGCACGGGTCGGGTGGCGGACCGAGCGGCAGGGCGGCGCTGACGGCGCGGTCGGCCTTGACGACCTTTCGCTGGCGGTGATCGGATGCGGGTTGCGTATTGTTCAGCAGCAGGCTGCGCACCTGCGAGGCCGTTCGCGAAGTGTCGGCGGCCCAGATGAGCGCCGCGACGCCGGCGACGTAGGGGGACGAAAAGCTCGTGCCCCGTGTCTGCGTGACGTTCGGCGTGGCCGGATCGGGTCCGACAAAGACGTTGAATGGAGCCCAGATGTCGACGTCGCCGTCGGGACCGAGCGAACCGCGATTGGAACCTGGGTCGCCAGCGAGGGAGTTGACTCCCAAGCCGCCTACGCATGTCACGCCCGTGAATTCGCACGGCACGTGGCGTGCTTCCTCCCAGCAGGCGAAGAAGCAATCCTCGGCGTCGACATTCTCGCCGTCGTTTCCAGCCGCGGCGACCAGGATCGCTCGGTTCGACATCAGCTCGGTGACGAAATCGCTGTTTCCGACAAACAGGGAACCAACAGCGGGGATGCGCGCGCCGTAACTCATGTTGATGATGCGCACGTTGTTCAGGATCATGTCGGTGAAGCCTTCGACTTCGATCGACGCGATGCACTCAAACAGCGAATTGTCCTCAGGTCCGAGGAAAATGCGTCCGAGCGCCACCGGACCGCCGGTTCCGGCGATGCCGATGTTGTTATCCGGCAGCGCCATCAGCACGTCCTGCACCCGCGAACCGTGGAATCGGCTCCAGCCTGCCGGGGGCACGACGGTTCGCGCGTTCACGCTCGGATTCGGTGCGATCGTCGTGGGCGGCAGGTCTGGGTTCGGCGAAGCAGCCGACGTATTGAACCCGTGATCGATGACGCCGACGAGGATCGACGGCGTCAAGCGCCCGGCCCGCTCGAGCATGCGCCACGCTTCGGTGACCGCGATGTTCATCACGCTGCCGGCGTTGTAGTGGTTCCAGCAGAACGCGTTCTGTACATACCCTGTCGGTCCGGTCGGCGCTTCATTGGAGATGCGGTCTGACAGGTCCGCGGCCTTTGGTAGCCAGTTGATGTCGGGCTCGATTTCGCCGATCAAACGCTCGCGAGCCGCAATGGCCAGAAGTTCAAGCAACTGCGCATCGGACACGCGCAGGTCACCCGTAACGTCGGGCATCAGCAGCCCGAGATCCTCTTCGAGGTCGCTCACGTTGGCGAGTGATGTGTTGACGCGCACGAGCGCCACGACCGCGCCGGGGCGGCTTGGATCGTCAAGGTCGCGCGACATCAGGACCACGCCCTGCCACGATGCGACGAACGTGTTCAGCTCCTGCGGCGTATCGGCGATGACCATCAGCTCATCGCGGATCAGGTCGACCGTAATGCCGGTGTGGTCGGTCAACGCGCCGACGGGGCGCGGGCCGCCCACGCCGTTCAGCGGCGCGAGCTGCGCGACCGCCGGTTGCACGGTCGCGTCGACGCGCACCGTCGGTCGGCGGAGCACGCCGGGCCCGGTGTAGAGATCCTGAAAGCCGGCCAGGTCGAGCATGTCGATGCGGCTGGTCAATCCGTCCACGTCGAAGATCGTGCGGCAGCCGGTCGATGCGTTCGCAGTCGGACCGAGGAAGCAGGGCTCGAACGCCGCGAGGTCCACCGGGTCGACGTCGCCGTCGCCGTCGGAGTCGCATTTCAGCGCCGACAGCACTGTGAGTTCGGCAGTTCGAACGGTGTCGCTGGTGGCGGTAATCGTGACCGTCTGCATCGTCGTCTGGCGCGTCGTGGTGATGTTGAACGTGACCGAATCCGTGTTGCTCGGTACGACGACCGAATCGGGCACCGACGCCACGGATGGGGCGCTGCTCGCGAGCGTCACAGTGCGGCCGCTCGCGGTGGGCAAGCCGACCAACTGCACCGTGGCGACCACGGGAGCGCCGCCCATCACGCGCTTCGGCGCCACGCTCAGATCGTTCAGCGTGGGCGCCAGCACGGTGAGCGTCGCGTCGCGCGTGCTCGCTCCGAGCGACGCTGTGATGGTCGCGCTCGCGGTGTTGGCGCGGCGGGCGGCCTGGACCACGAAGTTCGCCTCGACGTCGCCCGCGGGGACTGTCACCGACGCGGGGACCGTCGCCGCCGCGCCCGAGCTGCTCAGGCCAATGACCAGGCCGCCGGTGGGCGCCGGGCTGTCGAGGGTGAGTCGGGCCGGGACCGGCAGACCACTCCGCGTGGTCTGCGTGGGACCGGCGGGCGGGCTGTCGGCGACGGTGGGCCAGAGATCGAATGCGACGATGGAGGGCGGCACAATCGCAAACTGCGCGACGATCGGCGGGACGAGATCGTAGACGACCTCGACCGTGCCCGTCTGTCCGGTCGCGACCGCCTGGGTGACGACCGGGAATTCCAGCATGTTCTGTCCAGCCTGCAGCACCACGCTGTCCGGAACACCCACCCATGCCGGCGTCATGGTGCCCGGAAAATAGGAAGCTCCCGTCACCGGCCCCGCGCCATCAAATACCAGCCGCGCCACGGCAGCATTTCCGCCGACAATCGGATTCGGCGTGACTGTTAGATCGACCGGATAGGGCCGGCGAACGCCAAGCGACGTCGACGCGATCTGCGATCCCAGCACCGCGTTGACTTCGACGAACACATTGCCGGACACCGGAGCAGTCTGAATGGGAACCGGCCAGAAAGACGTATTCGGCGGAACCACTACGACGAGCGAGCGCAGCGGGACGGCACCCAGATCATCGAAGTAGAGAACGACGACCGCGGGGTTGAATGGGTGCGGCGTCAGGGCGATGCCAGCCAGAGACACCTGTCCGCCGAGGACGGCTGGCGGATTCATGGACACAGAGTTAAGCGTTTGTGCGGCCGCGATTGGGACTGCGAAGCAAACTATGCCGGTCAGCAGAACGCCCGAGCGGTTGGGTCGGCGCGCGGGGGCGAGAATCGCAACGTTGTCCATCCATCGCTCCTCGAACTGATGAAAGCGCGTGATCGGCGAGCGAGGCTTTGTCGCCGCGGCCGGGCACGCGAATGAAACTCCCTGAACCTGTCTCTTGGCGATTTCGTCCTGCCGGGCCGGACCCGAATCGGTACCCGCACGGGTCGCGGGCAGCGCTACGGGCAACCCACCGTCAGGCACAGGACAAACGGATCGATGTCGAAGTTGTTAACGGCGCCGTCGAGATTGATGTCGGCGCTGTCGATGTCGCACGTCGGATAGGTCACGGCGTACGCGGTCGGATCCGTCAGGGCCAGGACAAACGGGTCGATATCGAAATTGTTGACCTGCCCGTCGCAGTTTACGTCGCCGCGGCTGCTCGGCGGCAGGCTGACCGTAATGGAGAAGGTCGCCGGCAAGCGCGTGATCTCGGCCGAGTCGACGAGACTCGGCGCCGGCGGCACGCCGAGTGTTCGCAGTACATTGGCGCGCACCATGGCGGTGCGGAACACATAGGTGCCGGGCGTGGATGGCGCTGCAAATGACCCTTGCGCAACCAGAACGCTCGCGCCCTGCGCGACCCCGGGCACGACGTTGACCACCAATCCCATGTTGACCCCCGCTACGCCAAACGTGTTCTGAGCGCCGCCGATTTGCCGCAGGTTGCGCTGTCCGACGCTGCCCAAAGGAGTGCCGCGATACCCGCCGCTGGTCGCGAGCGGGTTCGAGAATCCCGCGGGTGCGGCAAAATTGGCCATCGGCTCGGGAACGCCTTGTGCCTGTGGCAAGTCGAATAAGGCGGGATTTCCGGCGTCCTGGTTCAGATCGGCGCTAATCAGAGCGAGCCCGAAGTTGTCTCCGCTCGATGCCAGCGCCGTGATCTGCCACGAGACGACGGCTCCCGGCGCTACGCTCTGGCCGTGCTGGGGAGAGTGCAGACCGACAGTCACATTGGACCCCGCCAAAGCGGCTGCGCCACTGGCGAGAACCAGCGCGATTGTGACCCACGCCGACGACGGTAGAACACCGGAGTGGACGGACGTTGGGGCTCGTTGCATGCAGGTGCTCCTGGTTGGAGATTCGGATTCGACCGGCCCGTGTCGGCTCTGCGGCACCCGTCGCGACAGACGTGCATCAAGCTTCGTCGAGTGCCAGACTATCCAGATCGTTTGTGTCTTGCTGACCGAGGATACTACTTGCTGGTGGGTGGACGCAACCGAGAATCAGCCGACTCGGGTCTGATTCCGACCGCCCCACGCCGTTTGGCTCTCACGTCGGCCGCGGAATTGGCGCGGGAGCTGTGGAATGCTCCAGCGCGCGATGCGGCCCGGCGCCGCGCAACGTCGGTGCGCGGGGCGGCTCGTAAGCGACGAGGGCGCCGGCGGCTTACCCGCCGGCGAGCAGCGCGACGAACGGGTCGATGTCGAAGTTGTTGACGATGCCGTCGTTGTTGATATCCGCGTTCAGGATGTTGCAGTTCGGGAAGGCGACGGCGTAGGCCGCGGCGTCGGCGACCGCGAGCACGAACGGATCGATGTCGAAGTTGTTGACGTTGCCGTCGCAGTTCAAGTCGCCGGGGGTGGTGCCTTGGCCGCTGCAACCGGCGGCCACCGCGACCGCGTTGCGGAGCAGCGCGGCGCCGTCGGTGCTCACCAGCCAGCTCGCGCCCGAGGCAAGCTGCGAGACGGCGAAGAAGCCGAGGTCGACGCGGTCGGCGGCGAGGTCCGTGCGATGAGCGATCAGAATCTGGCCCGTCGACCAGTCGGCGATCCGGGTCGCGTTCGCATTCAGCGGCGCCGGCGTGCGGAAGCTCGACGTGCCGCCGTCAAAGGTCGCGACGTTGTGCAACAGGGGGCTGCTCGGGACGTAAACGGCGCCGAGCGTCGCGCTGCCGGTCGTGGTGGTGCCGACGCTGCGTTCGATGCAATAGTAGTTGTCGCTGCCGAAACGGCCTTCGATGGTGCGTGTGGCGAGTGAGGCGCGCAGGGCGAACATGGCCAGAACCACGCCGCCGCCGCTGTCAACGTAGTCCGCGAGGTTGTCGCCGAGCAAGATGTTGTTCTGCGGCGTGCTGTTCGTAAAGACGAGGACGGCGTCAAAGGCCTGAAGCTCGGCGAGGGTGGGCGTGACGGTCGTGATCACGATGCCGGTGACGCTCGCGATCCGCGCGTCGCCGGTGATGTGGTTGACAACGTCGGTGACCTGGGCCGCGACCGCGGCGCCCAACACGGCGACATCGATGAAGCAGCCGACGCCGGCGGTGTTCGGCCGGCCGACGGTCCACGCCGCGGGGCCCTCGAAGGGTTGCCACGCGCCGTCTTCGCCTGGGAAGGTCCCGTTGGGCGCGGCGGCCCGAGCGTTCAGCGCGTCGACGGCTTCTGCGACGGTCATGCGTTCTTCGTCGGCGGCGGCATTGGCGACCCAGAGCGTCAACAACGCGGCGGCCGCCATTGCGAATGATGTGCGCATCGCCCGATCTCCTGCGAAATGAGTTGCAGAAATGCTGTGGTGGCGGCCCGAACGGCGCCGCAGCCCACATGATCGTACGGATTTGCCCCGGGGGACTGCAAGTGAATCTGGGTAGTGGGTCAGTTTCGTGCGAAAGTGAATTTGAAAGGGCGGTACGGGCGTCTCGCCCGCGGCTTCCGTATGAACGGGCGAGACGCCCGTACCACCCAGAGCAGAATGAACGGGCGAGACGCCCGTGCCACCCGGATCGAACTGACCCGCTACCTGAATCTGCCCGGAAAGCGGAGGTGGCGCGCAAAGCGGCGTGGCGTGCGGGATCGGGTCGATCCACGCACGCCACGCGTGCTGCGTTCGCAATAACTGCGGGCGGCTAGGCGCCCGGCGTACCGGCCGGTGTCGGCGCGGGCGTGACGGGTGCGGCGGCTGGCGACTCAATCGTCTTTCCGCCAAGCAGGCTCGCCGTAATGGAACTGGGCGGCGGCTGCGGCGCGTACATCTCCTCGCCGACGGGCTCGCCGGTGTAGCTGAGCTTGAGATCCTGGTACGTGCGGAAGCCGGTGCCCGCGGGAATGAGGCGGCCGAGAATGACGTTTTCCTTGAGTCCGACGAGGCGGTCCTCCGCGCCGGCGAGTGACGCCTGCGTGAGCACCTTGGTGGTCTCCTGGAACGACGCGGCGCTGATGAACGACTCGCTTTGCAGGCTCGCCTTGGTGATGCCGAGCAGCAGGGTCTTGGCGGTCGCGGGCTTGGGCTTGCGACCCTTGGCGGGTTCGCCGCCGTCGGCCTCAACCGCCTCGTTCTTGGCCGCGAATTCGTCCTTGGCCACTACCTGGCCGACTGCGAACTCGGTGTCGCCGGGCTCGACCACCTTGACGCTCTTCTGCAACCGCAGGTTTTCCTCGCGGAACCGGAACTTGTCGATCACCTCGTTGGGCAAGAAGGCCGAGTCGCCTTCGCTCTCGATCTTCACTTTGCGCAGCATCTGCGACAGGATGGCCTCGATGTGCTTGTCGTTGATGGTCACGTTCTGCTGGCGGTAGACGCCCTGAACCTCCTTCAGCAGGTAGCGGTGCAGGTCTTCCTCGCCGTTGATCCGCAGGATGTCGTGCGGGATGAGCGGGCCCTCGGTCAGCGGCGTCCCGGCCTCGACGTAGTCGCCGCCGTGCACGAGCAACTGCTTGTCCTGCGGGACGTGGTGTTCCTTTTCCATGCCGCTCTCGGAGCGGATCAGGATGGTCATCTTGCCGCGGCGCTTCTCGGCGTGCAGCTCGACCGCACCGGAGATTTCGGCCATGACGGCCGGCTCCTTGGGCTTGCGGGCCTCGAAAATCTCGGTCACGCGCGGCAGACCGCCGGTGATGTCCTGCGTGCCGGCGATGTCGCGCGGCTGGCGCGCGAGCAGGGCGCCGGCGGCGAGCTCGTCGCCTTCGCGGACCTCGATGCGGGCCTTGGCGGGCAGGTGGTGGAAGTCGAGGATCTTACCGTCGCGGTCCTCGATGACGATGCGCGGATGCTTGTCGCCTTTGTGCTCGATGACGATCCACTTGCTGTCCTTGCGGCCTTCCTGCTCGGCGCGAACGGTCTCGCCTTCGACGATGTCCTGGAAGCGGACGAATCCGCTGGCCTCGGCGAGCATGGGGGTGAAGTGCGCGTCCCATTTCACGATGACGCTGCGCGGAGCGAGCTTCGCGCCGTCGGCGAAGTGCACCACCGCGCCGTAGGGGACGCGGTAGCGCTCCAGCTCGCGGCCCTTGTCGTCCATGACCGCGACTTCGCCGTTCCGCTTCAGCACCCGGAAGCCCTTTTCGCCGGTTTCCTCGTCCTTGGTCTCCACGGCCTTGAGGTCGAAGTAGCGGAGCGTGCCGGCCTGACCGTTGGCGATTTCGTTCTTGACGACGTCGCGGCTGGCGACGCCGCCGGTGTGGAACGTGCGCATCGTGAGCTGCGTGCCGGGCTCGCCGATGGACTGGGCGGCGATGATGCCGACCGCGAGACCCTCCTCGACCCGCTTGCCGGTCGAGAGATCGGCCCCGTAGCAACTGGCGCACACGCCGAGCTTGCTCTCGCAGGTCAGCGGGCTGCGGACGCGGACGGTGTCGAGCCCGAGGCCGCCGTCGTCGGGCTTGGCTTCGATTCGGCGGGCGATCTCGGGCGTGATGAGCTCGTTCTCGCGGACGACGATTTTCTCGGTGACGGGGTGGTGGATGGTGTCGCGCGCCACCCGACCGATGATCATCTGCGAGAGCTTCACGTCGACTTCTTCGCCCTTGTAGATGGTGCTCTTGCTGACGCCGGCGATCGTCCCGCAGTCATGCTCGGTGACGACGACGTTCTGGGCGACGTCGGCGAGCTTGC
>JBFXAM010000133.1:0-12558 GCA_050184295.1 Phycisphaerae bacterium | reverse complement strand
CTCGGGATGGGCGTTGCGCAAGCAGTGCAGACGTTTGTCGCCCAGTCGGAAGGACGCAACGAGCCCACGCGCTGCGGCGGATTCGCGTGGCAGACGCTCTACATCTCCGCGTGCTCGGCGGTGCTGACCACGCCGCTCATACTCACGCTCGACGTGTGGTTCGGCGGCTTCGCGCGGTGGGCCGGGCACCCGCCGGACGCGCTGCACGAGGAGCTGGCATACCTTCGCGTGGGGCTGTGGTCGATCGTGCCGGCGACGCTCTGCATGGGCATGGAGAATTTCTTCAACGGCATCCAGCGGCCGCGGGTGTCGCTGCTGGCGGTACTGGCATCGCTGGGCGCGAACGTCGTCGGCAACTACGCGCTGATCTTCGGGCACTGGGGTTTTCCGGCGATGGGCATCGCGGGCGCCGCGGTCGCGACCGTGCTGGCATGGGTCGTGCGCGCCGCGGTGCTGCTGGTGGCGTTGTGGCACCCCGAGATCGACGCGCGCTATCAGACGCGCCATTCGTGGCGATTCGATCGCGAGCGTTTCGTAGCGCTGCTGCGCGTCGGCGGGCCGACGGCGGCGCAGTGGCTGATCGACATTGGCGCCTGGGTGGTGTTTCAGCAGCTGATGATGCCGCGCTTTGGCACGGTCGCGCTCGCGGCGAGCGGCATCGCGATTCAATACATGCACCTGTCGTTCATGCCGGGGCTTGGGATCGGGCAGGCGCTCACGTCGCAGGTCGGCTTCGCGATCGGCGAGGGGCGCCCGGATCGGGCCGTGCAGCGCGTCTACATCGCGCGGCGCGTGATTCTGGGATACATGGCGCTCATGGGGGCCGTGTTCCTGCTGTTCGGAACGCCGCTGGCCGCCCTGATGTGTTTTGAGTCGGACCCCGCGACGCGCGCCGGCGTAGTCTCGACGGCGGGCTACGTTCTCATGTGGGTGGCGCTGTTTCAGGTGAGCGACGGTCTGTGCGTGACCTACAGCTTTGCGCTGCGCGGCGCCGGCGATACGCGCGCCCCGGCGGTGCTCTTCGCCTGGTGCTGCTGGGGCATCTTTGTGACCGGCGGGCTGAGCGTCGCGTACTTTGCCCCGCAGTGGGGCGTCGGCGGACCGTGGGCGATGTGTACACTCTACATTGTCGTGCTCGGCGTCCTGCTTTGGCGACGGTTTCACACCGACGAGTGGCGCCGCATTCAGCTCTTTGACGAAGCGCCAGGCGGCGCCCGCACGATCGACGCGCCCGCGGGCTCACGCGGCGTCGGTTCCGCCGGCGCGGATCCGGACGATTCCGCCGCGGCGCAGGCCGGCGCCGCGCCGAGCGCGTAGGCCGGCCGGCGGCGGCGAAGCGCGCCGCGCCGAACCGAACGGAGGATCGAATGAATCCCACGCTCTTCCGCGTCATTCTGCTCGTGTCCGACATCGAGGCCGCGGCTCGCTTTTACGCCGCCGTGCTCGGTGCGCCCGGCGTCCGCGTCTCCGGCGGCCGGCATTACTTCCATTGCGGCGGCGTGATTCTCGCGTGTCTCGATCCCCGCGCCGACGGCGACGACGACCCGGTGCGGCCGAACGCCGATTGGTTTTATTTCGCGGTCGACGATTTGGAGGCGGTGTACGCCCGCTGCGCCCGCGCGGGCGCGAGCTTCGAGACCGGCGACGTGCACGGCGCACCCGCGGGCGAGATCGTGCGTCGGCCGTGGGGCGAGCGCTCCTTTTACGCGCTCGATCCGTTCGGAAACCGCATCTGCTTTGTCGCCCGCGACACGGTCTTCACGGGATCGTAGCCGCCGCTCGCGGCCGCGCGCGCTCACCCTCGAATCCGGACAGGACCGCGGCGCAAAGCTCCGCCGCATACCGCAACGCGGAGTTGAGCCGCGCCGCGAGACGATCGGACTGCGGCTGCGTGTCGCGTGAATGTGAATGCCGATTCAGTGCCCGCCGGGTGCGGCTTCCGGCGCGGGTTGGTTTTCCGGCTCCTCGTGCGACTCGGCGCCGGGCTCAGGCTTGGGCCGGTTGAGATCCGCGATGCGCTCCTCCAGGAAGTCGACCGCGTCGTGGCGGGGGAAGAGCGTGGGGAGCGCGTACATCGCGGTGACGGAGACCACAATCGTCGCGGCTGCGCAGCCGCCGACGATGTTCCGCACGCCGAGAGGGACGCGCACGAACGGGCGGTGAATCAGTTCGAGCAGCGCGTCGACGCCGTGGTAGAGCGCGCGGCACCACGCCGGCGCCTGGCGCGCGCCTGTTGCACCGCCGGCGCCCGCGCCGGCCCCCGCGTCTCCAGGTGCGTCACCCCGCGCGCCGCCGCGCTTGGGGATCTGAAACCTCTTTCCGCCACGCTTGGTCGCGGGCGGCGGAGCGGCGTCGGCGGGCGGAATTGCGTGAGATTCTGCGCAGAGGTCGGCAGGCCCGTCCGTGATCGGCGCGGCGTCGGGCGCGCTGCCCGCGCGTGTCAGTGGTGCAATCTCGTCGACGCCGGCCGAGAGTTCGGCGCGGTCCGGCTGCGCCGTGCGGATCGGAATCGGCACCACATCGCTGGCCGCATCGGCCGTCGGCGCGGCATCGTCGACGGACTCGATGGTCGCCGGATTTGCGTTCGCCGCCGGCTTTGGCGTCGCGACGGATTGCGGCGCGCGCGGGTTCCCCGCGTGATCCGGGTTCTCGGCGATCGCGGTCGGGGGGCCTGCATCCGGGCGTGTGGTTTCGCGCTCCGTCATGCATGTTTCATCGGAGACGCGGCGCACGAGCTACATGAGAGCGCGGCGGATCACGCGGCGGCGCGGCCTGAGTGCTGATAACGATAGCGACTGCACCGGCGATCGTGTGGTGTCTCCAAAGTACTTCACCTGTCGGATTCGGGTCGCGCCCGTGTTCCGCCGGTGCGAAGCGGGAGCCCGCCGGCGGAACGCCGATGCTTCCCGAGTCGGATCCCTCCAGCTTTCTCGGAGTCGCTGCGTTCGTGTAGTGTCTCATGAAGACCGCGACGCAATGGAGCCGCGACATTTATTTCGGGCGGCGGTTCCGCGCTGCCTGAAGGCCGCGGCTTGGTCCGTGACATGGTCGGTTTTTTCGAGGCACTACACTATGGGGTCGGCTGGGTGGTCCGCGTCGACCCATGCGGGGGTGCAATACCCGCCGGCGGAAACGCCGCTTGCAGCGCGAGCATCGAGTACGCGGTGGTCAGCGCTGGATGGCCCTCCATCCAGCGATCCTCTTCATTGACCCAACTGCCGTCGGCTTTCTGGAGCGACTCGAGCTTGCGCGAGAGCTCGACGCGCCAGGCGTGATCGCGCCCGGCGGCGTCGCGGATCTCATCCTCGCCAAACGCCGCGAGCGCGCGGGCAAACACGTGGTAGTAGTAGTAGAGCCCCTCGTGCGACTGCTTCTCGGGCATGTTCGGGTTGTAGTCGAGCGTCCAGTTGCGGCGGATCCACTCCAGGGCCGCGCGCACACGCGGGTCGTCGTGCGAGAGGCCGGCGTAGAGCATGCTCTTAAAGCCGGCATACGTCATCGATCCGTAGGAGCGAAGTTCCTCGCGGCCGCCGCTGGGTTGCGACGTCGGGCGGCCGGCCGCGTCGACCGGCCACTTGCCCGCCTTGCTCTCCCCGCCGTTGGCGGGCGAATAGATGAACCCGCCGTCGCTCGCGCCTTTCGCGAACGGCTGGTCGTTTTGCTCGCCGAGCATCTGGCAGCGCTGGATGAACGCCAGGGCTTTTTGGTAGGTCGGATCGTCCTTTGGCAGTCCGCTGTCGTGCAGCGCTTCAAGCATCATCTGCGTATTGGAGAGATCGGGCCGCTTGCCGCTGCCATAGCCCGCGCCGCCGTACCAGGGATTGTCGACCGAAATCTGCTCGCTTTCGTCCCACTGGTTGTCCTTGAGGAATTTTGTGGCGGCGTCACGAATGGCCCGGTGCTCCGGATCGTTCAGGACGCTGAGCAGCGAAAGCGCGACGCTGGTCTCGTAGTTCTTGTGGAGGCCCTCGGCGGCGTAGATGCCGCCATCGTCCCGACGGAAGCTCAGGACGAACTCGACTCCGCGGCGGACGGAGCGGTGCTGCGGTCCGACGATCGCGTTCTGGACTAGCGCCCGCAGGACCAGGCAGGTGATTCCGGGGCCGGTTTCAGAGGCCCAGCCGCCGTCCGCGCCCTGCGTGGCGAGCAGGTATCGGGCAGCGCTCGCGGTGATCGAGAGCGCGCGGGCGCGGGCATGGCGGAGCGGCTGGCTGGCGGCACGCTCCAGGACCAGCTGGTGGACGTCGGCGGCGCGCTTGGCGCGCTCGAGTTCGTCGGCCGGGATCGTGGTGGGGGTCTGCGCGGCGGCGGCACCGACCACTCCGGCGGCAAGTCCGACCAGCAGGTAGCGGCTGCGTTTCATTTTCGCGACTCGCAAGCTGATGACCGCGCCGCTTCGCCGCCGGCGCGGTGCGATTGAGATTCCGAATCGACCGAGGCGAAGATCGGCCGAATGCCCGCCGAGCGCGCGACGCCCGGCGCGTGCGCGGCGAACGTCATCCGTATCCCAGCTCGTCGAGGCGGTCCTCGTCGAGCCCGAAGTGGTGTCCGATCTCGTGCAAGACGGTGATGCGGATTTCCTCGAGCAGTTCGGCCCGCGTCTCGCACATGTCCATCAGATTTTCGCGAAAGATGAAGATTCGGTCGGGCATCGACGCGGGTGCGTCGATCATGCCGCGATCGTCGATCGGGATCCCGTCGTAAAGACCGAGGAGATCGTCGGGCACGTCGTATTTTCGCATCAAGGCGGCGTCGGGGCGGTCGCGCACCTCGATGCGCACGTTTTCAAGATAACGCTGAAACGGCGCGGGGATGCTCTTGAGCGCTTCCTCGACGACGCGGTCGAACTCGCGGTGGGTCATGCCTTCACGTCCCCGCACACGCCGCCGGCGACCGCTACCCTGCGGCACCGTAGAATGCTCCAGTATACGTGAAGCCGCCGGGGGCGGCGCACAACGTGGTGTGTACGCTGCGGCGTGCGCGGAGGCGGCTCGGATCCGAACCGCGTCCGCCGAGCACGGGGGCCGGCGCGCGAGCGTGTCCGGAGTGGCGTGCGGAGGGTGATGCGGGGCGCAGAGAGGGCGATGCGATGCAGCGAGACTGGCGTGCGAAGAGCGTGGTGCTCGTACTGGCGGGCCTGGCGCTGGCGGCGGGTGGGTGTGGGCCGACCTCGTTCGTCATTACGCCGGTTTCGGCGGAGCCAGAGCTGGTCGAAAGCGTTGTGATGCGCGAAGGGGCGTTCGCGACGCGCAAGATCGCGCTGGTGGACATCGACGGTCTGCTCGAGAACGGGCGGCGCGGGTCGTGGCTGGGCCTGCCGGCGGAAAACCCGGTCGCGACCTTCAAGGAGAAGCTCGACAAGGCCGCGCGGGACGCCGCCGTTCGCGCGGTCGTGCTCCGCATCAACTCGCCCGGCGGGAGCGTCACCGCGAGCGACCTGATGTACCAGGAGGTGTGCGAGTTCCGGCGCAAGACCGGCAAGCCCGTGATCGCGAGCATGATGGACCTGGCGACCTCCGGCGGCTACTACGTCGCCTGCGCCGCCGACCGCATCCTCGCGCAACCGACGAGCGTGACGGGGAGCATTGGCGTGATCATGATCACGCCGGATTTGTCCGGCACGATGCAGAAGCTCGGCGTGCGCGCCAACGTGATCAAGAGCGGCGCGATGAAAGACGCGGGCTCGCCTTTTCGGGAGATGAGCGAGCGCGACCGGGCCGTGTTTCAGGGGCTGATCGACCGAATGTACGCGGCGTTCGTGGCGGTCGTGGCGCGGAGCCGGACGAACCTGGGCGCGGACCGGATTCGCGAGCTGGCGGACGGCCGGGTGTACCTGGCCCCCGAGGCGCTTGAGCTGGGATTGATCGACGGAACGGGGAGTCTGAATGACTCGATCGTCGCCGCCAAGGAACTCGCGAAGATCGCGGAACAAAAGGTGTTCGTCGTGCAGTACGCGCGGCCGGTCGCGCATCGACCAAACGTGTATGCCCAACCGCCCGGCGGACCTGCGCAGGTAAACGTGGTGAACCTCGAGCTGCCGCGGTGGCTGAGCCATCCGGCGCCGCAGTTCTTGTATCTCTGGGCGCCGGGCTGGTGAGCGGGGCGACTCCGGAGACGTGTCGGCGGAGCGCAGCGGGGCGTTGCAACACCTCCCCCTCGTTGAGCGGGACGGTCGGACGGGCGTGTGAGCGACGATGGTCGTGTTGATCGACAACTACGATTCGTTCACGTACAACCTCGTTCAGCGCATCGGCGAGCTGGACGCGCGGGTTCTGGTGCGGGTGTACCGGAACGACGCCGTGACTCTGGACGAGATCGCCTCGGCGCGGCCCACGCACATCATCGTTTCGCCGGGACCGTGCACGCCGAAGGAGGCCGGGATCAGCAATGACGTGATCCGACGATTCATGGGGGTGACGCCGATTCTGGGCGTCTGCCTGGGGCACCAGTGTATCGGGTACACGACGGGTGCGACGATCGTGCGGGCGCGGCGGTTGATGCACGGCAAAACCAGCATGATCCGGCATGACGGGGTGGGGATTTTCCAAGGGATGAGCAACCCCTTTCAGGCGACGCGCTATCACTCGCTGGTGATCGAACCGGCCACACTCTCGGCCGAGTTCGAAGTCAGCGCCACGTGCGAGGATGATCCGTCGGAGATCATGGCGGTTCGACACAAGGCGCTGCCGGTGGACGGAGTCCAGTTCCATCCGGAGAGCTTTCTGACGCTGGAGGGGCATCGGCTGCTTGCGAATTTCCTGGGGATCGGATAATTGCAGTGATCAACATGCGAACCATTCGGCCCACGAGTGCGTGCGTCCTTCTGCTGGCGGGGCTGGTCGGGTGTGGACCCCGACAGGAGGGCCCCACGCCGGCGCCGCTCTTGACGCCGATCCACCACGAGTTGGCGAGCCTGACGATCGCGGAGCCGACGATCGGGGCGGACGTCGCGGTGGCGGGCGCGCCCGCGGTCGCGCCCGGCGAGTTCGTTGGGTCGATGCAGCCCCCGGAGCTGACCGCCGACGAGCGGGCGAAGCTCGGTCCGGAGCCGAAGAAGATCGATTTTCTGGCGTTGTATGAGCGGGAGCGTGGGGGCCCGGACGGCGTCTTGCCGCTGGTGGGCGGGGTGACGACGGCTTCGCACGGGACGGGTGCGGCGGTGGTTTCGCGCGGCGCTCCACCGACGCAGCTTTTTGGGTTGGGCCCAAGCCACGAACACCCGCAGTCGGCGTTCGGGTATCCGTCCCGTCGGGTGGCCAACCACGGACCCGGATCGAGCCCGGTGGGTGCGAGCGGCCCGGCCGGGGATATCACGATCGGAATCGCCCCCCCGACCAAGCTCTCCTCGCACAAGCCGCGCGTTCGACCGTGAGCGCTCGAGCGGCGGGCGCGCGGATTTTCGCGCGCGACGCGCTTGTCGTCGTGAAACGCGAGCGACATAATCGCTGTTGCTCATGACTCGCTTGTGGTCTTCAATTCGGATGCGAACGGGAACTGCCGATACATTGTTTTTGCGGCGTTGCGCGCGAGCGCGCGAACGAGCGGGCGGCTCGCGGCGGCGCGGCGCATGAATCCGGGTTCCACGTCGGGCGCGGCCCGGCGGAACAGCACATCGTCGTGTTGATCGGTCAGCCACGAGGGATCGCAATGGCGAAGAAGAAGAAATCGGCCAAGAAGGCAACGAAGAAAGCGACCAAGAAGTCGGCGAAGAAGACGGCGCGCAAGACTGCGAAGAAGTCGGCGAAGAAGTCGGCGAAGAAGTCGGCGAAGAAGTCCGCGAAGCGAAGCGCCAAGAAGAGCGTGAAGGCGCCGATGCGCGCGAAGTCCGCGCGAAAGGCGACGCGCCGGATCGCGCCGCCGCCGGAGCGACGCGAAATCCCGCGGCCGCTGGCGCCCCCGCCCGTCGCGCCCCCGCTTCCCCCGCCGATCATCGCCACGCCGAGCACCGGGAGCACGACCTGGTACGGCGGCGCCGGCGAAGCGGAGGACACGGAGGAAACGCCCGGCAGCGACGAAGACGAAGACGAGTTACGACGGTCCGCGCGGGCGGACGACGGCGCGCGGCGCGGCGCGCCGCACGCCGCGGCGCGCGGACGGCGTGGAGAGACGGGCGCACCTGGGGCACGCTCCGCAAAGCCTGTCCGCGTCCGGTCCGGCGCAGCGCCGGCGACGGCGGCTGCCGAATGGGTCGACGAGCTCGGTCGGCCGCAGCTTCTGGCGCAGTACCGCGGTCGGCGCGTGGTGCTGACATTCCTCTCGTTCAGTCGGGCCGGCTCGGGCGCTGCGCTGGCGACCGGGCTCCGCGACCGGCTCGCCGCATTCGACGACGCGGATGCGGGCGTACTGGTCGTCTCGGCCGACTCGTCCGCGGATCAGCGCCGGATCGCGGCGTGTCTTGGATTGACGATGCCGTTGATCAGCGATCCACGAGGCGAGGCGGCGGCGCTGGTGGGGCTGCGACCCGGCGATTCGCAGGGCGGCGCCGTGAGCGTAGTGCTGGATCGCGAGGGAGCGCCCGCGGCGATCGTTCGCACGCGCGACCCAGAGCAGCATGTCACGGCGCTCGTACGTGAAGTCGCGCGCCGCTGAAGCGCAAGCGCCGCCTCCGAGCGCCTGCGCAGCATCTTGCGCGGCTCCTGCGGTGTGTTGTATCGAGTTGCCGCGCCGCGGCGGGCGCGGGTTGCAATCCGCGCGGGGGCGGCGATGATTCCCGCATGAACCACTTTGCCGACCGACTGTCCGCCGCGATCCGCGCGCGCCGCACCTGCGCCGTGGTGGGGATCGACCCCATCTATGAGCGGCTGCCCGCGGAGCTGCGCGTCGAGCGCCCAACGCTCACGCAGGCCGTCGCCGCGACGGAGACGTTCGGGCGGGCGGTGATCGACGCCGTCGCGGGAGTTGTTCCCGCGGTCAAGATCAACATCGCGTTCTTTGAGGCACTGTATGACGCAGGCGTGGCGGCGTATCACCGGCTCGTCGCGCACGCGCATCGCGCCGGGCTGCTCGTCATCGGCGACATCAAGCGCGGCGACATCGGGTCGACCGCGCAACTGTATGCACGCGGACACGTGGAGCGGCCGGCGTTCGCCGACGTGGACCCCACCGGCATTCCGGACGCCGTCACCGTCTCGGGCTATCTGGGCGTGGGAAGCGTGCAGCCGTTCATCGCCGCGGCGCGGGCCCACGGGCGGGGGCTGTTCGTGCTGGTTCGGCCGTCCGATCCCGGGGCGGACGTGGTGCACGAGTTCGGGCGCGACGGGCGGCGGTTCTATGAGCATCTGGCGGCGCTGGTGTCGGAGTGGGGCGCGGCGCGCGAGCTGATCGGCGAGTGCGGGCTCTCGTGCGTCGGCGCCGTGGTCGCGCCCAAGGACTCGGAATCGACGGCGGCCTTGCGGGCGCAAATGCCTCACACGCTTTTCCTGGTCCCCGGCTATGGCGCGCAAGGTGCGGACGCGACGGGCTGCCGGCCGTGCTTTCTGCCCGATGGGAGCGGCGCGATCGTGAACGCGTCGCGCTCGGTGATCTTCGCTTTCGACAGCCCGGGACTGCGACAGCGTTTTGGGGCGGACTGGCGCGCATGCATCGCGTCGGCGGCGCGTGCGTTCGCCGCCGACGTGGCACGTTTCGGGGCGGGCTGACCGCGCGGCGGCGCCCTCCCGTGAGAGCTGAAGCTGCGCCGGTCGCCGCGCTCACGCCGACTCGGTCGATCGGCTGAACACAAACACGCCGAGCAGAAAGCACCCGGCCCCGATCGAAACGAGGATGGCGCAGGGAGTGAGCATCATCAGCGGCGTGAATTCGCGCCAGAGCGCGCCTTCCATCGCCAGGATGGACCACTTGACCGGACTGATGCTCGCGAACTGCTGCATCCATTGGGGCATCAGGAAGATCGGGACCATTCCACCGCCGATCATCGCCATCACGGTGAGGATCGCCCACCCGATGCCGCCCGCGGACTGCTCGGTGCGGCCGAGGACGCTGAGGAGCATCATGATGCCGACGAAACAGACGCCGATGCTGAGCAAGCCGGCGGCGAGCAGCGCCAAGGACGACGGCTGCACGCCGAAGCCGACGCGTGCGATCACGATGAGCGTGACTCCAACGCACAGCGAGGTCAGAAAGCACGCGAGCGCCTTTCCGCCGAGCACCTGAACGCGCGTCAGCGGTGCGAGGCGGAGCCGCCGGAGCGTGCCCTGTGTGCGCTCCTGGACGAGCGAGATTCCAAATCCGGCGGCGGCGCCCATCACGCCCCAGATAATCCCTTGCGGAAACGAGATTGCGTAAGCGTTCTGCGGGCCGCGGCGCTTGCGGGCGACGGGTACGCTTTCGATCTCCACCGGGGTGAAGCCACGGAAACCGCCGTCGGAGCCGTCGCCTCTGGATGGTGGCAGTCTGGTGAGGAAACGGTCGAGATCGCCGGCGAAGGTCTCCAGCAGCGGCAGGACAAGCGCGGCGGCGTCCGAGTCGCCGGTGGTGCGGAGGGCGTCGAGCCCCACTTTCATTTGAGCTTTCATGCGCTGCGGATCGCTGAACAGCTCCTGCATGCCGCGGGCCATTTCCTGCATCAGTACGCCCTGAAGCATGCCCGCCTCGGCTTTTCGCGAGGGATCGGCGCCGACCTGAAGCCGCGGCGGCTCGCCGAAGAACATGCGCTCGCGCGCGGCGCCGAATCCGGCCGGCACGACGACGAACGCGGCGCGCTGTCCGCGGCGGACGCGATCCTCCGCGGCGGCGCGGTCCAGCACCTGCACGTCGAGATCAGGAAGGCGCCGGACGCGCTCGACGAATGCAGCGGACGCGGCGCTGCGGTCCTCGTCGACGAGCGCGATGGGCAGCTTCGCACTCCCTTCGCCGCCGCCGCCGGCGCCCGAGAAGATCGTGCCGAAGAACGCGGCGTAGAGGAGGGGAAAGACGAGCACGAAAAAGAAGCCCATCTTGTCGCGATAGAGGAGCTTCAGATCCTTGAGGGCGAGCATCCAGGTCGCATTCATCTTGATCCTTACGTTGGCTGCGATTTCGCGGCATCGCGTGGGTGGCGTGTCGATTCCCATTCAACGGCGGCGGATTCCACGGTGCAGATCACGGAATGAGGCTCCGAGAATGTCGGGGGGCCGCGGCGCGACGATCCTCCAGCCGGCACCCATGTCAGTCGCGCAGTGTTCGGCCGGTCAGGTGCAAGAAGACGGCCTCGAGGTCCGGCGATTCGACGCGGAAGCGGGTCAGGCCGCCCGCGGCCTGGAGGCGGCTGAGTTCCGCCAGCGGGTCGTCGGTCTCCACACGAGTCTCGCCGCGGTGGGTCTCGGCGAGCACGACGCTCCTCCCGCCGTGGCGGGCCAGCAGCGCCGGCACGCGGTCGAGCGCCAGCAGTTTGCCGCGGTCCATGATGCCGACGCGGTCGCAGAGCTTCTCGGCCTCTTCCATGTAGTGCGTCGTGTAGAGGATCGTGCAGCCCTGCTCGCGGAGGCGGCGGATGCTCTCGAAGATCGCGTTTCGCGACTGCGGGTCGACGCCGACCGTCGGCTCATCGAGAAACAGCACGCGCGGCTCGTGCACCAGCGCGACCGCGAGATTCAGACGGCGCTTCATGCCGCCGGAATACGTGCGCGTCAGGTCGCGGCGGCGGTCGTAGAGCCCGACGAATTCGAGGGCGGCCTTCACGCGCTGCTTGAGGCGCTCGCCGCGCAGGCCGAACAGCCCGCCGAAGAAGGCGGCGTTTTCCTCGCCGCTGAGTTCGTCGTAGAGCGCGAGGGACTGCGGCGCGACCCCGAGCGCGGTGCGAACGCGCGCGTCGGCGGGGCAACCGAGGCCGTCGTAGGCGACGGCGCCGCGGTCGGGCGCGATGAGTCCGCAACAGATGCTGACGGTGGTGGTCTTTCCGGCGCCGTTGGGGCCGAGCAGGCCGAAGATCTCGCCGGGCGCGATCTCGAACGAGAGATCGTCGACGGCGCGTGTCTTTCCGAATGACTTTTGTACGCGGTCGATGCGGATCATGATGCTCCCGGGCGGCGTCGGCCGCGCTGATCATGGGGATTCGGCGGAGCCGGGTAGAGATTATGGCGAAGATTGGAAGCGCGCGAAACGGGTGAAAACGGGTGTCGTCGAATGGGTGGTTCCCGCGCAGCTCGAATCACTCCAACCCGCGCTCGTCCGGTTCGCCCATCCGTTATGCTGACAAGCGACGGCCGCACAGGCTTGGGCGCCTCGGCAAATCGGGCGCTGATTGCAGCCTGGCGAGGACGATTCGTCGGGCCGGAACGCTGTGCGTCGGTTCGTTCGGAGACTGTGCCTTGAGCACGCGAATTCGATGGGCGGTGGCGCGGGTCGTGCGGCTTTGGATGTTGACCTTGCTGGCGTCGGCGGCAGCCGCGGACAACGCCCACATCACGTATCTGTGGCATCTGGAGCAGCCGATCTACTGGCCCGGCCGGCAATCGTCCGGCGCCGATCGGTATGAGCGGGCGTGGGAGTCGATCCAGGATCGCAACGCGGGTTCGGCGAACCCGGCGGACAACCTGACCGAGATCTTCGGACTGGCGGACCGCGTCGCCGCGTATCAGT
>JBFXAM010000132.1:0-12728 GCA_050184295.1 Phycisphaerae bacterium | reverse complement strand
GGCGCTCCCCGTCTCGCCGGTGTTCGCGGACAGACTGCGCCCTGGGAGTCGGAGTGGGTGAGTGTGAGCAGGAAGGGGTCGATGTCGAATACGTTCGCGTCGTCCTTGCGGTTCGCCTCGCACGGGCCGTCGCGCGCGAGTTCGAGTCGTTTTCGCGAGCGCGTCCGATGCCGCACCACCCACGAGCCGCGGATTGCCAGGCACTCCGGATAATGGACGGTGCGGCTGCGGCCGCCGCCGGCGCGCTTGCGAAGCGGCCGGCTGCCGGGCACGCCGGAATCGGCGGGATCGCACGGTGCGCCCCGGCGGTCGGCGGCTCCATGGCCTCAGGGAGCGAGCGTTTGTGGCGCACCTACACGCCGATGGCTTGAAATTCCGCGCCCGTCAAAACTGCGATGGGGCGCGCCGCGTCTGAGCACGGCGCGCCCCGTCGTGTCGCTGGCTGCCATCCACATCGCGATCTTCGTGGTGAGCGAATCCTGCGTGGCCGTTCCCGGCGGCTCCCGGGATGCCTACGGGCACGTCCCCGTGGTGACGCACGTCACGAACGCGTCGATGTCGAAGTTGTTGACCGCCTCGTCGCCGTTCACGTCGCCGCTGGCGATGTCACAATTCGGGAACGCCGCCTCATACGCAGCGGGGTTCGTCAGCGCGAGGACGAACGGGTCGATATCGAAGTTGTTCACGACGCCGTCGCAGTTCATATCGCCGGGCGCGTACGTCCGCACGAATTCGAGGGCTCCGCGGTCGACCAGAGGCGGCGAGCCGAAGCCGGTGTCCGCCGTCAGCGGGTCGTCGCGGAAGCGCGGGCCGCCGTAGAGATCCAGCGGAATCCGCTCGGCGACGTCGCCGTCGCCGTCGATGTCGGCGGCGTCGTAGGGCGCGAGCGTGTTCATGCCGGCGTCGATGCACGGCGAGCCGGGCGCGAGGCGAAGGTCGTCGTCGAATGTGCCATAGATTCCGTCATCGCCCCGGCGATTCACGAACAGCGGGTCGGCGCCGCTGGCGCCGGCGGCGCCCTCGGCGGTGGTGAACATGACAAACGCGGCGCTGGCGGGGTCGGCGTAGTACTGGTTGTCGAGCGTGCCGCGTGCGCCGCTGTTGTCCCAGAGAATCGAGTTGTGCAAATACATCGCGGCGCCGTTCGCGGCCCGCGCGCCGCCGGCGAAGTGCGTCGCCTCGTTGCCGACGAGCGTGCAGTTGGCGATCGTCACGGCGCTGTTGCCGCCGACCGCGCACACGCCCGCGCCGTCGCTGAACGCGTTGTTCCCCGCAAACAGGCATCCGCCGATTTGCCCGTCGGAATCCTGGAAGAACAGTGCCGCGCCGTTGTTGCCCAGGTTCTTCTGCAAGCGGCAGTTGTACAGGCTGAGCACGCCCGTCCCGCCGTGAAACACCGCGCCGCCGGAGCCGGCGTTCGCGGCGTGATTGCTGTCGAAGACGCAGGCGACAAAAGTCGGCGATCCGCCGCTGGAGTACACCGCGCCGCCGTTCGACGCCGACCAGTGCCCGCTGAACGTGCAGTTGCGCACCGTTGCCGACCCGTCCTGGAGCAGCATTCCCGCGCCGCTGCCGCCGGGCGCGGGCCCGTCGTTGCGGCCATTCTGAATGCGGAAGCCGTCGATGATCGTGTCCGCGGCGGTGTTCGAGGCGTCCACGACGGTGTAGGCGTTGTCCCACGGCGCCGCGGCGCCGATGTTGCCGTCGAGATAGGTGAACGTGCCGGCTGCGTCGCGCTCCAGCAGGCTGGTTTCATTCCCGAAAAAGCCGCCGTACAGCACTAGTCGGCTGGGGATGTCGAAACTGCGCGTGCGGAGCAGGCCGGTGGTCGGCTTGTAGAACCCGTTGGCGACCCACACTTCGCAGTTCTGCCCGGCGGCGAGGCGCGCGACGTTGAGTGCATCGGCGAGGTCCGTGAAGGCATCGCTCCAACTCGTGCCGAGCGCGGCGCCGGATGCGTTGTCGTTGACGAAGATGCGCAGCCTGCGGTCGCTGAGCTTCACCAGTTGGAGCCCACCGACGCACGCCCGCGTCGCGGGTGACGACGCTTCGACCAGGATGTCAATCCCGCCGCCGTGGTTGACCGTCACGATGTGCAGCGCGTGCGTCCGCTCGATCGCAAAGCTCGGCGTCGCGAGCGCGCCGCCGATGGCCTGGTCGGCGCGGCTGCTGGAGTTCGCGACGGTCACGAGCGATTGCGTGTTTCCGCCCGGGTCGAACGCGTAGGTATAGACCGCGTAAGTGCCCGCTTCGAGGTTGTCGAGCGAGAGAATCAGCGGCACGCCGGGGTCGCCGCGCAGGTAGTCCTCGAGCAGGCGCTCGTGCTCTCCCGTAAGGACGGGATTGGCCGTCGCGGCGATCGTGGCATTGCCCTGACGCGTGTAGATGACGTTCGTGCCCTGGGCGGACGTGTTCACGAGCGGGATGCCTTGGTTCGTCAGCACGAGATTCCAGCCGCCGGCGCGTCCCGCGGCTCCGGGAAAGGTCTCGGCGGGGCCGAACGCGCCAGGGTCGCCTGCGGTCAAGCTGGTGAAGTCGATGTTGAACGACTGGCCGAAAGCGGCGGCAGCGCTCAGGCAACAAGCGGCGGCGAATCGGCGAATCATCATGCGCATGGGTGGCTCCGGTCTGGGACGCCCCGAACACCGCCGCCCGGCGGAACGCGCCGGACATCCGGCGCCCGAGGACCGGACCGCCGAAGCGGCCCCGCCGGCGGCGTGGTTGCGTCAGGAGGTCGTTCGCAGCGGAGCGGCGTGGCCTATCAGATTGGTCGCGTTTTTTTGGGGGGGCGGGCGGTCGCGAGCGGAGATACCACAGGTCGTTGCCGGTCAATCAAGCCGCGACGTTTGGATTTCGCACCGTTCGCGATCGCCCGCGCTCCGGCGTATTCGCGCCGTCTTGCGGCGCCGGCGACCGGTCGGCGAGTCCATTGCGCATCGCACTGCATACGGCGGCAGGTGGGCATCGAGAGTCAGTGATGCGCCCGATGTCCAAGCTCCGCGTGGCGGCACGCGGAAAACACGCACTCGCCGCGCGGGTTGTGGCAGAGCTTCGCGCAGAACACATGCGATCGGCCGGCAATGTGCACGTAGACCGCCGCCGCCGCCAGCATTCCGAGCAGCGGCGCTGTGAGGTAGATCCCGAGTCCGCGCCAGTGCCGCGCCGCCGCCGCCGAGCCGAAGGAACGAGCTGGGTTCAGACTCATGCCCGATAGCGGCGCCTCGAGAGTGATGTAAGACACCACCAGCGCGCCCGCGAGCAGGCCGGTGTAAGGCGACCAGCGCTCGTCATTGCTGGCAACGAGCACCGTGCCCATCATTCCCGCGGCGATCGCGAATTCTGCGATCCACGCGACCACCGAACCGCGTGGTCCCGGCGCGGTGATCACATAGTTGACGTTGGGGTGCCGCAGCGCGGAACGCAAGAACAGTGCTGACGTTGCGACGCCGGCGGCCGCGCCGGCGAGGTGCGCGGCGACATAGAACGTCGCGTCGAGCGGCGGCACTTTACCAAGCCAGAGGAACGTGAGCGTCGTCGCGGGGTTCATGTGGGCGCCGCTGCGTTGGCCCCACGGCGAGTAGATCAGCCCGACCGCGGTCACGCCCATCAGCAGTCCCATGAGCGCACGGCGCGCGAACGCCGCGGGCAGCCGCCGGCGGATCGGCGACGCGGGATGCTCGAGCACCGTAGCGCCGACGCACGCCGCAACCATGAACGCGCCCAGCAGGGCGGCTTCGATGAAATACTCGGGCCAGTGCAGCATCCGGAGCTCCGCACAGAGGGACATCCCTGACCCGCCGACCCTTCGGGTGTTTCAAGCGCCGGCACTTCGGCCCCGGGGCAACCGTCGTCCAATCCATGGCGCCGCAGGCGCGGGAGCGCCGCGATGCCCATGCACCCGCCACGGGATCCGTGATGCGCCGTGGTTCAGAATCGAATGACGTTCTTGATGCCCTGCGGCTTGCCGAGCAGCAGCTCCCGGTGATCCTCCACCGCGTGTCGCCCGGTGATCAGTGCGTTCACGGCTTCGGGCCAGCGCTGCGTGAAGCGCGTGAGCTCACGGACGGCGGCGTCAAAGGCGTTGCGGCCCGCGTTCACGGTGCCGAAGACGACCTGGTTCTTGAGCACCAGGTTGCGCATCAGCAGGTCGGTGTCGACGTGGATCGGCGCCTTGCGCCCAGGGACGCCGGTGAACACGAACACGCCGTTTACGCCGAGCACGCGCATCACGTCGAACGCGAGACTCGACGCGCCGACGGCTTCGAACACGACGTCGATGTTGCCGATCCGCTGCGCGAGTTCGTCGACGGAGGTCTGTTCCGACGAGACGTACGTCCCGCCGAACTGCTCGACGATTCGCGAGCGCGGATTGGGGGCCGGTTCGCGCGAGTACACAAACGTTCTGAAATCCGCCGACGCGAGCGACAGCGCACCGAGCAACCCGACCGGGCCCGCGCCCAGAACGAGCGCGTTATGACAGTGCCCCCCGGCCTTGCCCGGCTCGACCGGGCAGGCCCATGGCAGGCGGTTCTGCACGTCCCACACCTGCATCAGCGCCTTCTGCGCGATGGTAAGCGGCTCGACCAGCACGCCGACGTCGCGCAGCGTCCGCGGCAGGGGATTCATGTAGCGCTCGTCGTCGACGACGAACTCGGTCATGAACCCGTGCGCCTGCTTGATGCCGCGCTCGGTGAAGTCTCCGGTGTAGCAGAAATCCTGGCGTTCCTCGCGGCACGCGACGCACTCGGCGTGTGGGCACGGGCGACGGACCATCGGCACGACGAGATCGCCGGGTTTCACGCGCTGCACGGCGCCGCCCACCTCGACCACCTCGCCAAGCGCCTCGTGTCCGATCACGAGCGCCTGCGAGCCGGGCGGCGGTGTGCCGTATTCGAAAGCGCAAATTTCCTTGTCGGTTCCGCATACGCCGACGTCGAGGATTCGCACCTTGACGTCGCTCGGCGCGTCGATGTGCGGCGCTTCATGATCGATGAGTGTGAGTTTGCGCTGCGCGGGCAGGACGGCGACGGCTTTCATGCGGGATCTTCCCTGGGGGCTTTGCGATGCGCCACCGACCGGCGGTGCGCGACGAGTGTGCTCGGGTGAGTCCCGCGCGCCGTCTCTGTTCGCACCCGCCGCGCCAAGCGGCGGGCCGCAGCCCGTGCTCGGCGCACCAGGTTCGCAGCGACGCTCCCGTTGCAACTGACGCGGGATGCACACGCCGTGCTCCGCGCGCCTACGAGTCCCGCCGGCCGCGTGCTCGACTCCCAAACACGCCCGCTTGGATGAGGCGGGAGCACGGCGGGTTACGCGGCGGTGCGCGGGGCGCCGCCACCGCTGCCCAGCCGATGTCGTGCGTCCCACAGGAAATTGCGCGTCGCACGGACTGCCGAAGGAGGGACTCGAACCCTCACGACCTTGCGGTCACGGGTTTTTGAAACCCGCGCGTCTGCCGGTTCCGCCACTTCGGCTTTTGTACGGTATCTACCGCGGGGGCGCAGCGCCCGACGAGCACATTATTGTCGCGTGCGCGGTGCAGGGGGTCAACCGGTGCGGATTCCGCTTGTTTCGGCGGCCCGCGCGGGTTACAAGCGTAAGACCCGCGCGCCTCCGTGCGGCGATGCGCGTGGGTCACGCGCGCGTGGCGGTCCGGGGCCCCGCGCCTCGCGCACGACGTGCCCCGCCGCTTGGCGCGGCGGGTTCGGACTGACGCGCGCCGGAGTTTTTCGGACAGCCATGCCGCGCACCCCGAGCGCGGGTCCGCGCGGCGGTTCCAAGGGCGAAGTCGATGCGCGTGCACTTGTTTCGGCTTGACTCCGGATCACCCGCGTGCGAACCCGTTCGCCCCGCGCGCCGCGGCCGACGCACGGCGCTTCGGCTTGTCGCCGCTCGGTGCGTGGCGGCTGCGCTGGCCGTGGGAATCGCTGCTGCCGGCGCGCAGAGCGCGACCGTGTACGTCAACGCTGCCGCGACGGGCGCCAACGACGGCTCCTCGTGGGTGGACGCTTTCACGGACCTGGGCGCGGCGCTCCGCGCGGCGCAGCCCGGCGATCAGCTCTGGGTTGTGGCGGGAACCTACCGTCCCAGCGCCGTCGGCGACCGCGAGGCCGCGTTTGAACTGCGTCCCGAAGTCGAGGTCTACGGCGGCTTCGCCGGCGGCGAATCCCGCTTTGACGAGCGCGACTCCCTCGCGAACGTCACGATCCTGAGCGGCGACCTGGCCGGCGACGACGGCGATGCGTTCGGAAACACCGAAGAGAACAGCTACCAGGTCGTCCGGGTGCACGATGCCGGCGACACCGCGCTGATCGACGGCTTCACCATTCGCGCGGGGCGTGCGGACGGGCCGGCTCTCGGCGACACACCGCAGACGCGCGATTGCGGCGCCGCGGTCTTCGTCTGGAATTCATCGGCGCGAATTCTCAACTGCGAGATTGCCGACAACTGGTCGCAGCGCGCCGGCGCCATCGCCGACCTGGGGATCGAGACGCGCATCCTGGCGTGTCGCTTTGCCCGCAACTACGCGAATGCGGCGGGCGCGGGGCTGCACGTCGGCGGGAGCGCAGCGCCCATCCTCGCCTCCGTCGAATTTCTCGAAAACGTCTCCGCGGGCGAGGGTGGCGCGATCGCGGTCGCCAGCCCGGGGCCCACGCTGCTCACGGGCATCGACTTCGTCGCCAACGACGCGCTGCTCGGCGGCGGGCTGCACGTCGCGCCGGGCGGCGTCGTCTTTGTCACGGCGTGCAATTTCCACGAGAGCACCGGTGCGCTCGGCGGCGGCGGCATCTTCGCCGATCACGCAACACTCACCATGCAAACCGCGCGCTTCAGCGGCGATCACGCGGCTCTCGAACCCGACGGCGGCAGCACGGGATATGCGGGGAACGGCGGAGGCGGTCTGCGGCTCGTCGGCGGTGTCTGCACGCTCGAGAACGGGTGGTTCGTCAACAACCGCGCCGCGCTCGGCGCCGGCATCTTCGCGAGTGAAGGCGCGCGGCTCGAGCTCTTCAACACACGCTTCGAGCGCAACGACGCCGACGCCGGCGCCGGCATCTACGCCGCCGAATGCGACGTCGCGATCCGGGCTTCATCATTCAGTCTCAATCTGGCGACCGGACTCTTCTTCCCGGTCGGCGGCGCCGCCGCCCTCACGGAGTCGCACGCCACGCTCGTCGACTGCACGTTCACCGCCAACGCCGCTCGGCTCGGCGGGGGCGCGCTGTATGTCGAGGGCGATGCTCCCGTCGCGATTCGCGACTGCGCTTTCCACGGCAACTCGAGCGACGACCCGGACACGCCCGGCTGGGGCGGCGGGCTGCTGGTCGGTTTTTTCGCGTCGCCGCTCGTGGTGAATTCGACCTTTGTCGCGAACCGCGCGCACCGGGGCGCCGGCGCCTTTGTGCTCGCGTTCGCTTCGCCTTCGTTCGCCAACAGCTCGTGGGCGAGCAACACCGCCGATGCGGGCGGCGCGATCTTCGGCGGAAGCTTCGCGAGTGCGTCGCTGGCGAACTGCGCCGTGTGGGGCAACGGTCCCGTGCCCATCGACGCGCCCGAGACGCTCAACGTGCGCTTCTGCCTGGTTGAGGGCGGCTTCACCGGCCAGGGCAACCGCGACGCCGATCCCCGGTTCAAGCGACCCGCGACGCCCGGCGACGACGGCGTCTGGGGAACCTTCGACGACGATTTTGGCGACCAGCGGTTGAACACGAGTTCGCCCGGAATCGACGCCGGCGACACGCGCCTCGTCCCGTCCGGCACGCCACGCGACCGCGGCGGGCGCCCGCGGCTACAGGACGTCGTCGCCACCGCCGATACCGGCCACGGCCCGCCACCCATCGTCGACATCGGCGCCTACGAGGCCGATGGCACGACGCTTGTGCCCGCCGATTTGAATTGCGATGGTGTCGTGAACAGCTTTGACATCGACGCGTTCGTGCTGGCGATCGCCGACCCGGCGCAGTATTCCGGCGCGTACCCGGACTGCAACCCGCTCGCCGGGGACGTGAACACGGACGGCTACGTCAATCACTTTGATGTCGACGGTTTCGCGCGCTGTCTCGCGGGTGCGTGTCCGTAGTTCCGATCGCGCTGCGGACGGCGTGGAATTCTCGCGCTCTGCATTGCGAAGGCGCGGCCGATCGGAACCCGCCGCGCCCGGCGGCCGGCCGCCCCCCCCGCGCGCTGGGCGCCCGGGCTTCGGAATCGCAGGCGTGCTCGGCAGGTGCACGCCGATCGACCGCCGCTCGGGTTGACGCTCTGCGCCACCGCTCGTATCGTTTGCGCCGCCGATGGGCGACGCGCCTTCGACGCGCGGCCGGCGGCTTGGGGTTCTGCGATGTCGATGGAACACTGGTCGGAAACGGTGCTGCTCGGCGAGCTCGCTGACGATCCGCAGTACACCGACGATCTGAACGCGGCGCTGGAGCAGTGTGCCGCGAACCCCAAGCTCGACGTGCTGCTGAATTTCGCCGCGGTGAATTACCTGAACTCGTCGAACATCGCCAAGCTGCTCAAGCTCCGCAAGGTTGTGACGATGTCCAACCAGCGCCGCCTGGTGCTCTCCAACGTGAATCGCCACGTCTGGGGCGTGTTTCTGGTCACGGGCCTCGACAAGATCTTCGAGATCGTCAACGACACACCCAGCGGTCTCGCGATGCTCCAGATGAGCTGACGCGCCGCGGCTCGCCGCCGTTGCCCCAACCGCTACGCTTACGCGTTGTCCTTCGCCGCCTCCCACCCATACGCCACATACTGATGCTCAAACGATCCGTCGTCGAACAAGTCGATGACGCCGTAGCCCTCGCGGCACTCGCGGTTCTTGCCCTTCCACCACGCGCCGCTCACCGCGCCGTCGCAGATGTACGCGACGCCGTTGTACTCCACGCGGTCCAGCTCGTGGATGTGCCCACTCAGGCACAACCGCACGTTGCGGTGCTTCTGAAAGAGCTTCGTGATCCGGCCGGCGTCGGTGTGCATCAGCCCGCCGTTGATCGTCGTCTTGGCGTTCTTGTCGGCGTCCTTGTCATACGCGAGCACGCACCCGGCGAGGATCGGGATGTGCGAAACGACGACGACCGGCGCGCCTGTCGGCGCCTGCGCGAGCTGTTCCGTCAGCCACTCGAACTGTTCATCGTCGAGCCGGCCGATATAGCCGTCGCCGCGCGAGGTGATGCTGTCGAGCGTGATGAAGCGCCAGCCCGCCAGGTCGAAGCTGTGATAAGGCCGCGGCAGTCCGAGCAGGTCGAGAGCCCACCGCTTGCCCCACATCGGCTCGTCACCGGTAGTCCTGCTCTTTTCCTTGTTCCAGCCCCACACGTCGTGGTTGCCGAGCGTGTGGCGGACGGGCAGCGAGCATTCGCTCTTGAGCACCTTGAGATACAGCTCCCATTGGAGCTTGGTGCGGGCCTCGTCCGCCGCGAAGCCGTCCATGATGAGGTCGCCGCCGGTGACGATCAGTTCGGGCTTGTCCTTTTGCGACTGTACATGTCGCAGACACGCCGCGTAGCCCTGGTCGGCCATGCGCTCCGGCTGGATGTGCGAGTCGGTCAGGTGCGCGAAGCGCAGCACGCGCTTGCGTTTCTCGTTGCGGTTGTCGATTTCCGAGGGAATGCCTTCGAAGGCCCGCGCTTGCGCGCCGTCGGACTGTCCGGCGCGTGCCGCACCGGTCGATCCGAGCACCGCGCCCGCGGCCAGCAGGCCGGCCGATTTCATCAGTTCTCGACGGGAAGGACGGGGCTTCATCGGGTTGCTCCCATGCGGCGCAATACGCCGCAGATTCACGATCGATCGATCCGGTCAACGCGGTCGGACCGCGATTATAGATCGCGCGCCACCGCTGCGCCGAGCCGAATCCGCCAATCCGCACGCCGCGCGCCGAGCACGGGAGTTGAACTGCGTGCGGGTGCATCGCCCCGGGCGCGCTGCCTGGCGCGCCGCCTGGCGCGCCGGGTTCTGATGCGTCGCTCACAGCCCCGGCGGTGGCGCATCCTTCGCGAGCCGCTGCCGACGCGCCTCGGCCAGTACGATTGCGGCGGCGTGGGAGAGCGCCAGCGAGGACGGCTCGCCGCGCGTGGGAATCGTCATGCGCACGTCGCAGATGCCGCGCACCGCGCCGCTCAGGCCGCGCTTCTCGCCGCCGATCGCGAGGATCACGCCCACCGCGAGATCGACGTCGTACATCCGGCGCCGCGCGCCGGCGACGCACGCGATCAGCTTCAGCCCGCGCCGGCGGAGCGCTTCGAGCAGCTCCACGCTCTCGACCTGCACGAGCGGCATGCGCTCGTAGGCCCCCGATGCCGGCCGCGCGACCTCCACCGCGTCGAAGTCCCACAAGTGCTTCTTGATGAGCACGGCGTGCGCCCCCAGCGCCTCGGCGCTGCGCAGCGCAAAGCCGAGATTCCGCGCGTCGTCGACGCCTTCGAGCAGCAGCAGCAACGCCGGTTCCGTCAGACGCCCAATCCGCGCGAGAAGCTGCTCCGGCGTCATCCGCGGCTTCGGCGAACATACTGCCAGCACGCCGCCGTGCGATCCGCCGTGCGCGAGCGCGTCGAGCTCGCGTCCGTCGGCGAAGCGCACCGGAACGCCGCGCCGGGCGGCGAGTTCGAGCACGTCGGCGATTTTCGCTTCGTGGATACCGTTGCGGATCAGGATCGCCGCAAACCGGCGCTCGAACGCCGTCAACGCCGCAAGCACCGATTGTCGACCCTCCAAGTGCTCCATGACGCGGCGAGTGTACCGGCGTCCGCGGCCGTCGTGGCAAGATCCCGCTAGCCGCCGAACGCGCATTCGCGCTTCAAACGCGAGCGCGCCGCGGTCACGCACCACGGGCACGTCTCCTGCGGCCGCGGGCGCGCCGACGTATGGGGCTCTCGTCGCGCTCGGCGCAGCTATAATCGCAGACCTGTGACGAAGCGCCCGCCCGATCGCCGCGCCACCGCCCACCGCGCGTGGCTCTACGCGCTGCCCGAGGGCCGCATGCCGCCCACGGTGGTGTGTCGCGGCGTGCGTTATGAGCACATCGAGACATTCAAGCACGATTTTTTCGCCGCAACCGGGCTCTATCGCGGTCCGGCGGGGCTGTGTGTCCTCAAGCTCGGCCGGCGCAGCGAGCTTCTCTCGGTGCCGATGGCGTGGTCCGGCGCGTTTCTGGCACGGCGCGAGGTGTGGTTCTATGAGCGACTGTCGGGCGCCGCCGGCGTGCCGCGCTACATCGGTCGCGTCGGGCGCACCGGGTTCCTGCACGAGTTCGTTCCCGGGCATCCGCTTGGGCGCGACGAGCGGGTCTCGGACACGTTCTTCGACGAGCTTGCCGCGGTGCTCGACGCGATCCACGCGCGCGGCATGGCCTATGTCGATCTGAACAAACGTGAGAACATCCTGGTCGGCGACGATGGACGGCCTTACCTGATCGATTTCCAGATCTCGCTCGCGGCGCTGCGCGCGGGCCCCCTGCGCGGCGTGTCGGCGGCGCTGCTCGCTCGCTTTCAGCATGCCGACCGCTATCATCTGCTCAAGCACAAGCGCCGTCTGCGGCCCGATTTGCTGACCGCGGACGAGCGCGCCGTCGTGGAAAACCTGAGCCTGTGGATTCGGCTGCACCGGCGGATCGCGCGGCCGATCACCGACCTTCGCCGCCGTACGCTTGCCCGGTTCCGCCGAAGCACGACCGTCGAGGTTGTGGGTTCGTCGGCGAAGTAGCGGTGCCGGCGCGGATCGTAGGCGGCGCGCGGCGCGCCGGAAGAACGAGGCGCGCGATGCGCCGGGAGAGTTTCCAATGCCGCTCGACGAGCGACAGCGCGGTTGGATTCGAGATTTTCGCGACGCGTTCGAGGCCCGCTGGCGCGACGACGCTCGTTTCACTTCGGTCGAGCGTCACGACCGCACTGACGAGTCGACGCTCGCATCGCGCGTTGCGGTCGCGCCCCACATCTGGCTCGAGCTCGCCATCCGCCCGTTCTTGCCGCAGCTCCGCGCGGGAATCCTCACCGACGACCGCTGGAAGAGCGAAGAC
The DNA here is from genome assembly GCA_050184295.1 of Phycisphaerae bacterium. Classification (GTDB taxonomy): domain Bacteria; phylum Planctomycetota; class Phycisphaerae; order UBA1845; family Fen-1342; genus JBFXAM01. The sequence continues at coordinate 718 of JBFXAM010000132.1, read as the reverse complement.
CTCGAACAGGCGATCGAGGACAGCGGCGACGAGATGAGCGAGTTCATCGAAATGGGCTTCGAAGAGGCCGGGCTCACCTGGCGCGAGCCCGCGGTCGAGCACTATCGCGACCAGGGCAAGTACTTTTACTTCGCGACGCCGCTCGAACTCCCCGATCTGGCCGCGCTCGCCGACCCCGCCGTTCGCGATCGAATCGGCCTGATGTTCGAGGGCTACTACCGGGCGTTTGCGCCGGCGATCCGAAAGCTGTCTGCGCCGACGTAAGCGTGGGCTGAACCGCGAGGACTCGACCACCCGAGCCCCGCCGCGGCGGCGCATGAGAATGGGCGCGACCTTCGCCGGCCCTGGAGCGTACCGGTGCGCGGGTGCGTGGAACTCCGAATGCGGCGCCCGCCCTCCGCGTCCCTAACTTGAACCTCCCGTCCCGGCCGCTACACTACCGCCAGCGGCGTCGGATCGGCGTTTGCGCAGTCGCGCGGCCCGTCGCCCGGACTCAAGGATGAGGTATTCCATCATGTCGAAGCGAGTGGCGATCCCGTTGTGGTGCTGCGTCGCGGTGGCCGCCGGATGTGCGCCCAACGCGATGGTCACCAACAACGCCGTGCGAAACGACCAGGCGTACGGCGATTACGGCGTCGTGGGCAACGGGAACGAAGTGACGCTGCAAGCCGGTTCGTTCATCGTGAAGCTGTCGATCATCGGCGACAAGAACAACGTG
>JBFXAM010000131.1:0-12930 GCA_050184295.1 Phycisphaerae bacterium | reverse complement strand
TGCGGTGCGCTTCGTAAAACACCGAGAGAGCCGTCCCGCTTCCCGCGGTCGCCAGCGCGCCCGCGTTGCAATGCGTGAGCACGCCGCCGCCTTCCGGAACCAGCGGCGCGCCCGCTTCGCCGATCCGTCGGCACACGTCGGCGTCCTCGGCCGCGAGTTCGTGTGCCACCTCGAGCGCCCGGCGGGCGCGCTCCGCCGGCAGCCCAGCACCGCCGCCAATCGCGTCGCTCACGCGGCGCACCGCCCACGCGAGATTGACGGCCGTGGGGCGCGCGTCGCACAACTGCTTCGCCGTCCGGGCGAGTTGCCGGTCGAATTCGTCGATCGAGGCGTTCCGTGCGCCGCGGACACCGAGGTACACGCCATACGCCGCCGCCACGCCGATCGCCGGCGCGCCGCGAACACGCAGGGCGCGGATGGCTTCCCAGACGGCGTCGACGTCGCGGCAATCGATCATGACGACTTCGCCGGGCAAGCGCGTCTGGTCGAGCAGGCGCAGCGCGCCGTCCTCGTCGCCGATCCACTCCAGCGTGAGCGGCAGGTCTCCCAGGCGGCGGCGTTCGTCACGGGCAAGCTGCGGATACGCAATGGCGGACATGCCGGGTATTGTCGCAGAAGCGGTCCGAAAGGCAATCCGCCGTCGAACCGGCGCGCATCGCACCGCCGCGCCCCGACCCAGCCCGCCCGCGCGGGGATCTGCCGCGGTCGCGATCGCAGCCCGCCGCGCCCATCGGCGGGCCGTCGCGGCGCGTGGCTTGGCGCGCGGGGTTTGGATCGGCGCGTCCCGCGCTCCGACTTGCTGCGTGCGGCGTGCGCTGATTCAATGCGCGGCGCACGGCAGGGGCCCGCTCGCGAGATCGCGCTGCGCACGACGCGAAATGGGCCTTGCGATACCGCGCACCGAGAGGGAGCTCGTCATGTTGAAAGTGGGCCGCATGGGCTGTTGCGGGCTGGCGTGCGCGTCGATGCTGGGTGGGTGGGCGTTGGCGGGCTGCGCCGCGGGCGGGCCTGGCGCCGAGCTCGGCATTCGGCCGCAGCCTTTCGTCGTTGCGGCGCCGGAGGCGAAGACGCTGCGCGTGCCGCAGGATGAGAGATTCAGCATTGTGCTTTCGCCGTCGTCGCGCGAGCCGGGGCCCGGCGGCGCCGCAGACGCGCGGGCCGATGCGGACGCGGGCGGATCGGCGGAAGTCAAGGCGGATGTGCAGCGGGGCGGCAAGGCGAGCGGGACCTTTCAACTGGGTCACGCATGGAAGAACGACACGGATCGGCAGATCGACGTGGCGCTCGCGACCGAGTATCGCTACGCGTTCTCGGTGCAGGCGGAGCAACAGCCCGGCGCGCGCGACGCGGGGATCGACCTGTCCTTGAAGTTCTACGCGCGCGACCACCTGAACCGGCTCGTGCGGAGCGTCGATCTCGTGCAGCACACGACCGAGCAAGGCGACGCGGCCCGCCAGAGCCAGGAGAGCTTTCGCGTCACGCTGCCGCTGCCGCCGGGCGCGACGATCTACGTCTATCTCGCCGGCCACGTGACCATCGACACGGCGCGGTCCGGGCGCAGCGCGAGCGGGGAGCTGCGCGTGAGCGACGTGCGGCTGGAAGCGGCGCTGAGCCCGGCGCCGGCGGTCGGATCTTCGCCGTGAGCGCGCGGCGGGACGAGCAGACGGCGGCGGCGGAGCGCGTCGCGGCGCTGCGGGCCGAGGTCGAGGCGCATGACCACGCGTACTTCGTCGAGAACCGGCCGGTCATCAGCGATCAGCAGTACGACGCGCTGCTGCGCGAGCTGCGCGCGCTGGAGGCCGCGAATCCCGAGCTGATCACGCCCGACTCGCCCACCCAGCGCGTCGGCGAGCGTCCGCTGGCGGGTTTCGCGCCGGTGCGGCACAGCACGCCGATGCTCTCGCTCGACAACACCTATTCAGCCGACGAGCTGCGCGAGTTCGACGCGCGCGTGCGCCGCGGGCTCGAAGGCGCCGCCGGCGACGCGGTCGAATACGCGGTCGATCCGAAGATCGACGGTGTTGCGGTTGCGCTGCGGTTCGTCGACGGGAAGTTTGTGCAAGGCGCGACGCGCGGCGACGGCGACGTGGGCGACGACATCACCGAGAACCTGCGGACGATCCGCAGCGTGCCGCTGAAGCTCCGCGGCGAACACTGGCCCCGGACGCTGGAGGTGCGCGGCGAAGTGTACTGGCCGCGGCCGGCGTTCGACCGCACGAATCGGCAGCGCGAAGCCGCCGGAGAGCCGCCGTTCGCGAACCCGCGCAACGCGACCGCCGGCACGCTCAAGCAACTCGACAGCCGCTCCGTCGCGCCGCGCGGGTTGGCGTTCATGGCGCACGGCTTCGGTGTGATCGAGCCGTTTCCGGCGGACGCGACGACCCACATCGCGCTCTTCAAGCGCTTGCGCGGGTGGGGCGTGCCGACCAGTCCGCACCTGCGGCTGTGCCGCGGCATCGACGAGGTGATCGCGTTTGTCGCGGAGTGGGACGCGCAGCGGCGCACGCTCGACTACGAGACGGACGGGCTGGTGCTGAAGCTGAATCGCTTCGACCTGCGCCACCGGCTGGGCTACACGTCGAAGTCGCCGCGCTGGGGCATCGCGTTTAAATACGCGGCGGAACAGGCCGAGAGCCGCGTGATTCGGGTGGATTTCCAGGTTGGCAAGCTGGGGACGATCACGCCGCGGGCGGTGATGGAGCCGGCGCCGCTGGCGGGGACCGTGGTACGGCACGCGACGCTGCACAATTTCGACCAGGTGGACCGGCTCGATCTGCACGTCGGCGACGCGGTCATCGTCGAGAAAGCCGGCGAAATCATTCCGCAGGTCGTTGCGGTGCTGAAGGACAAGCGTCCGCGCGACGCCGTACGCGTGCAGCGGCCCAGGTCGTGCCCGGAGTGCGGCGGCGAGGTTGTGCAGGACGAGGGCGGCGTCTATCTGCGGTGCATCAACCCCGAGTGCCCGGCGCAGGTGGTGGAGCGGCTGCGGTTCTTCTGCGGGCGCGACCAGATGGACATCGAGGGCGCGGGAGAGAAGCTGATCGAGCAGCTCTATCGCGCGGGGCTGGTGAAGCGCTACGCCGACCTGTTTCGACTGCACGAGCGCCGCGCGGAGCTGATCGCGCTGGAGCGCATGGGCGCCAAGAGCGCCGACAACCTGCTCGCGGGCATCGAGGCGAGCAAGCAGCGTCCGCTGGCGCGCGTGCTCGCGGCGCTGAACATCCGCCACGTGGGCGCGTCGACGGCCGAGGACGTCGCGGCACACTTCGGCGATCTCGACGCGCTGGCGGCGGCGACGGTCGAGCAGTTGCAGGAGGTCGAAGGCGTCGGCGCGGAGGTCGCGAAGTCGCTGCGCGGGTGGTTCGACAGCGACGCCGGCAAACACACCATCGCCGACCTGCGCGCCGTCGGCGTTGATCCAAAGCAGGAAACGCGCCGCCCGCCGGTCGACAGCCCGATCCGCGGCAAGACGCTGGTCGTCACCGGCACGCTGAAGAACTACGGCCGCAAGGAAATCGAGGACCTCATCAAATCGCTCGGCGGCAAGACGAGCGGCAGCGTGAGCAAGAAGACCGACTATGTCGTCGTCGGCGAGGACGCGGGCAGCAAGCTCGACAAAGCGAAATCGCTCGGCGTGAAGACGCTCAGCGAGGAGGAATTCGAGAAGCTCGTCGGCCGCTCAACGGCAGATTCGGAGTGAGGCATGCAAGGTGTCGCGGGGCGCCCGCGTGTCGACGCCCCATTCTGCGACCGGCCTGCTTCGTTCCGGATTCACCGCCGGTGTCCGGCGATGAGCTGATGAACACGCAGCGTGTTGCGGATCACGAGTTGTGACCGGAACGCCGCGATCGTGCCCTTGCCGCCGTTGATCGCCCAACTGTCCGGGTCGATCGCTTCGGTGATGACCTCGATCAGTCCGAGCATGATCGGTGGCGAGCCGACCGCGCTCGCGGGTTCGTTCGGTTCCGGGTCTTCCGTGGTTGTCAGCGGCGAGCCGCCGCCGGATGAACCCGCCGCAGCCGCGCCGACGCCGCTCAGGGCCTGCGTTGCATCGAGCCGGGGCGCGTTTCCGAAGCGCGGGACGGTCATGAGCAGGTCGCCCACGTCGTAGACGCGCGTGACGAGTTGGGTGTCGAAGTCCTCTGCGGTCGAGATGATGAGCAGCTCGTCGCTCGCCTGGTACGCGAGCCGCACGTCGCTGCCGCCGACGCCGCTGAGGATCAGCCACAGCGCGGTTTCCGCGGGCAGTCGCCGGGCGCGGAGCGTGACCGGAGTGTCGCGGTCGATGCCCATGTCGGCCAGCCGCTCCCACCGGACGATCACGTTGAGCTGGAGCAACTCGCCGAGTTGCGCGAATACTCCTTCGAGCGGCGCGTCGGCGAAGTGGAGGTCTTCGAGCGGCATCCGCAGCGTGGCGAGCACGCTCGTCCGGGCCGCGGGTGGGTCGCTGGTCCGAACGATGAGCTGGGCGGCGGCCGGTGCGGCGGCCAACCAGAGCACCGCGGACAGCGCGAGGGGCGCAACCAGATTGGTGCTGACGTCGGTCCACGCGGCGGTGCGGGTGTGAAACATGGCGGGCTCCGGGGCGGGTCTCGGGCACGAGGGACGTTCCGCAACGCCTTCGACGCGGCCGGCAGCCGGCGGTTCGCGGCCGCGACGCGGATTTCTGTTCGCCTCTCAGTCCAAGGCAGAACGCGTCGCCGCGCGGTGTCAGGCGAAACGCCGGCGATCGCGACCGCATGGCGCGACGCGCCGAAGCGGTCGCGGGCGGCCTGCGCCGTCGCCGGTACACTCACCGCCATGCGGATTTCGGGCTTGCACCGTTGGCCGCGGACCGCGCGCGCGGCGATCGCGCTGCAACGGGAACTCGCTCCGCGCGTGCGGATCGCTTCGCCGCCGGGCGGCGAGTGCGCCTCGCCGCGCTTTGTTGCGGCGGTGGATGCGGCGTTCAGGGCCGACGGCAAGCGGATCGTGGCAGGCGTCGTGTTGTGGGACGCGTGGCGCGGCGCAGCGATCGAGCAGCACACCGTCCGTCGCGCGGTGCGATTCCCCTACGTCCCCGGGCTGCTCAGCTTCCGCGAGGCACCCGCGGTGCTGGCGGCTCTGCGGCGGCTGCGGCAAACGCCCGACGTCGTGTTTTGCGACGGACAGGGCCTGGCGCATCCGCGCCGCTTCGGGCTCGCGTGTCATGTCGGGCTGTGGGTCGATCTGCCGACCGTCGGCGTCGCCAAGTCGCGCCTGTGCGGCGAACACGACCAGCCCGGCGCACGGCGCGGCGACGCGTGCCCGCTGCGGCTCGACGGTGAAGTGGTCGGCGCGGTGCTGCGAACGCGTGCGAACGTGCGGCCGCTTTTCGTCAGTCCAGGGAACCTCTGCGAAATCGAATGGGCGACGCGCGTTGTACTCGCGACGACGACGAGCTATCGCCTGCCGGAGCCGGCGCGGCTGGCGCATCAGTTGGTGACGCGGGCGCGCCGGTCGCCGGCCGCAACGTGATCCGCAAGGATGGCGGGCGTCCGGAGCCGCGCGCGGCGTGTTTGTCGCGCGCCGGGGTCAATAGCGCGGTACGCCGGGATCGACGTCTCGCGACCACGCGTCGATTCCACCGGCCAGGCTGACCACGCGCTCAAAGCCCCGACTGCGGAGGAATGCGGCCACGCGCAGGCTGCGGCTGCCGCGGTGGCAGTGCACGATGATGTCGCGGTCGCGCGGCAGGTCGTCGAGGCGGTTGGGAATCTCGGCCATCGGGATGTGCAGTGCACCGGGGACGCGGGCGAGCGCGAGCTCATGCGCCTCGCGACAATCGAGCAGGCACGGTGGGGCGCTCGGGTCGAGCAGCCTGGCGTGTGCGTCGCGCGCGCAGATTTCAAGCGTCATCCGCGGAATTTCTCCCGGGCGGCAGCCGCGCCCGTCCCTCGTCTGCCGACCGGCGCTTCGAGGGACGCGATGCACGGCGGCCGCGGTCGCATCGGGCTACTGTAACGCCCGCACTCCCAATTCGTGAACCAGCCGGCCGCCGAGATGTCCCGTGTTGGCCAGCAGCAGGCATGCGCCGATCCAGAACGCCACGAACAGCACGGTTGCGATGATCGGGACGGCAGGCGGCAGCACCTTGCCGCGCCGCACAGTCCGGCGGAGCACAAACGGCAGCGCAAGTCCCGCGGCGTAAACGGCGGTGAGCACCGTCACGGCGGTGCGCGTCGTCTCGGCGAGCTCCTCGTGCTGTTCGAGCACGCGCTCGACCGCGTCGCTGCGGTCCGCGAGCCGACCCGCGGCCTCGCCGGTTTCCACCGCGACATATGCCGCGACGGTGCCGACGACCATCAGCACGAGCGCCGCGATACGGATGCCGGCGCCGACGCGCGGCAGCAGACCGAGCAGGACAAATAACGGGACCGTGAGCAGCAGCGCGATCGGAAAGTGAACGACCAGCGGATGCAGACCCTCCCACGGCGGCAGGGGCGGCGGTGATAGCTGAATCATCGGAGAGTTCCACGAGTGCAGGCGAACGCGGGCCCGCAGTCGGTCGCTCGTGCGGCGCCCGCGTCGCGCCGGCGAACTTGGGAGTATCGCCCGTCAGCGCCGCCGCGTGGCGCGCCGCCGGTGGGGTGTATCGTCGCCGCACTCGCCGTTGACGACGAGCGCTGCGTTCAACTGACTTTCTCGTACTTCTCCTTCGGGGAGAAACACGACGCGCACTTCGAGAAATCGAGCTTGGTCGTCGTAAGGCCGCACACGCTGCACACGAAGAACTCGCGCTTGCCGGACTTCCACGCGTCGAGATTGTCGAGCGCCTCCTTGTACAGTCTGGCGTGCTCGCGCTCCGCGGTCAGGGCGTAGTTGAACGTCTCGATCGCTTCGCGGTTCTTGTCGGCTTTGGCGCGCGCCAGGAACTCCGGATACATCGTGTCGCGCTCGTACGACTCGCCCTTGAGCGCGGCTTCGAGATTCTCCCTGGTGGTCTTCACCTCCGGCTTCTCGATATTCGCCTTCGGCGTGCCGCGGAGTTTCTTGATGGCTTCGGCATGGGTTCCCGCGTGAATCTGCTCGGCGCGGGCGGCGGCGCGAAAGAGGCTGGCAACCTGCCCGAACCCCTCCTGGTCGGCTTTTTTCGCGAATTCGACGTAGCGCGCGTGGGCGTTGCTCTCGCCCTCGTATGCTGCGAGCAGGTTTTCGAGGGTGGAGTGCCCCGCGGGCTGGTCAGCGGGCGGCGGCTTGGCTTGCTGGGCACTGGCCGAGAACGGCAATGCGAGCAGGACTGCGAACGTGAACAGGGTGCGCATGAACAGGCCTCCGAACGGCCCGCACCCCGAACCGTGTCCCACGGATTCAATAGACAGTATAGGGGCCGGCGCGAAAATCCGCGTCGCCTGCACCCTCGTGTCCCGCGCCCCGCGCCCGCGGACTACGCGCCCGCCCAACTCGAACGCCAGTGCATCCGGAATGAATCGCGAATGCGGGCAACCCGCGGCGTCTGGGCCGGCTTGAAGCCGAATCGGCGCTCGTCGTGCGGCGCTTGAATCTTGGCCATGCGCTTCCAGCCCTGGTTCATGCCGTAGACGAACAGCGCGGTCGTCAGCGAGCGGGTGCGCAGCAACGTACGCACGGCGCGCTTGAACACCCACGACTGCGTCGCGGCGGCGTGCCGCAGCTCGTAAATCGCTTCGTCAAGCTGGCGCGGCGTCATGTTCCGGGGCTGGTAGACGGTCTCGACGAACGTGTAGCGCTCCCAGTCGGCGGGGTAGTTCGTCGCCAGCAGCCGCCCTTCGTCGCGGTAGCGCTCGAACATCTTCGTGCCGGGGAGCGGTGTCAGGTTGGTCAGTTGGACGATGTCGACGCCGAGCTGCACCGCGGCGTTGGCGGTCTCGACGACGGTCTCCGGCGTGTCCTGGTCAGCGCCGACGATGAAGCCGCCGAAGATCGCGATGCGCGCCTTGTGAAACCCGTCGACGAGTTCCTGGTAGCGCGACAGGTTGTTGCGGTTGATGCCCTTGTGATATTCCTTCAGATTCTCGGCGTTGAAGGTCTCGAAACCGATCAGCATCCCGCGACAGCCGGCGCGATACGCGAGCCGCAGACCCTCCGGGTCGTCGCCCATGTTGATCGTCGTCTGGCTGAACCACATCCGCTTCTTGCCGTGCTTGATGATCGCGCGCAGCAGCTCCTTGGCCCATTCCGCGTGCTTCGGTCCGACGCCGAAAAAGTTATCGTCGACGACGAACGTGAACGGCTTGGTGGTCTGATTCCATTCGTCGAGAATGTCGGCGATGCGGCGCCGGCGAATCTGCGGGCCGTTGAAGCTCGTCACCGAGCAGTACTCGCACCCGACCGGGCAGCCGCGCGAGGTCTGAATCGCCGACACGCTGTACTTGCCGTTGATGGGCTGAAGATCCTGCCGCGCGCCGCCGAGCCCGGTCGTTTCGAGATCGCTGAGTCGGCCGTGATAGCGGCGCTGGAGGCGATTGGCGGCGGCGTCCTCGATGATCTGCGGCCAGAGCTCGTCGCATTCGCCGCTGACGATCGAGTCGATGTGCTCGCCGGCCTCGTCGGGACACGCCGATGCGTGCGGCCCGCCCATGATCGTCCGCACGCCGGCGCTGCGGCAGGTGGCGGCGATCTCGTACGCCCGCGTCGCGCCGCTCGTGTACGACGTGATGCCGACCAGGTCGTAGCCGTTGCGTCGAATGAGCTCCTCGGTCTGGTCCGTGCCGAAGACCTCATCGATCAGATCGACGTGGTGGTGAGTCGGGACGAGCCGTGCGAGCACCTGCAAGCAGAGCTGCGGAATGTAGCTGCCGACGGTGTGATAGCCCTGCGTGCGGCGACTCACCGGATTAATGAGCGCAATGCGCATGAAGTTCCCTTTCGCGGCGATCGACGTGCGTGAGCAACGACACGACGTTCGGGTCGCCCCGGACGGGCGAGACCCGAATTTAATACCGCGCCGGCGAATTGTAGCCGCACTCGCCGGCGAGTGGGAGGCGGAGGCCGCGCGCCGAGTCCGTCATGCGTGCAGCTCCCTGAGGGTTGGTCGTGGGTCAGGTTGATCCGGGTGGCACGGGCGTCTCGCCCGTTCATGCTGGTCTGGGTGGTACGGGCGTCTCGCCCGTTCAGCCGGAAAACACGCGCGAGACGCCCGTGCCACGCTTTCAAATTCACTTTATCACGAAACTGACCCACTGCCGGAGGGTTACCGATGCGACCCCGCGCGCCATGCGCGCAGCCCGGCGCGGCGATGGGAGCGGCGGCCTCTGACCACGGCGGCGTGCCGCGGGGTCTGTTCTTTTGCGGCGCTGCAACGCAGCGTGCGACGTGAGCATCCGTCACTCGGTCGCGAACGCTTCGGCGCGAATCGGCCCGGGCGCAAACGCGGGAAACATCGCCGCGAAACGCGACCCGTCGAGCGACAGGTCCGCCGGCCGCGGCTCCGGCGTGAGGATCGAGAGTCGCGAGATTGGTTCGATCACGGGCGCCACGCCGAGACACGCAGCGTAGCGCTCCACCATCTGCAAGCGCGAAAGCCGTTCCGGGCCGGCGATGTGAACGGTCCCGGTCAGATCGCTTGTCGCGAGCACGAGCAGCGCCCGCGCCACGTCCGCGAGCCAAGCGACCGTGCGATATTCGTCCGTGAACATGCGCTGCAACCGCCCCTCCCGCAGCGCCGCAACCTGCTGCCCAAAGGTCGTGTTCCGCGGCGTCAAGGGAAAGCCGTACATCAGCGGCGCGCGCACGACCAGCCCGCGCGGCGCGGCGCGGACGAAGGGCTCGGCGGCGGCCTTCGAACGACCATAGGTGCTCAGCGGCGCCGGCGGATCATCTTCGCGATATGGGGCGCGGTCGCCGCCGAAGACCATGTCGGTCGACGTAAAAACGAGCCGGGCGCCGAGCGCGACGGCTTGCTCGGCGATGACGCGGGTGGCGTCGACGTTGACGCGCTGCGCGCCGGCGGGGTCGTTGTACGCGTCGGCGACCGCGGTCATCGCGCCGGCGTGAACGATGATCGTCGGGCGAACGGCGCGGAGCGTGTCGCGGATCGCCGGTTCCTCGCGCAAGTCGAGCCGCACGAGTTCGACGCCCGCAATGTGCCCCGCGCCGTTGCTCGGCGCGACGACGGCGTGAATGCGCGCGTCGGCGTCGCGGCGGAGCAGCTCGCGGATGACGTGTCCGCCGAGCTGCCCCGACGCGCCGGTGATCAGCCACTTGCCATTCATGCGCACGCTCCCGGTTCCGGCTTCGCAGGTCGCTGGCCTGTACCCCGGAGCGGCATAGTGTAGTGCCTCGAAATCGCGTCGCCTTCCGGATACGGGGAGCATCGGCGTCCCGCCGGGTCTCGGCGGGCCGCGGATTCAGCCCGGTGCATTCGTCGCCGCGCGTCGGCGCCCCGTTCGTCCCCGCGGTCGCTCCTTCGCTTCTTCAATTCGTTCGTGCCGGTTCGCCATTTCCGTTCCCCCGTCGCCATCTTCCGCGGCGCGGCACGCAGCTTGCGAGGCAGAGAGTAGTTGGCGGCGCGCAGCGGGCGGGCAGCGCGTGTGCGGGCGCGCGTGCGTCGGAGGAGGGCGACGCGGGCGCGACGATGGGCGGTGTGTTCGGGCATGAACGAGAGGATCGATTCATGAACCCGAACGAGGACACTCAGAAAAGCGGCGTTGCGTTGCAAGTGGTTGAGGGGGAGGGCACTTAGAAGCGTTGCGCGTGGCGGACGGCAGCGGCCGCGGCGGTTGAACGCACCCGGTCGGAGCGGCGCGGCCGCGCAGCACACGGCGGAGATTTGGCCGCGCGCGTGGGTTTGGCGCGGTATGGTGGCAGCCATGGCATTGGGGATTTTCACCCACCCGATTGGGGCATTTGCCCAACTCGACCCGAATGATCCCTGGCCGAAATATGCTCACAACGAGCGCAACAGCGCGCGCACGTGGTTTCGCGGGCCACACTCGCGTCCGTACCTGCGGTGGTTTGGTCAAGCGGGGTTTGGCGATGTGACGGAAGACTGCCCCTTGGCCGGCGACCGCCGTGGGGGGGCAGCGATCGCCAAGGTCAACGGAGCGCGGTACATCTTCGTCACGGGCAACGTCGGTGGCGATGCGTGCATCGAACCTCCTGATACACCCACGCTAACCATTTTTCGATATCACCCGCCGGGGCGAGACAACGATTGCACGTGCGAACCCGCCACTCCGGTAGCCACGATCGAACTCGCCGGCGGTGAGCAGGTTCTTTCGACGCCGCTCGTACTCAAGCGGATTATTGGGGAAGAAGAGCATGTCCGTGTCTACATCCAGACGAAGCGAAAGCTATTCTGCTACGACGCCTCGGAGTTGATCGGTCCTCTTGGCGGAAGTGGGGATCCGCCGACGCACGTTTGGACGTACCCAAGCGATGACTCGTTCGCAGCCGCTGGCGGATTCCATGCCTCATCGCCGATCGCGGGCCGAGAATATGCCGATGGTAGCGGCCCCGATTACATCTATCTGCTCGCAGATTTCGCCAACGAGTTTCCGTCGACGGGCACCACGTCATACGTCGTGCGACTGGAACCTGACGCCTCCGATCCCACGGCGTCGGCGGAGTATGTCGCGGTTCGCGCCAATGCGACGAACCTCAGCACGCCCGCGATCGGTCCCGCCGGCGATGATGAGTTCGAACGCAACTTCGTGTATGTCACGACGTTTGCGGCCGCCACCCAACCAGCGCTGCATGCAGTCCTCGCTGATATGGACGCAGGGAGTGTGCACGACGCCGAGATTCATAGCTGCCCGCGCGTCCAGGGCGGATCGTTCGCGTCGCCGGCCGTTCATGACCTGATCGTATCCGGCGAGTCGCTTGTCCCGCCGAACCTCGGGACGGTCGTAGTTGCGTCCGACGACGCCGGCCTGTACTCGTTCGACAATACGCTTGACAGTTCGGCGCCTTACGTGCTGACGGAGAGGCATCACGAATGCTTTGAGATTGCGCCTCCACCCAACGGATCATTCTCCGGAACCGGCGTCGTGTTCGACGATCGGCACGTCATGTACATCAATGAGCAGGGCATCGTCTACCGGATCCACGATCCGCACGACGATGAGTTTACGCCTGAAGGCGAGCTCGGACTCGACGTCCTCAAATCCGCCTGGAAGTGGTCGAATCCTGCTGGTGACGCGGCCGGTCGCTTCTACGTGGCAACACCTGGGGGCGGTGGATTTGCGGATGAGCGACGGGTGCTCGCGCTCAACAACGACGACGACGGCAATGACGTCATCCTCCGTGCCTGGGGTGGGGCGCGCTTCGTTCCCCCTGATCTGAACGAAGCCCCATGCGAAACAGAGTTTGACCTGTTCCAACAATTCGAAGCCCCGCTCGCGATCGACGAGGACGGCACGCTCATTGTCTGCAACCGCGGATTCGTGCTGGCCCTTCGCCCGCTGCTCGGGGATCTCGATGGCAACGGCATCATTGATATGGAGCCGGATATCGATGCGTTTGTCCTCGCGCTGATCGATGTCGAGGAATGGCAGGAGTCGATCGGCCTCCCTCTGGGCGTCAACCTGCTGGGCGTCGGCGACTGCAACAACGACGGCGTGTTCAACAACTACGACATCAATTGCATCGAAGACTCGCTGGAAGATCCTGTGAACTCAGGACCGTGCGCAGGCTCGGACGAGGAATCCGCCTCGTATGGCAGCGAGAACTCGGAATACTTAGCGAGCACCGTCGCCTGGCTTCGCGTAGTGTTTGGCATGGAATAGCCTGCAAGCGGCGTGGCGGTGCCGCGGCTGTCGCCGCCTTCGGCATCGCCGCAGGTGAGTAAATGGTGCGGAGCGCATAACCGCTCCGTGTGTTGCCGGGGTCGCGCGATGTTGAAAATACCAATAGGTGTTGTCGCTTGCTCATGCGTGATGGCGTTCTCCTCCGCGGAGCTGCGCGTGTGCGATTCCGTGTCTATCGGTAATC
>JBFXAM010000130.1:0-12961 GCA_050184295.1 Phycisphaerae bacterium | reverse complement strand
CGATCTCGGCGAAATGATCGGCGTGACGAAGGAGCGGGTGCGACAGATTCAGAACAAGGCGCTGGGCAAGCTGCGGCACATTCTCGAGCAGGGGATCCTGGCGACCCGATAGATTCCTGCATAGTGACTTGCGTCTGGTCTTCTCCAACCGGACGAGAGTTGTACCGATGGGACACGCACCGACCTCCTCCGGTGCGTGTCTTTTTTTGCTCGAAATCGGGCCCGGGTGGAAAACCGGGCAGCGCGCGGTCATAGACTGATTCGCGGGAGACGCAGACAGCACCGGGCGGGTGCGCGGCGGCCGGATTTTCGGTCCTGCGCCGGCGGCCCGGTAACGGAATTCTTTTGACTCGCCGCGGCGCGAGTCGGTAGGATTTCACACGGTAGACGGGTTTCCGCCGGTCGGCCCCGTGAATGCATCTCTCGGCGTTTCCGTCCGCCGCTTGCGGACCATTGACGACTGCGTGCTGAAGCGTCGGCCGGGCCGCCGCTCGTGCGAGAGGATGATCGGTGCAACCAGGATCCGCACAGGCTGCCGACGAGCAGACGACCGGCACCCCGGCCGCACCGGCCGGGCACGAACCGCATGCCGCCGTCGCACGCCGCCTGCGTGAGCGATTCTCGGCCGACCAGATCGCGCTCCTGCTTTCGAGCGAGGCCCCGGATAACCAGCGCGTGGCGATCCTCGCGCTCGGTCAATGCGGATCGGCACAGCACACGCGCAGCCTGGCGGCGCTGCTCCGGCACCCGGACGCCCGCGTCGTGCGCCTGGCCGAAGACGCGCTCTGGTCGATCTGGCTGCGCGCGGGAACGGACACGGGAAACGCCGAACTCCGCGCGGCGGTCCGCGAGATTCGCGCTGAGCAATACCCGTCCGCCGCCCGCCGGCTCGCGGCGCTCGTCGCGCGTGAGCCCGAACTGGCCGAAGCCCACCATCAACGCGGCCTCGTCGCAGCCCTGCTCGATCAACCCGACGACGCCGCGCGCGCGTACGAAGCCGCGCTGCGGCTGAACCCCCTGCACTTTTCCGCGCTTGCGGGACTCGGACATCTTGCGACCGAGCGCGGCGACGTGGCCGCCGCCCTGCGGTATTATCGCCAGGCCTTGCACATTCATCCGCGCCTCGAGGGCGTGGAAGAAGCCGTGCGGCTGATCGAAGCCGCTCTGGCGCAAGACCCGGCGGCGCTGCCGCCGCATTGAGCGGAGGGCGGCGGTGCCCGGCGTGCTGCTGTTCGGCGGTTCGTTCGATCCCATCCACCATGGCCACCTGATTGCGTGTCGCGCCGCGGCGGAGCAGCTCGGTGTCACGCGCGTCGTGCTGCTGCCCAGCGGACAGCCGCCGCACAAGCGCGGCGGCGAACTGAGCCCGGCGGCGGTGCGCGTCGAGTTGTGCCGGCGCGCGGTCGCGGGCGATGACCTCTTCGAACTCGACGACTGGGAGACGCGCCAGGACGGCCCGAGCTACACGCTGCACAGCGTGCGACGTTACCGCGATCAACTCGGCACGCCGGAACCGCTCTACTTTCTGATGGGACTGGACGCGCTCGCCGATCTCGGGTCGTGGCATCGCGCCCGCGACCTCGCATCACAGTGCGTAATCGTGACCGTGCGGCGGGCGGGGACCGCTGCGCCGGACCTCGCGCGCCTGTCGCCGCCGCTCGGCCCGGAGCAGCTCGCGACCATCCGCGCGCACATACTCGACACACCGACTATCGAGATCAGCGCGACGGAGATTCGCGCGCGTGTGCGGAAAGGGTGGAGCATCCGCTACCTTGTGCCGGCGGCGGTCGAGGCGCTGATCCACGAGCACGGGTTGTATCGCTGACGCCGACGCCGCGCAGAGAGTCGTCGTGATGCCGCTTCATCGCCGATGGACGCTTCGGTGTTTCGACTGCGCCCGAGCCGTGGCCGTCGCGGCGGCGTGCCTGCTCGTGCTCGCGGGCTGCGGCTCCCCATACCCGTTCGATCCGTTTCCGCCGCGGGTCCGCTCGCCCGCGCTCGGCGAGGTGCGGCGCGACTACGCGCTGATCAAGCTGTTCTACGCGACCGATCGAGCGCGGACGTGGTCGCAGTCGCCGCTCGATTTCTATGGTACGGACCGCGCCGCCGCCGTGAACCTCGGCACCTGCGACGTGAGCATTCCCGCCACGCACGGGCGCGGCGCGCTCGAAGAGCCGGGCTTGCTCGTGCCGCCGCGCCCGGAACGGCACGTGCTGCTGCTGAACGTCTCGCCGCCGGAGCCCGCCGACGGCTTTTTCGAGCGGCTGCGGCCGGCCGTGGAGCGTTCGGAAAGCCGCGCGCTGATGGTGTTCGTGCATGGATATAACGTGACGTTTGCCGAAGCGGCACGACGGGCGGCGCAGATTGCGCACGACGTGGAGTTTGAAGGCGTCGCAATGTTGTATAGCTGGCCGGCGCAGGGGTTTCTGCTCGGCTACCTGGTCGACGGCGTGAACGCGGAGTGGAGCAGCGTCAACCTCGAGCGGTTTCTCCAGGACGTGCGGAAGCGGTCCGGGGCGCAACGGATTCACTTGCTGGCGCACAGCATGGGGACGCGCGTCGTCAGCGGCGCCGTGCGTGAGCTGGTGCGCGACGAGCCGCCGACCGCGGAGAACCGCTTTGCGCAGATCGTGATCGCGGCGGGGGACATGGACGCACAGATTTTCGAGCGCGACTATGCCCCGGCGCTGGCGGCGGCGGCGGATCGCGTCACGCTCTATGTCTCCGGCGCGGACTGGGCGCTCGGCGGCTCGCGGCGATTGCATCGGTACTCGCGGCTCGGCGAGCTGGGCATCCCCGCGAACGGCGCCCCCTGGCGCGAGCGCTTCGACGTCATCGACGCGACCGCCGTCGACAAGGGCGTTGTCGGGCACGTCTACTACGGCAGCAGCCCGACGATCTTGCAGGACCTCGGCGGCGTGCTGGGCGGCGCGCCGCCGATCGAGCGCGGCCTCATGGCGCGGGACGATGTGTTTGTCGTTGCACCGGCGGGGCGATGAGGCGGCGGCCCTTCACGGGATCGAGACTGTCGCGACGCGCGCCTATCGCTTTTCATCACGCGTCGCGCGACGTGCGTCGTCGGCGGCCGATTCGGGGAACGGTCCGCGTTGTTTCTCGGCCGCTTGGCGCTGCGCCTCGCTCGGCAGCTTGTGGAGGCGCGGGCGCAGTTCGTTGTTGAAGATGGCTTCGATCGGGGCGCGGAGGCGCGCAAGCTCGCGCTGTGCGTCAAGCAGCGCCGGTGCCTCGGTGCGGCCTGGTGTGGCGGACGCGTCCGGCGCGGCGCGCGGATCGTCGCGCCGAGTCGGCGCTGGCGGCGCGTGGCGCTGGCCGTCGTCGCGGACCCGGCGTTCGGCGGCGTCGATCTCGGCCCGCTTGGCGCGCAGGTAGTCGTGGGCGCGCGACTGGCATTCATTGAGAATCTGCTGCGCCTTCTCGGTCTGGTCGCGAGTGAGCTCGTAATGCGCGATCACGCGGCGCGTGTAGGCTTCCCATTCCGATTCGACGAGCGATTGCAGCGCCGAGGACGCTACGGGACGCGTGCCTGCGCCCCCGCGAGCGAAGCCGGCGGGCCGCGCGGCGGCGGGGCCGGCCGGTGGATCACTTGCGCCGCGGGACGCCGTCGCCGCGGCGCCGGGAACCGGGACGAGCGGGTCCGGCGGCAGCCGACCAGCCTTGATTTCCCTTTCGACGAAGATGCCGCCGCGGTGCAGTTCGCGCGTGAGCGTGGGGCCGCGGACCAGTTCGCCGGCTTCGAGCCGGGCGAGGAACTCGTCGCGGTCGATGACCTTTGATCCATCCCAATAGCCGCCGCGGGCAACGGGCGCGCCGTGCAGACTGTTGTATTGCACGCGCATACCGACCTCCACGCCGATATCCGCGAGGGTGAGTCTTTGCGGGTGCTCGGGTCGGTTGAATTCGGCGTACAGAACTTCGATGACGCGCGACGGCTCGGTTTCGCCGGCGGCCAGGCGAACATGTTCGATCCGCTGCGGAAACCAGGCGCCATCGACTTCGCGGAGGGTGAAGCGCTGTTCGCCAATCTGCGCTCCGTCTTGAAAGACGCCGATCTTCACCACGCTCCAGCCCTGCTGGGGGTCGAGCCACCAGCGAAACTCGCCGTCTGCCATGGAGCCGCTTACGACGGTCAGGTCGCCGTCCTGGTACGATCGGTAGTCCAGGGGCGGACTGCCGGTCGCCGCGACGTGCTCGTCGATGGTCTGGTCAAAGGAAATGGGATTCAGGCCGGCGCGGCGCAAGTCATACAACTGAAACGACTCCGCCATCTTGGGTTCCCACACTTCGACGCGCGGGGCGCGCTCCATGCGCTGCCAGACCTCGTCGCCGATGCGGATCGCCTGGTTCGCGCTCGTATGCGCGTAGCGCGCGGGCTGGCGGTCGGGCCCGCGCTGAAACACGCCCTCGTCGTCGCCGAGTCCCTGGACGAGGAACTCGTCGCCGGCGCATCGCCAGCGGTAATAGTGCGTCCGCTGGACGCCGTCGGGTTTTTCATTGCCCCAGCGAACGGTGAACTCGACGAGTCCGGTGCGAATCGCATTTCGTCGCGCGGCCCTGAGGTTTTCGAGCAGGGGTTGCGGCAGAGCGGGGGGTTCAGCCGAGGCGAGCAGCGCCGGGGCGAGCGCCAGCAACATCCGAGGCCCAAGAATCCGCAGTGTCATGGTCACTCCTTCCGACACGCGTCCAGACGCGCGAGTCGCGTGCCGGCTCGTTGCTAGGCGGCGCGCCAGTGTCTTAGGGATGTTGCGTCGACACTCACGAGCAGGGCAGGTCGAGTTCATAGATGATCAGATTTCCGACGTATGTGGTGTCGCCTGTCATCACACAGGGATTCAAGCTTGGATGGCATTGACCGCCGTTGAGCGATTTGCAGTCGCGCGTCCAGTAGCACGGCGTCGTGTCGGCGTGTCGGATGTTATTTGCCCCATCGATCGGCTCAAAGCGCCAGTAGCAACTGATTTGCGCGGGTACGCACTCGTGCCCCGCGTAGAAACATGAGCAGACCGCAAAGGCGCATCCCGCGCACGGCGAGGGGCTTGAGTCCAGATTGAAGCACGGGAAAACCGCCGGCGCGACGGACGGTGCGATGCACACAGCGGCGATCAGCGACGCGATGCGACGGCGATGGGCCATGATGCGATCTCCTGAATTGTGTACGGGCGTTGATCGCTTCGCAATTTATCCCCCCCCCCCCAACGTCAACCAGAAAATTCCGCGCCCGCGGCCCAGTCCCGCGACGGCAACCGGGAAAGTCCCCCTGGCGTCGCGGGCGCCCCCGGCGGAGAATTGCGCTTCAGCGGCGCGCGCTGTGGCCCGCGCCCGACCGCACCCGAAGGATCGAAACGATGCACGGTTCCGCTCTCATCGTGTTGCTCGCGTTGGGTCTGCAGCCACCGCCGACGCCGCCCGTCGCCACGCCGCCCGGCGGCCCGGGCGATGCCGCGGACGCCGCGACGCGTGAAGCGCCTTCCACCGCTCCGGCGACGGGCATCTTGTTCAAATCGATCACGCTTGACCACGAAACCTATACGTACGCTGTGTACGTTCCGTTCGAGTATACACCCGAGCGCGCCTGGCCGACGATCCTCTTCCTGTGCGGGTCCGGCGACGCGGGCAACGACGGACTGCGGACGATCGACTCGGGGATCGGGCGGATTCTGCGCCGCGACCGCAAGCGGATTCCGGCCATTGTTGTGTTTCCGCAGTGCCGCCAGAACCAGACCTGGGTCGGCCCGGCGCAGACGCTCGCCGTGCGCTGCCTCGAGGTGACCTCGCGCGAATATCACGTCGATCACGACCGCGTGTATCTCACCGGGCTGTCGCTCGGCGGACAGGGTGCGTGGCTGCTGGCGGCGCGCTATCCCAAACATTTCGCCGCGGTGGTGCCGATCTGCGGATTCATCGACGGCCTGAACCAACCGGCGGACGCCGATCGCCTGACGCAGGTCGCGATGAACCTGAAGGACGTGCCGATCTGGGCGTTTCACGGCGCCGCGGACCGCAACGTGCCTGTCGGCCGCACGCGCGAAGTCATCGAGGCGCTGAAAGAGGCGGGCAACACCCGCGTGCGATATACCGAGTATCCCGACCTGACGCACAACTGTTGGGATCGCGCGTATGGCGAAGCGGAGCTGTGGAAATGGCTCCTTGCGCAGGAGCGCCACGCGGAATAGGATTGGAATGAGTCGCGACGGAGCCCGTCATGGCGCTGGATGAACACGCCCGGAAGATCTTTCAGTCCGTGCTGCGGTCGATCGAGGCCGGCCGCAGCTCCGACGCGGTTCACCAGTTCGTGCAGGCGCTGTCTCACGACACGAACTTCAAGCGCATCGATCTGCCGCCGCTGCTGACCCGCGCGCTGGGCCGCGCGCAAACGGACGCGCTGATCGAGGCGTTCGCCGTGCATCCCTGCATGGTCTGCAAGCGTGGCCTGCTGTTGTGCGAGGAGTGCGATGGGAAGGGCGCGTCTCGAAGCGGGCGCATCTGCGACAAGTGCATCGGGCTGGGGGCGGCGAATTGCGACTTTTGCGGCGGCTCCGGCTGGATCACCTACAACTACGTCCCCAACGGGCTCCAGGCCGCCGTCGTGCTGGCGCGCAGCAAGCTTGCGCTGGCCGAGACGCGCGCGCTGCTCGACGCGCCGCTGCCGGGCGCCAGCGGCGGCGGCGCGGTTCGCAAGCAGCTCGCGCAGCATCTGCTCCGACTGAACCGCCTGCTCGGGGCGTTCAATAACGCGCTCGGCGTCGCGCAGCACCCGCCGGACACCGGACCGGCAGCGGACGCCGTGCTCAAGAAGGTGGAGGCCGCGAGCTGGGAAGCGGCGCGCCGGCTCGATCGGCGTCTGCGGCAGGTGCTGCTGCGGCTCGAGGAGCACGCGCGCGCAACGGTTTCGCGCGGCGCGGACGGCGAGCAAGGCGAGCGGCGGGCCGACTATTATCACAAGCTCGCGAAGTCGCCGGACTTCACCGGGACGAGCCTGCACCATGTGTATCTGCGCGAGCTTCACCGGCGTCGGTCAGAGATGGAGTCGCCGGCACCGCCCGCTCGGGAGCCGGCGGACTCAGACTGACGATGGTCTGACCCGTGCGGCGCTCCAGCTTCTCGTCCGCGGCGACGACCGCCAGGCGATCGCCGTCGCCGATGACGAGCAGCGACAGCGCCGCGTCGCCGCAGCGGGCCCGGAACGCCTTGTAGTCGAACTCGGGGGTGAGCTTGGTGGTGCGGATGGCGGCGCCATCGGCCAGGAGCGCGTCGATCGTCGCGAGGGTGGCGTCGTTGCGGAAGAGCAGCCGCCCGTGGAACTGGCTGCCGATCTTGGAGCGACCGGACTCGCTGCCCTTGGGCGGCAGTTGAAAGAGCCCGGCGCGGCCGAAAAATTGCGCGAAGCGCTGTGTGGCGAGCGTGTTGACCTCGTCGTTGGACGTGAGCGCGAGCAGCCGCCCGATACCCGCCAGTTCGAGGCGTTCGAGAGTGTCCTCGGCCAGCACGCTGCCGAAGTACGTGTTCAGACCGGCCATCCGGGCGGCGACGATGTTCTCGCGATTGGTGTCGACCAGCAGCACGCGAAAGCCGGCGCCCTTGACGGCCTTGGCAAGTTCGCGTGCAAAGTGACCGGCGCCGACGAGCAGCAGTCCCTGAGGGTTCTGATCGGCGAGCCCCAGCAGGCGCGCCGCGAATCCGCCGGTGAGCCCGTACACCAGCACCGTTCCGACGATGATCGAGAAAACGATCGGCACCAGCAGCCGGGCCTGCCCGTAGCCGCGGTCTTCCAGCGCGAGCGCGAAGACGGAGGTGACGGCAGCGGCGACGATGCCGCGCGGCGCCATCCACGAGAGGAGCGCGCGTTCGCGCCAGTCCAGCCCGCAGCCGATGGTCGAAACGAACACGCTCGCGGGGCGTACGACGAGAAGCAAGGCGAGCAGAAACGCGAGGGTGCCGACGCCGACGGTCGCGAGGTCGTTGAGGCTCAGCCGGGCGCTCAGCAGCACAAACACGGCCGACAGCAGGAACACGCGGAGGTTTTCCTTGAACTCGAGGATGTGACGGACGTCGGCGAGGCGCTGGTTGGCGAGCGCGATGCCCATGACGGTCACGGCCATCAGCCCGGACTCGTGCAGGAGCACATTGGAGCCTGCGAACACCGCGACGACCAGCATCGACGCGACGAGCGTGTGCAGGTGATCGGGAATCCAGAATCGCCGAATCGCGACCGCCAGCAGCGCCGCGCCCGCCAGCCCGACCGCGCCCCCGAGACCGATGGTCCGCGCGGCGGTCCAGGCCGCGTGGGAGACGGCGTTTTCGAGTCGGCCTTCGGTGACGACCTCGAACGCGATGACCGCGAGCACAGCGCCGATCGGATCAATGACGATGCCTTCCCACTTCAGCGTCGCGTTCACGGCTCCAGTGGGACGGATGTGCCGCAGCAGCGGCAGGACGACGGTGGGCCCGGTGACGGTCAGGATCGCGCCGAGCAGCACCGCGAGGCCGAAATCGAGCCCGATCAGCCAGTATGCCGCCGACGCCGCCAAGACCCAGGTGGTCAGCGCCCCGACGGTGACCAGCAGCAGCACCACTCGGCCGACGTGGCGCAACTCGGAGAGATTCAGCGTCAGTCCGCCCTCAAACAGGATCAGCGCGACGGAGAGCGACACGAAAGGCAGCAGCAAATCGCCGAAGAGCGCGTCGGGGCGAACGATGCCGGCGATGGGGCCGGCGAGAAACCCAAAGAGCAGCAGTAACAGGATCGACGGAAGGCGCAGAAGCCAGCCGAGCCACTGCGCGACGGCGCCGAGCACCATGATCGCGGCCAACATCAACAGGGGTTCGAGGACCATGCGCTCCTCCCGCGCCCGCCGTGCCGGGTTGCCGACGAACCCCCATCACGCGGCGGCCCGTGATTCTGGCGTCGCGACCGTCGGCAGTCCACCAGCGAGCACCGGCAAGGCGCGGCCGGCGCCTGTGGCACACCGTGGGGGACGGCCGCTCGCATGGGTCTCACGATCGAGCGACCGAACGAGGAAAACGAAGCCGGGCGCAGCTCCTCGGGGGAGACCGCGCCCGGTTTGGCGTAACGGAGTCTCGGCGGGTGTTCGCGATGGACGATTGCGGCCAGCATACGTGGGGCGTTGATCGCGCCGGATTGCACGGCGCCGACGCAGGTGGTCCTCAACGAGTGGGTGGTACGGGTGCCTCGCCCGTCCGCGGCGTGCATTCCGCCGGCGGCATCGGCGGGCTGCTCGCCGGCGATGTCCAATCGGCCGACCCCGGCGCGTCTGAAACCGGCGGCTTCTCGTATTGCTACGACGCGGACAGCGACGTGGGCGAGGTGCTCGGCTTGCCCGGCACCGGCGCCGGCGGTTGCGCTTAGGGCTTCTTCGCTTCGCTGACCGCGGGCGCTTTGCCGTCGGACTTCGATGAAGCCGGCGTCTCCTTCTTTTCGGCTTCTTCGAGCGCCGCCTTCTTGCGCTGGTCGCGCGTGGGCAGCGTGTTGAGGCGATCCTTGAGCTGCGTGAAGTAGCGATCGATCGGCTTGTTCAGCTCGTCGAGCTGCTTCTTGGCGGTCGCGCGGGATTCGTCGGTCTTCGCGTCCTTCACCGCCTTCTCGGCAGCCGCAATGTCCGACTTCTTGCGGTTGAGATACGCGTCGCGATCGTCCTGCTTGGCCTTGAGGTAAGTGTAAGCCTTGCCCTTCTGGTCCTCGTTGAGATCGTAGCGGCGGACGAACTCGTCGACGTAGCGGGTCCATTCGTCCTTCTCGGCGGCGGCGGGGCGCGCGGGGCGCGGCTTGTTCTGGGTGCGGTCCTGCGGCGTTGCGCCGCCTTTGAGAGCGCCCTGGTTCTCGCCGGCGTTCGCGTTGTTCGCGGCGGCGGCGGCATCCGCGCTCAGCGGCTTGCCGTCGGGGCCGGCGCCCATCTCCGCGAGCGTCTCATTGCGCTCGTTGCGCATTTGCTCCTTGAGGGCGCGCTCCTCCGCGCGGCGGCGCTGACGGGCTTCGGCGTTCCGCGGCCACTCGGTCTCGGGGTCGTAGCCGCCCTCGGACCAGACGCCGAGCTTGTTCTGCATGAACCCGATGCCGGTGGTGAACGCGGCCATGTGGCCTTCGAGATTGACCTGTTGATCCTCGGTCATGAATTCGGCCATCTCGCCGGTCATGTCGTTGACGAGTTCCTGGAAGCCACCGACGAGCGGCTGGACGCGCTGGGCCCACTGCGCGACCCGCTCAGGCGTGGGCGGTTCGGCCTCGGTGAGGGCTTCGAGGTATTCGTTCATGAGGGTCTGGATTTCGGCGCGGTTCTCCTGGAGCCAGCGTGGAAAGCGGGTCTTGAGGATCTCCGCGGTGCGGGCGGCCTGTTCGGGGTCGAACTCGTATTCTTCGATCATGCCTTCGACGGCGCGGTCGAGCATGTTGTTGATGAGCTTGTCGGTGGGCCAGAAGCCGGCGGAGGGGATCGGCGTGGCGCGCTCACGATCGGCGCGCTCGGCGTCGGAACGCTCCTGGGCAGCGACGGGCGCGAATCCACTCAGGACGAGCGCGAGCACAAGGACGGCCTTAGCGGGCGTCGAGGTCGATAAAGCCACTTCAGCTCTCCGTGAATCGATGCCGAGAACTGCGCCCCCGCGGTGCGGGTGGCGCGACAGTCATTCGACGGACCGCGCCCGGACGCAACGCACGCTTCGACGGGCGCGCGACGGGCATCGAGCGGGCGCACGGCAAGCCGTCGCCGGCGGGCTCCATCTTCGATTCTACCGTTGCGGGCGGCCCCTGGATGCCGTCGGCGCGCACCGACGGACATTTCCTGACGGTCGCGTACATCGCCGGATTGCCGCGGTTTGCGGGGCGTGGGCCGGGTGGCGTTCGGCGTCGCGGCGTTCGGCGGCGATCCGCCTCGGGTGGGCGAAATGCGGCGGCTTGTGCGGCCAGCGGAGAATCGACACGCGTGGCGCGCGGCCGGCGGCCGATCACCGACCGACGCGGCTCGCCCGCGTCGCTCGGCTCGGCCGCCGTCGCATCTATGTGAAACCCGGGCCGCCCGACGGCACAGAGCGTCGGCGGTCGAAGCGGAGGAAGGAGGAGGTCCGTCGCTCCGACGCCAAAGCTCGCGCTGGTCGCGCGTGCTGCGGGTGGACTACCCCGAAAGGGAAAGCGGGTCGACGTGCTCACGCGCGCCGCGCGAGAACGTCGCAGATTGGCGTCGCGCGCGGCGCGACAAGCAGAACGGCCAGGCGCTGGCGCCCGGCCGTCGGTGAGTTCGTTGGTCCGACTGCGCATCCGGCGATCGGCCGGTGGACTACCAGGCGAAGTGCGCGAAGGCCTTGTTGGCGTCCGCCATGCGGTGGACGTTTTCGCGCATGGTGATCGCGTCGCCTTCGCCGCGATAGGCGGCCATGAGCTCATCGGCGAGTCGGTCGGCGATGGGGCGGCCCTTCTTGTTGCGGATGGAATCCAGAATCCAGCGGATCGCGAGCGACTGTCGCCGCTTCGCGTTCACCTGCATGGGCACCTGGTAGTTGGCGCCGCCGACGCGTTTGGAGCGCACCTCGACGGCGGGTTTGACGTTCTCAAGCGCCTGGGTGAAGACTTCGTTCGGCGGGGCGTCTTTCATCTTGCCGGCGATGCGGTCCATCGCGTCATAGAAGACGCGCTGCGCGACCGACTTCTTGCCGTCGTACATGAGGCAGTTGATGAACTTGGTCACGAGGCGGTCGTGGTAGCGCGCGTCGCCGCGGAGCTGATCGATCGACTTCGTCCAACGCTTGTACGCCATGGCGGCTCGACTCCAGTAATCGCGAGAAACAGCCAAACGCGTCGCACGCAGGCAGCGCGAACGCCGCGCGTGCGGCGCGGGTTACTTCTTCTTTCGCTTGACGCCGTACTTGCTGCGACTGCGGTTGCGGGCCTTTCCTTCCTTGTCGTTGGCGACGCCGGCGCAGTCGAGCGACCCGCGGACGATGTGATAGCGCACGCCGGGCAGGTCGCGAACGCGGCCGCCGCGGACGAGCACGATCGAGTGCTCCTGCAGGTTGTGGTCGACGCCGGGGATATAGGCGGTGACCTCGCGCCCGTTGCTGAGCCGAACCCGCGCGACCTTGCGGAGCGCCGAGTTGGGCTTCTTGGGCGTTTGCGTCTTAACGATGAGGCAGACCCCGCGTTTTTGCGGGGCGCGCGCCAGATCGCGGACCTTGCTCTTTCGTTCCTCGGCGCGGCGCGGCCTGCGGATAAGCTGATTAATTGTGGGCATAGTAGACCCGTACGTCCCTGATCGAACCCTGCTCCCAGCCGCGTCGGCGGCGAGCGAGCCCCACACTATAACGCGAGCGGCGCGCTTGCCAAGCGGTCGCGGGTCGAATCTCGCGTTTCCGTGCTGTGAGGAAGGACGATCCAGGCGTTTCCAAACTGGCGTGGGACGGCAAGCCACGCCGGTGGCGGCCTCAGAACGTCAATCCAGACAAGAACGGCGAAGCGCGCCCGCAACCGCTCCCGCCAGTATTGGTCCGGCGCAGCGATTCCGACACCGTGGCGCCCGCGAATCCGGCGCACATCTCGCGGCGTGAGGTCGTGCCAGTGTTCGGCGCGAAGGGCCTGACATGACCCGATAAAACCGCCGCCCGCAGCCTTCAGGTGGATCCAGTCTCCCGCGGCGAGCTGCGCAAACGGAGCGCGCGGGGTCCGCATCAGGCGTGACTCGACGGACTTTCGGCCGGACCGCAAAAGCTCCGCCATGGAGCGCGTCACGATCGCGACGTGGTGCAGAACACGGGGCGCCGCCGCACGGTGGTCTGTCGCAGAGTCGGCTGGACCCCCGAACAACCGGTCGGGCGTCGGGGTGTGCGCGGTCCAAGTCCGGAAGTCGTGAGCAAGCTTCACGACAGCACCTCGCGGTACAGGTCGGCGGCGGCGCGCCGCGGGAAGATCGTAGTCACGATCGGGCGGGATCCGCACCGGGTA
>JBFXAM010000129.1:0-13157 GCA_050184295.1 Phycisphaerae bacterium | reverse complement strand
GTAAACCCGTCGGTCGCGTCGCTCGGCGACCGCTCTCTTAGCTCCCCGACCAGGACTCGAACCTGGAACAAACCGGTTAACAGCCGGTTGCTCTACCATTGAGCTATCGGGGAATCGTCCCGCCCGCCCCTGAGGCCGGGTTCGGGATCGCCGGGCGGCTGGATTGGCCGCGCCGGCCACTTCGTCGGACGTAATTACCGGCCGCGGCGGCGGTTCGCTGCCGCCCGCCGGTCGTCCGGGTTCCGTCTCCGCGAGCTGGTGATTGTTACTCGTATGCGGCGAGGTGTCAACGCCAGCGCGTGCGGAATCAGCGCGACCCATTCCTGCCGCGTGCGCCGCGGGACCGAACACACGCCCTGCCGCACCGTCATGCGAATTAGAACCGCCGGGATCCCCCGGAAATACGGGACGACGCTCGCAGGCGCACCGAAACGCGGACCGCAGCGCGGCCGACCGACAATGGCGGCGCCGAGACGATTGGCTGCCCAACGCGAGAGGCAATACCGCTCCGGCGCGTGCATGATCTGCCAGGAAGGGCGCGACCCGACGCGCACGAGGCGGCGGATGCGACAGGAGGCAGCAACACGCGTCGCCCCCAGGAGGCATCCAATCACGCGTGCAAAGCGGCGGCGCCACCGTGGTCGAGGTCTTCGAGGCGCTGCGAGCGCATCCGGACGCCCGTGCGAAGCGGCGGACGCGTCAGCGGGAAGCAACGCGCGTCGCCCCAGGGCGCATCCTAAGTCGCGTGTGAAGCGGCGGCGGCGATTCACACCTGGCGGCTCAGCACCACGGTGGCGCATCCGGACGCGCGCGCGAAACGGCGGCGACGATCAACCTGTTGCACTTGAGCGAGCTGCCGGCGCATCTGGACGCGCGCGCGAAACGGCGGTCGTGGAGACCAACGCTCAATCGCGAGTGTGGCGACCGATGGGGCTTATAACGGCGGCACGGCCGAGCGGTCTGACACGTCGTGCACTCACGGTTTCGGCACCATTCTGCCGGGCGAAAACGCGGCGGCCATCGGCGGGCACGCCGGTTTCGGCGAGTCTGCCGGCGGGCCACGACGGCGCGGTCGCACGTTGACAATATCGGCCGAGGGACGTAGGCTGAGGATTCGGAAGGCCGCCATCTCCGATCCACTGTGCCGAGCTTCAGACATCAGACAATGGAGAGTCGTGATGTTGCGCAGGTTTCAAATCAGCGTCGTCACCGGGGCTGTACTGACGCTGGCGGTAACAGCAGGCTGCCCCAGCTCGGCGCCCCCCGCATGCGACCCGACCTTTTTCAGCGCCCAGGCCAAAGGGGGATTCTCGCCTCCGTCTGATCACACCGGTCCGGTCGCGTCCGGCATCCTGCTGGAATGGACCGCGCCGGGCGGCAGCAGTCCGAGCTTTACGTTTTTCACCAGCCCGACGACGTTCGTGTCGTCCGCGGACTCCGGCGACTTCACGGCGCGGGTGATCATCGGACTCGATTCCAATCTGACCATCGTGCGGAGCGAGGCCATCATGCTCGACAGCGGCCAGTCGGGTTGGCTGATTACGTTCACCGACGCCCGCGCGCCCGGTGCGATCGGCGTTTCCGTCGATCTGGTGAACGATGGCAGCTTGTATCGCGTACGTGGCTTCGGCAACGCGCAGGACGCTACGAGCGACTTCGACGCCTTGATTGCGGTCGCGCGAACGCTGTGTGCGAACTAGGCGCGCGTGATGGCTTCGCGCCTGCTGACCAAGTGCCGGCGACTCGCAGCCGAGCAGCGCGCCGTCGAAGAGAACGGACGCTATCCCTTCTTCGTGGCAATTCGGGCCTGCGATGGCCCGACCGTGCATCTGGGCGACCGTTGTTGTGTCATGGCCGGGTCCAGTGACTACCTCGGGCTGACGCACCACACACATGTCGTGGAGCAGACGCGGGCGGCCGTTGCGCGATACGGAACCAGCGTTGCGGGTTCGCGACTCCTCAACGGAACCCTTGAGCTCCACGAGGAATTCGAAGCCCGCCTGGCGCGCTTCGTGGGCTACCCGGCGGCGGCGCTGTTTCCGACCGGTTACCAGGCGCAGCTCGGCGCGGTTGCCAGTCTGGCGGGGAAAGAGGACGAGATCTTTTGTGATCGCCGCAGCCACGCCTCGCTCGTCGACGGTTGCCAATTGTCTCGTGCGGCGCTGAAGCGATACAAACACGGGGACGTGGCGGATCTCGAGCGCCTGCTCGAGCGATCCATCGGCAGCAAATCCAAACTCATTGTGACCGACGGCGTCTTCAGCATGGACGGCGACCTTGCGCCGCTGCCGGCCATTCTCGAATGCGCGCGGGCGTACGGCGCCTTGGCGCTCGTGGACGACTCGCACGGGCTCGGCGTCATCGGGAGTTCGGGCCGCGGCACGTCCGAGGTGTTGGGCGTTCAAGGCAAGGTCGATGTACTGACCGGCTCGCTGAGCAAGGCGCTGGCGTCGATCGGCGGGTTCGTGGCCGCGGACCGCCATATCGTCGATTACTTGAAGCACTACGCGCGCCCGTTCGTCTTCACCGGGAGTCTGCCCGCGTCGGCGGTTGCAGCGGCCTCCGCAGCGCTCGACATCGTCGAGCGCGAGCCCGAGCGCCGGACGCGACTCGCGCAGCTCACGCGCCGCGTCGTCGCGGGGCTTTCGGACCTGGGGTTTGAGTTGGGCGCGGCGACAGCGCCGATTGTCCCGGTCTTGGTAAGCGATTGGGAGAAGACGCTGACGTTTTTTCGCGCGCTGCTCGACAATGGGGTATACGTCAACCCGGTCATCCCGCCGGCCGTTCCGCCCGGCCGAAGCCAGTTGCGCGTGTGTCTGATGGCCACGCACACGGATCAGCACGTGGAGCAGATCATCGGCGCGTTCAAACGAGTCGGTCGGACACTCGATGAGTGCTGAGCGCGCCGCGCCTCCGACAGTGACGCGGGTCCGTTCGCGCGCCGCCCGGAATTCCTTTGTCAACTTGCCGTGGCGCTTGTATGAGAAGGATCCGAACTGGGTGGCGCCGCTCCGTCGCCGCGCCTATCGCATTTTCGACCGTAGCAAGAATCCGTTCTACGAGCATGGCGATGCCGCCTTCTTCCTCGCAGCGCGCGGCGGCCGGGCGGTGGGGCGCATCGCGGCCATCCACAATCACCTGCATATCGAGCCGAGCGGCGAGCGCGTCGGCTACTTCGGCTTCTTTGAATGCATTCCGGACCCGCCGGTGGCCGCCGCGCTCTTCTCCGCCGCGCGATCCTGGCTTGAGGCGCTCGGCCTGGACGTCGTTCGCGGCCCGATCAACTTCGCAATGCACGACGAATGCGGACTGCTGCTCGGGCCGTTCGACGCCGCGCCGCGCATCATGATGCCTTACAACCCAGCATACTACGCCCCATTGATAGAAGACTGCGGCTTCTGCAAATCCAAGGACCTCTATGCTTACGAGGCCGGTTGTGATACCCCCCTGCCCGCGCGCATCTCGCGCCTCGCGGAGTTCGCAAGGACGCGAACCGACGTCACGATTCGACCGTTCTCACTGAAGGAGCGCCGACGCGACACGGCGGCGCTGCATTCGATTTACAACGCGGTGTTCGGCAGCCACTGGGGGTTGACTCCGATGGGGGAGCGGGAGTTCGCCGACCTGGTGGAATCGCTGCTCTGGGTGGGCGACCCGGAATTGGTGCGCATCGCCGAGTGCGCGAAGCAGCCGGTCGGTTTCGTGGCGGTCATTCCAGACGCCAACCAGGCGCTGCGCCGAATCAACGGTCGGCTGCTCCCGTTCGGATGGCTGAAGCTCTGGAGACACATGCGGCGAATAGACTCGGCCCGGGCGTTCGCCGTGGGAGTCTCTTCGGCGTACCGCTTCGAGGGGACCGACCTCCTGCTTTGTTGGGATGCATACCGCGCGGGACTGGCGAAGGGATATCGGCGCCTCGAGATGTCATGGATTCTGGAAGACAACCGTCGAATGCGGGCAGCCCTGGAACACGTGGGTGCCCGCGTCAGCCGAGTGTATCGCATCTACGACTCGCCGCTGCGCGCCCCGCGAGCGCGCCGGCCGCCGGCGCACGCCGATCAGGCGTGCGACGGGTAGCCGTGGCGCGCCGCGATGGGTCCCCAGCGCCGCGTGAGCTCGTCGCGCCGCGCCGGCGCCAGCTCGTAACGATTGCGCCGAAACGCGGCCAAGTCCGGAAGCTGGCGGACGATGGCGGGCTCGACTTGCGCGAACCCGTCGAGCTCCAGTCGGTCGTACAGCTGATGCATCTGTTCGACCGGCGCGGCGCAAAGATCCTCGAAGCGCATTTCATGGAAGCGTCGCTCCCGGAGCAGCGGCCGCGCCCGGTCCATCGCCTCGTGGAACCGCTCAAAGGTCTCGAGCACGAAGCGATCCAGGTCGGTCCGTGTCGGCCGCTGGAGACCCTGCGTCCAATACAGAGCGCGCCACATGTGCATAGCGGACGGAAACACGTCGTATGGATTTCGCACGATATGCACAAACCGCGCCTGCTTGAAGCGCTCGAGCAGGAACGGTAGGCGAAAAGCGTGCAGCGGTGACTTGAGAACCAGCATCCCCGGGGTTTTCAGCAGCACGCTCTGCAAAAACCGCTCAAACGTGCGCTGCCAGCGTGCCCGATCCGGCTCCGAATGCCGGTCAAGCTCAAATATCTCGTTGCCACGGGGGAAGTTGGGGAATGCAATCCGCTCGTACAATGACCGCGCGCCCATATTGCAAAGGGCGAATTCATCCTCCTGAGGGCGCGACAGACCGACCGCGACGGCATCCATGGCGCGACGCCGGGCCAGCAGCCAGCCGCAGGCTCTCCGGGCGATGCCCTGCGTGATCAGGAAATGTGCCGGCACGATGCACTGGTAGGTGTTCGGGGCAGTGTGCCGCGGGTCGAGCGCGAGCAGCTCGTGTAAGAGCGTCGTCCCGCAGCGCCAATGCCCGAGAATGAAGAGCGGGTCGGGCTCGATTGGCACGCGCGCAATGCGACGACCATATGCTCCGTCTTGCACCAGGCCCAACAGGCTGTTACCCGCGCTGCTCACGAGGCTGCCGACCAGGACGTGCCAGCGGCTCGGCGCAACCGCGAAGCGATGCCGCACTAGCAGGCGCAGCAACGGGCCCAAGGAACAGCCATTCCAGACCCGCGGGGCCCACACAGGCGGAGCGTGGATCGGCGGGAGGGCGTCGGCGCAGGGCACCGCGTGTGACTGCACGATCAGCCCTCCAGCGTTTTTCGCACCTGCTGCACGATGTGGTCCATCAACTCAACTGCCGAGTCCTTGCGGAAGTGCAGCGGATCGTAATTCATGGCCAGCGTGAGCCGTCTGCCATATGTAAGACTGGTCAGCGCGGCGGCCGTATGCGGGCGCACGGGCGGCGCCGACTCTACTCGCTCCAGTGTCGCGCCGCCCACGAGCAGCTTGTAGTCGTGCCGCTGCAACGGCGCACGGGAGAGGACACGACCCATATTGCTCAATACGCTGGTGGCGAAGCAACGGTTGGCGCTGGCCATCCACTCCATGGCGCCCGGTGCCGCCCCGAAGATGTCACAGGCCCGCAGAAACGACAGGTTCAACCGCCATCCCAGGAGAAACCGCGTTTCCCACTGGATCCAACGAAGCATGCGCCGTGGATCGCGCTCGCAGCCGGCGCCTCGGCCCATGAAAACGATCGAGACCACATTGGCCGCGGTGCCGTCCGGGGCGCCCGGGCCACGCAGCGAGGTCGGTATGATGATGCGGATGCGCCGGCGCCGGGCACGCGGATCGTGCCGCGCATTCCAGCCGCGCAGCGCGACGAACAGGTCACGCAGCAGCAAGTCGTTCAAGCTGCCGCCGCACGCGAACGCGATGTTGCGCAGCCGACGTGACTCCGCGTGAGAGAATGTGTGCGCGGGAAGGTCCGTCAGCACGGCATTGGGCCCGGCTTCGCCGAGGGACGTGTCCGGCGAGCACAGCGGCGCGGGTCTCCCGAAAAGCATCGCCGCGGTGCCGGCCACAACACCCCACACTTGCTGCGCGGTGCGCCGCACGGACCCCGGCTCCATCGACCACGGTCGCATCCGCCGCGTGAGTGCCGAGTAGTCCAGCGCCCGCAGCGACGCGTCGCTTCCGCTCGCCACCAGCGCGTCGTAGGAACACAACACATCCTCGATGAACTGGTACGCGCCGATCCCGTCACAACACGCGTGGTGGAACTGAAATCGTATCTCGGAAGCGGGGACACCGCTGCGCGCCCAGATGCGCACGCCGCTCTCGCAGCGCAGGTCAATCCGTGCGGAACGGGGGTAGCGCATGGGTTGCCCGGCCGGAGCGAAGTCCACGTACGGCCCTTCCGACGGCGCGGCAGTCCAATACCACTTGCCCGGACGTGATTGCGCGATGCGGGCACTCAGCAGCGGATGTCTGCCGATCGAGTGCTCGATCGCGCGCCGCAATTCCTGTTCATCAATCTGGCCCGTGAACACGAGCCGGATGTGGAACGCCATCGGATGACTGGGCCGATCATCCATCCACATATACTGTTCGAAGGGTGTCAGCGGAACCGGAAACATGTTCTGCTGCGGCGGAGTTCCTCGATCCTCGGTCCGTTCGGGGAGGGCACGCGCGCCACCGCCGATCGCCGGGCCGAGCAGTATAGCGTGGGAGCCGCGACGCGACGATGATCCCACGTAACAATGCGTTGCGTCTGTAGGCTGCCGACCACAGTGAAGATGCCGTCGATCACAAGCTTGGCGCGTGCCGCACCGGGTCCATCCGGGCCGCACAACAGACTGGCATACGCGTGCTCATCATCACTTGCCAGTCGTCCATCCGACATCCAGTCGCAATTTGCGCTGGACGACACCACGGATCCCCGCGCCGTTGCAACGGTGCAGATTCCGCACACGCGAAGCCTGAACGGGCGCGAGAATCCTCCGTGCATGCTGGCACTCCCGCGAAGACCGCTTGGATCCCACCGGCCGAGTCGTCCTATCGCATCCGCATGATCCGAATGATCCGTCGAATCGAGCGTCGCGCGCGGCCCGAGTCGCACGACTCGGGTTCGCGCATCGAAACGCAAATTCGCGGATGAGCACGCCTCGGTAGCCCGCTGCACTTCGTCAGCGGAGCGGCGGCGGCCAAGGCATTCAAAGTTGATTCACCAGGAACCAGAGTCGTTGCTACGCCACGGACTCCGGCGACGCCGCCGGATGCGACGGCTGATCCTCTGCGGGATAACGCAGCGGCGGCGCGTCGACATTCGGCGTCGCGCGGCGCAGCGCCGCGTCGACCAAGCCGACGAACATCGGCTGGGGCGTGAGCGGCCGGCTCGTCAGTTCCGGGTGTGCCTGCGTTGCGATAAAGAACGGGTGAACCTCCGCCGGCAGCTCCAGAACCTGCATGATGTCTGCCCGCGGCGAGCGGCCGCTGAAGACGAGCCCGGCCGCTTCGAGCGGGCCGATGTACTGCGGATCGACTTCGTAGCGATGCCGGAACCGCAGCCGCGCCCGCGGCCCGAACATACGGTGCGCGAGCGAGTCGTTCTTGATCACGATGTCATAGCCGCCGACCCGCAGCGACCCGCCGAGCCCTTCGATCTTGCGCTGATCGGGCAGCAGATTGATCACCGGAAAGCGGCACTCGTTGTCGATCTCGGTCGAGTTGGCATCGGTCATCCCCGCAACATTGCGGGCAAACTCGATCACCGCCATCTGGAAGCCGTAGCAGATGCCCAGGCAAGGCAAGTGCGTTGTGCGAGCGTGCCGCAACACCGCGATCTTGCCCTCGGCCCCGCGCGTGCCGAACGCGCCCGGAATGATGACGCCGTCGACGCCCTGGAGCGCCTCGGCGGCGGTCGCGTCGGTCAGCGTGGTGGTGTCGATCCACTGCGCGAGGACCTTGCAGCCGTGGTGCACGCCGGCATGCTCGAGCGCCTTGAGAATGCTGGCGTACGCGTCGCGAACGAGCGTGTACTTGCCGGTGATGCCGATGGTGACCTGGCGCGTGGCGTTGCGGAAGCGCGCGACGTATTGCGACCACGACTCGCGCGCCTGCCGCTCCTTTTCGTCGTCGAGCCGCCGCTCCAGCTCCAGCCACTCGATCACCGCCTTGTCGACGCCGGCGCCGCGCAGCATCTCGGGAATCAGATAAACCGTGTCGCAGTCGTGCATGCTGAAAACACGTTCCGGCGGCACGTTTGAAAACAGCGCGATCTTTTCGCGCACCTTCTGTGTCACCGGGTTGCGGGCGCGACACGCAATCACATGCGGCTGGATGCCGCCTTGCATGAGCTGCCGCACGCCGAGCTGCGCGGCCTTGCTTTTCTGCTCGCCGAGCGTCGCGGGTTCGAGCACGTAAGTGAGCGCGACGAAGCAGACGTTTCGCTGGCCTTCTTCGAACGCCAGTTGGCGCATCGCCTCGATGTAATACGCGTTCTCGACGTCACCCACGGTGCCGCCGATCTCGACGAACACGAGGTCGGCCTGGGTCGCGACGGCGAGCTCGCGCAGCCGGTTCTTCACCTCGCCGGTCACGTGCGGGATCATCTGCACGTCGCGGCCGAGATAGCCGCCGGTGCGCTCGCGATCGAGCACCCGGCGATAAATCTGTCCGCTGGTGCAGAAGTTGAGGCGTGTCAGGTCGAGATCGAGGGCGCGCTCGTAGGTGCCGAGGTCCATGTCGCACTCGGTCCCGTCGTCGAGGATGAACACCTCGCCGTGCCGGTACGGATTCAGCGTGCCGGAATCGATGTTGAGATAGCCTTCGAGCTTGATCGGAGCGACCGACAAGCCCTTGTCCTGCAAGCACTTGGCGAGAGAAGAGCTGAAGATTCCCTTGCCCAGCCCGCT
This sequence comes from Phycisphaerae bacterium, assembly GCA_050184295.1. Taxonomy (GTDB): domain Bacteria; phylum Planctomycetota; class Phycisphaerae; order UBA1845; family Fen-1342; genus JBFXAM01. Next base: position 4,336 of record JBFXAM010000129.1, on the reverse strand, counting down.
CATCACGGTGCCCATGACGACGACGTACTTCGTGCGTCCGGGCTGATAGCCCGCTGGCATCGGGAGATAGAACTCGGTGTCGCCAGACGTGGCACGGATCGAATTCAGGAGGGCGTACGAGTCCATCGCTACCTCTGTCCGATCTTACGGGACACGTTCGGTTTCGGCACACGCGTGCGCGACGGCGAGACGTCAGATCGCAGCCGGGCGGCCGCGATTGCTCGGGGCGTCGCGCTGCTCACATACCGCCTCCACCGCCGGCTGAACGCCAGCGCTCCACAAAGCGGGCGTAGTCGACGGGAGTATCGATCCCCACCGCCGCTCGCTCCACACGTTCGACCGCCAGCGGAATCCCGTTCTCGAGGATCCGCAGCTGCTCGAGCTTCTCGATGCCCTCGTACAGGCTGGGCGTCCAGCTCGCGAATTCGAGCAGGAACCCGCACCGATATGCGTACACCCCCAGGTGCAGCCGATAGGCCGATGGCCCGCCGGCCGCTTCCGCATCACGCGGGTATGGTAGCAGGGATCGCGAAAAATACAGCGCCCGACCCGATCGATTCACCACCACTTTCACACAATTCGGGTCGGCCGGGTCCGCGCCGGCGGGAAACGGACAGTAAAGCGTCGCCGCCGGACACGCCCGGTCCCGCTCCAGCCGCTCCACCAGTCGATCCAATGCCGCCGGCTCGATCTCCGGCTCATCCCCCTGCACGTTCAGCACGATCGCATCTGCCGGCAGCTTCCGCTGCAACGCAACCTCGGCAATGCGGTCCGTGCCGCTCGGATGATCCGCCCGCGTCATCGCCACACCGCCGCCAAACGATCGCACCGCGTCGGCGATCCGCTCGTCGTCAGTCGCGACGATGACCTCATCGACGCGCCGCGCCGCTGCGGCCCGCTCGTAAACGTGCTGAACGAGGTACTTTCCGGTCTCGCGGAGAAGCGGCTTGCCAGGGTAACGCGTCGACGCGTACCGGGCGGGAATAACAGCGACCACCGGCATGAAGCGATTCTACGATACGCCGCGACCTCACGCCAGCGCGCACGGCCGCGGCCGGGTGCCCCAGCGGACTCCGGGCCCGTCGCACGCCACGCCAGCGCCGAGCGCACCCAGAGAGTCGACAGAACCGACCGCGCTCCCAGCCCGACGAAGCCATCTTCGTCGATGAGCCCCGCGATTCGGTAGTTCGCATCCTCATAAAGGAAGCACCACCGCGACCCGTCGGCCTCGTTCGGCGCGTTCGCTCCGCGTCTCGCCGCTACTCGCCCGCCGATCCCGGCCGCGCGCGCGGCGGCAGCTCGGCGTTTTGGTCGTGCGTCGTGTCGCCCGCATGGGCCGGCAGGTTGATCGGGCAGTTCCACGCCGGCAGCTTTGGGCCGCTGAAGTCCGCGATCGCGCGGAGGAACGGATCGATGTCCCGCACGTCGATCCGGGCGTCCTGGTTCAGGTCCGCGGCCCAGCCTTCGTGCCAGTAGCCAGTCCGCGTGGCGGCGTAGGCTTCGCGGTCGACGAGCGCTGCAACAAAGCCAGCGATGTCCTCCGCGTCCACCGCGCCATCGTCGTTCATGTCGGCCAGCAGGAACGGCGTCAGAATGGCGGCGTTGGATTTCGACCAGCTTGCGAGCACCTGGCCGTGATCGTTGATCGCGTGCGCCCACGTCAGTGGTCTGTATGGACGGCGATACTGCGGCAATTGCCGGCTGTACTCGTCCAACAGCGTGTTGAGATCGCGAATCCCTTTCGTCTCGTCCCAAATGAAGGCAATGTCCGGCCCGTTCGCAGCGGAATAACCGACTACAACCCCAAGTTCGTTGATGTCGCGCGGATGCGTGCCGGTATCCGGCAAATGTCCGAGCGGCCGGAAGCCGCGTTCGAAATCCCAAATGAAACCGTCGCTGTAGCCGCCGACCGGGCCGCCCGTGCCGGTGATCTCGCCGTGGTTGTTGATCGCAAAGGGCGTGCTGGCGTCGAACTTGCCGAACTCCCAGTCGGCCAGATTGATCATGCCGGTGTCCGGCATCCAGAGGAACGGTTCGTAGCGATAGTTCGTCACGAGCGATGTGCCGACGATCCAGTCGTGGTCGTTGATGCCGGTAGCCTGGCTATGAGTGGGGCCGCCGGGCAGGTCGCCCAAGCCGACCATGCCCGCCTCGCGCGTCCACAGAAACGCTTGGCGCGCCGCGGTGCCCATGAATGGATCCCACGCGCTGGCGGAGCCGCAGACGTGGCCGTTGTTGTTGACGCCGCGCGCATAACTATTATATAGGCGAGGGTCGCTCCAGAAGAAGTCGCCACAGCCAACGGCGCCCATCTGCTCATCCCACAAACAGGCTTCGTGCCCGCCGGCCGAGTTCTCCGCCTGTCCGCAGACCTGGCCGGCGTCATTCGTCCACACCGGACTTGTTGATCCGCTTCCATTCACACGCAGACCTGTAACTCGCACCCAGGTGCCATCTGGGTCATGCCGCCAACCGCCGGCTGCGACATTCGTGAGTTGAGCAATGACCTGAGCGGAGTTGTTCATATGCTCGGGACGAATCGTGCCGCCGAGCGGCGACGGATGGACGAGGTACTTCGCATGATAGAGCCGTTGACCCATCACGTCCGCGGCGCCCGTGCAGAGCACGCCCGCGACGAGCGCGATACACGCGTGGTTTGTTCCCATGGTTGCCTCTCCGGCGTGTCAAGGCGCCGCTCGTGACGAGCGGTGCCCGCGAGGATAAGGGAGCGCGACGCGGGCGGAATCCTCAGCGGCTCCGCCCGCGTCGCTCGGACTTTAGCCGCGATTCAGATGCACGACGATCTCGTTGCTAGCGCGACACCCGACAACAATGTCGTTGTACCCATCGCCGTTGACGTCGCCGATCGTCACCTGCATGACGCCTTCGTCCGTCATGAGTGGCGGCGGGCGGAATGCGAGCGGCATCGGAAAGTAGCTCGCATCACGCGAAAGCGTGCCGTCGCCGCACCCGCGAAACGCGACGATGCCCGGATCGGCGCCGTCGTCCTCGCCGGCGCAACTAACCACCACGTCGAGTTCGTCACTCTTTGGGTTGATGTGACCGATCGCGATACCCGACGGATTTGGGCAGATTTCATTTAGGCCATAAACATCACCGCTTAGGGCACTGTCATCATAAGCGAAGACGCCAAAGCCGTCTGGATGCAGCACGTGGATCGCTTGGCTTGCGGTGTCGACCGCGACAACGTCGTCGTTGAGCGCCTCGCCGCGCAGCCGACCGCTCGCGATCCGCTCAAAGATCCAGTTGTGAGAATCGTGGCTCAGCGGCGCTGCGACTTCGAATCGCCACGGATCGCCGAGCCGGTTCTTCAACAGCGAGATCGTCTCGTCGAGATTCTCCTGCCCGACCTGACGCTTCCCCGGGTTTGAGGTAATCAGGTCCAGCGACGTGATCGACTCCGGTCCGTCACCGCCGCCGCCCGGCTCGTAGGGTCCCCAGAACTCCCCCGCGACGATGTCGAACGAAAAGTCGCCCGAATCGTCACGCAGGTTCAGATCGAATTCATACGCGCGGTCGAACCCGTCCGCACCGGCCATGAAGCCTACATACACCCGATCGCGCGAATTGAAGTCGATCTGCTCATGCGGCTCCGGCGTCGCCACCGCCACGTCGGCCAAGCCGTCATGATCGAAGTCCGCGGCCACCAGTCCGTACCCATGTCCGGACACCGGCATCTCAAAGTCGGGATACGCGCAGAAACGATACGTCCCCAGTTCGTCGCATTGCGCTGGTCCGCTGTTGCGGTAGACGTGCGCCGGCCGCTTCTGCATGCTCACGGCCAGATCGATATACCCATCGCCGTCCAGATGTGCGAACGCGATCTCGTGCGGCGCGAGCGTGTACGTGTCGTCCCCAACTTCCACGTTCTGGTGATGAACGAAGCCGCTGACATTGGGTGCTTGCCAGACGCCGTTGTTGCGGTAGATCATGACGTAGAAGGTGGACGCAAGCTCCTCCGACGCGATCGCGAGGTCGAGATCGCCGTCGCTATCGATGTCGCCGAGCGCGATGCCGTTCGGATCCCATCGATTCGTCGCAAACACGATCGCATCCTCGAAATCCGGCGGATCGCCCCCGCACTCCTGCCCAACCGAGACGACGCTACCCCCAATCAGCAGGCCGACCAGCCCCCCCCCAACAACCAGTGCTTGAAGCAAATCGACGAGGCAATCACAGCACACCTCCTTGGGTCACGAGGCCATCCAAGAACATCCCGCGGCGTCGCCGCCGCTGCTGGCGCAAGGACCAGTTCTCTTTTCCAGCAATCTGCGTGCCAGCGGGCCCGAATTCTCGGGAAATTCAGGAAATGCAG
>JBFXAM010000128.1:0-13159 GCA_050184295.1 Phycisphaerae bacterium | reverse complement strand
GCGTACCGCCAGTGTCTCGCGGCGCACAAGCTTGCCGCGGACTGGGACACGACGCCGCTGATGTTCTCCAAGGAGAATTTCAGCAACGGCTGCATCGCGACGGTGGACGTGATCTACCCCGCGGCGCCGCTCTTTCTGCTGCTCAACCGCGAGCTGCTCTACGCGCAGTTGCGGCCGGTGCTCGACTACGCCCGCTCGCCGCGCTGGCCGAACCCCTTCGCCCCGCACGACCTCGGCACGTATCCGCACGCGAACGGACAGGTCTACGGCGGCGGCGAGCGCAGCGCGGACGACCAGATGCCGGTCGAGGAGACCGCGAACATGCTGTTGCTGCTGTCGGCGGCGGCGCAGCTCGACGGCTCGAACGCGTTCGCGCAGCCCTACTGGCCGCTGCTCGTGAAGTGGGCCGAGTATCTCGTGGACCACGGGCTCGACCCCGCCAACCAGCTCTGCACGGATGATTTCGCCGGCCATCTCGCGCATAACGCGAATCTCTCGCTCAAGGCGATCCTTGCGCTGGCGGCGTTCGGCGACATGTGCCGGCGGGACGGCGCCGGGGATGACGCGGAGCGCTATCGCCGCCTCGCCGGCGATTTCGCAGCGCGGTGGCAGAAGCTGGCGGACGACGGCGCGCACTACCGGCTGGCGTTCGACCGCGCGGACACGTGGAGCCAGAAATACAACCTCGTGTGGGATCGCGTGCTGAAGCTGGGCGTCTTTCCGCCGGACGTCGCGCGGCGCGAGATGCGCTCGTACCTGTCGCGGCAGAACCGATACGGATTGCCGCTCGACAACCGTGCCGCCTACGCGAAGCTCGACTGGACCGTGTGGACCGCGACGCTGGCGGAATCGCGGACGGACTTTGAGGCGCTGGTGAACCCGCTCTACGATTTCGCCAATGAAACGCAAGACCGCGTGCCGCTCAGCGACTGGTATTCGACCACCGACGCCCGCAAGATCGGGTTTCAGGCCCGCTCGGTCGTGGGCGGCGTGTTCATGCCGATGCTGGCGGACGAGACGGCCCGCGCGCGTTGGAGCGCCCGCGCCGCCGCCACGCAGCCGCGGCCCTGAGTGCCGCCCCGCAGGGGATGTCCGCAGGGGGCGGCTTGCGACCGCGCTCGTCGCACGCCGACCGTCCACCCGCCGCGAATCTCGGGGTCTCGCCCGTGACATCAGGGCCGCCGCCGCTTGCCGCGCGCGAGCGCTTGGGTTCGGATGCGCGTCTGCGCGGCGACGCGGATCAACGACGACGCTCGTCGGAATCGAGCGACGCCGAATGCGACCGCGCGAATTCCGATGATCCGGGGCGCGCGTTATCATTCGCGTCGCATTGCAACTCGACCGACTCGCAGGTGGCCCGCGGTCCGCCCGCCGTCGGCGCCACGGGAGACTCATGACATGCGTACTGGTGCGCCTCTGTTCGCCGTTCTCGCGCTCGTCGCGCTGCCCCTGCTTGCGATCGGGTGCGCGCAGATGAAATCCACGGATCCGCACGCGCCCGCCGCAAGGAGCGACGCGCCGCCGACCTTCGCGGACGATGTCGCCTTCATGAAGCAACACACGGACGTGATCGTGCTCGGCGACGGCGACGCGCGCGTCGCGATCGCACCCGCATATCAGGGCCGCGTCATGACGAGCACCGCCCGCGGCGAGAGCGCGGAGGGCTACGGCTGGATCAATCGCGCGTTGATCGCTGCCGGCGGCGGACAGCCGCACATCAACCCGTGGGGCGGCGAGGATCGCTTCTGGGTCGGGCCCGAAGGCGGGCAATTCGCGATCTTCTTCAAGAAGGACGACCCGTTCGACCTGGCGCACTGGCAGACGCCGGCGTTCATCGACACGGATACCTACGCGGTCGCCGAGCGAACCGAGCGCTCGGTCACGTTCCGTCACCATGCGAGCGTGACCAACTACAGCGGCGTGCAACTGGACATGGACATCGAGCGGGTGATCCGCGTGATGCACCCGACGGATGTGACGCTCGCGCTCGGGATGACGCCCGGCCCGGGCGTGAAGTTCGTGGCGTTCGAATCGGACAACAAGTTGATCAACGCCGGTCGGCAGGCGTGGACCAAAGCCACCGGACTTTTGTCCGTCTGGATTCTCGGCATGTTCAAGCCCTCGCCCGAGGCCGTCGTCGTCGTGCCCTATCACAAGGGCCCCGAGGACGCCCGCGGCCCCATCGTCAACGACACCTACTTCGGCAAGGTTCCCGCCGATCGCCTGAGCATCGAGGACGGCATCATCCTCTTCCGCGGCGACGGGCAGTATCGCACCAAGATCGGCGTCGGACCGCACCGCGCGACGCCGTTCTGCGGCAGTTGGGACGCCGAGCGCGGCGTGCTCACGATCGTGCAGTTCAACCTGCCGTATGGCATGACCGACTATGTCAACTCGATGTGGGAGCTTCAGGACGACCCGTACGGCGGCGACGTCATCAACAGCTACAACGACGGTCCGCCGGAGCCCGGCAAGAAGCCGCTCGGACCGTTCTACGAGCTGGAGACGAGTTCGCCGGCGGCGGAGCTGATGCCCGGCCAGTGGATCGCGCACATCAATCGCACGATGCACTTTGAGGGGCCGCGCGACGAGCTCGATGCGCTGGCGAAGAGAGCGCTCGGCGTGGGGCTGGAGCGGATCGAGGGATTCGCGCGGCGCTAATTCCGCGCCGATCGGCGCCCCCATCCGCGTGGCCACGCCAGCGTGATGGTGCGGATTTCACCGCGCCGGCGCCAGTAGAGCTGAATCGTCGGGTGCGTCGGCGGCGCCGCGCCGGATTCGCGTCCGCCGCGCGCCGCGCGTACGATCAGCGCCTGTGGGCGATGGCGATACCATCGGATGATCCAGCGCCGCCGACAACCGCACAGCTCAAGCCGCGCGGATTCGTAGCGCGCGAGTTCGACGATCCAACCGGGGAGGGCATCCGCGTTGACGAGCGTGTCCGCGCGGGCCGCGCTGGCGCGCCGGCTTCGATCCGACGCCTCTGCGCCAAGCGACGGGGCTGCCGCGCTCGGCCGTGCATCGGATGCAATGCTGCTCGCCGCGGGTTCCGATGGCCATGTCGGCGCGCCGCGCGGTGCGGCGCACTGCCGCAGGAATCGTACGAATCCGAGCGCCGCGTCGCGAATCGAAGCCTGCACAGCGCGCGGCTCGCGCAGCGCGTAGCGGGCAAAGCGCCGCGCCCCCTCGCCGCCGAGCACCCGGGCCGTCAGCGGCAACAGTTTCCAGACATCGCCGCGCCTCTTGTGAATCAACGACTGCGCGAAGGACTCGATCCGCGCGCCATCCATCCGTGCCAGCACGGCGACGGTCTCGACCGGAACGGCGAGCGCCCGCGCAGCGCCGGCGGCGTCGCGCCGCAACATTTCGCGATCCGTGGCGACCGTGTACACGCGCGCCAGTGCCGTCTGTAGCTCCGCCAAGCTCATCGCCGCTCTCCGCGCCAGCCTGGCTCAGACCGTGCGTCCGTGCCGCCGCAGGATCTCTCGCGCCCTGCGCAGCTCGGGCACAAGCTCGCGCATTGCGGGGATGTGCTCGTCGCGCTCGAGAATCACGCCGCGCACCGGCGCTCGGGCGCACACCGCGTCGAGCAACTCCCAGACTTCGGGCGGCGTCGGTGCGGAATGGCCGTCGATGAACACGCCGTCGCGCCAGTATCCGCCGACGAAGTGCAGTTGCACCACGCGCTCCAGCGGGAACTCGTCGAGCAACGCGAGCGGATCGCGCCCGTGATTGACGGCGTTCGCGTACACATTGGTCACGTCGAGCAGCAGCCCCGCGCCGCAGCCCTCGAGCACGGTGCGGACAAACGCGCCTTCGCTCATCTCCGCGTCCGGCATCGCCACGGTGTACGTGATGTTCTCGAGTATCAGCGGTGTCGCGGGCGCGGCGCGCCCGACGCGCGCCTGCATCGCCGCCACGTTGCGGCAAACCACCTCGGCCGCTTCGCGCGTGAACGGCAGCGGCGCAAGATGTCCGATCCGCACGCCGCCGGCGCGCGTGAACGCGATGTGCTCGCTCCACCACGGCGGTTCGAGCCGTTGGATCAACGCGGCAAACTTGTCTGCGTACGACTCGTCGAGGCCCTCTGCGCTGCCGAGCGAGAGGTCGAGGCCGTGCGGAATGAGCGTGAAGTGTTCGTGCAGGAGGTCGAGCAGGGCGCGGCGCTCGGGCGTCGGGTCGAAAAAGTGGTCGGCGGTGATTTCGAGAAAATCGATTTCGTCGCGATGGCGGAATATCTCCGCACGCAGCGGCTCGCGATACCCCAAGCCCACGCCGAGCGCCGGCAGCCCGACCAGCGATGCGGCATCCACGGCGGGCGGAGTCGCGCCGGATGCGGATGGCGCAGGCGCCGCGGGCGGAGCTGCGCTGTGCGCCGTCGCTGGGTTCATCCGCCGCACCCTCCGCAGCCCCCGCCGCCGCCGCAGCCGCCGCCGCCGCCGCCGCCGCCGCAACTGCTGCCGCTGCTGCAACTGCTGGCGCCGCAGCCGCCGGTCCAGCCGCTGCCCGACTGCTGTTCCGGGCGCGCGAGCTTCGATTGCGCGGTGTGATAGTCCTCGAACGGCGTCGCCGCGAGCATCGACGTTCCGAACAGCCCGATCAGCAGCGGAAGCGTCGGATCATAAGCCGCCGCGATGCCCGGTCCGCCGGTCGCTGCTGCGTGGACCGCCGGCGCCGCGCCGGCCTCCGCCTTCGTTCTGGCAAAAGCGAGCCGCAGGCGCTCGAGATGGTGCTCGCCGGCGCGGGTGATGCGCTTGTGCGCGACGGCGCCGACGAGCACGACCAGCCCGCCGAGGCCCATGATGATCAGGAACCCCACGTTGGTCTTACCCTTCTGAAGTGCGACCGCCAGCTTGTAGCCGCCGAGACTCGCGATCACGAGCGCGCCCAAACACCAGACGATGGCCGCCCGCGTCGTCTCCCGCGAACCCGTGAAGTATCCCGACGCCGTCATCTGCTCGCGGTAGCCCGCGCACCGATCGACGATCTCGCGCAGCAGCGTCGAGCTCGTCAGCATGCTCTCCGCACTGGTCGGAATCTGAAAGTACTCGAACACCGGCCGCTCCAGCGCCGACAGGTGCCGCTCGTTCGGCCGATCGCTGGCCTGCCGGATCGCCGTTTCGCCCTTGAAGGTCCGGGCCCGCTCGTCCGGGTCCACGAGCTGTAGATACCCGCGTTGCAGGAGGTTCACCAAAACGGTGTGCAGCACCTGCTTCGGCCCCCCCGAGAGGTACGCACACTCGTAAGGGTCGGGATCCGCCGGCACCGGCGGGGGCTCCGCGTCCGCCCAGATCGCGCGCGGCCGGGACAGAAATCGCGCGACGATCCACGTCACCGCGATCGCCACGCCATAAACCAGCAGGAACTGCGGCCCGCGCATGTCGGCGATCACGTTGTGCAACAGGAATTCCATTCGCGGCCTCCCGTTACAAGGCGTCGACCAACGTGCCACACTCGCTCGCCAGCTTCATCAGGTCGCCGTACAGCCGCCCCAATGCCGCGGCGTCGGGCTGATACACGCCTTCCTTCAGCGCCAGCAGGTCGCGCAGCGGCCGCACCTCGAGCCCGAACACCCGCGCCGCGGCGTCGATCGTCTCGGACTTGTTCGGGGGCTGGTCGCCCGTCTTCAGCCAGACCGCGACCGAGAGCGACGTGAGGAACGACGACACGGTGCGCGTCAGCGCGCGCTCGATCTGGTCCGGCCACGCGCCGCGCTCGACATAGAATTTCCGCAGGCGCAGCAGGTGGTTCTTCATCTCCTGCTCGCAGCGGAAACGCAGCCGCTCGCGCTCAAAAGGCAGCTCGGCAAGCACGTCGCGTCCGAACAGCACGCGGCGATGGCGCTGCATGTCGAAGAACTTGACCGCGAAGACGTCGCTGGAGCGCGCCAAACCGGCCAGGGTCATGTACAGCATCGCGAGCGGCGTCTCGCGTGCCGCGCGGTGATACACCGGCGCGATCTGGTCGAGCACGCCGATCGACAGGTCGTTCGCCACCAGCATCACGTTGACGTTGGAGCTGCGCGGGCTGAACTCCTCGCGCACCACGCCGCCGTAGAGGATCACGCTGACCAGATTGTCCTTCAGGACGGCGCGAAGTTCGCGGCAGAATGCCTCGAGGCGCGGCAGCAGGTGGGCCAGAACCGGGGCGTCAGCGGCTTCGATCACCGGTGTCTCCGTGGTCCGTCCGCGCGTCGCCGTCTATGTCAAAGCGTAACGTGGGTCCGCGCGGATGCGATTACAAATGCGGCCCGGTTTTCGCCCGGCCGCGGGAAGTGTGAAGCTTGCGCAAAGTCCAACTCGCGGTTCCTGCTCCGGACACGGCGGCGCTCGCGAGCCTGGGTGCGCTCGCGCGGCCGCGCGCCGCGCCGGGGTGAATCTCCGCGGCCTATCCGCGGCTGGCGATCGCGGTCGCGAGGCGCTGCACAATCTGCGGGACGACGCGCTCGGCCGCCAGCGCCTCGGCGGTGGCGAGCAGCCGCTTGTGGACGGCCTGGAGCTCGCCGGGACTGCCGACGTCCCAGTAGCGGCGCACGGTGAGATAGACGCTGAGCAGCGCGGGCTCGAACTCGCCGGTGCGCACTTCAAAAGTCGACGTGCGGCTCTTGATCTCCAGGTACGCCTGTTCGCTGCAATCGTCGTTCAGCGCGACGCCGAAGAACGGTTGACAGTCGATCGGCTTGGCCTTCGCGACCGCGAGGACGTTGGCGAACGGATGATCATTGAAGAGCGCGTCGGCGACGAGTTCATCGTGATTGCCGCGGAACTCGAGATCGAACGTGAAAACCACGTCGAGATAGTCGAAGTCGAGGTCGCTGAGGCTGAGGTCGTAGGGCGCCTGTCCGAGGACGGCGTTGGCGAACTTCGCGTAGGCCTCGCGCGAAGGCGTGTTCTCGTAGTTGAGCTTCAGCGCGTTTGGGTCCAAGCGCACGGTGCGGCGCTCGGCGCCGTCGTCATCGCTGTGCTCTTCGAGCAGCACGCCCGAGTCCTCGCGCCGGCGCAGGTGATGCATGCGCGGAAACGCCTTGCGGATCTGTTCAAAAAAGTGCAGCACCGCCTCGCGCGAGGGCGCCAGGTCCAGCTTGAAATAAAGCCGCGAGCTGACGTTGAACTCGTCGCACCCGCTCGGGAATGCCCACATGAAGCGTCCTCCCACCGGCCGTCCTTGTGCCCGGCTTGGTCTCGTTCATAATATCGCCAACCTCGCGACGCCGTAAGCAATCCGCCGCAATTGTCGGCGTGCCGGCGGCGACGGATTTCTCCAGCGCAGAAAGACACGCATGTCCGACCGTCTCCTCCGGGACGCCCACGCGCTCGGCCCAACGCTTACCGACTGGCGCCGCCGCCTGCACGCACACCCCGAGCTCAGCGGCGAGGAACGCCAGACCGCCACCTTCGTCGCTGCCACGCTGCGCGAGATCGGCTACGAGCCCGTGGAAAACGTCGGCGACAGCTTCGGCGTACTGGCGGAGCTGCGCATCGACGATGCGCGCTGGATCGCGTTGCGCGCCGACATGGACGCGCTGCCGATCCACGAAGAAACCGGGCTCCCGTTCGCGTCGCGCAACGCCGGCGTCATGCACGCCTGCGGCCACGACGCCCACACCGCCATGCTGCTGGGCGCGGCCAAACTGCTCCATGATCGCCGCGACGATCTCCGCCGATCCGTGCGATTTGTCTTTCAGCCGCACGAGGAAAAGTACCCCGGCGGCGCGCCGAACATGATCGCCGGCGGCGCGCTGCGCGACGTCGAGTCGATCTTCGGACTGCACATCATCTCGCAACTCCCCGCCGGCGTGGTCGCGGCGCGCGGCGGTCCGTTCATGGCGGCGGTCAACGGGCTCGAGATTGTCGTGCGCGGCCAAGGCGGCCACGCCGCGATGCCCGAGAACACGGTCGACCCCGTGCTCGTCGCGGCGCAGATCATCGTTGCGCTGCAATCGGTCGTCAGCCGCTCGATCGCGCCCAGCGACGTCGCGGTCGTCTCCGTGACGCAGGTGAACGCGGGATCGGCGGACAACGTCATCCCGCCGGAGGCGACGCTGCGCGGCACGATCCGCACGTTCGAGGAGTCGGTGCGCACACGCGTTTGCGCACGCGTCCGGGAAGTCGCCGAGCAGATCGCGCGCGCCTTCGGGGCCGTCGCCGATGTGAAGATCCACCCCGGGTATCCCGCGCTGGTCAACGACCCCGACGTGCTCGACCGCGCGCTCGCCGCGGCGCGCCGGCTCGGCGTGCCCGACGAGCGCATTCTCAACGTTCCGCCACAAGGCGGCGGCGAAGACTTCGCGTACTACTTGCAACAGTCGCGCGGGGCGTTCGTGTTTCTTGGCGCGCAGAATCCCGCGAAGGGTTGCTCGCACCCGCATCATCACCCGCGCTTCGATGTCGACGAGGACGTGATGCCGCTCGGCGCGGCACTTCTCGCGCAGTACGCGCTCGACGCGACGCCTTGAGCGATGTGCGGCGCAGCGGCGCAACGAGCACGGGTGCTCGAATCCGGTTCGCCAATCCGTGCTCCCCGCGCCTCCGGAAGCGCGAGCGTTGCGGCGAGACGCGGCGACTCTGTCGGTCCGCCCGCTTCGGTGCAGCGAGGGCCTACGGCACCTGCGCGGCCCGGCCCCGTCGGCATGCGAGCCGCGACGACCGGCGAGTTTTCGCGCGTGATCTTTGGCGTCGCGATGCTGCATTTGCATTGCGAGCTGACGCGCCCGCCCCGCGGGTATCGCCAGGATTGCTCGCACTTGTCCGGGCGTAAGCCGAAACGGCTCTGACGCCCGATAACCGCTGTGCTGCAACCACGCCGATCTATTCACGGGCGTTCCCGCTCCCGATACGATCTGCCTCTCTACAAGCCCTTGGGATGTGGGAATTCCGCGCGCACAACCGCCGGTGGATTCTGAACTTAAAATTCTCTCGGCGGGTTTTTCGAAGAGAGTTTGACGTGTACAATATGTTGTGCTACGCTAACAGTTGCCCGCTATATACAGGTCCGAAGCAAACCGAAGCCTGTGTACCGCGCCGCACCGTTCGTCGTAGCCGCAGGAAACGGCTTCTTCAGGTTCATCAGATTCGCGCTCTGTCACGTGCCGCGAAGAGGAGGTCACGGATGACGCTCGCCCACGCTGGCGCTTGGAACTCCGTCGAGCTGTCGTTCGACGAGCCCACGCTCACCGAGAACTGCCGGAAGGTCCTCGAGGCCCGCTACCTCAAGAAAGACGAAACGGGAGCGTGCGTCGAATCCCCCGGCCGGCTGTTCCGGCGCGTCGCGAAGGCGGTCGCCGACGTCGAATGCACCTATGGCGCGACCGAGACGGAGCGACATCACTGGGAGCACCGGTTCTATCACCTGATGACCAGCACCGCCTTCATGCCCAACTCGCCCACGCTCATGAACGCCGGCCGCGAGATGGGCATGCTCAGCGCCTGCTTCGTGCTGCCCGTGCGCGATTCCATCGTCGACATCTTCAACAGCATCAAGCACACGGCTTTGATTCAGAAAGCCGGCGGCGGCACCGGGTTCGCGTTCGATGAGCTCCGGCCGACCGGCGACTTCATCTCCTCCAGCGGCGGCACCACGAGCGGACCGATCACGTTCTGGAAGGCGTTCAGCGAAGCGACCAACGCGATCCAGCAGGGCGCGTTCCGCCGCGGCGCGAACATGGGGATGATGTACATCCATCACCCCGACATCCTCAAGTTCCTGCACGCCAAACAGGATCTCTCGCAGTTCACCAACTACAACATCTCCGTCAAGGTGACCGACGACTGGATGCGCGAGTTCCTCGCCGACCCGGATTCCCCGCACATCGTGCGAAACCCGCGCAACGGCAAGGCGTTCGTGCTGCCGCGCGAACTCGACATCTGGAAGTACGACATCCGCAACCTGCCCGAGGTCGCGTGCGTCGAGCCCGTGCCCGCCAACGCGCCGGAGCGCTATTTCCGCTCGCCGCGCCGTGTCGGCGACCTGCCCGAGGCGCTTCGCGGTAAGGTCTACACCAAGCGCGAAATCTGGAGCATCATCGTCCACAACGCGTGGCAGACCGGCGAGCCCGGCGTCGTCTTCATCGACCGCATCAACGAGCACAACCCTACGCCGCACGTCGGCCGCATCGAGGCAACCAACCCCTGCGGCGAGCAGCCGCTGCTGCCTTACGAAGCCTGCAACCTGGGCAGCGTGAATCTCGGCATGTTCGTGATGCACCCCTGCACGCCGGACGCGGAAGTGGACTGGGCCGGGCTGCGCGACGCGGTGCACCTGTCGACGCGCTTCCTGGACAACGTGATCGACGCGAACAACTACCCGCTGCCCGAGATCGACCAGATCTGCAAGGCGAACCGCAAGATCGGGCTGGGGATCATGGGCTTTGCCGACGCGCTCTACAAGCTCAACGTCGCGTACAGCAGCCCCGCCGGCGTCGCGTGGGGCGAGCGGCTCATGAAGTTCGTCAACGACGAGGCCCACAACCAGAGCGAATATCTCGCCCGCACGCGCGGCTGCTTCCCGAATTGGAAGGGCAGCCTCTGGCACACCCGGCACAACCGCCTGATGCGCAACGCCGCCGTTACGACCGTCGCGCCGACGGGCACGATCAGCATCATCGCGAACTGCTCCGGCGGGATCGAGCCGATGTTCTCGCTCGCGTTTCTGCGCAACGTGCTGCGCGGCCAGAAGCAGGGCGAGCGCCCGCTGGTCGAGGCGAATGACATCTTCCTGCAGGTTGCGCGGGAGCGCGGCTTTTATTCGCAGGATCTGGTCGAGCGGATCGCGCGCGAGGGCACGCTGGCGCACATCGACGAAGTGCCCGACGACATCAAGCAGGTCTTCGTCTGCGCCCACGACATCGCGCCCGACTGGCACATGAAGATGCAGTCGGCGTTTCAACATCACTGCGACTCGTCGATCAGCAAGACCATCAACTTCCCGCAGGCGGCGACCGAGCAGGACGTCGAGCAGATTTACGCCCTCGCGTTCGAGCTCAAGTGCAAAGGCGTGACCGTGTACCGCGACGGCTGCCGCAGCTTCCAGCCGATGGCGCTCAAGAAGGACGAGCCCGCCAAGGCCGCCGCGCCCGAGCCGTCGACCGCGTCAACCAACGGCCATACGCACGAGGCCGGGCCGCCGGCGATGCGCGTTCACGCGGCCGCGCGGGCCGTCGAGCCGATGGACCTGCCGGAGATCGTGAGCGGCTTCCGCATCCGCCAGATGACGCCGTTCGGGAACATGCACGTCAAGATCACGGTCGATCCGCGGAGTCAGCGCGAGCTGGAGATTTTCGCGCAACTCGGCAAAGGCGGGGACGTCGCCAACAGCGATCTCGAAGGCATGTGCCGCGCCGGGTCGCTCTGGCTGCGCTCCGGCGGCAGCCTCCGACACCTGATCAAGCAGTGGGACGGGATCGGATCGTCACTCCAGATTCCGACCCGCGCCGGGCGGATCATGTCGCTGCCCCATGGGCTCGCGTGCGCGCTCAAGAAATACCTGCGCGCCAAGGAGTATTTCGGCCTGCGAGCGCTGCTGCTCGGCGAGGTCGATCTTTCCGCCCTCGACAGTGCACAGCAACTGCCGAACACCGATCGGCTGCCCACGCCGGACGAGGCGCCCGCCCGCGCGCTCGCCGCGTCCGCGCCGCCCGTGTCCGTCGCCGGCGGCCCGAAGCCGAACGGCCCCAACAACCCGGGCGCCGCCAACGGTGGCGGACCCGCCGGGGGAGCGGCGAACGGCGGCGCCGCGCACAACCGCATCGCCGAAAGCGTCGGCGGGCGACTCGGGTCCGCGCTCCGCGCCGTTGAAGGCGGCGAAGACGCGGCGCGCTCGTCGCGCGCCGCACAGCCGCGCACGCAAATGCTCGCCGACGGCGGCGCGGTGCATGGGTCTGAAGCGGGCGGCGCGACCGCGTTGGCGGAGCGGGCGCATGACACCACCGCGATCGAGGTGTGCGTGCACGACGACGCCGCGGACGCGACGATCGCCGAGTTCCACGTGGATGCGGAACTCGCGACCGAGGCGGACGAGGCGCTCGCCGTCTCCGTCACCACGTCGGTGCGTCAGTCGCACGACTCGGCCCAAGGCTACAAGGTGCGCTGCCCGCAGTGCGAAGCCGTGCTCGCGATGCAGGAAGGGTGCAAGAAGTGCCAGGCCTGCGGCTGGGCGGCGTGCTGAGTGTCCGCGAAGGCAGCGCGACACCGGCCGACGGCTGAATGACGTGGGCTGAGGGCTGAGTGCTGAAGGACAACGATGGAATGCTCCGCGCGCCGATCAGAACCCGGCACGCACGGGCCGGGCTACGGCGCCGCGATGAGTGTGGCGCCGTCTGTTGCACGCGCTCGGGCTCGCCGTCCGTCATCCGGTCGTGACCGCGGCGCACAAGTTCAGTCGTGACTCGTCCCACTGCCAACCGCCGGGCCGGTTCGGTGTCCCCAGCGCGTGGAACCGGGACGGCCCGTGCGGGTTTTTCCGTGGCCGGTTCTGGGCGGATGTGGCGGCTGCAATGTGATGCGCTCCGAGTGTTCCGCGAGCGTCGACGGGTGCGTGACACTTTTGGGTGGCCGCGACGGGGCCAAGGGGTGGAGCGAGGCCCGCGAGGGCGGAGCGGAACCCGTGGACAAGGTCGCGCGGGTTTGTGCGGCCCCGGCCGGGGCCAGTCGGATCGTTGCCGCACGCATTCCGCCGCCCCTTGCGGGGCGGAAGTTACGCTTCGGATTCTTGATCCACGGGTTCCGCCGCTTGCGCGGCTCCACCCGTGGCGACACGCCGTCGCCCCGCTGGGGCGAACTTCCGCGCCCGCCAAAACAGTCACGCACCCAGCGTCAACCGGCATATTTCAGGTGCGGCGGCCGGCGATCCCCGGTCTCGCACCGCTCGGTCATCGGCATTCCGGCGCGCCGTTAAACCGCCCACTGCGTCGCGCCGCGCCGGGTCAAACCCGTCGCGCCCGCGCCGGGTCAAACCCGTCGCGCCCGCGCCGGGTCCAACCCGTCGCGCCCGCGCCGGGTCCAACTTGTCGCGCCCGCGCCCGGTCAAACCCGTCGCGCCGCGCCGGGTCCAACTTGTCGCGCCCGCGCCGGGTCCAACACGTCGCGCCCGCGCCCGGTCAAACCCGTCGCGCCGCGGGCTCCGCTGGTGGGGAGCCATCCGCTGATTGTACCGGCACGCTGCA
>JBFXAM010000127.1:0-13219 GCA_050184295.1 Phycisphaerae bacterium | reverse complement strand
CCGCGCAGCCGCCTCAGAACCCGCCGCGCCCAGCGGCGGGCCCGAAGCACGTGTCGCACACACGATCAACAAGGCAATTATAGGGCGAGTCGGCCGTGTCCGGCGGCGCGCGGCCCGCCGCACACATCGGTCCCGACGCACGATTCAGGCCCGCTGCTGGGCGCGGCGGGTTCTGATCGGCGGGCGCGCCCCCGACGGTGTCCGGGTGCGGCATGCCGGGCGAACGCGGCCGATCAGGGCGCCTTGGGCTGGGTTGCGGCGCGCGGCACGTAAGGGCGCTGCTCGCGGTAGCCGGCGAGGCGCTCCTCGATCGGCGTCGCCATTTCCGCATTGCCGATCTGCCGCACGATCTGGAGGGCGCGCTCGGTCGCGCGGATCGCATCGTCGAATCGGCCGGCGGACGCGTAGGCGATTCCAAGGGTGTCGAGTGGAACCGGCTGACGGGCAGCGGTGAGTTGCACGGCGCGCTCGGCGAGGCGGACGGCCTCCGCGGGATCGCGGACCTGCGCGTCGCTGCTGGTGGCGAGCACCGCGGCGAGCTGGCAGAGGATCGGGATCGCGTCCGGGCGCAGCGCGACGAAGCGCTTGAGGATCGGGGCGGCGTCCGCCATGCGCTCGGCGCCGGCGAGCGCTGCGCCGCAGGCGAGCAGGATATCGGGATCGCGCGGGGCGCGCTCCACGGCCTGGAGGAGCTGGTCGCGGGCGGCGTCGATGTCGCGCTGCTGGAGCGCGAGAAGTCCCGCTGTCGCGTAGACCCACGGGTTCGTCGGATCCAGTCGGCGCGCCGTTTCCAGCGCGCGAGCGGCGTCGTCGAGATCGCCGCCGGCGAGCAACGCGCGGCCAAGGTCCGCATGCACGGCGCCATCGTTTGGTAGCGCGTCCGCGAGGCGGCGGAGCAGGTCCGCGGCTTCGCGGAACCGGCCTTGCTGAAGACGGACGCGCGCGAGGCTGTTCGTCGCACCGAAGTCGGACGGGTTTGCCGCGACGACCGCGGCAAGCAGGTCGGCGGCCTCGGCGGTGCGGCCGGCGCGGGCGAGCGCGGAGCCGTAGTGCGAGCGGATCACCGGGTTGTCGGGCAGCGCGCGGGCGGCGCGTTCAAGGTGCGGCAACGCTTCGTCGACATCGCCGACCTCGAGGGCGGCGACCCCGAGATTGAAGCGGGCGCGGATGTTGTCGGGGCGTTTCTCGACCACATCGCGCCACAGCGTTCGTTCGCTGGCGAAGACCGGATTGCGCAGCATCGTGATCGCGCCGAATGCGAACGCGAGAAGCGTCGCGACACCCGCGATCGCCCCCAGCGCGGCGCGCGGCCCGGCGCTGCGCAGCGCGCTCCACGCGGCCAGCACGATGAGCGTGATCGCGATCGCAAGCGGCAGGTACATGCGATGGGTGCCGACGACCGCGCCGGTGAGCGGGATAAAGCTCGACGTCGGCGCGAGGATCGCAAAGAAAG
Organism: Phycisphaerae bacterium; assembly: GCA_050184295.1. Taxonomy (GTDB): domain Bacteria; phylum Planctomycetota; class Phycisphaerae; order UBA1845; family Fen-1342; genus JBFXAM01. The sequence continues at coordinate 11,766 of JBFXAM010000127.1, read as the reverse complement.
CGGCGAGCGGGAAGCCCACGCGCGGGTTGCGGATGAGCTGCCAAACGGTCAGCACGAGGAACGCGGGGACGACCAGCGCCGCGGCGCCGAGCTGCGTGAGCGAGCGGGCGATCGGCCAGTCGTGCGCGTCGAGCACGAGCGGCGCCGGCCAGACGCTTAACCGGAGGTAATGGGCCACCACGCCGAGTTGGGTGAGCGCGTACTGCACGGGCGTGACTTCGCGCTCGAAGCCGACGGTTGTGCCGCGATGGCCGGAGAGCATGGACGCCCAAAGCACGCCCCACGTCGCGAAGAGCGCGAGATGGACCCAGCGGCGGCGGCGCAGCAGCTCGCTCCAGCTCGGCGCGAGGAACAGCCGATCGAACGCCAGCGCCACGATCGGGGCGGACACCATCACTTCCTTGCTTCCCATGCCGAGCGCGCACGCGACGATCGCGACGACGTAGGCGCCGGCGCCACCGCCGGTCGCACCCCGGAGCAGCGCGTAGAGCGTGAGCAGGTAGAAGCACGCCGCCAGCATCTCGTTGCGATAGACGACGTGATTGAGCGTGTTGGTGTGCAGCGGGTGGACGATCCACAGCAGCGACGCGACCAACGCGAGGACCGCGGCGCTGATCGCGGGATCGAGCGCGGGCCCGGCGGGCGGCGCCGCGAATGCCGACGCAAAGGAGCCGGATGCGGGAGCCGCTGGACTTGCACGCCCGGCGGCATGCGGCTGCTGGAGCGCGAGCCCGAGCGTGCGTCGAAGCAAGCCGTAGAGCAGCAGCCCCGTCGCGACGTGCACGATCAGGTTGAAGGCGTGGAACCCGACCGCGTCGAGTCCGCCGATCGCGTAATTGAGCGCGAGGGAAAATGCGACCACGGGCCGGCCGCTGGCGCCGGTGCCGGCGGGCGCCGTGAGGGACTGCGAGAGCGGAAGGAGGCTGCGCAGATGCTCGTTGTGGACGATGCTGGAGAAGTCGTCGAACACGAACGCGTTGCCGAGGCTGTTCAGGTAAACGAGCGTGCCCGCGAGCACGACAAGCAGCGGCGCGAAGCGCAGACAGGCGCGCGCCGTCGATGCGGATTGAAGTTCCGAAAGCGTGCTCATGGGCTCGCCCCGTGTCGCCGCGTCGACTCGCGCGCCGTTACTTGTCTTCGGGCTTGAGACCCATGCCGCTGCGATCGGGATACGCGGGTCGTTGGGGCGGAGCGTAGGGGTTTTTCTGAATCTCGGCGAGCATGAGGGCGATGGCGGCGTCGAGCTGCGGGTCGCCGCCGTCGATCATCTTCGCGGGATCGTCGATGACCTCGATGTCGGGGTCGACGCCGTGGCCCTCGACGCCCCAGGTGCCGTCTTTTTCGTAGAAGGCGAAGGTTGGCGCGCTGCTTCCGCCGCCGTCGATGAAGCCGGGGTTTCCGGAGATGCCGACGAGGCCGCCCCAGGTTCGCATGCCGATGAGCTTGCCGAGCTGATTGAAGCGGAAAAGCCAGGGGAACATGTCGCCGCCGGAGCCGGCGAGGCCGTTGATGAGCATGCACTTGGGCCCCTGGTGCGAGTCGGGCGGCCAGGTCCAGTCCTTGCCGTCGCGGCGGGCCCAGTAGTTGGTGACGGGTCGGTTGAGGAGTTCGATGAAGCGGGTGGGAATCTGCCCGCCGCCGTTCCAGCGCTCGTCGATGATGAGGGCGGCCTTGTCGATCTGGCCGTAGAACTGGCGGAAGAGGTTGTTCTGTCCGTCGACGCCGGTGTTGGGGACGTAGAGGTACCCGACCTTGCCGCCGGATTTCTGGTCGACGTAGGCGCGCTTGCCTTCGATGTAGGCGCGATAGCGCAGGTCGCTTTCGCTGCCGGGGAGCTCGACGATCACTTCGCGGACGCGCGCGCCGTCGATCGTGGCGGGCTGGGTGGTGCTCGGGATGCGCGCGACGTCGCTCCACGCGATCGGACGGTCGGCGATCGTGAGGCTGACGGTTCGGCCGGCGAGGCCCTGGAACGCCGCCCATGGGTCGCGGGTCGGGTCGAGCGGGGCGCGGTTCACCGCCAGCAGGTAGTCGCCTTCCTTGACGTTCACGCCGGGCTGGCCGAGCGGCCCGCGCGCGTCGGAATCCCACGGCGCGCCGCGGTGGATCGTCTTGATCCGATACGCGCCGTTCACAAGCTCGAAGTCGCAGCCGGGCATGCCGACCGACATGCTGGGTTGACCTTCGACGTCGCCGGACCCGAGCACATACGCGTGGCCGACGTTGATCTCGCTGATCATCTCGGCGATCACGTAGTTCACGTCCTCGCGCGAGACGCAGTCGTCGAGCATCGCGGCGTAGCGCGTGCGCATCGCGGGCCAATCGACGCCGTGCATGTGCGGGTCGTAAAAGAAGTCGCGCTGGATTCGCCAGGCCTCGACGAAGATCTGCTTCCATTCGTCGCGCGGCGCGACCTGCACGGTCAGGGTCGCGAGCGACATCGGCTTTTCGAGCTTCTGATCGGGCGCCGCGTCGATGACCGCCCACACATCGTCCTTGCGGACAAGGAGCTTCCTGGCGTCCGCGGAGATCGCATAGCCGCCGACGCCGTCGAGCACCGTCTTCTCCTCGCGCTTGTCGTCGTCGAGGTCGAGGATCTTGAGGCTCGGGGGCGCGTCGTCGCCGCGGCTGCTGCGCACGTAGAGCAGCTTGCCCTCGTGATTGACGCCGAGCGCGCCGAGTTGGCCGCGCTTGATCGGCAGCTCGACGGCGCGCGCCTCGAAGCCTTCGAGGTCGATCTTCACGACCTTCACCGCGTCCGTCGGCTGCGTGGCGGAATCGCCGGGCTGGGTGGCGGTGTCGGCGCTCTGCGTGACGGGCGTCGTCGCAGTCGTCGGCGCGGTCGCGGGTTGAGTCGTCGCGGCGTCGGACTTCATCTCCTCCTCGTCGCTCTTCGGCGCGAGGGGCGAGGCCAGGTCGGCGCGCAGCGGGACGCAGAGCACCTGCGCCATGTTGGTGTACACAAACGTCGTGCCGAGATCCTCGTAGATCGGGCGACTGAACTCGCGGTGGCTGATGAAGTAGAGGCGCTCGCCCTTGCGATCAAACACGGGCGCTACGTCGTTGAATCGTCCCGACGTGACCTGGTGGAGCTGCGCTTCGCGCACGTCGTAAAGCCAGATCGCGGTTTGTTGATTGTCGCCGTTCTTCGCGTAGGCCAGCCAGCCGGAATCGTGCGACCACGCGAGCGGCGGTTGGTTCGACCACGGCTCGGTGTCGATCTTGGCGGTCGCGCCGGTGGCGAGCGTGTGCAGGAAGATGTTGCCGGCCTTGTCGGTGAACGCGATGAGCTTCGAATCCGGCGACCAGTTGGGCGAGTAATAGTAGGTCGTGCTGCCATGGGTGAGGCGGCGGGGTTCGCCGGCGCCGTCGGCGGGTCGCACGTAGAGCTCGTATTCGCCGCTCGTGTCGGAGAAGTACGCGATCAGGTTTCCGTCGGGGCTCCACGCGGGGTCGCGGTCGGCGACGCCGCTGCTGCGCGTGAGGTTGTAAGCGGAGCCCTTCTGCGCGGGGACGGTCCAGACGTCGCCGCGGGCCTCGATGACGGCGCGCTTGCCGGTGGGCGAGAGGCGCCAGTTGGCGAGGAACTTGGCGGCGTCGACGTTCCGCGGACGGATGGTGGGCCGATCGCCGGGAATCGTCACGTCGAGGACGCGCGACTGGCGCGTTCGCGGATCGAGCAGGCGCAGCTCCGCGCCGATCTGAAAGACAATCTCGCCGCCGCCGTCCGGTCCCGGACCCACCGCCGGGAACTTGACGTCGAATTCCTTGAACTCGGTGATTTGCTCCCGTCGGCCGCTCGTCAGATCGAACGACCAGACGTTCAGCCGATGCTCAGGTCCGCTGTCGCAGAGGTAGTACACCGTCGAGCCGATCCACATCGGGATCGTGTCCGTGCCTTCCCAGTTGGTGATTTGCCGCGATGTCTTCTGGTCGAGGTCGAACACCCAGATGTCGGTCGCCATCCCGCCGCGGTAGCGCTTCCACGTGCGAAAGTCGGTGGTGTGCGGCGTGTAGGCGAGGAGGCGTCGGCCGTCGGGCAGCTTCGTGATCGCGCCGTTGGTGCCGTAGGGGACGCCGACTTGCTCGGGCAGCCCTCCTGCCGCCGCCACGGTGAACAGTTGCTGCTGGCGGGCAAGGCCGCCGAAGCCGTTGGTGTAGAAGAGCAGGCGTCCGTCGGGGGTCCAGTCGCAGACGGTCTCGGCGGCGGGATGGTGAGTGATGCGCGTGGGGACGCCGCCGGCGAGGGGGATCGTGTAGACGTCGCGGTTGCCGTCGTAGTTGCCCATGTACGCGATCGTCTGCCCGTCGGAACTGAAGCGCGGGAACATCTCCGGGCCCGGTGGGCTGGCGAGGGGCGTGGCGACGCCGCCTTCGCGCGGGACGATCCAGATATCGTTGGCGTAGCAGAACGCAACGTGGGTGGCGCTGACATCCGGGAAACGGAGCATGCCGGCGTGGGGCTTCACGTCGGCGAGCGCGAGCGGGGCGCCGCCAAGTCCGATGATTGCCAAGCCGCAGACCGACAAAGAAACGAGGACCGCGCCGGCGCCGGCCGGGCGGCGCGAATTGAAACCGGAACTCATGAGATCGATCTCTCCTTGCCTCGGAATCTGCCAATGGAGCCGCGATTCTAGGGCGCAGCCGTTCGGTCGAGAACCGCTCGCGACAGAAAACGACGGGGCGCGCGATACGGGCGACACTCGCCGCGCAGCGCCCGGACCTCTGCGCCCGCGACTCGCAGGTCGCTTCGTTCGTCGGTCCGGCGCCTGGCCCCGCCATCGGCGACCGGAGCGACCGCGTGCCGCCCGTGCGTACGTGTGTCGAATGGCGGCGGTTGGCGGTGAATGCGGGTTTCATTCGCGGCTCCCTTCGGCGAAAATCGCAGCACGCGCCTTGCGGGGCGTCGTCGTTCGGCGGGCGGCCGCGGACCTGATGCCGTGCCGCGCGAGCTCGGTCGGCGGGCGAACGCGCGGCGCGCCCGGGGAGACAGGGTCATGAATCAGCGAAGTCCTCACGACTCCATCGCCAGCTTGGGCCCGCGGGTGGGTCCGGTCGCGGCCCGGCACATCGAGAGCGCGTTTCGTCGCCTGCTGCACGGACCGCGGGTCGCCGCCGAGCCCGGATACGTGCGACTCGTGACCGGCGAGCCGCACCCGTTCGGCAACGTCGCGATCGTGTCCGACGGCAGCAACCTCGCCGGCGTGCAGGCTGCGATAGACCCGCTGCTGACGTGCGGCGCGCCGGCGGCGGTGCTGGTCCCGGGGCGCGTCTCGGAGGCCGTGAACGAGTGTCTGAACGCACACGCGTTCGAGCGGCACGAGGCCATGCCGGCAATGGCGGTCGAGATTGACGCGCTCGCGCCCACCGGCTTGCCCGAGGGGTATGCTCTCACGCGCGTTGGCGCCGGCAGCGACGGCGCCGCGTGGACCCGCGCGTTCGCGGCCGGCTATGAACTTCCGTACGGCGTAGCCGAGGCCTTCTCGCCGAACGCTGTCCGCGCGACGACGGCTCCGGACGCGCCCGTTCAGTTCTTCGCCGTGCACAAGGACGGTCGGATGGTCGGCACGTCGCTTGTGTTCCTGGCCGACGGCGTCGCGGGGGTCTACTGCGTCTCGACGATCCCGGAAGAGCGCGGGCGGGGGCTCGGCGCTCACGCGACCGCGGAGCCGCTGCGGCGGGTTCACGCGCTGGGCTATCGCGTGGGCGTGTTGCAGTCGTCGCCCGCCGGCCACTCCGTCTATCGAAAGCTCGGATTCGCCGACGTGGACGAGGCGCCGCTCTACGTGCGAATGCCGGACTGCTGAGCGCCGCGGCAGGAGTCGTCCGATGACAGGCTTTCCCTCGCGCGCTGCCTCGGAAGATCCCCACGCCCTGCACCGATTCGTGGAAGCGCAGCAGGACAGCTACGGCTCGGCATTGTCCGAGATTCGCAGGGGGCGCAAGCAGTCGCATTGGATGTGGTACATCTTTCCGCAATACGAGGGACTGGGATTCAGCGCGACGGCGAAGCACTACGCAATCAAGAGCCGTGCCGAAGCACGAGCGTACCTGGATCATGCCGTGCTCGGTCTGCGCCTTGCACAGTGTGTCGAAGCACTTCTCGCGGTCGAGGGCAGAACGGCGCACGAGATTCTGGGTTCGCCCGACGACCTGAAGCTGAAATCCTGCGCGACGCTGTTCGCCGAGGTCGCGGCGCGTCCGTCGGTTTTTGAGCGCCTGCTCGCGAAGTACTTTGGCAATCAGCGCGACGAAAAGACGCTCGCCCTGCTGCGCGCCGGCGCATAGCGAGCGGCCCCGCGCGCAGCGCTCGCGGCCGGATACGGCGCATCAACGCGGGCGGCACCGGCGGGACCTTGAAGGCCCCTGCCCGTGCCGCCCGCGACCGCGGATGAGCGTGGAACTCTCCGGCTAGCGCCCCGACGCGGCGCGACCCGCGCCGCCGTCCTCAGCGCCGCCGAACGGACTGATATCTTCGGGATTCGGCGGGAGCGTCAGCGCCGTCGTGGTGTCGAAGTTCGTCAGATTCGCGGCGCGGACGCCGTCGTAGCTGATGCTGTAGACCGTGTCGCCGATGAAGGCGGCGCGGCGCCACGGCGTGTAGGCGTAGAGCTGGTTCTCCTCGCTGATGACGCTGGCGACGCGGCCGAGCTCGGTGAATCCGGTCGCGGGATCGACCTGGAAGACGAGCACGCCGTCGAATGCGATTCCGCCGAAGTCGAATCGCGAAGTACTGTTTCGGTAGAGCTGTCCGGGGATCGCGAGCAGCCCGCGGTCGGCCAGGTACGTGAACGCCTTGTGCGTGTAGCTCACGTCGGAATAGCTGCCCATGCCGCCGATTTCGACTTGCTGCACCAGCGTCGGCGCCGCCAGGTTGGAGACGTCGAAGAGGGAGAGTTGCAGCGCGTCGCGGAGCGGGAAGCCGGCCTGGTTTTCGATCGAGCGGCCGACCCCCACGAGGTGGTTCGCCCCGATCGGGTGCAGGTAGTCGCTGTATCCAGGCACCTTGAGCTCGCCGACGATGCGCGGCTGCGCGGGATTGCTGAGATCGAGCGCGAAGAGCGGATCGACTTGCACGAAGGTGACGAGAAAGCCGCGGTCGCCGAGGAAGCGGGCGCTGTACAGCTGCTCGCCGGGAGCGATGTTCTCGACCGCGCCGACGACGTTGAGCACGCCTTCGGATTCGCCGAGCACGTAGACGCCGTTATACGGCTGCCGCGGAGCGTCCTCGCTCGACTCGGACACGATCGGCTCGTCGGCGGGTCCGAAACCGATGAACACCGGTCCGCCGCGGAAGAGCGAGAAGTTGTCGACGTGCGTGGCGGCGCGGAGGAAACCGTTGTGCTCGCCGAGCGAGAACTGGTTGAGCAGGCGGCCGGGTGCGTTTCCACTCGCTGCGTACACCGCCGCGCCGTTCTCGTCGAATTTGAACTTGTGAACCGCCGTGGTCTCGCGGCCGTCGCCGGCCAGGTTGAACTCGGTGTCGGTGACGTAGAGGGCCTCGGTCGAGGCGTAGATCGTGCCGGCGTCGGCGAGGATGGCGGTGGAGGAGACGATGGACTCGACGTTGGCGGCGTCGAGCGTGACGACGGCGGTCATGTAGTCGCCGTTGGGATCCTCCGGGCGCAGGATGTCGGGCCAGTCGATCGCGATGTTCTCGCCGGCGCTGCTGCGAGCCTTGGGCAGCACGTCCTGAAGCGTGAGCGCGTTGAGGTTGAAGATCGTGGGGTTGGCGGGCAACTCGGGCACGATCGTCATGACGAGCACGACGCGATTGTTGGTGAGGCGCGAGCTGGCGATCGTGCCGTCGAGCGTCACGCTGCGCGCGACGCGCGGGTTCGCCGGATCGCTCACGTCGATCTCGCTCACGGTCGTTTCGGTCGCCTGGAAGTAGGGCGGCCAGATGGCGATGTCGACGGCCGGGATGTTCGGCCCGTCGAAGCTGAAGCGCTGGAGCAGGACGATGAGCCTGCCGTTGTAGAGATACAGCGAGTCGATCGGCGCGTCGAAGTCGAGCTTCCCAACCTGCGCGAGCTCGTTGGCGGGATTGGCGCGGACGATGCGCAGGCTGCGGCCCTTGGCGATGTAGAAGTTCACGCCGTCGGACTTGACCAGGTCGCTCTCGTCGACGCCTTCTTCCTGAATGTTGGTGGTGCTGAACGAGTCGGCGCTGCCATCGCCGCTGCCGCCCGTGGCCGTGTTGGCGCCGCCGGCGGCGTCCTCGGCGGCGGCCGGCGCGAAGAGCGCCCGCAGTCCGCTGCTGGTGCGTTGGCGCGCCTGGGATCGGAAGAAGGTCAGGAACTCGCTGGCGGAACCGAAGTGGCGAAGCTTGGCGACGCTCGATCCGCCGTTGTTCGTCCCGGCGGGGTCGAGAGGACAGCCGCCGACGGCGAGCGTCACGAGCACAACGGCGGCCAGCGCGGAAACCTGAAGACGGAATCGACTCGCCATTGGGGGATCTCCTGTGTCGGTGCGCGGGTCGGCGCGCGGCTGCCCACGGGGCCGCCGCACCAGCTTCATTGTCCGAACCCACCCCAGCTTGCGAGCCGCGTCGCGCCGCGGCAACCCGGCGTCACGCCGCCGGCGGATACCGCGGGCCGACCACGCCTGAGCGACGCCGACCGCTGTAGTTATACGATCCGACCGGGTGTCGCGGCGAGCGGTGCGGGGAGCGGTCGCGGTCCGTCCAAGAAGGGGATCGGTAAACGCAGCTCAGAACCCCACTTTGTGTCGCCGCAGCGCCAGCGCGATCGTCTTAGGTGATTGTTCAATAAGGTACTTACGGCACGTCGGCCGCATGCGCCGCAGGCTCCGGGGCATCATCGTTTCGAACCTGGACATGGACGTTGCGGCCGCGCACCTGTACGGAATTGTCAGAACCGCCGCGACGGACCACCACGTGCGTGCCGAACGGGGCGCGGACCTCGACCAGCGGGCGCTCGCGCGGCGGCGGACAGTCGCGCGGTGCGCATCCCGCCCCGCCGAACGCGGCAATCACGGCCATCAGCGCGAAGCGGCGGCGATGGTCAGCGGCGATCATGATGGCCTCACTTTCGTGGGCCCATCTTGCGCGTCGCGGGTCGCGGACGCAACCGGGCGCGCTCGAGCGAATGACCGCGGGCCGGCCGGCGTGCCCAACTGGCCCGCGGAGTCCGGTCGCGCGGGTCGCCGCCGCGCGCGCGCGCCGCTCGGCTATGGACAGTTGCCGATGAGGCAGGCGACGAACGGGTCGATGTCGAAGTTGTTAATGAACCCGTCGCCGTTGATGTCACCGTTCAGCAGGTCGCAATCGGGGTAGGCGTCGCTGTAGGCGACCGGATCGGTGACCGCGAGCACGAACGGGTCGATGTCGAAGTTATTGATCAACTGATCGCAATTGAGATCGGCGCGCAGGCCGGCGCGCGGCGAGAGCACCCAGATGAAATTGTTGTCGAGCCCCTCACCCTTCTGGAGGAGGAAGAGCCGCCCGGTGGCGGGGTCGCCCGCAACACCTTCGATCTGGAGGCCCTGGGTACCCGGGTCGAACACGGGCACGCCCTCGTTGGCGAGCGGCGCCCAGTCGACCTCGATGCCGTCTCGGTCGAGCACTTGCAGGGCCGGGCCGTTCTGATCAAACGAGACCAGCAGCACGCCGCCGAGCCCCTGGAAACTGGCGGGCCACTTGACCGATTCGGGAAGGAAGCACATGCCCTTCGCATTGCCGGCGCCAATGAGCGGGTTGAGCAGCGCTCCGGCGTTGAACGCGCCCAGCGGCGCGCCGATCAGGTCGAAACGCACGATCTGCGGCTCGGTCTGATCGAGCGTGTAGAGTTCCGGGCCTGTCGCGCCATTGGGCACGAAGCACGCGTCCTGGAAGTTGGTGTTGAGCGGCGAAGTGGCAAACGCCTGCGCGGGATGAACGAGATACGCGCCGTCGGCAAAACCATAGGCGCGCACAAACCCGCCGGAGTTGTCGGCGACGAGGATGTCGCCGTTGGCGCCGAGCCCCGTCGCGCTCGTATTCACCGTGACGCCGGACGGGTCGAGGCTGAACGGGCTCCCGAGGCCTTCGGGCGGGGCCGCGGGATCGTTGATCACGACGGTGCGTTGGTAGCTGAAGCCGGAGACGGAGCCTTCGTTGAGATCGAGCTGAATCTGAATGATGAAGTTCTGATAGGATCCGATCGAGTCCATGCTGGCGGAGGCGAGCAGCAGCCGGTTGGCCCCGAGCCAGTGGATGCCGGTGCACTCGACCGGGCCGATGAACGCTCCCGGACGGCGCGGATCGACAAACTGGACGTTGGTGCTGTACTCAAACTTCTGCACGTCGTAGGTCGTTTGAAAGAAACTGATCGTGGTCGGATCTCCCCCGCGCGCGGGCGCGACCCCGAGCGCGAGGCCGGTCGCCAGCGCGAAGGCACGAAGCGGCGTCATCCATAGCCTCCCAGTGTGTCTTGAGTGCTCCGGCGCGAAGCGGTCGCGGTGCCTCCGGCGGTCCGCGCGCAACGCCCGCCCGATCCTGCATCGGACGCTTCAGTGTCGCTGATTCAGCGCGTGGATCGGAGAAGCGGGTTCGCGGTCCGCGCGGGCGTCAAATCTGCGCGGCGCGACGGGGACTCGGCGCCGGCCTCGTTCCCGACCGGCACGGGCGGCGCCGAGCGCGCGGGGCGCGGTCGCGTGCGCATCGAGCACGGGCCGCAAACGTCGCGAGGCATCGCGCCGCGCGGAGGTTCGTCGGGAACCGCCGCGATAGCGTGATGCCTCGCATCCTGGTTGCGCCCAGGCGCTGAGCTTAGTTCGTGTCGAGGCGCCGGGCTCCGATGCGGGCTCGCAACGGGCCGGCGGGTCGTTCGCTTAGCGGCGACGCAGCGCGGCTGCGGCGCCCAGACCGAGCACACCGAGCAGTGCTGCGCCGGGCTCGGGGATGACCTGTGCGCCGACGGTGAAGATGAAGTCGCTCGAGTACACGTGACGGTCGGCGCTGCCGTGATTCAACCAACCCCATCCGGAGGTGCCGGCGAAGCCGCGGTGGCCGAGGTCGTTGTTTTCGTCGCCCAGACGGAACGAGTAGGGATTCCCGCCGCGCTCGTCCCAGAGGCCGATGAGCGCGCCGTTGGGCCCGCGGATCGAGCCGGTGTTGGCGTGGTTGGGGCCGTCGACCCATACGTCGTCGTCGCCGGTGGCGAGGCCGACGCCGACCGCGTAGGTGAAGTCGATATCGTAGAGCCCGCGGTACGAATCGTTCGCGTACGCCGATCCGACGTCGCGTCCGCCGAAGCTCCGCCCGAAGATGCGGACGGTGCTGCCGTCATAGTCGAGAAACACCGCGGAGGCGGTGTTCTCGAAGTCGAACGTAAACACGTCGTGTCCGCTGGTGGCGTTGTAGAGCTCGTCGAGGCGCAGGCCGTAGAGCGGCGGGCGCTCGGCGCCGTCCGGGTGGTTGCGCAGCACGTAGCGTCCTGGCGCCAGCGTCGCGGACGCCGACGCAGCGCCGCAGAGCAGGGCGGCCGAGCCGATCGCAAACCGCGTGCAACGAGAGCTCGCTCGCATTCGCATGTGTTGATCCCTCCCCATGGACCGCGAGTATAGAGACTGGCACGCGCCAGAGGGAAGAAAAATCGGGCCCGCGACGCGAGTTCGAGCTATCAGACGACGTTATCGCGCCGTTCACCGTTGGCGTACGAGGAAGGGTTGGGTCGCGCGCCGCGCCCCCGCGCGGTCCGTTCTCCCCGCGGCGTTCGGTCACCGCTGCGCGAGCGAGGGCGCTGCGAGCAGCGCGACAGAGGC
>JBFXAM010000126.1:0-13343 GCA_050184295.1 Phycisphaerae bacterium | reverse complement strand
TTCACGCGCTGCGCCAGCATTACGGAATGGAGTGAACATGACCACGCACACCCGCACAGTCGCGGTCGTGATCCTGCTGCTTTCGATGAGCGGCGCGGCGGGGCAGACAACCTACTCACGGATTGCGATCGGCGATCGCTGGTACATCCGTTGCCTCCGCGAGAGCAACGACCTGCCGCCTGGCGCGGAGTCCGGCGGACATTTCGCCGAACGACCGCCCGGCGCAGCTCTGACGTACCGACACTGGGATTCTATCGGACAGCCGCGATATTTGTATTTCTCCCAGTTTGGCGCGTGGGGCGGATTGCTACGCGAAGAGCTGATTGATTCCAGCCAGCCGCCAGGCGGCGCGATTCCGTTGTGTGTCACAAACTCGTCGCATACATGGTTACTCTGGCTTCAGGACTCCGATACCGCCTTGGCCCAGGTGCGCGATGCTCTGGGCGATCCGATCGGCCCGTCATTCCCGGTCAGCGAGGGCATCTCATTTGAAGCGTCCGGCAGGGATTTTGCATTGGAAGTCTCTCCGACGACGGCGTGGATCGGACAGCAAGTCCGGCCGCCCGGCCCGGTGCAACTAGACATTCTTCTCCGCAAGTACACCGTGGAAGGTCAGCTTGAGGGTGCTGTGACGATCGATAGTGGGCAAGGCGAAGCATATACGCGCCTCACGGAAGCGCCCAACGGCTCCCTATACATGGCATACCTCCGCGGCAACTTCGGCTCCGGCGTCATCGAGGCGGTTCTCCACCGCGTCGACGCCGATCTCACCGTGAGCGAATCCGTTGTCGTCGATGTGCCGTCGATTGTGGGCGGGCGAATCTACGCGCGTGCGCTCGCAGACAACACAATCCTGGTCGCCTGGGGACGGTCCCCGGCCGGCTCCGCCGCGTTCGTCCGCCGCTACAACCTGGACTTGACGCCCGCCGGTCCGGCCATTGCCATCGACCCGGACTGGCGCTGGGCGCACGCGGACGCCGCCGGCAACCTGATTGTGGGCCGCGACCCCGGCCAGGCCTGGATTCGGCTCTACGACGCCGCCGGCAACGCGCTCAGCGACCGGATTACGGTGCTCGGCCCGCCGGAGTATCCGTTGTCGTCGTTCAACGATGCGAGCCGGCCATTCATCCTGAAGGATGATGGAACCATCTACGCTCTCTTTGTGGCGATGGGAAACTTCGACCTGCCGGACGACAGCTACATCAGCGTCTTCCGGCCGTACGAACCGGGCGACTGCAACTACGACGGCCGCATCAACAACTTCGACATCGACGCATTTGTGCTGGCGCTGAGCGACGGGCCGGCGTACGAGGCGCGCTACCACATCCCCGCCGAAGTCGGCCGCATCCTGGGCGACGTGAACGAAGACGGCGCGCTCAACAACTTCGACATCGATCCGTTCGTGGAGCTGCTCGTTTCGCAGCCGTAGGTAGCCGGGAAAAGGGAACTGACAGGGAGTAGCGACGGCGGGACGACGGGAGGTGGGGACGCAGGTCCGCCGCACGAGATGGAGTGCGGGAATCAGAGCCGCGGGCGCAAGCCCGCGACTGCCGTTGTTGCGTGGCCTGAGTGGCGGGCGCCAGCCAGCGATTTCGTCAGACGAACGCGGGGAGTGGCGCGCGCCGGCCCGCGATCGCGATGCAGACGAAGCCGCGCGTCATCCCGTGCCCGTATCGCTCCAAATCGCGCGCTCGCGCCCGCGGCTCTGATCGGCCGGGTTCCCGCCGCGCCGAGGGGTGGACCCGAACGCGCGCGGGGCGCGGACCCGGGGGGTTCGTCGTTGGCGGCGAAGCGCGCGCGGTTGGGCCGGCACCTGTCCGTTGGACGTGACGTGGCTTTCGGTTCCCGTACAATGGTGCAACGGAACGGTTTCGGTGGCTGCGTGCCGTGCCGCGGCTCGTGGTTATAGGACGCTTGCGGCTGATTGCATCCGTGCGTTGCCGGCCGCGTATAAGGTCCGTCGGGGCTCGCGGCGGCCCGGGTGGGTGGGTGCGCGCACGGTGCAGGTCATAGTGCCCTGTACCGGTTGTCGCGCACGGTGCAGGTCGTAGTGCCCTGTACCGGTCGTCGCGCACGGTGCAGGTCGTTGCGCCCTGTACTGGTCGTCGCGCACGGTACAGGTCGTCGTGTGCGCGGGCGGCGAAATCTGCGCCCGCGGCAGCAATCGCGCGCTGGGGCGCCCACGACCGGAATCGCGCAATCACGCGCCGTTGGCGGTCGTTGCGCCCTGTGCCGGCTTTGCATGCTGGTGTAGCTTTGACCCCGGCGGTTTCGGACGGAAGACTACGAGCGCATGCCCACCTTCACTTACAAGGCGCGGAACGCCACCGGCGAGCAAGTCGTCGGGACGCTGGTCGCCGAGACCTCTGCGGCCGCCGCCCGCATGCTTGATGAGCGGGCGCTGTTGCCCGTGCAGGTGGACGAGTTGCGGCTTTCGCAGCAGTCGTTCCTGACGGGTGGCACGCGGCGGATCGGGGCGAGCAAGGTCGGCGTGATCTACGAGCAGCTCGCGGACCTGCTGCGGGCGGGTGTTCCGATGCTGCGATCGCTCGACGTGTTGAGCAAGCAGACGACGCACGTCGGGCTGGCGCGCGTGTTGCGCGAAGTGCACGATGAGGTCGCGGGCGGGGACGCGCTCGCCGACGCGATGAGCAAGCACCCGCACGCGTTTCCGGAACTGCACGTGTCGATGGTGCGGGCCGGCGAGAAGGGCGGGTTCGTCGAGGACGTGCTGACGCGCCTGAGCGATTTCATCACCCGCCAGGACGAGCTGCGCAACAAGCTCGTCGGCGCGCTGATCTACCCGTGCGTGCTCATGGTCGGCCTGCTCGGCGCCGTCTCGTTTCTGATGGTCTTCGTCGTGCCGCGCATCCGGCAGATCATCCCCGACACGGACCTGCCGACCGCGTCGCAGATTGTCTTCTTCACGAGCGACCTGATCCGCGACCGGTTTCTGACGCTCGGCGGCGTGCTGCTGGTGATCATCGTCGCGGTGGTCGGGTTCTTTCAGAGCACCGCGGGCAAGCGCCTGTGGGCGCGGCTGCAACTGGAATTGCCGGTGTTCGGCAAGGTCTACACGATGGTCGCGCTGTGCCGCTTCTGCCGCATCTTCGGCACGCTGCTGGCGGCGGGAATCCCGATCTTGCAGGCGTTGCGGATCGCGAAAGACTCGGCGGGGAACCTGATTCTGGCGGAGAGCATCGACAAGGCGAGCGAGAACGTGCGCGGGGGTCAGACGCTGGCCGGCCCGCTGGCGGCGAGCAAGCTGTTTCCGCCGTCGATCGTGAACATGATCGCGGTCGCGGAGGAGAGCAACACGCTCGAAAAGGTGCTGGTGGAGATCGCCAATACGCAGGAGGCCCGCACGGCCCGGCAGATCGACCTGGCTGTTCGGCTGCTGGAGCCGTTGTTACTCTTTGTGATGGCGGTGGTGGTTGGGTTCATCGCGTTGGCGTTGATGCTGCCGATTCTCCAGATGTCGGCGCAGGGCCTGAAACGCTGAAGTGGCATTCTGCAGGAGAAACTGACGTGTTGAAGGAGTCATGCATGTCCGCCCGCAATCGCATTCGGCGCGCTCGGCGCGCGTTCACGCTGCTCGAGGTGCTGATGGTCGTTGTGATCATCGGCATCCTGGCGGCGGTGTTTGTCACGAACGTCTTTCGCACCGGCGACAACGCCAAGGTCGACCTCGCGAAGGCCGCGGTGACGAGCGGCCTCAACGGGTCGCTCGATCGGTTCCGGCTCGACGTGGGCCGCTACCCGAGCACGGAAGAAGGCCTGATGGCGCTGATTCAGGCGCCGTCGGATGAGGACGTCGCCAAGAAGTGGCGCGGTCCCTATGCCGACCCCAAGCTGCTTCGCGACCCATGGGAGAAGGAGTGGTCGTACCAGGCGCCCGGTCAGTACAACGCGGAAACGTATGACCTGTCGAGCGGCGGCAAGAACACCGTTCCCGGCGACGACGACGACGTGCGGAACTGGGAGCGCTCGTAAGGCACGCCGGCCCCCGCGGACGGCGGCCGAAAGGACATCATGCGCCGCACGCGAGCGACAACGCGCGCCTTCACGCTCGTCGAGATGCTGCTCGCGATCGTCTTGATCGGCGTGCTCGCACTTTTCGCATGGCCGAACTTCGACCACGCGGGCCGCACGGCGCAGCTGCGCGAATCCGTCGGGCGCATGCGCGCACTGGTGGCGATGTGTCGGGCGCAGGCGATGAACGAAGCCCGACAGTATCGCGTGGTGTTCGACCTGGACGGATCGGTCGGCGTGCTGCACCAGAAGGATCCGCTCAACGCGCCGGAGGAATTCGTCTCGGTCGCGGCCGACTGGGCGCGGCTGCCTTACGTGCTTGACGAAGTGTGGATCGAGGGCGCCGTGGACCTGCCCGACGGTCCTGCGCCGATCGAGGTCGAGGACGAGCTGATCGAGTTCGAGGAGTACGATCTCCAGCCGATCGTGCTCGAGCAGCACGAACAGCCTGTCACGATCGAGTTCGCGCCCGACGGTTCGTCGAGTTCGGTGCGCTGGTCGTTTCGGGACTCGTTCGGGCACGGGCGCGAAATGACGCTCGACGGGCGGCTCGGGCGGATCGACGTGGTCGAGCTCGACCCCGTCCCGCGCGACGAGCTTCGGCGGCCGAAGCGCGAACTGCGGACGGCATCGGCGGATGACACGGGGAGGACCAGGCCATGAACCGACGGCGGGCGACGTTGCAGGCCGGCGGGTTGCTGCTCGAAGTGGTGCTGGCGCTCACGCTGGTCGCGGGGGCGATGGGCATCCTCGGGGCGCAGCTCGTCAACGGCCTCAAACTCACGAGCCGCGGCGAACAGCAGACGCGTGCGGCGGAGCTGGGCGACCGGCTGCTGGCCTTGCTGGAGCTCGACCAGCAGATGGCCGAGCGGATGTTCAACGAGCGCAAGGTCGACGGCGACTTCGGCGACGAGTACCCCGGCTTCCTCTGGCAGGCGTGGATCGAGCCGACGGACATCGACGGTCTCGGACTGCTGAATCTCGAAATCCGTTACGTGGAGAACGAAGCCGACTACGGCGATGTGCGCCAGTCGCAGGTGGTGCGTTCGCTGCACCTACTGAAGGCGAACCCCGGACGGATCGACCTGGCGGCGGACTTCGGCGTCGACGAGGAGCAGATGACCCAGATCGTGCAGCGGGTGCCGATCCCCGGCTTCGATCCAAACGCGCTCGACCCGCAGATGCTCGCGGCGCTCGACCCGGCGATGCTGCTGGAGGTGCTGCCGGTCATCTTGAACGCGATCCAACAGCAATTCGGCGACCAGCTCGGCGGACTGTCGTCGGACCAGTTGCTGGCGCTGCTGGCAAACGGCGGGCAGATCGACGAGAACTTGCTGGCGCGGCTGAACGAAATCGAAGGCGGCGGCGCCGACGACATCCGCGGGCAGATCAACGACGCGATCTCCGGCGGCGGGAAGCTGCCCACGGGGCCAGGCCGCGCGCCGACCGGGCCGCCACGAGCGCCCGGAGCACGCAGCGGCAGCGGCGGGAGCGATTTGGGCGACATGATTCGCGACCGCGTGAACGACGGGCGCGGCGGTCGTTCGGGCGCGGGCAATCGCGGCGGCAACACCGGCAATCGCGGCGGGGCGGGTTCGATCGGCGACGAGATTCGCAATCGCGTGGACCAGGCCGGGGGCGACAGCCGCGGTGGATCGGGCGGAAACAACCGCACTGGACAAGGCGGCGGCAGCCGCGGCGGCGGTTCGCTCGGCGACGAAATCCGCAACCGCGTCGACCAGGCCGGCGGCGGACAAGGCGGCAATCGCGGCAGCGGCGCAAACCGCGGTGGAAACGGAAACCAACCGCGCATGACGATTGAGGACCTGCAACGCCTCCGCAACGGCGGCGGCAGAAACTAGCGCGAATGCCGATCGCAGCATGCACCATGCTGAAAGCCACGCACCGCGAATGCAGAATGCGGAAGGCAGTTTGCAGAACGGACCTCCGCGCCACCGCGCCGCCGCGTGCTGCGGCCGAGGATGCGCGCTCACGACCGGCGCGCCGTCAATCCGCGATTGAGATTTCGCAGTCCGCTGTCTCCCGGATTCCATCCGCCGTCCGTAATCCACGAGCCGCCGCCGCCCGGCGCACCACGCTCCGACCGCGCGCACTCATGCGCCAACGTGGAATGACGTTGTTCGAGGTGCTCGTCTCGATCGTGCTGATCATCATGCTGCTCGGCGCGATGCTCACCTTTTATTGGCAGACCGGCGAGGTTCGCGAGCAGGCCGAACGCATCGCCAACCGCACGCAACTGGCGCGCCAGGTGCTGGAGCGGCTCGCGAGCGAGTTGCGCGGCTGCCTGGGGAAGGAGCAGCTTGGGTTCGGGCAGACCGAAGAGGATCAGGTCGAGCAGCGCCTCGTCGGCGAGCGCCGCAGCATCACGTTCATGACCACCGCCATGCCCGAGCGCGGCCAGTATCGCTTTTATGAGGAATCGGACGAGCTGCCGCCCGCGGTCCACGATCTCCGGCTGCTGACGTATCGACTGTGGGTTGATCCGGAGAACACGACCGAAGACGGCGAGCCGATCGTGGGTGGAGTTCTGCGGACGGAGATGCGTACGTTCAACCAGTTTGTGGTCGAGGAGGACGATCCGCGGGACATCCGCACGGACGTATGGTCGCACGAGTTGGGCTATCTCGAGTTCCGCTACTTCGACGGGGTGGAGTGGGACACGAAGTGGGACATCACGGAGGGCAATTCGCTGCCGCAACTGGTGGAGATCATTGTCGGGTTCGACACGATCAGCGCGGACGAGCTGAACGACGCCGATCTGGAGCAGCATCCGCTGACGGAGCGGCCGGAGTTCAACCCGAACCGCTACAGCACGATCGTGAAGATTCCGGCCGCGGACAAGTTCTTCGGCAGCCGCTTTCAGCGCGTCGGCAAACAGTTCTCCGAGCAGCTCGGCGTGGAGGGCGGGAAATGAGTCCGGGAACCGGGGTTCGGACTTTGGCGCTCCCCGCCGCGTCGTGCAGGGCGCGCGGTTCCGGCAGTCACGGATTGCGCAATGCGGCCTGCCGATCGGCTTCGGGGCACGGCGGATGGCGAATTGCGAAAGGGGGCTTGGGTGACGTGACCGGCGCGCGGCGTGGGCTGGTGCTGCCGATCGTCCTGGCGCTGCTCGGTTTGCTCGCGATTGTGATGGCGGGGTTCATCTTTTTCATCCGCGCGGAAACCGCCGGCACGCAGGCCCACATCGACATGCAACAGGCGCGCCTCGCCGCCGAGTCGGGTTTTGAAGAAGTGGTCGCGACGCTGCGCGTCAGCGCCCACGACGTCGGCGCCTGGTTCGACAAGCCGCAGCGCTTCCGTCACGGGCTCGTCTGGGGCGAGAAATTCAATCGCGAGAACGATCCGATCCGCGAGACCCGTTCGCGAAAGGAGATTTTCGAGGACAACTCGCAGCCGGTGGCTGCCTGGCGCTTCAGCGTCGTCGCCCCGACGCTGGAAGAGAACATCCGTGCGATGCGTTACGGCGTGACGCCGGAGTCGGGCAAGCTGAATCTAAACGCGGCGACGCCGGAACAGATCGAGCGGCTGTTCACGGCGGTGCTGGCGCCGTTGGGCGTGGAGAATCCGCAGGAGCTGGTGAACGCGTTCCTCGACTGGGTTGATCCGGACGACGATCCGCGTGCGGGCGGGGCCGAGGGCGGACACTACAACACGCTCGAACCGCCATACAAGCCCAAGAACGGCCCGCTCGACACGTTCGACGAGCTGTTGTTGATCAAGGGGTTCACGGCCGCAGTCTTGTATGGCGAGGACACCAATCGCAACGGCATTCTGGATCCGAACGAAGACGACGCGGACGAGACGTTTCCGGAGTACGACAACGGCGACGGCATCCTGAACCCGGGGCTGTCGGCGTACGTGACCATCTGGTCGCGCGAGCCGGACACGGCCCTCGACAACAAGGCGCGGATTTACCTGGGCGCACCGGCCGCGGAGATTCAGGCGCGGATGGCGCAGGTCTTTCAAGCGAACGAGCTGAGCCCCGAAACCCAGGCGTTCATCCTCCAGGTGCGTGGATTGAATCCGCAGCTTCGCAGCCCGGCGGACCTCTTCCCCGGCGGCGAAACACCCCCCGACGGCGCGCTTCCGGGCGATGAGTCCGCGCCGCCGACGGACGGAGCGACGCCGCCGCCCGCTGGGGGTGACGTGTCACCGGGTGACGGCGAGCAGAGCGGCGCGCAGCCGGAGGAAGAGAACAAGCCGGGTGAGCGGTCGAAGCTCGCGGCGCGGGCGCAGGAAAAGGGCGAGGAGGAGCCGGGCGTGACTCCGGGTCCACAGCCGACCGTGCAGGGTCCGCTGCGTCCGCCGGGTCAGCGGGCGATGCGTGGCGGCCGATTGCCGGGCCAGACGGGATCGACTCCGCCGCCGCCGGGTGCTCCGGCGCCGCCGGTCGGTGGCGTGCCCGGCGGACCGGCCCCGGGGATCGGTGCGGACACGCCGCTGGGGCAGTTGATCGCGACGAGCCCGATCACGCCGGAAGAGATGTCGATCATCATGGACCGCTTCACGGCCCGCGCGCCGCAGCAGACGCAGGAAGGCATCGTCGGGTTGGTCAACATCAACACCGCGCCGTCGCTGGTGTTGTCGCTGATTCCCGAAATCACGCCCGAGGCGGTCGCGGGGATCATCGCGATGCGCCGCCAGCTCGATCCCGCGGCGCTGCGGACGACGGCGTGGCCGATGGTGACGGGCGCGGTCGACCCCTACACGTACAAGCGCATCGCGCCGTACATTACGACGAAGGCGTACCAGGTGCGGATCGAAGTGGTCGGCTACGCCGATCATTCGAAGGTGATGCGGCGGATGGAGTGGATCGTCGAGATGCTCGGGCCGCTGGCGCAGGTACGGTATCACCGCGACCTGACGTCGCTGGGGCTGGGCTGGCCGATCGACGATGACGACCTGGAGATCGTGGCGGCGGGTCGCTAGCGGCCGAGCGGATGACCTCGAACACGGGATCGGATGATGTCGCGAAAAGTTCTGTGCCTCGACTGGGACAAGCGGACGCTGCGGATGGTCGTGGCGCGCCTCGGGGGCGGGAGCTTCTCGCTCGAGGACGCGCACTCGCACCGCCTGCCGAGCGCCGTCGACGCCGACGATCCCGCGATCATGGGCGATTTCATCGGTCAGATGATGAAACGCCACCGCATGCATCATCGCCGCGCGATCGTCGACGTGCCGCGCGACAAGGCGGTCATCAACCGGCTGACGCTGCCGCCGACGCCGGCGAACGAGGTGGCGGCGGCGGTGCGATTCCAGGCGATGAAGGAGTTGCCTTTCCCGCTCGAAGAGGCGGTGATCGACTACGTCGTGGTGCGGCGCGACGCCAACCGCCTGGTGACCGAGGTGCTGCTGGCGGCGGTGCGCAACGAGGCATTGCAGCGCTTGCGCGAGACCTGTCTGGCCGCGGGGCTGACTCCGGCCCGGATCGGCTTGCGGCCTTATGCGAACCTGGTGAGCGTGACGCACCTGCCGGAGATGGCGGAGCGCAACGTGCTCTTCGTCGACGTCGGTCCGACGATGACCGAGATCGACGCGATGTGCCAGGGGCGGCTGACGTTCTCGCGCTCGGCACACGTGGTGGTTCCGCCGCTGTCGTTCGAGCTGACGCCGACGGACGATTCGCGCATTTCGTCGAAGAGCGCGCTGATGAACATGGAGCGCGCCGGGACCGACAGCGAATCGGCGGTGACGGAGCTGGAGCTGGAGATCGTCCGCACGCTCCAGGCTTTTCGCGCCACCGATCCCGACGTCGTCATCAACCAGGTGCTGATCGCCGGCGGGACCGGAGTCGAGAACGAGCTGCTCGCCGCGGTCGAGAAGCGCCTCGGGCTGCCGTCGGCGCTCTACGACCCGACCGGTCCGTTGGGCGTGAAGCCCGGCGAAGCGCTGAAGCTGCGGCCGTTCTCGGCGGCGCTGGGGCTGGCGTGGGGACTGAGTTCTGAAGGGCTGTTGGAGCTCGACTTCCTCGCGCCCAAGAAGCCCGTCGCGGCGCGCGAGACGCTGGCGCGGCGAGTGCGCATCGGCGCGATCGCGGCCGCGGCCGTGCTGGTCGTAGGTGCTGCGGGCGGCGTTGCGTACTATCAGTCGTTGTCGGCGCAGGTGCGCGCCCTGCGCGGCGAGGTCGGCAAGCTGACCGAAAAGGCCCAGCGGATGCGCGAGCTCGAGAATCGCGCGTCCGAAGCCGAGGAGTGGGCGATCGAAGCGGTCTGGCCCGACCACCTGCTGCGCTTTCACGACTGCGTTCCGGAACCCGGCAAGGCCATGGTGGTGCGGCAGGCAAAGTTCGAGGATCCGGCGGCGGCCGTCACGCTCGACGTGTACTGCCGCGACCTGGCGACGCTGACGCAGTTCATCGAACGGGTGAACGACGTGACGTTGGAAGGCGAGCCCCTGTATCGCGCGTCGCAGGAAGGCGCGTGGCAGGAGGGCTCGACGGGCGATCCGTCGTTCAACGGCAGCGCCAAGGTCGTGATCAAGCTGATCGCGCTGGAGCACTATAAGGCGGACGCCAAGCAGCGCGAACGCGACCGCAAGAAACGGTTGACGAGTTTCTGACCGATCTGCGCCGCGCGCGCCGCCTCTCGAAGAGCGGTGCGCCGGCGGGGCGCCGCGGAGTGTGCGAATGACGTCTCGCGAGAGAATCCTGGCGGGCTGCGTGGCGGCCGCCGTCGGCGGGTTCATCTTCTACCAAGTCGCGCGCCAGGTGGTGTATGAGCCGTTCCGCAGCGCGCGCGGGGAAATCGCGACGCTGACGGCGCGCCGGGTGCAACTGCGCAATCTCGTGCAGCACGAGTCGAAGACACACGCCGCCTGGGCGGAGCAGACCGAGCGCACGCTCAGCGCCGATCCGGGCGAAGCGCGGCTGCTGTTCAGCACCGACCTGGGCGCCTTGCTCGACGAGGCCGGCCTGCGCGACAACCGCCGCATCGCGCCCACCGCGCCCCAGAAGCTCCGCAACGGGCAGTACGAAATCGCGGTCAATGTCAACGTCAGCGGCACGCTCGAACACTTCGCGAATTTTCTGCGCGGGTTTTACCAGCGGCCCTATGCCGCGCGCCTGCGCAGCGTCGTCGTCACCGCCGAGGATCCGCTTGGCACGTCGAAGTCCGGCGGCGCCGCGCCGACCACTCCCTTGGCGCGGTCGCGCGCGCGGCGAAACGGGGGCGAGGCGGCGACACCGGTCGGCGAGAAGAAGCTGCGAATCAGTTTTACGGCGGTCGCGGTGGTTTTGCCGGTGCAGCCCGATGTCGCGCACCACACGCTGACTGAGAATCGCGAAGAGTGGCCGCTGGCGACGCGGTTGGGGCGGCCGCTGGAGGATTACGCACAGCTCGCGAGCGCCACGCTCTTCAGCAAGTGGACGCCGCCGCCGGCGCGCCCGCCGGAGCCGGTGAACACCGAGCCGGTCGTCGCGAACACCGCGCCGCCACCGCCGCCGCCCCCCCCGCCGCCGCGGCCGGCTCATCTCAAGCTCGTCGGCTCCGCGACGCTGGACGGCCGCCCGCTCGTGTTCGTGCTCGACACGAACGTGCAGACCGAGCCGCCGGCGCGCTATTCACCCCATGACCACGTTGACGACGGCACGCTCGTGTTCATCCACCCGCGCGGGATGGTCGTGCGGACGGAAGAGACGACCGGCGGTGAGACCCAGTCGGTGGACTACTTCTATCCGCTCGGCAAGACCTACGCCGATCGCCAGACGCTGGATCCCTCCGAGCATCCGGACGTGTGGCGGGCGATGTATGGGCGCGCCGACGGGACGTGAGCCCCGCGTCCCCCGTTTCTCGCGGGACGTCGCCACAGCGCCGGACGGACCGGTGTTCCGCTCGGTTTCGTTTCCAAACAGTGTTCGTCGCGCGATGAATCGTGGACCCGCCGCGCGTCGACCACGAGCAGCGACACGCCGCTTCCGCCGCTGTGCCCAGCGGTGCGCGATCAACGCTCCGGATTGCGATTCGCGTAGCGCGCGACCACTTCCTGCACCAGCTTGTGCCGAACGATGTCCGCGCTGCCCAGCCGCAGCACGGCGATTTCGGGCACGTCGCGAAGGCGCTCGACCGCGTCAACCAGCCCCGAGCGCTGGTCCGGCTCGAGGTCGACCTGGCTGTCGTCGCCGGTGACGATCATCTTGCTGTGATGTCCGAGACGCGTGAGGAACATGAGCATCTGCGACGGCGTGGTGTTCTGCGCCTCGTCGAGAATGATGACGGCGCTGTTCAGCGTGCGGCCGCGCATGAACGCGAGTGGGATGACCTCGACGATGTCGTTGACCATGAAGCGTTTAAGCTGGTCGAAGGTCATCATGTCGTGCATCGCGTCGAACAGCGGGCGCAGATAGGGGTTGACCTTCTGGAGCAGGTCGCCGGGCAGAAAGCCGAGCTTCTCGCCGGCCTCCACCGCCGGGCGGACGAGCGCGATGCGGCGGGCCTTGCCGCCCTTGAGCAGGTGAACCGCGACGGCGGCGGCGAGATAGGTCTTGCCGGTGCCGGCGGGCCCGAGACAGAACGTCAGGTCGCGCGTCAGCATCGCCTCGATGTACGCGCGCTGTCCTTCGGTCTTCGGCGCGATGCTCGTGCCGCGCAGGAAGGTCTGAATCGGCCCACCGGCGCGGCCTTCGTCCGTTTGCACCTCGGCCAGCAGTTCCGCAACCATCTCGTCGTCGAGATCGTCCTGCCCGCGCAGTCGCTCCTGCATCTGCTCGATCACGGCGGCCGCCCGCGCGACGTTTTCCGGATCGCCGAGCACGCGCAGCGTCGCGTTGCGGGCCTGAAGCTGCACGCCGCATGCGTCGCGGATTGCGCGCAGGTGGCGATCTCCGACGCCAAACAGCTCGGCGCGCTTGTGCGGTTCGCGGAGGGTGACGTTCAGTTCCATTCGGCTTCCGGCGGCGACGACGCAGACTGAGCGGCGATTCCGTTCGGCGTCGCGACGCGCCTTGATGGTAACGTGGCGGGGCCGGTTCGACAGCCGTGGGCGGCGCAGGCGGCTCGGTCCGTGCGGGATCGGAACGGCCCCATCGGCCGGCAGCGTCGCCGCTGTCTACGCTGCGGTCGCGGCGCGCGGGTCTGAATCCGCACTGCATGGCCCGAGCCGGCGACCGGGGAAGGCAGTTCGCGGCCGCATGCGGCGTGCCGCATTCGGTGTTTTCGGCTCATCCCACCCCGGTCGCCCTCCGCCGCTCGCGTTTTCTCCCTCTGGCACGCGGCGTGCAAGGCAGAGAGTAATCCGCGCCGCGCAGCCTCCGGGCAGCGTGTGTGCGGTCGCGCGTGAGTCGGAGGAGGGCGGCG
>JBFXAM010000125.1:0-13349 GCA_050184295.1 Phycisphaerae bacterium | reverse complement strand
GTTCGTGGCCGTCGTGGTGTCCGTCGCCGCGCTGCCCGAGTCGCCCACGAGCACCGCCGGCGTCGCACACGGGTCATTGCCCGGGCCGGCGATGCCGCCGTCGTCGCCCGTCCACGCGGGGAGCAGCGCTTTGGTTGTCTCCTTGACCGGCTCCTTTGCCAACGGTGCTGGATGCACCCCAAGCGAGGCGGTGCGAGTCTCAGGCCTCACGGGTGCGTGGGAGTTCTGCGCGAACGCCGTGCTGACGGCCAACAGGGCGCCCGCGGCGACACAGCCGGCAAACCGCTTCCTTCGCATGGCAGGCTCCTTCTCCGACTCGGACGCGACATGATCCCGCAACGCTGCGGGATTCCGAACCGCGACGAACGTCGACCAAACGGTCGCACGATCGGCAACGTGCAGTTGAGTATTTCGGCCCACGCCGACGACGCTGCCGTCGGGCCGCGCCATCGGCTGCTGAACACGGAGCCAGACCGGCTACGATCGCGAATTGGACAGTGCGAGTGGTCGGCGCTCCGGCGCGACGCTCTCGCTACAAAGAGTCGGTTTGCCCGTGAAGAACGAGTGTATTGATTATTAAGAACCAAACAAGAGCAATCGATTTTTTCCCGGGCCCGACTAGCCCGCATCGATCCGACCGGCGGCTCGGTGGACTGCGCGTCAATGTCGTCAAATCGTTATTGCAAAATGGCTTATGACGGAGAACCGGCTACGGGGCGAGCGGGATGCACGGCAACGCCACGCCCGTCGGAACGGGTTCGACAAACGTCGAGGTTCGCTCGATTGGATCGCTACCCATCGAACGCCTCTCGTCGACGACGCCGTGGTCCGGCAGCAGAAACGAGAGATCGAACTGAAGCGTCACCGGAAATGCGGGCGCCGTCGTCGTGGGCTCGCTCGGCTCCGCCGGGCAGGTCGTGCGTGCGGTCGGCGTGTAAGTCGCCGGCGCCGCGGTGAGCGTTACAAAGCACCCATCGGCGCGCCGCTCGATCGTCCCCGTGAGCGCGACCTCGTCACTGACCTCGTCCACCAGCGTCACGCGGCTCCGGCAGCTCAACGCATCGAATCGGAACGCGGTCCGGCTGCTTGACGCGCTTCGCCGAACAACGCCAACGGCGCGCCCGGGGTCGGCTGGATCGGGCTGAAAGCAGAAGCGCTGGATCATGATCCACGAGTCCGTGATCGAGGCGGCGAGACCCTCGTCGATGCCCAGCGAGCTGCCGCCGAACGAATGCTCGACGACGCCGCGGCCGCCGGTGCAGGCCGGCAGCGCGTCGCCTGGGGTGTCGTCGGGTGCATTCGTTCCGGGAATGTCGGCGGGGTCGCCGGCCGCGTCGTCGGTGGAATCAGACGGGTCGCCGGCACCGGGCGTGAGGTGGGGAGACGGGTGCGGGCCGCACGCCATGTCTGGACAGCCCGTGCCGAGAACACCGACGACCGCCAGAAGCAGCGCGAACGCGATGCGCATACTCGTCACTCTACGGATGTGCCGTTGTGTTCGTCATCTGCGCTGACAAGCGGAATGCGGTGCACCGCGGCGGTCGATCGTGCCCGCAAGAGGTGCGGCTCCCATGAGGCGCTAACCGGCAGCGACAACCGACGCGGTCCGCGCAGGATCATCGACGGGTACGAGCCGACCGTGCCCCGCACGGCCGGACGCAATCACGACACACAAAGCGAAGAGCGCGCACGCCGGCCTGGGGAGCGTTCCGCTCGCGCTGGGGTGGATCTGCTAACCCGCGGCGCCGAGTAGCTGCTTCGCGTCCGTGTCGAAACCGCTGCGCAGCTTGGCGATCGCCCGCGCTTCGAGCTGCCGCACGCGCTCCTTGGAAACACCCATGCGCTGACCGATCTGCTCAAGCGTCTGGGGCTCGCCGTTGTCGTCGAGGCCGAAGCGCTGCCGGAGAATCCGCTGCTCGCGGTCGTCGAGCGTGTGCATCATCCGATCGAGCAGGCCGCGGACGGCCGGCAGAAAGTCGTTTTCCGGCTCGTGCACGCGCGGCTCGGCGAAGACATCGAGCAGCTCGGTGCGGCCGGTCTGGTAGCGCTCGCGGTGGGTCTTGGTGTCGGGGATTGTGCGCGCAAAGTTGCGGATGATCGCCCACGACGCGTAGGTGCTGAACTTGAACCCCCGCGAGTAATCGAACTTGTCGACGGCGCGCATCAGCGACACGTTTCCGTCGCTGATCAGATCGAAGAAATCCATCCCCGGCGCGACGTGCCGCTTGGCGATGCTCACGACCAGCCGCAGGTTCGCCTGCACGATCCGCGTCTTCACGTCCGCGGCCTGTGTCACCAGCGCTTCGATGTCGTCGAGCTCGCTGGCGGTCGCGGTCTCCGGGTCCAGCGCCAGTCGCGCCTGATCCGCGCGGTACTTCAGGTAGTTCAGCTTGCGGAACAGCGCCGCCTCGCCCTCCGCGGTCAGCAGCGGCAGGTGGAACAATTGCCGCAGGTAAGGCGGCAGATCGGACGGCACACGCCCGGGAGCGACCGCGTCGCTCCGGTTCGGAGCGAGCGCCGCGGGCGCGTCGCAGATCGCGCGCTGGGCGTCCGGTGCGTCGAACTCGTCGCTGGGGATGAACTCGATCTTGCGGTCGCGCAGCTCCGCGGCGCGCATCTGCGTGACGGTGCGATAGACCCACGCGACGGGCCGCGACAGGCGCGTCGCGATCGTCGCGATGTCCTGCCCTTCGAGATACGCCTCCCACACGGTGAGCCGCTGATCATTCGCCGGCACGTTCGCCGGCGTGCGGTTGAACAGTCCGCCCCGCGGTTGACCCGCGTCGTGCGCCTTCAAGATCAGCCGGATGGTCTCCACCGCGCGGCCCGTCTCGCGCGCGACCGTTCGCGCGACGGCGTTGACCGTGCGCTCGCCGGATTCGACCAGCTCGCGCGCCCGGCCGAGGACCGCCTCACGCTCCGCCTTCGTCAGCTGCGAGAAGGACGATCCGCGGTGCACGAGGTCCGCGTTCTCGGCGACGAACCGCCGGACGCAGCGCTCCGGAAACGCAAGGCGCAGACGTTGATCGGCGTGCCGGAACTTCCAGCCAACCAGCCCGCGCCGACGCCAGCGAAAGATCGTCTTGGTGCTCACGTCAAACCGCCGTGCGAGATCCGCCACAGAGAACAGCGGCTCGGGCCACGCGGTCACGTCGATGTCCGCGGACTCGCTCAGGTCTTCGGCCAGGGTCGCGAGATCGATGCGAAGCGATTCGGCGTCGAACAGCCGGGTGTCGTCGCCGTTGGCACGCGGCCTGAACCCGGTCAGCGTGTGAACGATGAACTCGAGCGGATAGTCGCGCCCCGGCTCGATGACGGAGAGCAGAAAGTCGAGGTTAAGCAGGTGCCGCAGGCGCAGGCGTACCGGGCTTCGCCGGAGCTGGCTCGCGAGTTCCGCAACGGCACCGAGCGTGTAGTTGAGCATGCGATGGTTCCGTCCTGTCGGCGCAGAAAAAGACCACGTCCACTTCGATCGGCCTGCCGGAAGCGAATAACGGATGAATGAGGGTGGTATGGAATCGCTTGGCCGATGTCGCAGCGGCGTAGTTGTGGTTGTTCTTTTCGATGCTCCGTCTACGGTCCAACGGCGTCGCGCGGATTGCGCGAATAATCTATTACAATACTATCGCCCACGACCGACAAAGCGTCAACAATTTCCTGCGATAGGCGTTCAATTTCCGGAAGCGGTTCCGGAGACGCCCTCCTTCAGGAAGATGTAGTAGAGCTGCCCCTCCGAACCGATCCGGCCCGCGATCGCTTCCGCGGACGGGCCGATGCCGACGTAGATATCCGCGCGACCGGCGGCCCGAATCGCGCCGCCCGTGTCCTGGTCCAACGAAAATGCCGCATAAGGCGACACCGACACCGTGCCATCGTCGCGAAGCACGGGCATGCGTGTCCGCGCGAAGGCCAGGCAGGCGCGCGGGAACACTGATTTATCGGTCGCGAGGCTCCGGTATGGAAGCACGGGTACGTTCAGGCTGCCAAACGGGCCGCCGGCAAGCTCTTTGAAGAACACCGTCCGGTCATTCATCCGCGTGAACCGCGCCACGTCGTCGGGGTGCGCCTTGAAGTGCCGAATCAGGTTCTGGAGCGAAAGCTGGTCGCGCTTGATCTTCCCAGCGCGAATCATCTCCTGGCCGATCGACTTGTAGTACATGCCGTTGTTCGCGGCGTACGCCAGCTCCAGCATCGATCCGTCGGCCTGCCGCAGCTTCGCCGACCCCTGGACGGTCACCACGTACGCCTCAAACGGGTCGCGGAGCCAGGCAATTTCCTGCCCGTCCAGCACGCCGCCTTCCTCGATCTCGCGCCGGGTGTAATACGGCACGACTCGGCCCTCCGGCGTGCGCCGCCCGAGCGTGATCCCGTCGGGGTCTTTCAGCAAGTCCGGCGGCTGGCGATAGAGCGGGTAGCGGAACTCGCCGTCGCGCTGCCGGCGGCCGTCGAAGATCGGCGTGTAATAGCCGGTGAAGAACACCCCGCCGCGACCGTTCCAGCCCACCGATTGGTAGACCTCAAAGTCGCGGCGAATGACGGCGTTCAGCTCCTGCGGCGAACGCACGGCCGCCAGCACGACGAGAAAGTGCTCGAGCGAGCGGACAGCGCGGTCGTGCGAGATGTCGAGGTAGGGGAAATAGCGGTGACTCGAGGGCTTGGCGAGATAGGCGAGACTGTTGCGGATCGCTTCTTCGAGACCGGTGCGATTCAGCAAGCCGGGGCCGAAATCGGGATATTGCTCCGGCGGTATCTTGCGCAGGGCCATCTGTCCCGGCGCGAGCGGACGACCGTAGTCGGGCTCGTCCGGCTGGCGGAACGGCTCCATCTCGTTGGGACGCGGGCAACCCGAAAGCACAATCGACAACACGGCGAGCGCGAGCGCCAACGTGGTGCGCGACATGAACGGCTCCTTCCGAGATAGCCGGCGTCCTGCCTGCTCGATACCGCCGGGGATTCTGGCACGAAGCGGCGGCCGTGACAATATGCGCGCCGCTGCGAAGTAGAATGATGCCATGCGAATCGCCGTCGGACAGACGCCAGGCGTGCGGCTCAGCGAGTGGCGGGATTCGCTCGCGATGGTCGATGATCTGGTCGCGCGGGCCGCCGCACTTCGCGCGCAACTCCTCGTGCTTCCGGAATGCGTCTGGCCGGCATATTGGCTGGCGTCGCGCGCCGCGTACGACGCCGCCCGCAATTCCGGCCTGCCGAGCCCCCAGACCTTTCTCGATCGAATCGCCGCACTCGCGCGACGGCACGCGCTTGCCCTGTGCGCCGGCTACGTTGCCGAGCGCGACGGCGCGCTGTTCAACGCCGCCGCGCTCGTGGACGCGAGCGGCGCACGCTGCGGCGCTTATTCCAAGTGTTTTCTTTGGGACTTCGACCGCCGCTGGTTCACGCCCGGCGACGCGTTGCAGCCGATCCGCACGCCGTTCGGACGCGTCGGCATCCTCATCTGCGCCGACGCCCGCATCCCCGAAATCGCGGCGACGCTCGTGGCGCGCGGCGCGCAACTGCTCGTCCAGCCGACCGCGTGGGTCAACGGCGGGACGGCGGACATGCTCTGGAATCCGCAGCCCGACTTTCTCATTGCGGCGCGTGCCGCCGAATTCAATGTCCCGATCGCGTCGGCGAGCAAGTGGGGCCGCGAAGGCGACACCACGTTTGTCGGGATGAGCGGAATCCGTGACTCGCGCGGCGTGTTGCAGGCACAAGCGGGCGCGACCGAAACGACCGTGGTTGTCGCCGATGTCGAGCTGTCGGCGGGCGGGCGCGTGCGTATGAACGACGGGGAGCGCGCCGTGCTGCTCGCGCCGTCCACGCGGGGCAACGCGGGCCACGCGCACAGCACCGAAGTGTTGACATCGCCGCCGCCCGCGGTCGCGCCCGCCGCCCACGACCGGCTGCGCGCGACCATTACGCGCTGGTCCGCGGACACCGTCCGCGTCAGCGGCGCGTCACGCAGCGCCGGAAGCACAGCCGACGGCGGCGCCCGCGACGCCGAAGCCGCGGCGGGCGCGTTCGACGTGATGCTCCGCGCGGACGACGCGCGCGGCGCGTGGATCGACTCCGGCGGCGCCCGCGTCGCCGTCCGGCACAGCCGCGACCTTGATCGCTTCGCCCCCACGCGCGTCGACGCGCTTCGCGGTGCGGAGCTCGTGGTCGCGTTCGGCGAAGACGCGCCCGCGATCGCGCTCCGCGCGCGGGCCGCGGAGAATCGAATCTACGTCGCCCAGGTGACGGAGCGCGAGCTGCGCGTCTTTGACGTACGCGGCGTCCCGGTCACGCCGGAGCCGCGCGATCCGCCGCGCACGCCGCAGTTCCGCGTTGACCTCGCCGCGGCCGGGGACAAGCGGGTCGCGTGGGAAACCGACGTGCTCGCGGGCCGCACGCCGGAAATCTACGAATTCTGAAGAGCGCTGCGCACGCCGCGCGCATCTGCGACGCATCGTCGTGCGGGCGAATCGCCGGCGTGACCACGGGGCTCGTCACGCGCGCGACGAAGCAAGTCCTCATTCGATCACAAACAGGCCCGGCCGTCGAAAGACGCACGCGCGCGTCCTTCGGCGGCCTGGGTCGTGGTCGCCCCCCGCCGAGCGGCGCGCCAGTGTCGATCCGGCGCGGCGGCGGACGGCTACTTGATGAACAGCAGCTCGCGATAGCCGGGCAGCGGCCACTCGTCGTGCGACACTTGCAGTTCCAGCTCGTCGCCCGCGTCGCGCAGCTGGCGCATCAGCGGGATCACGGCGTCGCGCAGGTACTTCGCGTGATGCAGCGGGTCGCCGTCGTGTTTCGCGTACGCGTCGCCGAGCTGCCCGAGGGTGCTTGTGAAGCGGTCGACCAGCAGCACGAAATCGCGCAGGGCCGCTTTCTGTGGGTCGCTGCGCACGCCGGCCGACTCGGCCGCCGCGACGGCCCGCCCGATCCGCTCCTGGTGCCGCAGCGCCGCGGGCACGATCATCTGCCGGCCGATCATCACCATCGACTCGGCCTCGATCGTGATCTGCTTGATGTACTTCTCGATCTGAATCGTCACGCGGCTTTCGAGCTCGTCCTTGCTCAGCACGCCGTGCTTGCTGAACAGCGCCGCCGTCCGCTCGCCGCCGAGCACGGGAATCGACGCGACCGTGTCGCGCAGGTGCGGCAAGCCGCGCTTCTCAGCCTCCGTGTGCCAGGCGGCGGCGTAGTTGTCGCCGTTGAAGATCACCCGCTTGTGCTGCTGCACGATCTTCTGAAGCACGCCGCGCACCGCGTCCTGGAATGCGTCGCCGCTCTTGCCGCCCACCGCGGCTTCGAGCTCCGTCGCGACGGAGTCGAGCGCCTCGGCGACGATGGTGTTGAGCACGGTGTTGGGCCAGGCCGCGGTCGCGGACGACCCCACGGCCCGGAACTCGAACTTGTTGCCGGTGAACGCGAAAGGCGAAGTGCGGTTGCGGTCGCCGCTGTGGCGCGGGAGCTGCGGCAGCGTGGTCGCGCCGAGGTCGAGCGTGCCGCCCTTGAGCGTACGGCTGGTCGCGCCCTTCTCGATCTGCTCGACAATGTCAGTGAGCATGTCGCCGAGGAAGATCGAAATGATCGCGGGCGGGGCTTCGTTGGCGCCGAGGCGGTGGTCATTGTTGGCCGACGCGATCGAGGCGCGGAGCAGATCGGCGTGCGTGTCCACCGCGCGAATCACTGCACAGAGGAACGTGAGGAACTGCATGTTGGTGTGCGTCTCGTCCTGCGGATCGAGCAGGTTGACGCCGGTGTCGGTCGTCATCGACCAGTTGTTGTGCTTGCCCGAGCCGTTGATGCCCGCGAACGGCTTTTCGTGCAGGATCGCCTGGAGCCCGTAGCGCGGCGCGACGCGCTTGAGCGTCTCCATGATGACCATCTGATGATCGCACGCGACGTTCGACGTCTCGAAGATCGGAGCGAGCTCGTACTGCGCCGGCGCCACCTCGTTGTGCCGCGTCTTCACCGGAATGCCCACGCGGTACAGCTCGCGCTCCACCTCCGCCATGAACGCCAGCACGCGCGGCGTGATCGACCCGAAGTAGTGATCCTCGAGCTGCTGGCCCTTGGGCGGCTTCGCGCCGAAGAGCGTACGGTCGCAGGTGACCAGGTCCGGCCGCGCGTAGTACAGCGAGCGATCGACGAGGAAGTATTCCTGCTCCGCGCCGACCGTCGTGTGCACGTGATGCACGCCGTGATCCGCACCGAACAGCTTGAGAATCCGCCGGGCCTGCTTGCTGAGCGCGTCCATCGAGCGGAGCAGCGGCGTCTTCTGATCGAGCGCGGCGCCGGTCCAGGAGACGAACGCGGTCGGAATGCACAGCGTCACGCTGTTCTCGCCGCGCATCAAAAACGCCGGACTGGTCGGATCCCAGGCCGTGTAGCCGCGCGCTTCGAACGTGGCGCGCAGCCCGCCGGACGGAAAGCTCGACGCGTCCGGCTCGCCCTGCACGAGTTCGTCGCCGGAGAGCGCGAAGATCATGCCGCCTTGCCCGTCGGGAACGATCAGCGAGTCGTGCTTTTCGGCGGTTTGGCCGGTCATCGGCTGGAACCAGTGCGTGTAGTGCGAGGCACCCTTCTCCACGGCCCAGTCCTTCATCGCGGCCGCGACCACGTCCGCGACGCGATGATCCAACGGCTCCGCCCGCTCAATCGTTCGCATCAGGCGCTTGAACACGTCCTTGGGCAGGCGCTGGCGCATCACGCGCAGCGTGAACGCGTCGCAACCGAAGAGCGACTCAATCGAGTCGGGCGCGCCTTTCAGCCCCGGGGCCGACTTCTGCGCCCACGAGGTGGCGGCGGCGATCGCTTCGTGACGGGCGGTACTCGCATGCATGGCAGGCGGCTCCAACTGTGCGCGGCGGCGGAATTTCCCGCGTGGGCGCCGCGGCACGCGCCCGCCGGGGATCAGACCACAGGCGACTGCCGGCGCCGCACGCATCCGCGGCGGCAACGGCGTCAATTCACACGATACGCCGACCAAGCGGGTCGGGTTCGATCGCGTCGCTTCGGGTTCCTATCGGAAGCTCGCCCGGGGAAGCATCGCGGCGGCGCTCCTCGCGCGCCGGCCGAACGCTCGGGCGGGTCCAAGCGGGTATTCGTACGTCCCGGCGCGCGGGGCGTCAAGGACACGACCGCGCCGCTGCACCGCCGAGCCGGACGCCGCCCCCCGCACCGAGTCGCGCGAGGACTCGCGCCGCATCGCTCTGTGATCGGGCCGCGATTGGGGGCAGGGCATGGGCCCTGTGCACGGGGGCGCAACCATCCAGACCGGGCGGCCACCACGCGAGTCGCGTGCCCCGGTTCCGCGCGGCGTGGAGTCGCGGGCTTGGACCGCTGCCTTTCACGGCCGTCCGCTCGGCCGCACCTCTTGCGCAATAAATGCCCGAGCCCCGCGGGAGGCCGGCTGACCGACCCGCGGGGCTCAATTCGTCCGGATGTGCGCTGCGCTCTGCGGCGAGCGGGACTACGGCCCGATCGCCGTGCGGCTGCCGGCCGTTGTGCCCACCTGGTTCAGGGGCGGCCGGCCGACGGGCGGCGGCTGGGTGATGTCGAGCACCGTCATCCCGGCGGCGTCGGTCGCGATGTAGCCCTTGCCTTGCTGAATGGCGATGTCCTGGCAGTAGCCGGCGGTCTGGTAGTACCCGACGCGTACCGGCGCGACGGGGGTGGGCGCGAGGTCGAGCACTTCGAGACCCGCGTAGAGCCCGCAGCAGTAAAGATAGCGGCCGTCCAGCACGACGCGCCACGAACCGGTCCAATTGCGGAAGTTCGCCACGCGAACCGGCGCCGCGGGGTCGCTGACGTCGACGATCTGAACACCCTGCGACCCGTCCGCGAGATACGCCAGGTTGTTGCGGAGCACAACGCCGTAGGCCGTCCCCGGCGAGTTATACGATCCGACGACAAACGGCGCGGCGGGATTGGTGACGTCGACGACCACCAGGCCGGCAAGGTCGGCGGCGACGTAGGCGAAATTGCCGGCGACCGTGACGTCGCGCGCGTAGCTGCCGGTGGGCGCGCCGCCGACCCGGACCGGAACCGCCGGGTTCGCGACGTTGATGATCTGGAGTCCTTCGTCGTTGTCCGCCACGTAGGCGAGATCCCCGACCACGTGCACGCCGAGCGCCTCGCCGAGCGTATCGAAGCGTCCCACGCGGACGGGCGCCAGCGGGTTGGCGATGCTTACGACTTGCAGGCCGGCATAGTCGTCCGCGACATAAGCGTAGTTGCCCTGAATCTTCACCTGGCTGGCGTATCCGCCGGTGAACGCGGACGCCACGCGCGCGAGGCCGTCGGGCGCTTGGGTGTCATAAACGACGAGCCCGGCACGCCCGCCGCCGCCGTAGACATAGCGGCCGTTCGCCGCGACGCCAAGTCCGAACCCGCCGCGCTCCCATGAGCCGCTCAGCGTGGGACGGGTCGGGTTTGCGATGTTGATCACGCGCAGCGCGCCCGCGTCGCCATCCGAGATGTACGCATAGTTGCCGTTCAATCCCACGGCGCGCGCATACCCGCCGGGAACGCCAACGCTGCCCGCGCGAAACGGGAACAGCGGATCGGTGATGTCGATAATCTGCAACCCGCCGTAGCGGTCCGCGATGTACGCATAGTTGTCGCGGATGGTCATGTCATACGCAAACCCCGGCGTGTCCACGTACGCGACGGGAGTCGGGAACTGAAGGTCGGAGATGTCGAAGACGACAAACCCCGACGTCGCGTCCGAAAGGAACGCGTAGTTGCCGCGCACCTCCACGTCCCACGCCGATCCGTCGGTGTTAAATCCGCTGATCCACGTCGGCGCAGCCGGGTTGCTCACGTCCAGAATCTGGAGCCCGCCCTCAGTCCCGTCGGCGACGAAGCAGATGTTCCCCTCGACCCAGCACGCGTACGATCGCGCGACCGTGTTGTATCCGCCGATCCGAACCGGGTTCGCCGGGTTGGCGAGATCGAAGATGTGGATGCCCGACTCGAAGTCGGAAACGTAAAGCAGCCCGTTGTGAATCGTCACACCGTAGCCATAGCTCGGCGTGTCGAACATGTTGACGAACGTGGGGTGCGCTGGATCCTGAACGTTGATCGTGAACAACCCGCGCTCGGACGAAGCGGCGTAGACGAAGCCGTTGTAATACGCCAGGGCCTGCGGCACCGACGGCAGCACATTGGTGATGCCCAGCAATGTCGGCGCCGTCGGCGACGACACGTCGAACACCGCGACGCGCGGACCGAGACTCATGTACGCCGTGGAGCCGTTGTTCGCCAAACCGTAGGACGATCCGCCGAATTGTCCGGCGAGCGCAACCGCGTAGGTCTGCGCGGCGGCGTTCGGCGTCGCGAGGCCGACCCCCAGCGACAGCACGATGAGTGCACGTCGGGCGTGCTTGCCGAGACCGGACACCCGCGGGCGAGCGCGAAACGTCGCGCAGATCGAGCGCTTGACCCCAACCACGTGAGTTCCTTTCATAGCGCGATTCGCAGATCGAACAGGGACACCGAGAAGACACGCACTGCCGAGGCCCGAACGAGCCGCAGCTCTTTTCACGCGAAACCAATCCGTGCCGGATCGCCCACCGAGCGCGTGGAGTCCGTGCGCACCGCCTCCCAGCGTCCGTGCAGTGTACCGTAGCGAAGGAGGAAATTCCAGCCCTGGCGCGCGAGCGCTGATGCACGGCGCATCCCGTGGCGCGGGTGCGCATCAGACCGCCGCGCGCTCAGCCCGGGGCGGCGCCCGCCGCTTGATGCAGCAGGCCCTGGCGTGCCACGGACGCGACCGAAAACGAACCGCGGACGCAGGCGCACGTGACCGGCGTCATGTGACCGTCGCCGACCGCATCACGAGCCCGGTATCACGCCCGGGCGGCCGCCGCGCGCCGCTTCGCAAGCCATTGGCTATAAAGCGTTTGCGTCGCAACGTAGAGATAGCCGGAAATAAACACCGCCAGAAACGGCAACGCCGCCGAGACCCGCTCGATCCAATGGTCAAAACAGCATAGCGCGATGAGGCAGGCGGTGAGGTAGAACGCGATCGCCAACTCCGCATACGCCTGCCACGATCCCCGCAGCTTCAGCCCGCTCATCCGCTGCCGCAGCGCTGCCCCCGACGCCCCGGCATCATCGCCGAACTTCGGCGTGCGAACGAACTCGCCGGTCCGCCCGAAGAGACCCTCGATCGCCGCGACCGCGTTGTTGAACGCGATGCCGATGCCCAGGGCCATCAGTGCCGGGATGTGCCTCACGCTGTCGAACCAACCATGCGCAGTCTCGCGCTGGCTGATGATGTAGAACGCCAGTGCCGACCCGGTGCCGACGAAGAAGAGCAGATACTCGAGGCCGATCTGCCACCAGCGCATGGGCTCGCCGATAATGACTTTCGCGAAGAGCGCCGGCCCGATCAGCAGAGTCAGGAGCACCATGAGCACGTAGACGAGATTGCTCGTCAGGTGAAAGAATGCCTCGACCTTGATCCGCCAGTTCGCCGCCCGGCGCAACACCGCCGGCAGCAGCTTCACGCACGTCTGCACGCCGCCCTTCGTCCAGCGGTGCTGCTGCGCCTTAAACGCGTTCATCTCCGGCGGCAGTTCCGCGGGCGACGTGAGTTCCGGCAGAAAGACGAACCGCCAGCCGCGCAGCTGCGCCCGATACGACAGATCGAGGTCTTCGGTCAGCGTGTCGAGGTGCCAGCCCCCGGCATCCTCGATCGCTTCGCGACGCCACACGCCGGCCGTGCCGTTGAAGCTCATGTAGCGGCCGCTGCGGTTGCGGGCGGCGTGCTCGATGACAAAGTGCCCGTCGAGCAACACCGCCTGGGCCTGCGTCAGCATCGACGCATCGCGATTCAGATGGTCCCACCGGCACTGCACCATGCCCACGTCCGGGGACGTGAAGAAGTGAATGGTGTCAAGCAGAATGTTCGCGGGCGGCAGAAAGTCCGCGTCGAAAATCGCGACGAACGCGCCGCGCGCGACCTTCAATCCCTCCGCGAGCGCGCCCGCCTTGTAGCCCCGGCGGTTCTCGCGATGCAGAAGCACGACCGGATGACCCGCCGCCGCCATCTCCGCGACCGCGTCGGCGACGATCCCACGTGTCTCGTCGGTTGAGTCGTCGAGAACCTGGATCTCCAAGCGGTCGCGCGGGTACTCGATCCGGCAGGCGTGCTCGATCACGCGGCGGGCCACGAACCGCTCGTTGAACATCGGGAGCTGGACGGTGATCAACGGCAGGTCCGAGAACCGACCGGCAAGCTGCGGCGTGTTCCGCCGATTGCGGTAGTACGTGAGGACCAGGAAGTAGCGGTGCAGCCCGTACACGCAGAGCAGGCTGAGCACCACAAGGTAGGCCGTGATGGCCGCCTTGCATAT
>JBFXAM010000124.1:0-13375 GCA_050184295.1 Phycisphaerae bacterium | reverse complement strand
GCGACCGCGGCGCCCTGGCCATGGCCACGCTCATCAGCTACCGCCTCAACGACGACTGGAACACCTTCTGGGCCACCAACCCCCTCCGCCGGGCCGCATAATTGCAACCCGGAGCGGGATGCACCCCGCACGCTGTGATCGACGCGTCGCCCGTTGCTTCCTTCAGAGCCGGGGCTTATATTCTTCGATCCGTCTCAGGCGGCGCCGGTGGGTCCGGCGCGAGGCGGGTAGGCTTCGTTTCCCCTCCCACCGTTCCGCGGGCGGTCCGAACGAAGTCGCGACGAATTCACGGCGCTCAGCGTCGGGGCCTCGGCTCCGCCGCTGCGGTTCTCGCATCCGTCCGGTGCGCAGCGTCTGCGTCGGGATCGTCGTCTGTGTCTCGAACACCCATTGTGAAATCGTGGTTGCATGGTTGACGCCAATCTGATCAAAGACATCGAAATCACCGACGACGAGATCAACGCACAACTTCGCGAGGCGTTCGGCGCCGCGTCCGAAGAAGCGGACTGGACCGCGAACGCCACCATCGAGGCCGCCCCGGCGATCGGGCAGGATCGCATTCTGAAGGCCCGCATCGTCAACATCGTCGGCAGCGAGGCCATCCTCGACGTCGGTCTCAAGAGCGAAGGCATCATCGGCCTGAACGAGTGGGACGACCCCGCGCAAGTCCACATCGGCGACCAGATCGACGTGCTGCTCGAGGAGATCGAGCCCGACACCGGCATGGTCATCCTCTCGAAGCGCCGCGCCGATCGCATCCTCAACTGGCGCCGCATCGTCGAGACCTGCCAGGAAGGCGACCGCGTCAAGGGCCGTGTCCTCCGCAAGATCAAAGGCGGCCTGCTCGTCGACATCGGCGTCAACGTGTTCCTGCCCGCGTCGCAGGTCGACATCCGTCGCCCCGCCGACGTCGGCGAATACATCGGCCAGGTGATCGAGGCCAAAATCCTCAAGATCGACAAGGAACGCCGCAACATCGTCATCAGCCGGCGCAAGCTGATCGAAGAAGAGCGCGAGCGCGCCAAGACCGCGCTGCTGGCCGAGATCGCCGTCGGGCAGTTGCGCAAGGGCATCGTCAAGAACATCGCGGACTTCGGCGCCTTCGTCGACCTCGGCGGCATCGACGGCCTGCTGCACGTCACCGACATGTCCTGGGACCGCGTCGAGCATCCCAGCCAGATGCTCAAGATCGACCAGGAAGTCGAGATCAAGGTTCTCAGCATCGACCGCGAGCGCGAGAAGATCGCGCTCGGCCTCAAGCAGAAGCAGGAAAACCCCTGGGAACGCGTCGCCGAACGCTACCCCGTGCAGTCGCGCATCAAGGGCGAAGTCGTCAACATCGTCAACTACGGCGCGTTTGTGAAGCTCGAACCCGGCGTCGAGGGTCTCGTCCACATCAGCGAGATGAGCTGGACGCGGCGCATCAATCACCCGTCCGAACTCATCAAGGTCGGCGACGCCGTCGAGGTCGTCGTGCTCGAGGTGAACAAGGACAAGCAGGAAATCTCGCTCGGCATGAAGCAGACCGAGGTCAACCCGTGGACCATGGTCGCGCAGAAGTACCCGCCGGGCACCGTCGTCGAGGGCACGGTCCGCAACCTCACCAATTACGGCGCGTTCGTCGAGATCGAAGAGGGCATCGACGGCCTGCTCCACGTCAGCGACATGAGCTGGACCAAGAAGGTCAGCCACCCCTCGGAGATGGTCAAGAAAGGCGACAAGCTCCGCTGCGTCGTCCTCACCGTCGACCAGGAGAAGATGCGCGTCGCGCTCGGCCTCAAGCAGATGGTCGAAGATCCCTGGATTCGCGCCGTCCCCGAGCGCTACGTCCCGGGCATGGTCATCCGTGGAAAGGTCACGAAGATCACCAACTTCGGCGTGTTCGTCGAGCTCGAAGAGGAGCTGGAAGGTCTGCTCCACGTCTCCGAGTTGGCCGACCACAAGGTCGAAAACCCGCAGGATGAGGTCAAGATCGGCGAGGAGATCGACGTCAAGATCCTCCGCGTCGACACCGTCGAACGCAAGATCGGCCTCTCCCGAAAACGCGCCAAGTGGGCCGAGGACACGACCGCGCCCGAAGCCATGACCGACGAGGCCGGCCGGCCGAAGCGCGAGAAACGCCGCCGCGGCGGCCTGGGCGGCGACGACGAGAGCAGCGACCTGTTCAGCCGCCCCGAGGCCTAGCGGCCGGGCGAGGCCTGCGTGCGCGGCGGCCGCCCGGTTGTCGCCCGCAGGAAACGATTACCGACTTGCACACGCCGCCGCCGCCTCGCGGGTCCAAGACCAGCGTGGACGGGGCGGCGGCGGTGGGCGTTCCGTTCGCCGCGCCGAGTCTCTTCACCCCGTCTGCGCTTGTATGCCCGATGGGCGCGCGTCCGCGAGCCCGGACCGCTCATTCGACCACGCGTTCAAAGCTCCCCGCCTTGAGCGTCATCGGGCCCAGCTCGGTGTACCCATCGGGCGGTTGCTCCACCAGCGTGGAATCGTGCTCCAGGTACGCGTCGTCGTCAAACCCGACGGCGCCCTCGGCGATCAACACGCCGCGAATCGTGGCGCGCTGCTTGAAGGTCACCCGCCCGCGAACATGCACCAACCCGCGCAGCTCGCTCGGATACGTATCCGCCGTGTCGTTGTCGGACGCGCCCGAGTACGGGGCGCCCACAGGGTTGAAATTCGTGGAATACGCGGACTCGCGGAGGCGCGCCGAGGCGCGGTCCAGGTCGAGCTCGCACGAGCCCTGCACGATGAGCGCCGGATAGTCGGCGCGCCCGGGTTCGAGCAATACGGCCTCGCGGATACGTACAGTCCCACTGCCGGCATTGATGACCAGCGTGCCACGGACGCGGACGCCGCGAATCACGAGATCCGCACCACCGGTCGCGATCGAGTACACCCCATCGGCGTTGCTTGCCCCAAACGAACTGTAGCCGGCGGCGAGCACGCCGTGTTCGAGCGTGCCGCTGACGCTCACGCTGGTGGCGCGGGCGAGGTAGCGCGCGAACACGCCGGCGTCCGGCGCCGCTTTCGCGGGCGCGGGGACGGTCGACGCTCCGGAGATCGTCCCGGTTCCGCTGAGCGCGGCGGCTTCGATGTCACCGGTCACGGCGCCGTCGTTCACGAACGGGCCATTGGTCGAAAGCGCCGCGCCGGACGCCACCACGCGCTTCGCCGACGCGACCGCGATGGACGTCGTGCTGTGCAGGCACGTGCTGAGCGCTTCGAGCGGCAGGAGTTGCGGCGCCGCGCGGCAGCGGAGCACGTGGCGCGCGTCGCCGACGACGGCCGCGCCGACCAGCTCCACCGGATCGCTCGGGTCGTCCGTCAGGTCGTTGTCCGTGGGATCTGTGACCGTCAAAGTCAGCCGCGCGCCGCCGACGGTCACGTCTTCGAGCCACGGCACGCCGCTCTTGTACGTGTCGCGCCACGCGTCGTCGCCCAGCATGCCCGCGAAGCCGAGTTCGATCGCGGAGCGCGCTCCGCTTCTTGCGATCGCGAAGTCGTTTGCGGAGCGCTGTGCACGACGTTCGATGCGGGTCGTCGCGATCGCCGCCAGCCCGATGATCATCACCAGTGTGGCCGCGGCGAGCACGATCACATAAAGCGCACCCCGGCGGCGCGACCGGCGAGGCCGTGGCGATCGGACGGTTCCGCGGCGAGCGTCGCTCACGGCGTGTCCTCGCGGGCGCTGCGCAGTGCGACGTGTGTCGCCAGCGTCTGGCCGCTCTTCATGACCGCGACGGTGACTCGCTTGATGCCGCTCTCGGTGAACACGCGCACTTCGGGCGATCCGCGATCGAGCCACGCCACCGTCACGACGCGACGCCAGCCGCTAAAGCCGCTGATGGCGACCCCATCGCGCCCTCTCGGCGGGTCGTCGGCGAGGCCGCTGTAATCGTCGACATCGTCGAGCGTGAGCCGATCGGGTGTGGCGACTTCGCCCGGGTC
This sequence comes from Phycisphaerae bacterium, assembly GCA_050184295.1. Classification (GTDB taxonomy): domain Bacteria; phylum Planctomycetota; class Phycisphaerae; order UBA1845; family Fen-1342; genus JBFXAM01. The sequence goes on along the minus strand of JBFXAM010000124.1, from coordinate 9,430 downwards.
AGGTCCCAGCGAGCCGCCGCCGTCCGGGTCGGCGTATGGCAGCGGCAGAATCTCCGCGAGCAGTTGCGCGGCGAGCAGGTCGGCGCGGGCCCGATCCTGAAGGTGTTCGAATCCGGCCTTGGCGCCGCCGGCCGCGGCCAGCGCGGCGACGACGACCACCCCGACAGTCACGATCGCGACGAGCGCTTCCACCAGGCTGAATGCCGGGCAGCGCCGCGGGCGCCGCCGAAGAGACCTGAGCGACGCGGTCATGGTGCGGCCACCTCCGGGTGGTTGTGCAGTTCGACGCCGACGACAACCGGCCGCGCGGCGCCGCCGCCCGTCTCGAGACGGATGTTGACCGCACGCACGAAGTAGCGCGTCAGCGGTGTCGATTGGCGGGCGCGCGTCTTGTAGGATCCGTACACGGACGCCGGCAGCTCGTAGTAATCCCATGTCGTCTTGGACGGCAGCCATGTCGCGCCGCTGTTGTTCGACCACACGGCCGCCCGGTCGTACGGCGGCGACGGCGCGTCGGCGACCAGAATCGCCGTTCGAGCGGCGTCGGTCGCGCTGGCCTTCATCACGAAGAACAACTGCGTCTCCGTGCTCGGAATGAACGCGTCGGAGAACCGAAAATCCGTTGCCGTCAGCGCCGTCAGCAGGCCGAAAGTCGCCACGCTGTCCGGCGAGCCGACTGCCGCGGCGGGGCTGGGCGGCGTGGTTGTGCCGGCGAGGTGGATGCTCATCGTCACACTTGCCGGGAGCAGATAGGACCCAGCCTGCAAACGCACGTGGACGCGTGTGATCTGGACGTCAAACGCGCCGCGCGGGATCGAGACCGGGAACCACGCGCCGGACCAGCCCGTTGGCGAGATGCTCCGCGTCGTGCTGCTGAACGAGACGCCGCTGAATGCCTCGAACGAGTTGAGCAGCACTTCGCCGCTCGACACCTCGCTAATCGTCGTCGTCTGCGTGACTTGCGAGGTCACGTCGAACGCCAGCGCCAGCGTGCCGACGTTGACGAGCACGACCTGCGGCGCAGCCCCGTTGACGGCCCGCGTCAGCTTCCCGCCGGAGACTCCGTCCCACGCATAGCGGATCGACTCCGGCGCTTCGTCGCCGTTCCGGTCGGGAACGACCCACGTCATCGCGGTGGCGGTTCGCTCGCTGAAGCTCGTCGCCAGCGCGAGGTCGTCCGCGAGCTCGTTGACCGCGGTCGCGGCGGCCAGTGCGGCCTGGGCCGGCGTCTGCCGGTTGGGCAGCGCCTGCCCGGCAACGAACAAGGCGGCCGCGACCGCGCCCACCAGGATCGCCGCCACCGACATGGCCAGCATGAGCTCGACGAGCGTAAAGCCGCGGCGGCCAGCGCGTCCGAGGGAACCCGGTCCGGTGCCGATCGCGTGGCGGGTCATTTGAGAATCACCTCGCCCGTGGCGGCCTCCACGAGGACGCTGTAGGTCGTGTTGCCGACGGTGACGCGGATGTCGCCGGCCGTGTCCGCGGCGCCATAGCCGTTGAACACGATTTGGGCGTCGCCGCCGACGCTGAGAAACGTGATCCGCGCCCGATACGGATCGTCTCGGAGCGTGACACGGTGGCTTCCCAGGCTCCGGTCAAAGTGCTTGACGCCCTTGATCTCGTACGCGTGATTCGCGAGGTCGAACGCAACGGCCTGCTGCTTGCTCGCGTGGCGCGCCAGCGTTCGCGCGTATTGCAGATCGCGCGCCAGGCGCTGCGCGGCCGCCTGGGCGCTGTGTCGTTCGGCGAACTGGGCCCAGCGCGTCGCGCCGATGCCGCCGACGACTGCGACGATGGCGATCACGATCAGCAGCTCGATGAGCGTGAACGCGCGCGGCGCCGGCGACGGGGCGAGTCCGCGGCGCGAGTGCATTTCACGCCTGCTCATGGCGTCTCAACCGCGTCGACGTTCCCCGAAAACGAAATCACGCCTTTGTCGACGATCTGAATCGTCTCGCTCGGGACGTTCGGGACGACCGCACCGGACTGCGCGTTGTATATCCAGCCGACCGCGCGATTGCCGTCCGGGGACGGGGCGGCGGCGCCGGCGTAAACGTAGACACCGTTGCTGCCGGCGAACTTCCCCAGTTTCAGTGCGGGAATGCCGCCGCGGAGATACGGGCCGTACGCGTGCCCGGCCGTCGTGCCGACCTCGCCGTTCATGTTGGTGCGCCGCGTGAGGTGCGCGACGAACGCGGCCTCGCTGCGGGCGGCATTGCTGCCGTCGGTGACGCTCGCGGGGAATGTGCCGAGGTGCTCCTCGGCGAACAGGTCGATCTGCTGCTGGAGCAGATTCCAGTCGGCCTGGGTCGCGGCGCGGGCCGCTTGCGTCGCGCCGCGGGACAGCCGCGGGACGGCCAGCGCGGATACGACGCTGATAATGGCGACGACGACGATCAGCTCGACGAGTGTGAACGCGCGTCGCGACAGTTCCCCGGACCCGCCACGTCCGCCCGCACTTGCGCTCATCGATCGCACGCGCTCCGCCGAGCGACGCCACCGCGAGCGGTAGATGCGAGCACCCAACCCGGCGGGACGGGTTGGGTGTCGCGTGAGTTCGCGGGCCGTCACTCTCATCATACGGATTCCACTCGCGCCGCGGATTCGGGCGCCCCGGGTCCGCACGGGCGCGCCGGCTGCGAGGAAAGAGCGTTGGACGCGCCGCGGTCAATACGTGTCGTAAGCAATGCCTTCCGGATCGGTCGAGTTCGAATTGACGACAATGTCACCGGTCTCGTAGTTGAACACCCAGCCCGCGTCGGCCGCGGCTGCGTCGTACGCCGGCGCCGTCGCGCCGTTCAGCATCTTGATGCCGGTCTTTCCGGCGCGCGGCGGCACGGGGCAGGCCGGCACGCCTTTGCGCAGGTAGGGACCGAACCGATAGACGGCCGTCTTCGTGTCGTTGACGTTTCCCGACTCGTCCGAGAACTTCGTCAGGTGCGCGACGAAAGCGGCCTCGGATCCAGCGGCGGCAGCGCCTGCGGCGTTCTGACCCGGATACGTGTTGTGCTCGTAGTAATACATCTCGATCGCGTTGCGAAGGACCGAGAGATTGCCTTTCACGCCGCTCCCGCCGGCGCCCGCGGCGCCGCGGCTGAAGCGGGGGATCGCGATCGCGGCCAGGATGCCGATGATCACAACCACGACGATGAGTTCGACCAGGCTGAATCCGCGCTTGCGAGCGAAACTGGGCACGGCGTGTCCTCCGATGAGTCGCGGCGCTATCCGAGCACCCCGAACAGTTGAACTATTGCAAATGTCGCCGCCGGAGCGTTCGCAATCCGCGGCGCGGGTCCCGACCGTTAAGGGACCGCTTGACGCACTGTGTATCGGCGCGCGGCGGGGCGCGCTTTCGGAAGGCTCACGGCGTTCCGCGCCTTCGGTGCCCGAGCGGCGCCACGCGGAGCACGACGCGCTCGACGCCCGATACAAACTCGACCGAGCCGCGGTGGATCGCGTGAAGCACGAATCCATCGAGTTCGTCACCGGCGCGCATCAACCGCTCGTCCACCAGCGCCAGCGGCTGAGGCCCGAGTATCGTCGCGTGCACCGCGTGCTCGCGCGCAAACGCGTCGGCCTGCGGCGCAACCGCCGCCACCGGCGACGGCGCGCGTCCACCCAGCGCCGCGACGCGCGCCGAGTCGAACACGTCGGGCACGACCAGATCCGCGGGCGGCAACGCCGGCGCGGGAACCGCCGCGAACACCGCCGTTGCGGGTGCGCGCGGCGACCGCGCGGGCGCGATCAGCGCGCCCTCGGCGTCCTGCGGGGCGGGAAACAGCAGGCGGTCGGCGGCCAGAGCGCCGATACCGACCAGCAGCACCATCGCCCCCACTCGTTCGCGCTTCGAGAATCTCACGGGTTCGACTCCGCAGGATCTGGCCGCGGGAGATCGGCCGCGGGACGCAGATAACTCAGCCGCAGCGTCCAGCTGGCATCGCAGCTCGAGGACTCGCGGTTGGGCGGACCGTTCAGCGCCAGGTCGCGAATCTCCAGATACGGGCTCCAGGACTCCAGCTCGCGCAGCACGCTGAACACCTGCGGAAACGTGCCGCGCGCCTGGACGCGCGCCTGCCATTGCAGCACCGCCGCGCGGCTCTCGATCGGCGCCGGCGTCGGCGTGACTTCCAGCAATTCCACGTCCGCCGCGGCGCAGTGCGTCGCGATCCGCTCGAGTAGCTTGCCGACGTCGGCGAGGGGCTGCGGCGCTGCGGTGCGAAGCGTCTCGGTTGCGTCGCGCAGCTCGCTCGCGAACTTGGCGCGGCGCTGCTGAAGCGTGACCGCCAGCTCGCGCGTCCGCGCGAGTTCGCTTTCGATCGCCGGCTGGTTGTTCCACTCCCGCGCCATCGGCACCGCGAGGGTGACCGTGACAAGCACCAGGATTCCCAGGACGCTTGCGGCACCGACCAGGTCAGTCATGAGAATCAGCGGTTGCCGGCAGAGGATCATCGCCTATCTCCAACATTCGACGCCGAACAGCAGCGCGCCGCCGGCCTCGCTGGTCGAGCGCACGAGCCGGACGCCGCGATAGCCCCCGGCGTCCTCCAGTCGCTGTAGGAACCGTGCAATCGCGGCGTGGTCGGCCGCATACCCGTCAAGCTGCACGCGCGCACCCGCCGGCGGCCCGCCGGCGAGCGCCGCCGCCGCCGGATCGCGCGGCTCGCCGCCCGCCGAGCCGCTTTTCGCCCCCCCCGAAGGGGCGGCGGGCGTCGCGACGGAGTTCGCCGGCGACGTCACCTGCAATCGCGCGAGCACGGCGTGCTCCGGCAGCGCCGCCGCGAGCTCGGCGAGGCGCGCCGACCAGGATTCCGACGCGCGGGCGCGGGCCAGCATCGCCGCGCGCTGCCGGACCTGCTCCAACTGCGTCAGCAGCGTGTGGATCCGCCGCTCCTCATCCCGAATCTGGTGCTGAACCCGGGCAGTCTGCGTGCGAAGCGCGCGCGTTTCGCTGCTGAAGCTGCGGGCCGCGCCCCATCCCGCGCCGGCGCACACCACGAGCCCCGCGCTCAGCAGCGTCCACGACCGGCGACGCCGTCGTTCGGCGGCGCGCAGCCGGGCGCTGGCGGGAAGCAGGTTGACGCGCGCACAGCGCCGCGCGTCGGGCGGCGCGGCGTTGGATGGCGGACGCGGGTTCGCGCGGATCATGCGAGGTCTCCCATCGCCAGCCCCATACACGCGGCGAGGACCGCGTAGCTGCCGTCGTGCTGCGGCCGCGCGCGCCGGTCGTGCACGCGTTCACAGGGGTTGAGCAACTGCACCGGAACACCGAGCGACTCGTGCAGCGCCTCGGGGAGCCCGGCGAGACGTGCGCCGCCGCCGCACAGATAGAGCCCGCTCGCGACGGCGGCGGGGTAGTTTTCGAGCACGTACGTGCAGGCGCGCTCCACATCGTGTGCGAGCGCGCGGTACGACGCGTGCAACACGTGCTGAAGCAGCGCGCGGACGTCGGTCCCGTCCGATGCGGCGTCCGGGGTGCGGCTGTCGGCCGGTTGGGGCGCCTGCGACAGTTGGCGTTTGAGCGATTCCGCGGTGCGATAGTCGACGTGCAGAGCGGCGGCGATCGCCTCGGTGAGGGCGTCGCCGCCCGTGTTGAGCGTGCGCACGAAAACGCACACCGAGCCGAGCGCGAGCGTGAGCGTGGCGCGCGAGAAGCCAACGTCGAGCACGCCCCACAGCAGTCGCTCCAGCGGCGCCTCCCCCGTATCGCCGGGCACGCCGCTCGAAAACCCGGCGCGGACGAGCACCGCGGGCAACGCGTCGATGCACCGGAGCTCCAGGTCGAGCGACTCGAATGCCGCCGCCCAACGCTCCACGACGCTGCGGCGAGTCATGACCAGCATGACGCTTTCGCCGGCGCGGCCGGTCGCGGGCAGGTCCCACGCGTCGACTTCGAGCTCATCCGGCTCAGCCTGCATGTGCCGCGCCGCTTCGAACCGGAGCGAAGTTTCCCATTGGGCGCGCGGCGCGGCACGCAGCGCCGCGGGAACCTGCAACGCATGAAACCCGACGTCCGGCGGCTGGAGCATCAGGCTGACCCGGCGACCTTCGAACGGCGACTGTCGGATCATCCGACCGGCGCGTTCCGCCGCCAGCTCGACCGCGGCTTCCGCGGCGGGACGCGCGCGAAGCGGATCCTCCGCGACCGCACAGCAGTGCACGCGCAGCGCCGCGCGCCGTCGCGCGAGCTGGCAGATCGCCACGCTGGCCGGGCCGGCGTCGACGGCGATGGTTGAGCGCTGGGAACCAAACATGCGTTTCACCCCCGTGGACGACGCCCGACGCGCCGTCGACTGTTTCGGTCTCAGCCGGCCGCCGTGGCGATGTCGAACAGCGGCAGAAACAGCGCAATGCACACACCGCCGACGACGAGGCCCATGACGATGAGGATGACCGGTTCGAGCAGCCGCGTAAGCGCCCGGATGAGGCCGTCGTTCTCCTCGTCGAGCCAGCCCGCGACGAACTCCATCGACTCCCCGAGCTTCCCGTTGTCCTCGCCGGTCGCGATGGTCGCCACGACGGGCGCCGGGACATACCCCGACTGCCGCAGCACGCTGCTTAGCGAGCGGCCCTCGACGATCGCGGTCTCCACGTCCGCGACGAGCTTCGCGAACACGACATTCGCCACCGAGTCGCGCGTCTGCCGAATCGCATCCAGCACGGGGACGCGGCTGCGCAGCAGGGCGGCCCAGGTCAGGAGCAGGCGCGCCAGCAGGACGCCGCTGACCGCGCGGCCGATCAGCGGCACGCGAAGCACGAGGCGGCCGAGCGCGTCGCGACCGGCGGGCGACCGCGTCCAGAACCAGAGCGCCCCGGCACCGAGGAGCGGCGCGCCGATCGCGGGCGCCCACCAGGTCGTGAGCCACGCCGACGCGCCGAGCATGAACTGGGTGAGCGCCGGCGTCGGCGTCTCGAGCATGTCAAAGAGCTGCTGGAAGCGCGGCAACACGAAGAGCGTGATCGTGAGCACCACGCTGACCGCCATCACCAGCAGGAGCGCCGGGTACGCCAGCGCCGAGATGATTCGCTTGCGGAGGCGCTCGCGCGAGTCGAGCAGCCCGGCGATCCGCTGGAACGAGTCCCCGAGCGTGCCGGTGGACTCCCCGGCGGCGACGATGCTCCGCACGGTTCCGCTGAACGTGTCGGGAAAACGGCACAGCGCGTCGTGGACGCTCGCCCCGGACTCGACGCGCTCGACCAGCTCGCCCATCAGCGCCCGCCACGCCGCACGGGTCGACTGCTCCTCCAGGGCGCGCAACGCGGGAACCACCGAAGCGCCGGCCTTCAGCATCATCGACATCTGGCGCGCGAATACGGCCAGCTCGCGACCCGTCGCCGACGGCGTGGTCGAAGACCGCGCGCGCGGCGTCCATGCCAGCGGGCCGTCGCTGACGGCGCCCGCGCCGCTCCCGCCCGGCGCCGGCGCGGCGCGAGCGCGCGACGGGCCGGCCCGGCCGGCTTCAACGCTGAGCACAAACAGGCCCCGCCGAAGCAGCTCCTGTTGCGCTGCGGACAGGCTCTCCGCATCCAGTAAATCCTGGATGCGCTCGCCGCGGCGGTCGATTGCGACGTAGCTGAAGATCACCGCGCGTCCTCCGTCGTAGCGACGCCAGGACTGCGGCCGACCGCTGCGCCCGCGCGCTGCCGCGCGCCGTCGGTCGGGCGCGCCGCGGACTTGTCGCCGCCGCCTTCGGCGCGAACTTTGCATTCGGTCTCGACATGGGTGACGCGGAGGACCTCTTCGAGCGTCGAGAGTCCGCGGTCCGCGAGTCGCAACCCGTTTTCGCGCAAGTCCGACCAACCCGCCCGCAGCAGGCACTGCCGCAGCTCGTCCTCGCTGGCTTCGTCGTAGATCATTCGACGCAGGCCGTCGTCCACCGCCAGCACCTCGTAGACCGCGGTGCGGCCGATGAACCCCGTCTGGTGGCACTTCGTGCAGCCTTCCCCTTTGCGATAGATGCGCCGCACGTCGCCATCGCGGCCCGCGTCGCGCAGGGCCGCCGGCGACGGGTAGTACGAGGCGACGCAGTGCGGACAGTTCTTGCGGACGAGCCGCTGCGCCACCACGCCGGTCAGGGCCGAGCTCAGCAGGTACGGTTCAATGCCCATGTCGTTCAGCCGCGCCACCGCGCCGGGGCTCGTGTTGGTGTGCAGCGTCGACAGCACGACGTGCCCCGTGAGCGCGGCCTGCACGGCGACGCGCGCCGTGTCGGCATCGCGGATTTCGCCGACCAGGATGACGTCGGGATCCTGGCGCAGGATGGAGCGCAAGGCGCGCGCGAACGACAGGCCGATCGCCTCGTTGATCTGAATCTGGTTCACCAGGTCGAGCTGGTACTCGACCGGGTCTTCGACGGTCAGGACGTTTCGGCCGTATTCCTTGAGCTGATCCAGCGCGCAGTAGAGCGTCGTCGTCTTGCCGCTGCCCGTGGGTCCGGTGACCAGCACGAGCCCATGCGGCTTGCGGAGCATGGTCTGGAAGCGGTCCAGCTCGTCGCCGTCGAGGCCCAGCTCCTCCAGCGCCACGTTGAGTTTCGTGCGGTCGAGGATGCGGATGACGATCTTCTCGCCGAGAATCGTCGGCATGCTCGAGATGCGCAGGTCGATGTCGCGGCCCTCGGCCACGACGTGCACGCGGCCCTCCTGCGGCAGGCGCTTCTCGGACAGATCCATCTTTCCGATCACTTTCACACGCGAGATGATCGAGGCGTGCATGCCCGCCGGCGGCGTCATTAGTTGCTGGAGCACGCCGTCGATGCGGTAGCGGATGCGCGTCGCGGTGCGGTCGGGCTCGATGTGAATGTCGCTCGCGTTCTGGCGAATCGCGGTGAGGATCGCGAGGTTCACCAGGTTGACGATGGGGCTGCCGTCGACCATGCGGTCGATCTCGGCGGAGGATTCGTCGTCGGCGGTCTCGCGTTCGACGACCTCGACGTCCGACTCGGTCAACGACGTGAGGAACGACTCCACGTTGACCTGCGGCCCCATGTACTTTTCCTGGAACTCGGCGATGTTCGGCTCGAGCGCCAGGACGGGGTTGATCATGTGTCCGGTCAGCTGCTGGAGCCGGTCGATGATCGGCAGCGACTGCGGCTCGGCCATCGCGACGGTGAGGCGTCCGCCGACGAGGAACATCGGCAGGGCCTTGAGGCGGTGGGCCTCGTCGCGGTCGATGAGCTGCGCGACCTTGGGGTCGATCAACCCATGGCGCAGCATGCACCCGTTGACGCCCAACTGCTTGGCGATGGCGTGCACGAGCGTGCTTGCGCCGACGACGTTCATCGCGACGAGCGTCTCGCCGAGCCGTTTCTGGTCGGCCTTCTGGGACTCCAAGGCGCGCGAGAGATCGTCCTGCGAAATGACGCCTTCGCGAACGAGCACGTCGCCGAGTTTCTGAGCGCGTTTCGAGAGCACGCGTTCTCCTCGCGCCGCG